>NZ_JBYSZK010000067.1:0-518 GCF_058787015.1 Roseateles sp. FW305-36 | reverse complement strand
GGGTTCTTTGTGAACACGCTGCCGCTGCGCCTGCGCTTTGCGGACAACCCCAGCATCCAGGCGCTGCTGCGCCAGGCGCGTCAGGTGGCGATCGAGGCACAGGACCATCAGCAACTGCCGTTTGAACAGATCGTCGAGATCGTCCAGCCCACTCGCAGCCTGGCCTACAACCCGATCTGCCAGGTGTCCTTTACCTGGCACAACGAGGAAGCAGGGGAGCTTGAACTACCGGGGTTGAGATTGGGTATGGCTGGCGAGTTAGAGCCGGTGGCCAAGAATGACTTGGAGCTTCATTTGGGTGAAGGCCCAGTCGGAGAAGGTATCCAGGGCACCGTCATCTATGCAAGCTCGCTCTTCAGCGAAGCCAGCATGCAGCGTCATGTGAAATATCTGCAGCGCGTGCTGGAGGGTTTTGTGAAGGCGCATGCAAGTCAGCAGCTTGCGCAGCTGCGCTTTGCGCAACTGGACATCCTGCCGGTGCAGGAGCGAGAGCAACTGCTGGTGGGTTTCAACCAGAC
>NZ_JBYSZK010000066.1:0-539 GCF_058787015.1 Roseateles sp. FW305-36 | reverse complement strand
CGGCTGCTGGAGCGGCTGGTGCAGGCTCAGGCTGAGCTTGTTGTCGTGCGGTTGGACGCCGATGCACAAGTCTGGACTGGCTCAGAAGCTGAGCGGTGCAACCCTGACGCGCGTGAACTGGGGCTGAGCGCGATGCACCTGGCGTACGTGATCTACACATCCGGCTCGACGGGAACGCCCAAGGGGGTGCTCAATCATCACCAGGGCCTGAGCAATCTGCATTGGGCCCAGCACGAACTGTTTCAGACGAGCCCAGGTCACAAGATTCTTCAGTTTGCCTCGCCAGGGTTCGATGCCAGCATTTCCGAGTTTTCCATGGCCTTGGTCCATGGCGCCAGTCTGGTGCTGGCGCCCAGCGCCAAACTCAAATCTCCGGAGGGCGTGCTGAGTGTGCTGCGGCAGCACTCAATCAGCCATGCCACGCTGCCTTCGGCGTTGGTGGCGCTCTTGCCTGATGACTGCGACTTGCCATTGAGTCACCTCATCATGGCCGGTGAAGCCTGCCCACCGCATCTAGCGGCACGTTGGGCCCATCGGAT
>NZ_JBYSZK010000065.1:0-576 GCF_058787015.1 Roseateles sp. FW305-36 | reverse complement strand
CTGCACCTGCGCCTCGAACAGCTCGTGCACCAGCCCTTCGGGGTACGTCACCTCGGTCTGGTTGAAACCCACCAGCAACTGCTCTCGCTCCTGCACCGGCAGGATGTCCAATTGCGCAAAGCGCAGATGCGCAAGCTGCTGATCTGCGTGAGCCTTCGCAAAAACTTGTAGCACCTGCTGCAGGTAATCCACATAGCGCTGGATGCTGGTCTCGCTGAAGAGCGAGGTGTGATATTCCAAGAATCCTCGGATCTGCGAACTGTTGCCCTCCTCTTCCCAAAGGAACAACTCAACATCAAATCTGTTGCTGGTTCTGTTTGCGTGTATTTCACGAACAGTCACCCCAGGAAGTTCAAGTTCGAGATCCTCAAAACTTTGAAGAACCAGGCTGGCCTGAACGATCGGCATGTGAGCCAGGCTGCGCGTGGGTTTGACGATCTCGACGATCTGCTCAAACGGCAGCTGCTGGCGGTCCTGCGCCTCGATCGCCACCTGACGTGCCTGGCGCAGCAGCGCCTGGATGCTGGGGTTGTCCGCAAAGCGCAGGCGCAGCGGCAGCGTGTTCACAAAGAACCC
>NZ_JBYSZK010000064.1:0-579 GCF_058787015.1 Roseateles sp. FW305-36 | reverse complement strand
CACAAGTGCTCAAGGTGGAGCGCGTCGGGCGCCAGGACGACTTCTTCAAGCTCGGTGGGCACTCGCTGCTGGCGGTCTCGGCCATGGCACGGCTGCGCGAACGCTTTGCGTTGGACGTGCCGCTGAGCGACCTCTTCCAGCACAGCCGTGTGCAAGCCTTGGCTACTGTTTTCGAAGCAATGCAGGAGCAAATCGAGGTTGAAGTATGAGGAGTGCAAACGATCTGTTAGAGCGTCTGCAAGAGTTGGATGTCCAAGTTCGCGTTAAGGAGGGAAAGATTGGGCTCGCTGGCAATAGGCGGCATTTGCAGAGTGATGAGCTGATAAAGGCTATTCAGCGGTTCAAACCAGAATTGCTCCAAATCCTGGAAGCTCAAGGGCGATATCAATTCACTTCGGATGCCGGGCGTAAACCTAACCGCATTCCCGCCATCAGTGCGGTGTCGGCCGAGGAACGCGAGCAGGGGCTGCCACTGTCGTTTGCGCAGCAGCGCCTGTGGGTACTGTGCCAGCTGCCTGGCCAGAGCCAGGCGTATCACATGCCCATGGGGCTGCGACTGGATGGGCAACTTCATCCGCA
>NZ_JBYSZK010000063.1:0-580 GCF_058787015.1 Roseateles sp. FW305-36 | reverse complement strand
GAGCCGGTGCAGCTGGTGCAGCGTGAGGCGGTGCTGAGCGTGCACGAGGCGGTGCTGGACGCTGCCAGCACGCTGAGTGGTGCGGATCAGCTGCTGGCGCGCTTTGATCCGCGCCGCTATCGCATGGACCTGCGGCGGGCACCGCTGCTGGAGCTGCATGCAGCCCAGGATCCCAAGACAGAAAGTTGGCTCTTGCTCATGCTCAGCCATCATCTGCGGGGCGACCACGAGTCGTTGGAATTTCTGATGCACGAGGTCCATGCGGTCTTGCTGGGCCAAGCCCATACCTTGCCCGAGCCGGTCCTGTTCCGTGAGTTCGTCGCGCAAGCCCGGCACGGTCTGAGCCAGGGCGAGCACGAAGCCTTCTTCAAGACCCTCTTGGGCGATGTGAGCGAGCCCACGCTGCCGTACGGGCTCAAGGATGTTCGAGGCACGGGCGTCAATGTGCGGGAGTGCCGCCAGAGTCTGCCCGCGGAGCTGAGTCAGCGCATTCGTACGCAGGCGCGACGCGAGGGCGTGAGCGCGGCGAGTCTCTTCCACCTGGCGTGGGCGCAAGTGCTGGCCAAGCTCAGTGGGCGCG
>NZ_JBYSZK010000062.1:0-583 GCF_058787015.1 Roseateles sp. FW305-36 | reverse complement strand
TGGGCACAAGTGCTCAAGGTGGAGCGCGTCGGGCGCCAGGACGACTTCTTCAAGCTTGGTGGGCACTCGCTGCTGGCGGTCTCGGCCATGGCACGGCTGCGAAAACACTTTGCGTTGGACGTGCCACTCAGCGAGTTTTTCCAGCGCAGCCAAGTGCAGACCTTGGCTGAATTTCTAAAAAAACAAATGAACCGCACAAAGGTGAAGGTATGAGGACTCCTCACGAACTGCTCCAGCACCTGATGGACCTAGACATTGAGATATGTCTGGAAGAGGGGGATGTTGCTCTTTATGGTGATAAGACCCAACTTCAAGATGACGCTCTCATAGAAAAAATTCGAGATTTCAAGCCAGAGCTGCTCCAGATCCTGGAAGCTCAAGGGCGACATCAATTCGCTTTGGATGCCAGGCGCACACCTAAACACATTCCTGCCATCAGTGCGGTGTCGGCCGAGGAACGCGAGCAGGGGCTGCCACTGTCGTTTGCGCAGCAGCGCCTGTGGGTGCTGTGCCAGCTGCCTGGCCAGAGCCAGGCGTATCACATGCCCATGGGGCTGCGACTGGATGGGCAACTTCATCCGCA
>NZ_JBYSZK010000061.1:0-637 GCF_058787015.1 Roseateles sp. FW305-36 | reverse complement strand
CCAGCGGCACCGGCTGACGGTGCTCGTCCAGCAGGTAGATCTGCGTGTTGGCGATCGGCCGGCCGATGGGCAGGCTCTTTGCGTCGACAGGATCGCAGACGTGAGCGGTCGCATTGACCGTGGCTTCCGTGGGACCGTATGCGTTCAGCAGCTGGGGCTTATAGCCAGAACGACTGAACCATTGCTGCATGCTTCCAGGAGAGGCTGCCTCACCGCCGACGAACAAGCAACGCAACGCGTTGGGAATGTCTGCAGGCGCCTCATTGAGCAGTTGTTCCCAAAATTTGACCGGCAAGGCCGCAATCGTGATACCGAACTGCTGACACAAAGACCAAAAGGCTGGTGCGCAATCTACCCAATGATCGCCACGAAGTACGACCGCCGCTCCAAAGCTCAGCGGAGTCAAGACCTCTTCCGCACACACGTCAAAAGCCAGCGAGACGAATTGAAGAAAACGGTCGTGAGAAAGCAAGCCACTTTGCTGCCTGACCGCATCAACCATATTCACCACCCCGGCGTGTCCGACCATCACGCCCTTGGGCATGCCCGTCGAGCCGGATGTGTAGATCACATACGCCAGGTGCTTCGCGCTCAGCCCCAGTTCGCGCGCGTCAGGGTTGCGCCGCTCAGCTTCTGA
>NZ_JBYSZK010000060.1:0-650 GCF_058787015.1 Roseateles sp. FW305-36 | reverse complement strand
CGCGCTCCTGCTGCAGCAGCGTGAACGGAGCGCCGAACTCCGCATGCAGGCCATCGGCGCTGTAGCGCATCACGGGCAACCCGCTGCACTTCTCCGGGCCGTCCTCGGCGAACGTCGCCACGATGACGTGGCCGCCGGGCTTGACTGCGCGCATGACCGCGTTGACGTAGGCCTCGCGCTCTTCGCGAGTCGTGAGGAAGTGGAAGACGGCGCGATCGTGCCAGACATCGTAGGCATGGCGCGGAAGCTCGACCTTCGTGATGTCGCCAGTGAGCCAACTCACACCGGATGCTCGCTCGCAAAGCCGTGCACGCGATGCAGCCAGCGCGGCCTCCGACAGGTCCAGGACCGTGACATGCTGGTAGCCATTGGCCAGCAGATCGTCGACCAAAGTTGAAGCGCCCCCGCCGACGTCGATGATGCTCGCCTCCTTGGACACCCGCGTGCGCGCGATGAGCTCGACCGATTGACGCGCGTGCTCCTGGAACCAGCTGACGCCGTTCTCGGACTTCGTCGTATAGACCTGCTCCCAATGTTCCTTGGATTGCATCTGAGCCTCATGAACCGGATATGCCGTGAGTCGGCGAATCCACCCAATGTAGCGGTGAGCTCGATTCGGCGCAGTCAAGAGGGGATGGCCGGACGCTTAC
>NZ_JBYSZK010000059.1:0-734 GCF_058787015.1 Roseateles sp. FW305-36 | reverse complement strand
CGGCTGCTGGAGCGGCTGGTGCAGGCTCAGGCTGAGCTTGTTGTCGTGCGGTTGGACGCCGATGCACAAGTCTGGACAGGCTCAGAAGCTGAGCGGCGCAACCCTGACGCGCGCGAACTGGGGCTGAGCGCGAAGCACCTGGCGTATGTGATCTACACCTCCGGCTCGACGGGCATGCCCAAGGGGGCCATGAACGAGCATGCAGGAGTCGTCAATCGCCTGGTGTGGATGCAAGAGGCCTATGCGCTGAGCCCAGAGGACCGGGTGCTGCAGAAGACGCCTTTCAGCTTCGACGTGTCGGTGTGGGAGTTCTTCTGGCCTTTGATGTACGGCGCACAGATCGTGATGGCCCGGCCCCAAGGCCACAAGGATCCGCTGTACCTGGCTGAGTTGATCCAACAAGCCAAGATCAGCACGCTGCACTTCGTGCCGTCCATGCTGCAAGGCTTCATGGCGGGCATTGAAGGACATGCGTTGCATGCACCGGATTTGCGCCAGGTGTTTTGCAGTGGCGAAGCCTTGAGTGTTGCCCAAGTCGAAGCGTTTCATAGCCGCTTCCCCACTGTGGCCTTGCACAACTTGTACGGTCCCACCGAAGCTGCCATTGATGTGACGGCTTGGCCGTGTGAGCGTGAGAGCACGCAGGCAAGCACGATTCCCATCGGTCACCCGATCGCCAACACGCAGATCTACCTGCTGGACGAGCACCGTCAGCCGGTGCCGCTGGGAGCGGT
>NZ_JBYSZK010000058.1:0-775 GCF_058787015.1 Roseateles sp. FW305-36 | reverse complement strand
GTCAGCTCGGGACGGTTGAGGTACCCCCGCGCCACACCCGCTCCTCCGATGTAGATCTCTCCCACCGCTCCCAGCGGTACCGGCTGACAGTGCTCGTCCAGCAGGTAGATCTGCGTGTTGGCGATCGGGCGACCGATAGGAATCCTTTCTGCTAAAGATTGGGCCTGCGCTTCGTAATAGCTGGCGTTGACAGTCGCTTCGGTTGGTCCGTAGGCATTCATCCATGCGCAATCACTGTGTTTGAGCCATAGACGAAGTTGCTCCATACGAGCCTCCTCTCCGCCCACGCTAACCAGACTTACAGATGGCGGGACGCTCGCGAGGCCTTCCTCGATTTGTCGAACCCACTCGCTCCAAAAGGCTGTAGGCAGATTTAGCGCATCGATTTGAAAGTCTTCAATCAACGTGATAAATCTCCGCTCTGGCGCTAACAGGTCAGCAGAGCGCAAAATCAGGCGCCCGCCCAATTGCAGAGTTGGGAATATTTCTTCGACTGACATGTCGAAATTCAGACTGGCGAACTGCAGGATGGTTTTGCAGCCTTGCGCTGCAAACTTTGCTGCTTGCGCATGGCTAAGGTTGGCCAGTTGGATGTGCTCAACCATCACCCCCTTGGGCATGCCCGTCGAGCCGGAGGTGTAGATCACATACGCCAGGTGCATCGCGCTCAGCCCCAGTTCACGCGCGTCAGGGTTGCACCGCTCAGCTTCTGAGCCTGTCCAGACTTGCGCATCGGCGTCCAACCGCACGACAACAAGCTCAGCCTGAGCCTGCA
>NZ_JBYSZK010000057.1:0-825 GCF_058787015.1 Roseateles sp. FW305-36 | reverse complement strand
CCACCGCCCCCAGCGGCACCGGCTGACGGTGCTCGTCCAGCAGGTAGATCTGCGTGTTGGCGATCGGCCGGCCAATGGGAATGCTATGACCTAGCGTGTTCTCGAGGTAGATCTCGTGAGTGGCCGCAAAGGTGGTGGTTTCGGTGGGCCCGTATCCATTAACCAAGCGTTGCGGCGGATGAGATAGCTTCAATGTCTTACGCACTGTGGGGACATCTAGGATGTCCCCGCCCACCAGCAAGTGGCGCAGGCGCGAAAAGGCAGGAGCGAGCGCATCGGCGTATTGCGCATAGAGGCCAGCTGTCAACCACAGCGCGCTGACACCGCCTTCAATGAGCGAATCGTTAAACCGCGGCGGATCGAGCAACTCGGCCTGTGGCACCACCAACACCCTGGCGCCATGTAGCAGCGCGCTCCAAAGTTCCCAGGTGCTTGCATCGAAGGAGGGGCTTGCACAGTGCGCAATGCAATCTGACGGTCCGATTGGTGCATAAGCAGATCCGATGACCAATCGCAATACATTGCGATGCTCAACCATCACACCGTTTGGGCGCCCTGTCGAACCCGAGGTGTAAATCAGATAAGCGAGATCAGTAGAGCGTAGTCCCGGTACTTGTGGGTTGTGTGCGGGCAGCGTCTCAAAGCAAGGGTCGTCCAAACGCAAACAGAACGCGTCATCAAAGCGGACCGCAGAACCGCTGCTGAGGTTGAGTACGACGACCGGCTCACAATCCGCCAACATCGCAGTCAGCCGGTCCTGCGGGTAGCTCGGGTCCAGCGGCACATACGCCGCTCCCGATTTCAGAATCCCCACCAGCCCCACCA
>NZ_JBYSZK010000056.1:0-840 GCF_058787015.1 Roseateles sp. FW305-36 | reverse complement strand
CATGCGCCCCAGCAGCAGCGTGCCGAACACCACGTCCTCGCGCCCACTGAGCTTGGCCAGCACTTGCGCCCACGCCAAGTGGAAGAGACTCGCCGCGCTCACACCCTCGCGTCGCATCTGCGCGCGGATGCGCTGACTCAGCTCCGCGGGCAGGCTCTGGCGGCACTCCCGAACACCAATGCCGGTACCCCGTACATCTTTAAGCCCGTACGGCAGCGTAGGCTCGGTCACATCACCCAAGAGGGTGTTGAAGAAGGCTTCGTGCTCGCCTTGACTCAAACCGCGGCGGGCTTGCGCAACGAATCCGCGGAAGGGCATCGGCGCAGGCAGGGTGTGAGCCTGATTTTGCAAGACTGCCTGGACCTCCTCCATCAGCACTTCCAGCGACTCGTGCTCCATCACAAGGTGGTGACTGAGCATGAGCAAAAGCCAGCTTTCCGTCTTAGGATCCTGGGCTGCATGCAGCTCCAGCAGCGGTGCCCGGCGCAGGTCCATGCGATAGCGGTGCGGATCAAAGCGCGCCAGCAGCTGCTCTGAACCGCTCAGCGTGCTGGCAGCGTCCAGCACCTCCTCGTGCACACTCAGCACCGCCTCACGCTGCACCAGTTGCACCGGCTCGGGCAGTCCTTGCCAGTGCACCGCCGTACGCAGCACATCATGACGCCGGATCACCGCGTTGTAGGCGCCCACGAAGCGGTCCAGCCGCTCACGACTGTCAAACTCCAACACCGAGGGCGAGATGTACACGTCACCCTCTGTCTCTAGCAGGTGATGAAAGAGGATGCCCTCTTGCAGTGGGGCCAGCGGGTAGATGTCCTGGACGTTGGCAACGCCACCTGG
>NZ_JBYSZK010000055.1:0-869 GCF_058787015.1 Roseateles sp. FW305-36 | reverse complement strand
GAGATGGTGGTGGGGCTGGTGGGGATTTTGAAATCGGGAGCGGCGTATGTGCCGCTGGACCCGAGCTACCCGCAGGAGCGACTGGTGTACATGGTGCAGGACAGTGCACCGAAGGCGATCCTGAGCCACGGGCAGGTGCAGGCTGGACTCTTGGAACGGCTGGTGCAAGCTACCGCGGAAGGCAAGGCGGGGGCGGTGCTGCTGCGGTTGGACGCCGATGCGCAAGTCTGGGCTGGCTCAGAAGCTGAGCGGCGCAACCCTGATGCGCGTGAACTGGGGCTGAGCGCGAAGCACCTGGCGTATGTGATCTACACATCCGGCTCGACGGGCATGCCCAAGGGGGTGGTCAATCATCACCAGGGCTTGAGCAATCTACATTGGGCCCAGCATGAACTGTTTCAGGCGGGTCCAGGTCACAAGATTCTTCAGTTCGCCTCGCCAGGGTTCGATGCCAGCGTTTTTGAGTTATGTATGGCCTTGGTCCATGGCGCCAGTCTAGTGCTGGCGCCCAGCGCCAAACTCAAATCTCCGGAGGGCGTGCTGAGTGTGCTGCGGCAACACTCAGTCAGCCACGTCACGCTGCCTTCAGCGTTGGTGGCGCTCTTGCCTGATGACTGTGACTTGCCATTGAGTCACCTCATCATGGCCGGTGAAGCCTGCCCACCGCATCTAGCGGCACGTTGGGCCCATCGGATAGCCGTTTTCAATGCCTACGGACCCACTGAAACGACGGTCTGGGCCACTGCACACCGTTGTGGAAGTCAGGCGCTCGACAACGTTCCCATTGGCCGGCCGATCGCCAACACGCAGATCTACCTGCTGGACGAGCACCGTCAGCCGGTGCCGCTGGGAGCGGTGGGAGAGATCTA
>NZ_JBYSZK010000054.1:0-892 GCF_058787015.1 Roseateles sp. FW305-36 | reverse complement strand
CTTGGAGGATGGTCCCCCCATATTCAGACAGGATTTCACGTGTCCCGCCCTACTCTATTCGCGCCTAGTTCCACAATCTGCATTTCTCATACGGGGCTATCACCCGCTATGGCCGGACTTTCCATTCCGTTCTGATATACAAACTGCTAAAACGCGAGGGCTACTCCGATTTCGCTCGCCACTACTTTCGGAATCTCGGTTGATGTCTTTTCCTCGAGCTACTGAGATGTTTCAGTTCACCCGGTTCGCCACAATGACCTATGTATTCAGTCAGAGTTACTCCTTGCGGAGTGGGTTTCCCCATTCGGAAATCTCCGGATCAAAGCTAATTTGCCAGCTCCCCGAAGCTTATCGCAGGCTATCACGTCCTTCGTCGCCTGTAATCGCCAAGGCATCCACCACATGCACTTAGTCACTTGACCCTATAACTTTGACAGCGCTGACTGCACTGTCGTCAAGGACTCAATTCAGATCCGCAGATCCAAACTGTTTTTGAGTATTCACGCGTTACGCCGTTCTTCATACCTAATCAATTTCTTGCTTAGTTGAAGTCTATGTTTGACGCAATCAAAATCATTGCTGACGGCACGGTGTATCAGGAGATACTTTCCGTCAGCAACGCTGATTCGACTCTACAAATTGTTAAAGAACAACAGCCGATCTTTCGATCAAGAGCTGGTAAACCTCAACGAACATTGCTATTCTCTAAGGTTTACCAACTGAATGAGTAAAACTGGTGGAGGATGACGGGATCGAACCGACGACCCCCTGCTTGCAAAGCAGGTGCTCTCCCAGCTGAGCTAATCCCCCGGGATTTCCGTGGTGGGTCTGGCTGGATTCGAACCAGCGACCCCCGCCTTATCAAGACGGTGCTCTAACCGACTGAGCTACA
>NZ_JBYSZK010000053.1:0-932 GCF_058787015.1 Roseateles sp. FW305-36 | reverse complement strand
CTGTGCCAGCTGCCTGGCCAGAGCCAGGCGTATCACATGCCCATGGGGCTGCGACTGGATGGGCAACTTCATCCGCAGGCACTGCGCCAGGCGTTGGACCAACTGTTGCGTCGCCATGAAGTGCTGCGCAGCCACATCGAGCTGCGTGGCACCGAGCCGGTGCAGGTCATCCAGGACGCTGCCAGTGCGGCGTTCGAGCTGGAGGAGGTGGATCTGTGCGAGCTGACGCTCGAGGCGCAGGAGGCACAAGCGCAAGCCCGAGTGCGCGAGCACAACAACCGCGCCTTCGACCTGGCGCGTGGGCCGCTGCTGCGTGGCTTGCTGCTGCGCCGCGGGCCGCAGTGGCACGAGCTGCACGTGGTGCAGCACCACATTGTTGGAGACGGCTGGTCCTGGTCCATCTTCACGCAGGAGCTCAGTGCGCTGTATGCCGCGGCACATGAGGCGTTCCTGAGCCCCCAAGGGCTCGAGTCCTTCCAGGACCCTTTGCCCGCGCTGGCCATCCAGTACGGCGACTACGCTGCTTGGCAGCGTCGCTGGTTTGATGCCGAAGCGCTGCAGGCGCACAGCCGCTACTGGCAAGAACAGTTGGCCGGCATCCCGGAGTTGCTGGAGCTGCCGACGGACTTTGCGCGCCCGGCGCAGGC
This sequence comes from Roseateles sp. FW305-36, assembly GCF_058787015.1. Lineage (NCBI taxonomy): Bacteria > Pseudomonadati > Pseudomonadota > Betaproteobacteria > Burkholderiales > Sphaerotilaceae > Roseateles > Roseateles sp. FW305-36. The sequence continues at coordinate 285 of NZ_JBYSZK010000053.1, read as the reverse complement.
GGACCTGCGCGCCAGTACGGTGCCCGTGAACCTGAGCCCCGAACTCAGCCAGTCGCTCAAGGCCTTGAGCCAGGCGCAGGGCTGCACCCTGCACCAGACGCTGCTGGCCGCGTGGGGCGTGGTGCTCTCCAAGCTCAGCGGTCAGCGCGATTTGGTGATCGGCACGCCGAGTGCCAACCGTGACCAGGCGCAGCTGCACGAGCTCATCGGGTTCTTTGTGAACACGCTGCCGCTGCGCCTGCGCTTTGCGGACAACCCCAGCATCCAGGCGCTGCTGCGCCAGGC
>NZ_JBYSZK010000052.1:0-952 GCF_058787015.1 Roseateles sp. FW305-36 | reverse complement strand
CCATCGCCAGCTATGCGTGGACCTTTGGCGACGGCACGAGCGCCAGCGGGGTGTCGGCCACAAAGACCTACGGCGCGGCGGGCAGCTACACGGTGACGCTGACGGTGACCGACGCCGGAGGCTTGACCGACAGCAAGACGCAGACCGTGGTGATCACGGCGGTAACGGGAGGGCAGGCGGTCAATGTCGCCGCAGCCGCCAACGGCGGCGTCGCCACGGCGTCCAGCACATTTGACGCCCGATATCCCGCCAGCGCGGTCAACAACGGTGACCGGCTGGGGCTGAACTGGGGCGCGGGTGGCGCGTGGGCGGACGCCACCTCGGGCGTCTACCCGGACTGGGTGCAGATCGACTTCAACGGCACGCAGACGATCAGCGAAATCGACGTGTTCACGCTGCAGGACAACGCCTATTCGCCCTCAGTGCCGACGCTGACGATGACGTTCAGCAACTACGGCATCACGCAATTCCAGGTCCAGTACTGGAACGGCACCGGGTGGGTGGATGTGCCGGGCGGCAATGTCACCGGCAACAACAAGGTGTGGCGGCAGTTCACCTTCGCGCCCATCACGACACCGCGCATCCGGGTCCTGGTGACCAGCTCGACCTACTATCTCTCGCGCATCGCCGAAGTGGAGGCGTGGACGCCGGGAGGCGTGGGCAACCAGGCGCCGGTGGCTGCCATCAGCGGCCCGACGAGCGGGCAGGTGGGCGCGAGCCTGAGCTTCTCCGGCGCGGGCAGTACCGACGCCGAAGGGGCCATCGCCAGCTATGCGTGGACCTTCGGGGACGGCACCAGCGCCAGTGGGGTGTCGGCGACGAAGAGCTACAGCGCAGCAGGCAGCTACACGGTGACCTTGACAGTGACCGACGCCGGAGGCCTGACCAACAGCAAGACGCAGACGGTGGTGATCACGGCGGCCAACCAGGCGCCGGTGGCCAGCATCAGCGG
>NZ_JBYSZK010000051.1:0-1043 GCF_058787015.1 Roseateles sp. FW305-36 | reverse complement strand
TGTGAAGGTTCAATAGGTTGTTGCGGGTGTTCACCCGGCGAGGTTTTGAGAGACTGGAAATCGCCAAACCCCCAGTCAACTCTGAGCCAGAGGCCGGATGAACACCCATAAGAATGCCCGATTGACGTACCTGCGCCGCGTGGAGATGGTCCAAGACATCACCGAGCGTGGCTTGCCCGCATCAAAGGCAGCCGCCAATCATGGCGTCAGCGCGGTCACCGCTCGTAAATGGCACGCGCGTTACCTGGCAGGAGGTGCAGCCGCGCTGCTGGACAAGTCGTCGCGACCAGCACTGTCGCCACGCAGCATCGAGCCTGGGCTTGCAATGACCATCGTCGAGCTGCGGCGCAAGCTCTTCCTGCAAGCTCGGATTGCCGCCTACACGGGTGTCTCCAAGGCCACGGTCAGCCGCGTGCTGCGCCGAGCCGGCCTGTCCAGGCTGAGTGACTTGGGGCCCAAGGAGGACGTCCATCGCTACGAAAGGGAGACGCCGGGCGAACTGCTGCATATCGACATCAAACGCCTTGGGCGCTTCGACAAGGTCGGTCACCGCATCACCGGTGACCGAACGCAGCGAGCCCGCGACATCGGCTGGGACCATGTCTTTGTCGCCGTCGATGACCACAGCCGCATCGCCTTCACCCAGGTCTATCCGGACGAAACAAAGGAGAGCGCGGCGTCGTTTCTTCGGGCTGCCGTAGGCTACTTCAGCACATTACGAATCCCTGTCCAGCGAGTTCTCACGGACAACGGCAAGTCGTTCCACTCGCACCTGTTCGGCGCGACGTGCCTTGAGCTGGGGATCGCTCAGAAGTTCACGCGGGCGTATCGACCACAGACTAATGGCAAGGCCGAGCGCTTCATCCAGTCAGCGCTGCGCGAATGGGCTTACGGCCGCGTCTACGAGACCTCTGAGCACCGCCAAGCTGCGCTTCCTGTCTGGACCCACTTCTACAACTGGCATCGTCCGCATCACGGCATTGACCTCAAGCCGCCCATGTCACGTCTCTCGCTATCTCGAAAGAACGTGTTGACTCTTCACA
>NZ_JBYSZK010000050.1:0-1047 GCF_058787015.1 Roseateles sp. FW305-36 | reverse complement strand
TTGAGGAAAACAGCAACGGCAACTATCGAATACCGCCCACATCAATCCGGTTGATTAACCGGGAAGTCCCTGTAGAGGGTTAAGCAGGTTGGCGATGCCCAAATTGCCTGCAGCAGGGGTAGGGTGCGGCGCGCCTTGGAGCTCAGCGCATAAAGCCTTCGCCGCGCGTCTTTCGGGTCCGCTTGAGGTGCGATCCAGTCCTGCGCAAGCATCAACTTCAGCGTCTGAGAGGCCGCCGGCTGGCTGACCCTCGTCATTGAGGCAAGCTGGCCTACCGTCAGCGCAGGCTCGTCGAGGAGAGCAAGCAGCATTGGCGTAAAGCGCTGCCGCCAGTCGAGGCCTTCTTTCCTGTACGCGCAGTCGAGTTCATTGTCCAGTAGCTCGATTAGAGTGCGGAGTTGCGCGCCAAGGTGGAGGTGGAGACCTATCATGCCGAGCATCTAATGTGAGCCGATGAATGAGCGCCCGAGCACATATTGAGCCCACACTTTAAGGGCGGCGTGGGGTAGCCGTGAGTTTTGATTCATAGTACGCTTAGACGGATTTAAAAAGAGGAACGTGATGCGACTTCTGCTTCTTGCTATGCTGGGATTTGCCGCCCTATGTGGAGGATGCGCTACTGCTCCCCCCAAGGCAGTTACTGTGCCGGAACCAACGAACAATGTGCTTCAAACTGCTGAGTGTGCGGAATTAGGAGACATCGATCTCAGCACGTTTGGAAAGCTGAAATTTGATCCGTTTCCTTACGGCTGGACGCAGGCGCTCATTGATGTTGAGCGCGGCGTGGTTGTCAATGTCGTAATCCTTGATTCCAGCCCCAAAAAGCTTTTCGACCCTCAGGCCGTCGCCATGCTTAAGAGCTGGACTTTTCCGTCTGGTGCTTCGGCCCGTGGATGTTTCATCAGCCACAGATGGGATTGATTGGTATGCGTCCGGCCAACTCGCCTTGAACCGTCGGGCTGAGGCAGCCAGGATGGTGTCCACCAACGCAAATAGGTGGACACCATGTCAGACGCCAAGCCGGCCAGTCGCCGGCGTCACCATGCA
>NZ_JBYSZK010000049.1:0-1094 GCF_058787015.1 Roseateles sp. FW305-36 | reverse complement strand
CCGCCAGGAGCATCTTGCGAGACAGGATTGAAACCTACAAGCAGCTGCTCTCGCTCTTGCGCCGGCAGAATGTCCAGTTGCGCAAAGCGCAGTTGCGCCAACTGCTGACCTGCGTGCGCCTTCACAAACTCCTCCAGCACGCGCTGCAGATAGTTCACGTGACGCTGGATGCTGGCCTCGCTGAAGAGCGAGCTTGCATAGATGAGTGCCCCCTGGATGCCTTGTCCAGCCGGGCCTTCTCCGAGCGTCAAGTCGATGTCGTACTTGGCGACCGGCTCGAACTCACCCGCCATATCCAATCGCAGCCCTGGCAGTTCGAGCTCCCCTTCCTCGTTGTTCTGCCAAGCAAACATCGCTTGGAAGATGGGGCTGTGAGCCAGGCTGCGCGTGGGTTTGACGATCTCGACGATCTGCTCAAACGGCAGCTGCTGGCGGTCCTGTGCCTCGATCGCCACCTGACGCGCCTGGCGCAGCAGCGCTTCGATGCTGGGGTTGTCCGCAAAGCGCAGGCGCAGCGGCAGCGTGTTCACAAAGAACCCGATGAGCTCATGCAGCTGCGCCTGGTCACGGTTGGCGCTAAGAGTGCCGATCACGAGGTCCCGCTGACCGCTGAGCTTGGAGAGCACCACGCCCCACGCGGCCAGCAGCGTCTGGTGCAGAGTGCAGCCCTGCGCCTGGCTCAAGGCCTTGAGCGACTGGCTGAGTTCGGGGCTCAGGTTCACGGGCACCATGCCGGCGCGCAGGTCCACCTGTGCCGGGCGCGCAAAGTCCGTCGGCAGCTCCAGCAACTCCGGGATGCCAATCAATTGCTCCTGCCAATAGCGGCTGTGCGCTTGCAAGGCCTTGGCATCGAACCAGCGGCGCTGCCAGGCGGCGTAGTCACCGTACTGGATGGCCAGGGCCGGCAACGGGTCTTGGAAGGGTTGCGCAACGTCTGGGTTCTGGGCGGTCAAGCAGGCCGAATACAGCGCACTGAGTTCGCGGGTGAAGATCCCCATCGACCAGCCGTCCCCAACGATGTGGTGCTGCACCACGTGCAGCTCGTGCCACTGCGGCCCGCGGCGCAGCAGCAAGCCACGCAGCAGCGGCCCACG
>NZ_JBYSZK010000048.1:0-1108 GCF_058787015.1 Roseateles sp. FW305-36 | reverse complement strand
CCGTGAGTCGGCGAATCCACCCAATGTAGCGGTGAGCTCGATTCGGCGCAGTCAAGAGGGGATGGCCGGACGCTTACCCATCAAGTCGTTGATGGACACGAGCATCCTAGGCATGGCTCGGCGCATCAACATGACTTGCCAGGACGCTTACGGCGATTCAGCCGCCAATACATTCGTGGCGGCCATCCCATGACACACGCCTACGCAAGCTCGCATGAAAACGCTGTTAGATCTTCATCCAGCTGCTATGGACCAAAACTTGGCTCACAGCGTGTCGGAGCTTCACAAAGATTGCCTGACGTCTTTCCTGCTTCCCAAAGAACATCATGAAGGCAGAGAGCGGCTTCTCGGCACCGGGTTCTTCGTGGCTACACCTGACGCCACGCGGGCAAGGCTCTACACAGCCAGGCACGTGCTTGAAGAATTCGATCACACTCACGGTCGCATCACGGTCGACACCACCGGTGTGAAACTGGGTGACATCGGGCTGCGCAGCTTGCATCCGACGTTGGACTTGGCGCGATGGGACATCCCTTCAAACGCCTTGATCGAGCAAGGCATCACGCACGTTCCGGGTCTGCCGATCTTCCCGCGTGAGATGGCGCGCGATGCGTTCGAGCCAACCGACTCTTTCATGCTGCTTGGCTATCCAGGATCCAAGAACGCCTCGCTGGATTTCAGAGAAGGCCAACGACCCGACCGGGCTATCTTGGCGTTGGCACTGCACGGGTCAGTCCTTGACTTGAAAACAGGTGTCCGCACCTTCGAGTACAGGGGCAAGGCGACACCAGAAAAATGGAACCCAGCAGTGACAAACCCGCCGGCACTGGCTGGGATGAGCGGCTCACCGTGTCTACGCTTCGTGCACGAACGCAAAAGCGGTCGGCTGGCTGTCGTTCTGGCAGGGGTGTTTTACGCGTGGTCTAGCCGCAGGCACGAACTCAGCGTGGCGGCCGTTGGTGATCCATGGATGGACATGCCCAACGACGACGCTTGAAGCTCTGAACCTTCGATCGACCCGGACAAGCAGTGCGTGAGCGTCCAGTCTGGCCATCTTGAAGATCGGCAAGGAGCATAGGAGCCTAGTCCCCATTAGCAACTCTTGGTG
>NZ_JBYSZK010000047.1:0-1195 GCF_058787015.1 Roseateles sp. FW305-36 | reverse complement strand
CCCCCGAGCAACTGTGTTCGGTGTCAAGCCTCTGATGGAGACTGCAGATGCTTGACGGCATTCCAGGTCGCTTGATCGCGCAGGATGGCATTGAGCACGGTCAGCAGCTTTCGCATGCACGCCACCAGCGCGACCTTCTTGGCCTTGCCGGCTGCGATCAGGCGGGCGTAGAAGGCCTTGATCGGCGGGTTATGAACGATTGCCGACACCGTGGCCATGTACAGCACGGCACGAACGTCGGCGCGGCCACCCCAGGTGCGGCGTTTGCCTTGGCGCGTGCCCGAGTCATTGGCCAGCGGCGCCACCCCTACCAGCTTGGTGATCTGGCGGCGCTGCAGCCGGCCCAGCTCAGGCAGCGCCGCCGTCAGCGTCATGATCGTCACCGGCCCCACGCCCTTGACGCTGTCCAGCAAGGCGCGCTGAGACTTGAAGTGGTGATCCAGGTGATCGTCAGCGTCCGAATCGAGCTGGGCGATTTGCTGATCCAGCAGGCGCAACACCTTCTTGATGCTGCGCACGGCCGTGGAGGAGTGGGCCTGTTGCAGCCGCTGGGCCTCGGCCACGCGCATGTCCACCAACTGGCGACGGCGCGTCATCAGCGCAGCCAGCTCAGCCCTTTGCGGCTCGATCAGCGCGGTGACGTAAGTGGCACGGTCTTGATGAGCCGCCAGCACGTCGGCGAAATCGCGCAAAACGCGAGCGTCGAGCTGATCCGTCTTGGCCAGCACGCCCATGGACTTGGCGAAGTCACGTGCTTGGCGAGGGTTGACGCGAGCCAAGCAAAAGCCGGCCTGCTGCAGTGCGAGCACGACGGCGCGCTCGTAACCACCGCTGGCCTCCAGCAGCACCAGGTCAGCGTCGGCCTGGCGGCACATCGCGATCAACTCGTCGTGTCCTGCGGCATCGTTGCCCACGCGTCGCAGCTCGGCGCCCAGGCAGACATCCAGATGCTGCTTGGCCACGTCGATGCCGACGTTGATGCGACGAACCGGGCTCGCTACCCCACCTTGCGGATGCATGCTCATGATTGGCAACTGTTCGGGCTACACGGTTGGACAAGACGGGCCGCTGCGTTGACCACATGCTCGGGGACGAACTCCAGGCTCTGGGGGACAACAGGTTTGGCGCAGCGACCGCGACATCGCAGACTCTCAGCAACACCGGCTGAGCGTCCAATTGGGAAGATACAAGGGGA
>NZ_JBYSZK010000046.1:0-1229 GCF_058787015.1 Roseateles sp. FW305-36 | reverse complement strand
GGCGGATTCAACCGGTCATCGCAACACATGCGCTGAATCTCTCAGCGGGCGTCTGGAAGCCGAGCGTCTTGCGCGGCCTCTCATTCAATTGTCTGGCGATCGCGTTGAGCTGTAGCTGCGAGTAGCCGGAGATGTCGATGCCCTTGGGCAGGTACTGCCTGAGCAACCCATTGGTGTTCTCGTTGCTGCCCCGTTGCCAAGGGCTTTGAGGATCACAGAAGTAGACCTGGATGTCGGTGGCCATGGTGAATCGCTTGTGCCCATGCATCTCGGTGCCTCGGTCCCAGGTGAGGGATTTGTAGAGTTCCTGCGGCAGCTTGCGAGCATGCTTGATGAGCGCGTTCACGACCGTCTGCGAGTCCTTGCCGTCCAACTTCACCAGCATCACGTATCTCGTCTGGCGCTCGACCAGCGTCGCGATCTGGCTGTTGCCGCTGCCGAAGACCAGGTCTCCTTCCCAATGACCAGGCACCGCCCGGTCTTCGGCTGACGCGGGCCGCTCGCTGATCGACACCGCGTCGACGATCTGGCCGTGGATCGCAGTCTTCTGCGTGTAGGAGCGAGAGCGGCGCATGCCGCGCGTGCGCCGCAGGTGCTCCAGCAGTTCCTTCTTCAAGGCGCCACGCGCTTGAATGAACAGGCTGCGGTAGATCGTCTCGTGTGACACGTGAAGGCGCTGATCGTTCGGGTAAGTATGCTTGAGCCAGCCCGCGATTTGCTCTGGTGACCACAGCATCCGAAGCAAGTCCGCCACGATCCCGGCCAGACCCCGGTTCTTGGTCAATTTGCAGAGCTTGGGGCGAAGAGCGCGCTCCCATGCCGCTTGGTCAGCCAGGGTCGCGCGATAGTCGTTCTGGCCGCCGTTGCGTCCGATCTCCCGGCTGATCGTCGACGGAGCCCTTCCGAGTCGGGCAGCAATCGAACGCATCGATTGGCCACCTGTCAGCGCCCGCGAAATCTCTTCTCTTTCTGCCAGAGTCAGCGCACCTGCGCAGCGGCGGCGCTCGGGCGGTCGAATGCCGCCGCTGGCCGACAGGATCTTCTGGATCGATGTGTGCCCACGGTCAAACAGCTTGCCGATCTCATGAAGCGTCCAGCCGTCTTTCCAACGCTCCCACATCAATGCCTTCTGCGTGGCCGTGTAGTACGTTCGTGTCCGGTATTTCATTTGCAACACTCCTTCTGCCTGAGCAGGGGTCAGTGTGTTGCGTCGACTGGTTGAATCCGCC
>NZ_JBYSZK010000045.1:0-1503 GCF_058787015.1 Roseateles sp. FW305-36 | reverse complement strand
GAATACGAAGGGACTTCCCACCTTCTGGCCCCGGCGCCGAGGCGCCAAGATTGATGGTGCGAATCGTCAATCTGCAGCCATGTGAAAGGGGAAGCCCATGAACGAGATTACCCGAGTCGGCGTCGATCTGGCCAAGCGCGTGATCCAGGTCCACGCTGTCGATGCGACCGGCCGTGTCGTTGCCGCCAAGGCACTTCCAGCCGACAAGTTTGCCGCCTGGTGCGTGCAACTGCCCGCCGGCTGCATCGTCGCCATGGAAGCCTGCGGCGGCGCTCACCACTGGGCGCGCAAGCTGCGCGGCTACGGCCTGGATGCACGGCTCATTGCCGGCCACTTCGTCACGCCCTACCGCATGGCCGGCAAGGGCGGTAAGAACGACGCCAACGATGCCGCCGCGATCTGCGAGGCCGCCGGCCGGCCACACATGCGCTTCGTGCCCGTGAAGACCCCGGCCCAGCAGGCCCTGCTGGCCATCCACCGCCTGCGCGAGGGCTACAAGGAAGATCGCACCGCCTGCATCAATCGCATCCGTGGCCTGCTCACCGAGTTCGGCATCGTCTTCGCGCAAACCCCCGAGGCGCTTCGCCAAGGTCTGGCCGACGTGTTGGAAGACGCCAGCAACGAGCTGCCCGGCATCGCCCGGCTGGCCGTCCAAGAAGCCCGGCTGCACTGGATCGAGTTGGAGTGCCACATCGCCAGTTGCGACGAGCGCATCGCCGCCCATGTGCGCACCGACGCGCAGGCCAAGGCCGCCGCGCAGCTCAGCGGCATCGGCCCGGTGACCGCATCGGCGCTGGTCGCCACGGTCGGCGACTTCAAGCAGTTCAAGGACGGCGCGCAGTTTGGCTCCTGGCTGGGCCTGGTGCCCCGGCAGAACTCCAGCGGCGGCAAGACGCAACTCGGGCGCATCACCAAGCGCGGCGACGACTACCTGCGCACGTTGCTGATCCAGGGCGCCAAGTCGGCCGTGATGACGGCGCACAAGCGCACGGACAAGATCTCGCAGTGGCTGGTGCAACTGCTCGCCCGCGTGGGCTGGCAGAAGGCCGTGGTGGCGCTGGCCAACAAGAACGCACGCATCGTCTGGGCGCTGCTGGCCAAGGGCCGCGAGTTCGATCCGAACTACGTGTCGGTCAAGCCTGGCGAGGTGCCGGCGACAGCGGCCGTGATGCCGGCCTGAAACCCACCCGCGACCCAACAAGTTCTTCCCCGTAGACGTGCGTTCGAAGATGCAATTCACAGGTCAGACCGGCAGCAGGCCAGCTCGACTAACCCTGTGCCGCGCCAGTTGTGGCGACGGCGGCGAGTGAATGGAGCCCTGCTGAGCGGTTGGTATCTGGGCCCGCACCGAAATCCGAGTGCAACAAGGCCGCCTGTAGATGTGCAGTCTGTTCTCTGTGGCGCTGCATCGAACCCGAACTCAGGTCTTGAGGAAAACAGCAACGGCAACTATCGAATACCGCCCACATCAATCCGGTTGATTAACCGGGAAGTCCCTGTAGA
>NZ_JBYSZK010000044.1:0-1689 GCF_058787015.1 Roseateles sp. FW305-36 | reverse complement strand
GAGGCTGTGTGAGAACGCATCGGATGTGTTGTTCACAACCGGATGACGCTCTTGATCCTGAGCGCTTGCTTCTATCCGACTGACCGCGCCCGTTGGCGTCGTGATCACTGCAGCGCGCCCCTTGGGGCCGTAGATGCAGGCTACGGGAGCAGTAAATGGGCGTCTATGCGCCCAGCAGCCGCATCGCCTTTTTGGTCCGCTCGAAGCCGAGGATGCTGAGGACGCGTTTGAAGTTGTACGCCAGCACGCTCAAGCTCATCTCCGTCGCCACGTTCTGGATGCCTCGCATCAGGAAGTGCGTCCAGCCCATCCAGTGCTTGAGGGTGCCGAAGACGTGTTCAATGGTGCTCTTGCGTACCGTCATCGCATTCGGCATCCGGTCCAGCCGCTGCTGTGCCTTGTCCATGACCTCCTCGTGCTCCCACCGCCTGATGCGCCGGTACTCGCTCGTCGTGCATTGCGCCTTCATCGGGCAAGCAGGACAGGCGCTCGACCAGTAGATGCGGATCTGCAAGCCGTCCTCTTCGCGACTGAAGCGGTGTATCGCGCGCTGCCCAGCCGGGCATTGGTACTCGTCGGCGCGAGCGATGTAGATGAAGTCTGTCTTGTCGAATCGGCCTTCAGCCCTGGCATTGGACGTCATGGGCTTGGGAACCAGCGCTGCAACCCCGGCATCCTCACAAGCCTTGAGGCCTGGACCGCTGTAGTAGCCGCGGTCTGCAATGACCTTCAGCCGGCGCTTGCCCATCGCATCACGTGCGGCCAAGGCGATGGCACTGAGCTGTGCCCGGTCATTGCCGTTGTTCGTGACCGCATGGGTAACGATCAGATGGCTCTTGGTGTCTACCGCGGTCTGCACGTTGTAGCCCACCATGGCCGTGCCCTTGGCGCTGTAGGTGGTCATGGCCCGCGCATCGGGGTCCGTCCGGGAGAGTTGCCGATCCGGCAGGGTCTCCAGTTGCGCCTTGACGGCCTGCAGATCCTGCATGCGCTGACGCATCTTCTGGATCTTGCCTTGCAGTCGTTCGGTCTTGGCCTGCATCTCCGTGGGCTGGGTCCGATCTGCCGTCTCCAACGCGTCGAGATAGCGCTGGATGCTCTCCTCCAGCTCCCGTTCGCGACGCTCGATCTTGCCGGGCGTGTAGTTGCGCTCGCGGTTGTTGACCGCCTTGAACTTGCTGCCGTCGATGGCCACGACGGCTTCGGTGAACAGCTTCAACTCGCGGCACAGCATCACGAAGCGACGGCAGACGTTGCGGATGCCTTTGCCGTTGTCGCGGCGGAAGTCCGCGATGGTCTTGAAGTCGGGGGCCAGCCGGCCGGTCAGCCACATCAGCTCCACATTGCGCTGGCACTCGCGCTCCAGGCGCCGGCTGGATTGGATGCGATTGAGATAACCATACAGGTACAGCTTCAACAGCACCGACGGGTGATACGAGGGGCGGCCCGTCGCGGCCGGGCTCGCGCCGTCGAAGCCCAGGGCCGCCAGGTCCAGCTCATCGATGAAGACGTCCACGATACGAACGGTGTTGTCTTCTGCAATGAAGTCGTCCAAGCACTCCGGCAGCAGCGTGACCTGGTGTCGGTCGTCTCCCTCGATGAATCGCTTCATGCGGCAGCCCATGCTGTGGCGTTCCCACAATCTAGGCAGCGGCGCGCGCAATCACAGGAGGGTTTTCACACAGCCTC
>NZ_JBYSZK010000043.1:0-1971 GCF_058787015.1 Roseateles sp. FW305-36 | reverse complement strand
AGCGGGTAGATGTCCTGGACGTTGGCAACTCCACCTGGCACTTGAGACATCAACTGATCGATCTGCGCCTGCGTGAGCTCGACCAGCGGCAACAGCTCCGGCGTCACCCGCTGGCAGTCCACAGGAATCAGATTGGGTGGAGCACCGAAGGACGAAACGCCATGGTCTGGAGAAGACAGGATTTCCAATAGAGCGGGCTTGAAACTCCGAATCTGCTGCAAGAGATGCTCGTCATTCAAATGACTTTCATCCCCCGCAAGGACTAGATCGCCATCTTCAATCGAAACGCTAATCTTTAGCGCCTTCAAACGTGCCAGCAATGCGCTCTCGTTCGTCATACTCGTACCGTCTTGGTCTTGATCGTTGAGGTCGCCAGCGTGGCCAGGGTATTGCCGACAAAAAGATCCCTGACATCCACCTGCAGACCAGCGGCGCGCAGCCGTGCCATGGCCGTGACCGCCAGCAGCGAGTGCCCACCGAGCTTGAAGAAGTCGTCCTGGCGCCCGACGCGCTCCACCTTGAGCACTTGTGCCCAGATGGCCGCGATGGCCTCTTCGATGGGGCCCTGGGGCGCCTCGTAGCTGCTGCGTGCGTACGCCTCGTCGTCGGGCGCGGGTAGCGCCTTGCGGTCCAGCTTGCCGTTGGGCGTCAACGGCAGGCTCTGCAGCCGCACGAAGGCCGCAGGCACCATGTACTCCGGCAGCCCCGCTTGCAGCTCCGAGCGGATCGCCTCCAGATCCAGCGCCGCGTCTTCTTGCGCCGTGACGTAGCCCACCAGCTGCTTGTGGCCATCGCCTTGCTCACGCGCCAGCACCACCGCTTCGCGCACCCCGGCACACTGCCCCAGCTTCGCCTCGATCTCTCCGAGCTCGATGCGGAACCCTCGGATCTTGACCTGGAAGTCATTGCGACCCAGGTACTCGATGGCCCCGTCGGCGCGGTAGCGCCCCAGGTCCCCGGTCTTGTACATCCGTGCCCCAGCCTTGGCACTGAACGGGTCCACCAAGAAGCGCTCGGCCGTCAGCTCGGGACGGTTGAGGTACCCCCGCGCCACACCCGCTCCTCCGATGTAGATCTCTCCCACCGCTCCCAGCGGCACCGGCTGACGGTGCTCGTCCAGCAGGTAGATCTGCGTGTTGGCGATCGGCCGGCCAATGCTGCGATCAAAGCCCAAGTCGCGCGACATGCAAACCCAGGTGCTGTAGGTCGTGGTCTCAGAGGGGCCATAGAGATTGGAAACCTGAGAGACAGTCGTCAGTGAAAAGATCTGCTCCACCAGCGACTGTTTGAGCGGCTCGCCTGCCAGATTGACGCTGTTAACCGTCCCAGGTACTCGCCGCAAATCCACCAGGGTCTGCATGGTTGAAGGTACGGTATTGACAAGAGTCAGCGGCGACTCAGGCCGAACATCGTGAAGGACGTCTACGCTGAGAACGACGGAAGCCCCAACGCTCAAAGCTCCATGGAGTTCAAAAACATGCAGATCGAAATTGATTGAAGTTGCAAATAAAGTGTTCTGAAGCTGCTCTTCTGAAAAACTAGAACGAGTCCAGCGCAGAAAATTGCTCGCGTTGGAGTGCTCGATCAACGTGCCCTTGGGCATGCCCGTCGAGCCGGAGGTGTAGATCACATACGCCAGGTGCTTCGCGCTCAGCCCCAGTTCGCGCGCGTCAGGGTTGCGCCGCTCAGCTTCTGAGCCTGTCCAGACTTGTGCATCGGCGTCCAACCGCACGACAACAAGCTCAGCCTGAGCCTGCACCAGCCGCTCCAGCAGCCGCTCATCCACTTGTGCATGGCTCAGGATTGCCTTCGGTGCGCTGTCCTGCACCATGTACACCAGCCGCTCCTGCGGGTAGCTCGGGTCCAGCGGCACATACGCCGCTCCCGATTTCAGAATCCCCACCAGCCCCACCACCATCTCCAGGCTGCGCTCCACACAGATCGCCACCCGGTCGTCCGGCCTCACCCCCA
>NZ_JBYSZK010000042.1:0-1979 GCF_058787015.1 Roseateles sp. FW305-36 | reverse complement strand
TGTGGCTGGCGGTCGAGCCGCTGGACATGCGGGCCGGCACCGAGGCTGCCCTTCGGCGCGTCGTGGCTGTGTTCGGCGCAGCGCGCCCTCACCACGCCTACTTGTTCGCCAACCGCCGGGCCAACCGCATGAAGGTGCTCGTGCATGACGGCATCGGCGTGTGGCTGGCGGCCCGCCGCCTAAACGCCGGCCGCTTCGTCTGGCCCCGTGACGTGTCTGGCACGTTGAGCCTGAGCCGCACTCAGTTCGACGCCCTGGTGCTGGGCCTGCCTTGGCAGCACGTCGGCGAGGCCGGCGTCATCACGCTGCTGTAGCACCGCGTCCATTGCGGCATCTGCCGATGGGCAGCATGCCCTGGGGCTAGCAGCATCACGTCTCGTGATTGCCGACGACCTCGACACGCTCGATGCCCAGCAACTGCGCGACGCCCTGCGGTCTGCACGCGCCGAAGCGGCGTTCAAACAGGCCGTCATCGACAAGCTCACCCACGAGAACGCCATCCTCAAGCGGCTGAAGTTCGCCGCGCAGAGCGAGCGCTTCAGCGCCGAGCAGAAGAGCTTGCTGGACGAGACGTTGGACAGCGACCTGGCGGCGGTGGCCGCCGAGATTGAGGCGCTGCAACCAGGACGCGCCGCGGGCGAGCGGCAGCAGCCTCGGCGTGAGAAGCTGCCGGCGCATCTGCCGCGTCGCGACGTGTGCCACGAGCCCGAGAACACCACCTGCGGTTGCGGCCAGGCCATGCAGCGCATCGGCGAGGACGTGGCCGAGAAGCTGGACTACCAGCCGGGCGTCTTCACGGTGGAGCGCCACATCCGCGGCAAGTGGGTGTGCAAGTGCTGCGAGCGCATCGTGCAGGCGCCGGTCGCGCCACACATCATCGACAAGGGCCTGCCGACGACAGGCCTGCTGGCCCAGGTGCTCGTGGCCAAGTACCTGGACCACCTGCCGCTGTACCGGCAGGAGGCCATCTTCGAGCGTGCCGGCCACGCCATCTCGCGCTCCACGCTGGCGCAGTGGGTCGGCGAGTGCGGCGTGCAACTGCAGCCCCTCGTTGACGCGCTGACCGCCGAGCTGCTGCGCCAGCCGGTGTTGCACGCTGACGAGACGCCGGTGGCCATGCTCAAGCCCGCCGGGCAGCGCGATGGCAAGACCCATCGGGCCTACCTCTGGAGCTACTGCAGCACGCAGTTCAGCACGTTGCAGGCCGTCGTCTTCGACTTCGCCGACAGCCGTGGTGGCCAGCACGCCCGTGACTTCCTCGGCTTGCCGGGAACGCCGGGCAAGCCAGCTTGGCAAGGCAAGCTCGTCTGTGACGACTTCGCCGGCTACAAGGCTTGCTTCGAGCTGGGGGTGACCGAGGTCGGCTGCATGGCGCACGCCCGGCGTAAGTTCCATGAACTCTGGGCCAACCACGGCAGCCAGGTCGGCGAGCTGGCGCTGAAGTTCTTCGGCCAGCTCTACGAGGTCGAGCGAACCACCGCCAACGCCGACAGCACGACTCGGCTTGAAGCCCGCCGAGCCGCCCGGCCGCTGGCCGATGCCCTGAACCAGTGGCTGCGGCAACAGCGCCAGCGTGTGCCGGATGGCTCAGCCACGGCCAGGGCCATCGACTACAGCCTCAAGCGCTGGGCGGCGCTGACACGCTACCTCGACGACGGCGATCTGCCCATCGACAACAACTGGGTGGAAAACCGCATCCGGCCCATCGCGCTGGGGCGGCAGAACTGGCTGTTCGCCGGCAGTTCGCGCGCGGGCAAGCGGGCAGCGGCCGTGATGAGCCTGATCCACTCGGCAAAGCTCAATGCGCTTGACCCCTATGCGTACTTGTGTGATGTGCTGGAGCGACTGCCGACGCAGCCCGCCAGCCGGATCGACGAGCTGCTGCCTCATCGCTGGAAAGCACCGACGATCAGCTCGGCTCCTTGCGGCACAGGCAGTAGATGAACTTCTGCACGGTGCCGAAGGGCGTGTGATGCTCT
>NZ_JBYSZK010000041.1:0-2003 GCF_058787015.1 Roseateles sp. FW305-36 | reverse complement strand
GGGGCCATCGAGTACCTGGGTCGCAATGACTTCCAGGTCAAGATCCGAGGGTTCCGCATCGAACTCGGAGAGATCGAAGCGAGGCTTTCCGCGAAAGACGATGTCGAGCAATGTGTCGTCGTTGCCGACAAGGATTCGTCCGGCAGTGGGCGCTTGATTGCCTATGTTGTTCCTCAAGTTGAGACGAACACGAATCTCGTGGAGAGCTTGGTCGATGCCTGGGCGCCTGTTTTCGACTCTCATCAAACCGATGCCATTGGTTTGGTGACTGAACAAGGCGCATTCGATCACCGCGGTTGGAACAGCAGCTACACGCGGACTCCTGTGCCATCCATAGAAATGAAGGAATGGCTGGACAACGCGCTGTATCGAATTCGTCGTTGCGAGCCCCGGCGCGTGCTGGAGGTAGGGTGCGGAACCGGGATGATTCTTCTCAACGTTGCGCGCGACTGCGAGCGCTATGTTGGCCTTGAACTGTCTCCGCGAACGGCCGAACTGCTTGCAAGTCGTATCCGCGATGACGAACACTTGTGCAAATCAGCCCAGGTGCTAAATGAGCCCGCTCACCGGATTGATCTGCTCAATGAGCAGTTCGATACCGTCATCCTGAATTCTGTTGTTCAGTACTTCCCGTCAGTGGAGTATCTGCACGACGTCATAGCAAAGGCGATTGGCCGAATCGAAGGTGAAGGGTCCATCTTTGTCGGTGATGTTCGTAACTTCTCGCTGGCCGAAGCCTTTCATTTTTCGGTAGAGCGATTTCGCGCTGAGGGCTCCGTAACGCCTGACGCGCTCTGGAAGCGAGTGTCCCATCGAGTCCGCAACGAGAAGGAATTGCTGGTCGATCCTCTTTGGTTTTACCAGTTGCAGACCCAGCACCCAGAGATCACGCAAGTCCGCATTTCGCCAAAGTTTGGGGAACACCCGAACGAAATGACGATGTATCGCTACGACGTGGTGCTCACACTTCGCCGCCGCGAAGCGATCGAGCCCGCCGTGACGTGGGTGGATCTACAGGGGGGGCTGATCGATGTTGAGCGCGTTGTGCATATGGTTGATGAGCGCGGCGCAATCGGGCTTGAGTACGTTGAGAACAGCCAGCTGTCACGCGAACTATCTGCAGTTTCGCGATTGAAAGGCGAAGAGCTGACGTCACAAGAGGAGTTGCATCAGCTTTGCATGCCAGAGGCGACGACCAAACGTACAAGCGCACAGTGCTTTTCCGACCTGGTGCGGCGTGGACTTCACGTGGAACTTGCTTGGTTTCCTTCTGTTTCGCCGGATGCTTGTCATGCCATCGTTACGCGAGACGGGAAGAAGCGAAGCTTTATTGAAGTTGTGAAGAAGGAGGGATGGCCTGCTCGTACTCAGCTCACGAGCAATCCTCGACTGGTCGCTCAGTCCACTGATTTGGCGAATCAGTTCCGTGAATTCCTTCGCAATCTCCTGCCGGAGCACATGCTCCCTTCTGCGTTCGTAGTGTTGCAAAGCCTTCCGTTGAGCTCCAACGGCAAGCTCGACCGCAGGGCGCTGCCCGCACCTGACGATGCGGCCTACGCGCGCAGCAGCTACGAAGCCCCCCAGGGGCCCATCGAAGAGGCCATTGCTGACGTCTGGGCACAAGTGCTCAAGGTGGAGCGTGTCGGGCGCCAAGACGACTTCTTCAAGCTCGGCGGGCACTCGCTCCTTGCTGTGACCGTCATGGCACGGTTGCGCGCTGTTGGTCTGCAGGTGGCGGTCAGTGATCTTTTTGGAGGCACCACCCTGGCTGCGCTGGCCGCCAAGACGGCCCGCGCGACAGCGCAGAGCGCGATTCCTGCCAACCTGATTCCTATCGACTGCCTGCGGGTAACGCCTGAGCTGTTGCCGCTGGTCGAACTCACGCAGGCGCAGATCGATCAACTGGTGTCTCAAGTGCCAGGTGGAGTTGCCAACGTCCAGGACATCTACCCGCTGGCCCCACTGCAAGAGGGCATCCTCTTTCATCACCTGCTGGAGACAGC
>NZ_JBYSZK010000040.1:0-2124 GCF_058787015.1 Roseateles sp. FW305-36 | reverse complement strand
GACCCTATGCCGCCGGACCAGCTGGTTTCAGTGACGAGCTCGACTGGCGCCAAGACCACGATTGGCTACACGAACCTGAGCAACTCGTCGGTGTTCGCCAGCGACATGGGCACTGCCAAAGCCGGTGTCTACCCGGTGCTGGACTTCACGCCGAGCATGAACGTCGTGTCCAGCGTCACGACGGACTCGGGCGTGGGCACGGCCACCGTGCAGACCCGCTTCGGCTATGCAGGCTCCAAGGTTGAGATCAACGGCCGAGGCTTCCTGGGCTTCCGCGAGATCCGCCAACAAGCGGATGCGCCTGACGGCACGAGCAAGCTGACCAGCGTCAAGCAACTGGTTCAAAAGCACCCCTACATCGGCTCGGTGGCGGTGTCGGAGACTTACCAGGGTCCCTTGAGCGCCATGAACGCGCCGCAGACCGGCACGCTGCTGAGCCGCGTCGAAAGCACTTACTGCGACACCTATGCCGCGGCCGGTGCCGAGAACAGCGCCAGCTTCAGCGCACCGTGCCCGGTGAGCAGCAAGCTGCAGCGCCCTTATCTCTTCAAGAGCGTGCAAAGCGGCGTGGACCTGGCGGGTTATGCCACGCCCACCACGACGACCACGCAGAGCTATGTGGGTGGCTACCTCTCCAGCGTGCTCGTGCAGACCCAAGGCAACGGCCCGGCCGGCACCGAGAACTTCAGCAAGCAAACCGGCTACCTGTACTTCCCTGACGACATCAGTGGGGAGAACTGGAAGGTCGGCCGTGTGCAGAAGAGCACCACGAGTTCCACCGTGCCCAACAGCCTGAGTGCCATCCCGACGACGGCGGGCAATCAACCCAAGGCCAGCGCCACTACGGGCCAGTGACGAGGCGAGGGCCTCGCAAAAACAACCAACAAAGCCAGATCGAGCGCACAGGCTCGGTCTGCGACTGAAGCAGGGAGTGAGTGATATGCGCATAGAGACGCTGAAGCGCGGGAAGCGCCGTGCAAGCGACAGGTCGGCCTGCCTGAATGCCGGTCTTGCCGTGTTGGCCCTAACGCTGGGGCTGCCGGCCCAAGCGCAGACCCCTGCCAACCCCTACAGCTATGGCCGCAGCGTCAGCTACACCTACGACGCGGTCGGGCGCGTGGCCACCGAGACCGTCGAGCCCGACAACCCGGCGCTGTGCGCCGTCACTACCTACGGCTACGACGCCTACGGCAACAAGAACAGCACCACGGTCGCCAACTGCGCAGGTGCCATCCCCACGCGCCAGCAGTTCGCGACCCGCACGGCCAGCGCTGAATATGCCCCTGCCGTATCCCCCGCCGCCACCATCAACGGGGTGACCTTCTACTTGCCCAAGGGCTTGTTCCCGTTCAGCACCACCAACGCGCTGGGGCATATCGACAAGTTCGAATACGACCCGCGCTTCGGCGCCATCACCAAGAGCACGAGTGCTGGCGGCCTGGTCGCCAGCACGACCCTGGACGACTTCGGCCGCAAGACCCGCGTGACCGGTCCCGATAGCACCTCCACCATCTATCGCTATTGCTACATCGTCGGCCGCGTCAGTGACCTCACGAGCAACACCGCTGGTTGCGACACCAGCGTGCCTGCCGCAGCGCCCGCGGATGCGGTGAGTTATGTGCACAGCGAGCCGCGCGACACGGCCGACGCCAAGATGGGCCCCTACAGCCGCGTCTACGTGGACCGGTTGGGCCGCGAGATCCGCAGCGTCACAGAGAGCTTCGACGGTCCGAGCCAGCCCGCGAACCTGGCAGCCAGCCTCATCGTCAAGGACACTGTCTACAGCGCCCAGGGCTCCAAGCTCATGGAGACGCAGCCCTACTTCCTGGCCACGGGCTCCAGCACAGCCACGGGATCCCAGGACGTCGGCGTGACCCTCACGCGCTATGACGTCCTCGGCCGCCCGACGGTGCTCTTCACCGCCGACCCCAACGGCCTGGGCGGCAGCGGCTACAGCTTCAACCGTGATGGTGGCAGCTTCGGCTACGCCAACTACGGCAGCCGCACCATCAGCTCCACGCGCTACAACTACGCCGGCCTGAGCACCACCCTCATCAACGACAAGGGTCAGCAGCGTGTCGACGAGAAGAACGCCATCGGCCTGCTTGTCCGCGTGACCGACGA
>NZ_JBYSZK010000039.1:0-2471 GCF_058787015.1 Roseateles sp. FW305-36 | reverse complement strand
GTAAGCGGGCGGTGAACACACCTTGACGGTTGCACTCCGGAGCACGGTGCGCATTCCCAGCCCCTGACACCGAGGATGGGATTTGGCTTGCCGGGCGGCAGCTTGAGTTCAGCCCTGCGACGACCAGCGGTGCGGCAGCAGCTCGTCGATCCGGCTGGCCGGCTGCAGCGGCAGTCGCTCCAGGACGTCGCGAAGATATGCATACGGGTCGTGCCCGTTGATGCGTGCCGAGTGCAGCAGGCTCATGATGGCGGCGGCCCGCTTGCCGGCGCGCAGGCTGCCGGCGAAGAGCCAGTTCGACCTGCCAAGCGCAATCGGTCTGATTTGGTTTTCTACCCAGTTGTTATCGATCGGCAGGCGCCCGTCGCCCAGGTAGCGCGTTAGCGCATCCCAGCGTCGTCGGCTGTAGTCGATGGCCTTGGCGGTCGCCGAGCCGTCTGGCACCTTCTGCCGGTGCTCGTCGAGCCATTGTTTGAGCGCGTCGGCGACGGGCTTGGCTCTCTCAAGTCGAAGAGATCGTCGGCCTTCAGTGTCCAGATCTGCGGCGTCGCGCTCGATGTCGTACAGCGCCTGGAAGAACTTCAGCGCCTGCTCGCCCACCTTGCTCTGGTGGTTGGCCCAGAGCTCATGGAACTTGCGTCGGGCGTGGGCCATGCAGCCAACTTCGGTCACGCCCATGTCGAAGCACTGCTTGTACCCACTGAAGTCGTCGACGATCAGGCTGCCCTTCCAGCCAGCGGCGGTGCCGAGTTTGAGGAAGTCCCGCGCGTTCTGACCACCACGGGTCTCCGCGAAGTTGAAGACCACCGCTCTGAACTCGTGGAACTGGGTCGTGCACCAGCTCCACATGTAGGCCCGGTGCGTCTTGCCCTTGCCAGGCTTGAGCATCGGGACGGGTGTCTCGTCGGCGTGCAACACCGGGGCCTTCAGCAGCTCTGCCGTCAGCGCGTCCACGAGGGGCTGCAGCTGCACGCCGCACTCGCCGACCCACTGCGCGAGCGTCGAGCGTGCGATGGCCATGCCGGCGCGCTCGAAGATGGCTTCCTGGCGGTACAGCGGGAGGTGGTCGAGGTACTTGGCCACCAGCACCTGGGCGAGCAGCCGTGTCGTCGGGATGCCCTTGTCGATGATGTGCGGGTCCATCGGCGCCTGGACCAGCGTCTCGCACTCGGCGCAGACCCATTTACCCCGGACGTGACGCTCCACCGTGAAGACGCCGGGGGCGTAGTCCAACTTCTCGCTGACGTCCTCACCGATGCGCTTCATCGTGCAGCCGCACTTGCACGTGGTGCTGGCGGGCTCGTGATGCACGTCCTGACGCGGCAGATGCGCCGGCAGCGGCGCGCGCTTGGGCTGGCGCTTGCCTGTGTTGGGCTTCTTGGGCTCGGGCTCAGCGTCTTCGATCTCGCGAGCCACGGCCGCCAAGTCCATGTCGAAGGTCTCGTCGAGCAGGCTCTTCTGCTCGGGCGTGTAGGCCTCGCTCTGCGCAGCGAACTTCAGTCGCTTGAGGACCGCGTTCTCGTGCGTGAGCTTGTCGACGAGGGTCTGCTTGAACAGCAGCGCTTTGTCCTTGCGCGCCAACTCGGCGCGCAGTGCGCCCACGATGTCACGCAGTTGGCTGGCATCAAGACTGTCGATGGCGTCGTCAGCGATCACGGGGATTGATCGTGCCGACGACAGCGCTCTCGCGCCATCGGTGGATGCCGCAATTGCTCGCTACAGCAGGGTGATGACGCCAGCGTCACCCAGGCGCTGCCAGGGCAGGCCAAGCACGAGCGCGTCGAGCTGCTGCGTTGTGAGCGCCAATGTCCCACCGGTATCTCTGGGCCAGGCGAACCGGCCACTGTTAAGCCGGCGAGCAGCGAGCCACACGCCGATGCCGTCATGCACCAGGACCTTCATACGATTGGCGCGACGGTTGGTGAAGAGGTAGGCGTGGTGCGGCTTGGCCGCGCCGAAGACGTTGACCACGCGGGTGAGAGCAGCCTCGGTGCCAGCGCGCATGTCCAACGGCTCGACTGCTAGCCACACGGCGTCGACGCGGATCACCGCAGCAGCTCTCTGGTGAACGCAGGCAACTCCGCTGCAGCGTCCATGGGCCAGAGCACTTTGATGACCACGGCGCCGCGGCGCAGTTCAATCTCGACGGTGCGTTGGTCGACCCTGGCCTGCGCTGCAGGTGCAACGGCCACCGCAACGAACTCAGGCCGAGTCATGGCGGGTGCCACACGCCCCGCGAGTTTGCGCCACCCATGCACGATGTTGGCGTTGATGCCGTGAGACAGCGCGACCTTCGCTACCGACGCGCCGGGCACCGCGCACTCCGCAATGATCTGATCCTTCAGCTCGCGGCTGTAGCGCCTGCGCTTGCGACTCTTCTCGGCTTCCATGCTGTCCAGCTATTTGCGTAACTGGACAGCATCGTTATCGCCGGCGATGCCGTTCTCAAGATGTGTTCACCGCGCGCTTAC
>NZ_JBYSZK010000038.1:0-2989 GCF_058787015.1 Roseateles sp. FW305-36 | reverse complement strand
CACAAGTGCTCAAGGTGGAGCGCGTCGGGCGCCAGGACGACTTCTTCAAGCTCGGTGGGCACTCGCTGCTGGCGGTCGCCGTCATGGCGAGGCTGCGCGCAATTGGCTTGGAAGTGGATGTCAGTGACCTCTTTGGTGAAGGCACCTTGGCTGTATTGGCCGCTCGCGTCGAAGAAATCGAGGAAGTGAAACTATGAATGAAGTCTTTGACTTGCTTGAGCGGTTGACTAAGCAGGGCATTAAGGTCAAGTCGGTAGATGGCGAGATTGCTCTTTCGGGCAGGAAGAAGCTTCTACAAAACGAAGAGCTGCTTGATGAGATTCGGCGTTTCAAACCTGCTTTGTTGAAAATCCTGTCTTCCTCGGATCACAGCGTTTCATCTTTAGGTGTCCCACCCAACCTGATCCCTTTCGGATGTCAGCAGTTGACGCCGGAGCTGTTGCCGTTGGTGGAACTCACGCAGGCGCAGATCGATCAACTGGTGTCTCAAGTGCCAGGTGGCGTTGCCAACGTCCAGGACATCTACCCGCTGGCCCCACTGCAAGAGGGCATCCTCTTTCATCACCTGCTGGAGACAGCCGGCGATGTGTACATCTTGCCCTCGGTGCTGGAGTTCGACAGCCGTGAGCGCCTGGACCGCTTCGTGGGCGCCTACAACGCAGTGATCCGGCGTCATGACGTGCTGCGCACGGCGGTGCACTGGGAAGGACTGCCTGAGCCGGTGCAGCTGGTGCAGCGTGAAGCGGTGCTGAGCGTGCACGAGGAGGTGCTGGACGCTGCCAGCACGCTGAGCGGATCGGATCAGCTGCTGGCGCGCTTTGATCCGCGCCGCTATCGCATGGACCTGCGCCGGGCACCGCTGCTGGAGCTGCATGCAGCCCAAGATCCCAAGACAGAAAGTTGGCTCTTGCTCATGCTCAGCCATCATCTGTGGGGTGACCACGAGTCAGTGGAAGTGCTGATGGACGAGGTCCGAGCGGTCTTGCTGGGCCAAGCCCACACCTTGCCCGAGCCCATGCTGTTCCGGGAGTTCGTCGCACGGGCACGACATGGTTTGAGTCCAGGCGAGCACGAGATCTTCTTCAAGACCCTCTTGGGCGATGTGGTCGAGCCCACGCTGCCCTATGGACTCAGGGATGTACAGGGCACCGGCGTCGACGTCCGGGAGTGCCGTCAGAGTCTGCCTATGGAGCTGAGTCAGCGCATTCGCACGCAGGTGCGACGCGAGGGCGTGAGCGCGGCGAGTCTCTTCCACCTGGCGTGGGCGCAAGTGCTGGCCAAGCTCAGTGGGCGCGAGGACGTAGTGTTCGGCACGCTGCTGCTGGGGCGCATGCAAGGCGGAGAAGGCTCGGTGCGCGGCATGGGCATGTTCATCAACACCCTGCCGGTGCGCATCAAGCTCGAAGGGCAGGGCGTACAAGCCGCGCTCAAGCAGACCCATCAGACACTGGCCCACCTCTTGCGGCACGAGCATGCATCGCTGGCGCTGGCACAGCGCTGCAGCGGGGTGCAGGCACCGACGCCGCTCTTCAGCGCGCTGTTGAACTTCCGGCACAGCCCGATGGCCGAGCAAGAGCCGCAGGTGCAAGACTTGCCGGAAGCGCTGCGCGGCATTCGTTTCCTGGGCGGGCATGAGCGCACCAACTACCCCGTCAGCCTCAACGTCGATGATCACGGCATTCACGACGGCGTGGATGCCGGCTTTAGCCTGAACCCGCAGATCCTGAGCCCCTTTGAGCCCGAGCGGGTGGCAGGGTATGTGCAAACTGCGCTGGAGCACCTGCTGCAGGCGCTGGAGCTGTCGCCCGAGGCACCGCTGAGCCGGCTGGACATTCTGCCGGCGCAAGAGCGAGAGCAGCTGCTTGTAGGTTTCAATCCTGTCTCGCAAGATGCTCCTGGCGGGGATCTGATCCAGACGTTCCAAGCATGGGTCCAACGCCAACCCGATGCTTTGGCTTTGGTGTTCGGTAGCGAACGGCTGAGCTACGCGGCACTTAACGAGCAGGCCAATCAACTGGCGCACCACCTGCAAGGACTGGGGGTGCAAGCGGGCGATCGCGTGGCGCTAACGCTGCCGCGCGGCAGTGCCTTGGTGCGCGCCCAGCTTGCGCTGCTGAAGCTCGGCGCTGCTTATGTGCCACTGGATGCCAGCCAACCCCAGGAGCGCTTGGCAGCACTCTTGGCCGACGCGCTGGCTGGTCAAGGTGACAGCACGGAACCCGCTCGTACGCCTGTCGTGCCGTTGGTGCTCAGCCTGCGCAGCACCGAACTGCCGGAATGCGACGCCCAAGGCGGGGCCCTGCAGCGGCTCAACCTAGACGCTGCGGAACTCCAGGCAATCCTGTGCGAGCACCCTGAACACTGCCGCAATCTGCCCAGTCGTCCCGATGCAGACGAACTCCCGGCCTATGTGATGTACACCTCCGGCTCGACCGGGGTGCCCAAAGGGGTTGAGGTGCTGCAGCGCAACGTCGCTGCGCTGGTGCAGGGGCAGCACTACGCCCATTTCGAGCCCAGTGACCGCGTGGCCTTCACTGCCAACCCGGCCTTTGATGCATCCACCTTCGAGATTTATGCAGCGTTGCTCAATGGCGCCGCGCTCGTCGTGGTGGAACACAAGACGCTGTTGGATGCACAAGCCCTGGCAACACTGCTGGCGCAAGAGCGGGTCACGGTGCTGCAGCTCATCGCTGGCGTGCTCAGCCGCCATGCCCAAGCACTGAAGGGGCGGCTTGGCGGCCTGCGCTACCTCGTCACCGGCGGAGATGTAGCCGATGTACCGGCCGTCCGCACAGCGGTGCATGAAGGCAAGCCTGAGCACTTCGTGCAAACCTATGGCCCCACGGAGATCACGACCTTTGCCACGACGCTGACCATCCAGGACGTGCCGCCGGGAGTTGTGAGCCTGCCCATCGGCCGGCCGATCGCCAACACGCAGATCTACCTGCTGGACGAGCACCGTCAGCCGGTGCCGCTGGGGGCGGTGGGA
>NZ_JBYSZK010000037.1:0-3063 GCF_058787015.1 Roseateles sp. FW305-36 | reverse complement strand
GTGAGCGTCCAGTCTGGCCATCTTGAAGATCGGCAAGGAGCATAGGAGCCTAGTCCCCATTAGCAACTCTTGGTGGACTCGTGAGCACTACCCTCGATCAACAAGCTGGCGCTCGCCGTCGACGTCGCAATCACAGCGACGACTTCAAGGCTGAGGCAGTGGCCGCATGCATGCAGCCGGGCATGTCGATGGCTGCCATAGCGATGGCCCGCGGCATCAACGCGAACCTCTTGCGGCGATGGGTGCGCGAGGCCGAGATGACGCCCGTGATCCGAGATGACGGGGACAGCAGCGTCGCCGTTCGCGATGCAGTGGCGCCTGAGCGCAAGACGGTGTTCGTCCCAGTGAGGCTGCCGGAGCCGACGGCACCAGTTCCGCAGGCCGACATCCGCATCGAACTGCAGCGCGGCGCGACGGCGGTCACTGTGACCTGGCCGGCAATTGCCGCCAGCGAGTGCGCGGCCTGGATGCGCGAGCTGCTGCGGTGATCCGCATCGACGAGATGTGGTTGGCCGCCGAGCCGATCGACATGCGGGCTGGCGCCGACCGGCTGCTGGCGCGCGTCGTGCAGGTGTTTGGCGCCG
Source organism: Roseateles sp. FW305-36 (assembly GCF_058787015.1). Classification (NCBI taxonomy): domain Bacteria; kingdom Pseudomonadati; phylum Pseudomonadota; class Betaproteobacteria; order Burkholderiales; family Sphaerotilaceae; genus Roseateles; species Roseateles sp. FW305-36. The sequence continues at coordinate 2,479 of NZ_JBYSZK010000037.1, read as the reverse complement.
CGCAGGCCCACCATGGCTACCTGTTCGCCAACGCCCCCGGCACGCGTATCAAGCTGCTGGTGCACGACGGCTTCGGCGTGTGGTGCGCGGCGCGCCGCCTCAACGCCGGTCGGTTCGTCTGGCCGGTTGCGGCCAGTGTTACGCCGTCGCTGTCGCTCACGCCCGCGCAGTTCGATGCGCTGGTCCTTGGCCTGCCCTGGCAGCGGCTGCCCGAGCTGAGCTGCATCACGCGGGCGTGAGCCCGTGAAGCACTGGCCAATCGGTTGACAGTGCATGTGCCGATGGGCCCAGGTCGTGGGCTCAGGCACGATGCCACGCATGCTCGGCATGCGTGGTCTTCCTCCCACCGATCCCCAGGGCCTCCCGCCCGAGGCCGCTGCGCTGATCGCCCAGTTGCGGCAGCAGCTGTCCGAGCGCGATGAAGCCCTTGCCAAGCGGGGCGAGGAACTGGCGCAACGCGATGCGCTGCTGCAGCGCAAGGACCGCGAGATCGCGCTGCGCGAGGCCAAGATCGAGAAGATCAACTTCGAGCTGGCGCGCTTGAAGCGCTGGACGTATGGCGCGAAGTCCGAGGCGATGAGCGCCGACCAGCGACGTCTGTTCGAGGAGACGCTGGCCGAGGACGAAGCCAGCCTGCGTGCGCAGCTTGACCGGCTGCGGCGCGAGGCCGAGGCTGCCGCCGCAGATGCCGGAGCCAAGCCCAAGGCACCACCGCGTAAGCCCCGGCGCAATGCACTGCCGGAGCACCTGCGCCGCGTCGAACATCGCCACGAACCCGAGAGCACCGACTGCCAGGAACAGGACTGCGGCCGTCCCATGAAGCGCATCGGTGAAGACGTCACCGAACGGCTGGACATCGTGCCGGCAGAGTTCTTCGTGCACCGCCACGTCTACGGGAAGTGGACGTGCCGGCACTGCCAGGTGCTCAAGCAGGCCCCGAGCGAGCCGGAGATCGTCGAAGGCGGCGTTGCTGCCAGCGGCTTGCTCGCGCACACGCTCATCAGCCGCTTCGTCGACCACCTGCCGTACTACCGGCAAGAGACCATCTACGCACGCTCAGGCGTACACACACCGCGCTCGACGCTGGCGGCCTGGGCTGGCCAGGCTGGCGCAGCACTGGAGCCGCTGTACGAGCTGCACAAGCGCTTCGTGCTCGACTGCCGCGTCCTGCACGCCGACGAGACGCCGGTGGCCTTGCTGGACCCGGGCGCGGGCAAGACTCGCAGAGCCTACGTCTGGGCCTACGCGAGGAGCTGGCACGACGCCGTGCCCGGCGTGATCTACGAGTTCTGTCGAGGGCGCGGAGCGCAGTACCCGGTGGCATTCCTGGCCGGCGACGAGAAGCTCGGCGAGCGACGATGGTCGGGAACGCTGCTGACCGACCGCTACAACGCCTACGAGACCGTGGTGGACCCGCGGCTATATCCCGACCGTATCGGTGCAGCCTGCGCCGCTCACGCACGCAGGAACTTCGAAGAGCTGACGCACGACGGCACGAGCCCCGTGGGCATTGACGCGGTGCGGCGCTTCGCGCGCATCTACGAGGTCGAGGGCGAGCTCAAGAGCCTCAACGACGACGAGCGCAAGGCCCAACGGCAGCGGCTTGCCAAGCCGCTGTGGGACGAGCTGCGCCAATGGCTTGAACTGGAGCGTCGGCTGGTTGCCGATGGCGCAGCGACGGCGAAGGCCATCGACTACACGCTGAGCCACTGGACCGCGCTAACGCGACATCTCGAGGACGGCGCCGTCGCGCTGGACAACAACCACCTGGAACGTCAAATCAAGCCGTGGGCCATGGGACGCAAGGCATGGCAGTTCGTGGGGAGCGAACTGGCAGGTCAGCGTGCCGCCATCGTGATGAGCCTGGTGCAGTCCGCGCGCATGAACGGTCACGACCCGTGGGCTTACCTGCGGGACGTACTACAGCGCCTACCGACGCAGCTCAACAGTAGGCTCGAAGAACTTCTGCCTCATCGCTGGAGCGCGGCTCCCGCCTAGCCGCTGCTGTTGATTGGCAGGCTAGCACTTGACCGCGTACTCCTCACGCAGGCCGGTGCATCCTGTTTGCTCACAGCCGTACCAAGAGCACTCGGTGAACGTGCACCCAGCGTTGAGGTTGTCCTCTGCAAAGCTGCAGTTCAAAAAGCTGCAGTTGGCAAAGATGCAGCCGGCGAAGGCCGATCCACGAAACGTGCAGTTGCGGAACTCCACCGCAACGAACCTGGTCGTGTTGAACAGCCCCCAGTACCAAGCTGACCCTGTGATCTTGCAGTCAGTCAATACGCCCTCAAACGCCTTCCCTTCGAGATCAAGACCGTCGAAGGTGCAATACCTGAAGACATCGTCCTCCCAACCTCGGGGGAGCTGAGATTCACCTACGAAGTCGATGCTCTCGTGCAGGGCAGCCATGGACGCCACTTTAGCTTCGTGAGACAGGGCGAAAGCCTCGCCTCAAGATGGTCAGGCTGGACGCTCACAG
>NZ_JBYSZK010000036.1:2067-4761 GCF_058787015.1 Roseateles sp. FW305-36 | reverse complement strand
GGGTCAACAAACCCAATTCGTAGAGTCAGCAGAGTTTCTCTGCACACAGCTTTCGCTGCGGAATCAGTTTAATTTGATTGCGTCTTCAGACTTCTGAAGAACAGCATAACTTGAATACCCACCTTGATCTGCAATCGCAATGATTAGGCAGTCAAAGTTATAGGGTCAAGCCTCACGGGCAATTAGTACTGGTTAGCTTAACGCATTACTGCGCTTCCACACCCAGCCTATCAACGTCCTGGTCTCGAACGACCCTTCAGGGGGCTCAAGGCCCCGGCAAGACTCATCTTGAGACGAGTTTCCCGCTTAGATGCTTTCAGCGGTTATCTCTTCCGCACTTAGCTACTCGGCAATGCCACTGGCGTGACAACCGATACACCAGAGGTGCGTCCACTCCGGTCCTCTCGTACTAGGAGCAGGCTCTCTCAATCTTGCAGCGCCCACGGAAGATAGGGACCAAACTGTCTCACGACGTTTTAAACCCAGCTCACGTACCTCTTTAAATGGCGAACAGCCATACCCTTGGGACCGGCTACAGCCCCAGGATGAGATGAGCCGACATCGAGGTGCCAAACACCGCCGTCGATATGAACTCTTGGGCGGTATCAGCCTGTTATCCCCAGAGTACCTTTTATCCGTTGAGCGATGGCCCTTCCATACAGAACCACCGGATCACTTTGTCCTACTTTCGTACCTGCTCGACTTGTCAGTCTCGCAGTCAAGCACGCTTATGCCAATGCACTATCGTCACGATTTCCGACCGTAACTAGCGTACCTTCGAACTCCTCCGTTACACTTTGGGAGGAGACCGCCCCAGTCAAACTGCCCACCATACACTGTCCCCGACCCGGATAACGGGCCAAGGTTAGAACCTCAAACACACCAGGGTGGTATTTCAACGTTGGCTCCATAAGATCTAGCGACCTTACTTCAAAGCCTCCCACCTATCCTACACAGATCTGTTCAAAGTCCAATGTAAAGCTACAGTAAAGGTTCATGGGGTCTTTCCGTCTTTCCGCGGGGAGATTGCATCATCACAAACATTTCAACTTCGCTGAGTCTCTGGAGGAGACAGTGTGGCCATCATTACTCCATTCGTGCAGGTCGGAACTTACCCGACAAGGAATTTCGCTACCTTAGGACCGTTATAGTTACGGCCGCCGTTTACTGGGACTTCAGTCAAGAGCTTGCACCCCATCATTTAATCTTCCAGCACCGGGCAGGAGTCACACCCTATACGTCGACTTTCGTCTTTGCAGAGTGCTGTGTTTTTAATAAACAGTTGCAGCCACCGATTCTCTGCGGCCTCATTGGGCTCCCCTTGTACAGGTTCACCTACTAAAGGCACACCTTCTTCCGAAGTTACGGTGTCAATTTGCCGAGTTCCTTCTCCAGAGTTCTCTCAAGCGCCTTAGAATACTCATCTCGCGCACCAGTGTCGGTTTGCGGTACGGTCGTCAATAGCTGAAGCTTAGTGGCTTTTCTTGGAAGCAGGGTATCACTCACTTCGTCTGCAAGCAGACTCGTTATCACGCCTCATCTAAGCTCTCCGGATTTGCCTAAAGAGCACGACTACACGCTTGAACCAACATATCCAACAGTTGGCTGAGCTAACCTTCTCCGTCCCCACATCGCACTATTGATCGGTACAGGAATATTGACCTGTTTCCCATCAGCTACGCATCTCTGCCTCGCCTTAGGGGCCGACTCACCCTACGCCGATGAACGTTGCGTAGGAAACCTTGCGCTTTCGGCGAGGGGGCTTTTCACCCCCTTTAACGCTACTCATGTCAGCATTCGCACTTCTGATACCTCCAGCAGGCTTCACAACCCACCTTCACAGGCTTACAGAACGCTCTCCTACCACGCATATTGCTATGCATCCGCAGCTTCGGTAACTGGCTTAGCCCCGTTACATCTTCCGCGCAGGACGACTCGATCAGTGAGCTATTACGCTTTCTTTAAATGATGGCTGCTTCTAAGCCAACATCCTGACTGTTTTAGCCTTCCCACTTCGTTTCCCACTTAGCCAATTTTAGGGACCTTAGCTGGCGGTCTGGGTTGTTTCCCTCTTGAGTCCGGACGTTAGCACCCGGTGCTCTGTCTCCCAAGCTGTACTCTGCGGTATTCGGAGTTTGCATAGGTTTGGTAAGTCGCCATGACCCCCTAGCCTAAACAGTGCTCTACCCCCGCAGGTAATACTTGAGGCACTACCTAAATAGTTTTCGGAGAGAACCAGCTATTTCCAAGTTTGTTTAGCCTTTCACCCCTATCCACAGCTCATCCGCTAGTTTTGCAACACTAGTCGGTTCGGACCTCCAGCACCTGTTACGGTACCTTCATCCTGGCCATGGATAGATCACTTGGTTTCGGGTCTACACCCAGCGACTATTCGCCCTATTCGGACTCGATTTCTCTACGGCTTCCCTATTCGGTTAACCTCGCCACTGAATGTAAGTCGCTGACCCATTATACAAAAGGTACGCAGTCACCCTTGCGGGCTCCTACTTTTTGTATGCATGCGGTTTCAGGATCTATTTCACTCCCCTCCCGGGGTTCTTTTCGCCTTTCCCTCACGGTACTTGTTCACTATCGGTCGATTACGAGTATTTAGCCTTGGAGGATGGTCCCCCCATATTCAGACAGGATTTCACGTGTCCCGCCCTACTCTATTCGCGCCTAGTTCCACAATTT
>NZ_JBYSZK010000036.1:0-1970 GCF_058787015.1 Roseateles sp. FW305-36 | reverse complement strand
TTTCCGTGGTGGGTCTGGCTGGATTCGAACCAGCGACCCCCGCCTTATCAAGACGGTGCTCTAACCGACTGAGCTACAGACCCACGCGAAACTTGTTTGCGTTGCTCTGTCTCATCGCCAGGCTGTCGAGGCCAGCTCCACAGGCTCACGCGATTTACTCACTGTTGTGTTCACAGCCGATAAGTGTGGGCGCTTAAAGCTAAGTGCTTGAGCTTTCGCTCTATAGTGATCTTGCTCTGCCAATACCTAAGTAATGACGAGGCGCGATCTATCTAGAAAGGAGGTGATCCAGCCGCACCTTCCGATACGGCTACCTTGTTACGACTTCACCCCAGTCACGAACCCTGCCGTGGTAATCGCCCTCCTTGCGGTTAGGCTAACTACTTCTGGCAGAACCCGCTCCCATGGTGTGACGGGCGGTGTGTACAAGACCCGGGAACGTATTCACCGCGGCAAGCTGATCCGCGATTACTAGCGATTCCGACTTCACGCAGTCGAGTTGCAGACTACGATCCGGACTACGACCGGGTTTCTGGGATTAGCTCCCCCTCGCGGGTTGGCAGCCCTCTGTCCCGGCCATTGTATGACGTGTGTAGCCCTACCCATAAGGGCCATGATGACCTGACGTCATCCCCACCTTCCTCCGGTTTGTCACCGGCAGTCTCATTAGAGTGCCCTTTCGTAGCAACTAATGACAAGGGTTGCGCTCGTTGCGGGACTTAACCCAACATCTCACGACACGAGCTGACGACGGCCATGCAGCACCTGTGTTCTGGCTCTCTTTCGAGCACTCCCAAATCTCTTCAGGATTCCAGACATGTCAAGGGTAGGTAAGGTTTTTCGCGTTGCATCGAATTAAACCACATCATCCACCGCTTGTGCGGGTCCCCGTCAATTCCTTTGAGTTTCAACCTTGCGGCCGTACTCCCCAGGCGGTCAACTTCACGCGTTAGCTACGTTACTGAGAAGAAACCCTCCCAACAACCAGTTGACATCGTTTAGGGCGTGGACTACCAGGGTATCTAATCCTGTTTGCTCCCCACGCTTTCGTGCATGAGCGTCAGTACAGGTCCAGGGGATTGCCTTCGCCATCGGTGTTCCTCCGCATATCTACGCATTTCACTGCTACACGCGGAATTCCATCCCCCTCTACCGTACTCTAGCTATGCAGTCACAAAGGCAGTTCCCAGGTTGAGCCCGGGGATTTCACCTCTGTCTTGCATAACCGCCTGCGCACGCTTTACGCCCAGTAATTCCGATTAACGCTTGCACCCTACGTATTACCGCGGCTGCTGGCACGTAGTTAGCCGGTGCTTATTCTTCAGGTACCGTCATGAGTCCCAGGTATTAACCAGAACCTTTTCTTCCCTGACAAAAGCGGTTTACAACCCGAAGGCCTTCTTCCCGCACGCGGCATGGCTGGATCAGGCTTGCGCCCATTGTCCAAAATTCCCCACTGCTGCCTCCCGTAGGAGTCTGGGCCGTGTCTCAGTCCCAGTGTGGCTGGTCGTCCTCTCAGACCAGCTACAGATCGTTGGCTTGGTGGGCTTTTACCCCACCAACTACCTAATCTGATATCGGCCGCTCCAATCGCGCGAGGTCTTGCGATCCCCCGCTTTCACCCTCAGGTCGTATGCGGTATTAGCTACTCTTTCGAGTAGTTATCCCCCACGACTGGGCACGTTCCGATATATTACTCACCCGTTCGCCACTCGTCAGCTTAACCTGTTACCGTTCGACTTGCATGTGTAAGGCATGCCGCCAGCGTTCAATCTGAGCCAGGATCAAACTCTACAGTTCGATCTTGAATTTACTCAACGGAATCGACTTAAACCATTTGCATGATTCAAATCTAATTTCCGTGAGCGTTTAAAGTCCGAAGGACCGTTGCAAGTCACCTTGCAACATCACTTCGCCTCAAACGCCCACGCTTATCGGCTGTTAATTCTTAAAGAACATCGCAATCAGTT
>NZ_JBYSZK010000035.1:0-10184 GCF_058787015.1 Roseateles sp. FW305-36 | reverse complement strand
TGCAGATTGACGATTCGCACCATCAATCTTGGCGCCTCGGCGCCGGGGCCAGAAGGTGGGAAGTCCCTTCGTATTCAGTCGGGACGCCGAACTCCGCATGCGTTTGTTCGCTCTGCTTGACGAAGCGATAGCGGCGCTGCAGAAGAGAAGTAACGCCTACGCGACGAGCAATTTGTAGGGCTGTAACTCATCGGTGAATGATGAACGATGGGCAACTAGGAAAATCTAGACGGCTAAACGCCGGTGCCTGCGCCTAGGCCATGAAGGCCGGGCTGGTGAACTCCGCCCATGGTCCGCGCGCGCACGGCCTGCGGATGGCCCCTGAACCGCGTTACCTAGTCCAGCACACGCACGACGTGCTCGCCACCGATGTCGTGATGGACGGCGATGTCCATGCATTTGTGGCTGAAGTCGTCGGTAACGGTCAGGCCTTCGATGAGCGGCCCGCTGGCCAGGCTGTCAGAGACGAAGTCCATGCTCCGGACCTCATTGAGGATCTGGGGCTCGTGTAGCGGCACGCGTTCAAGCTTCAGGCGTTACTTGACGCGGAGCTTGCGCACCTACAGGTCGACCAGCTTGTGGAGCCAGCATACGCGTTCGTCGTTGATCGCCGCGCCTTCGGTTCCCAGCAGCTCGCCGATGCGCCGGCAGCCGAAGCGGCGCCGCTCGGTCGTGGCTTGCGGGTCACCTATTCCCGCATTCCATCCGCATTTTCTTGAAGGCGGTTCAAAATGCCCATGATACTTGAATTCTCAATTTATTCTTTCGGTTAATTTGCCAGAGGGCAATGGTGAATATTCACCAAACAAACAAACGCTCTGATTTGGCGATGTGAAGTGGTGGCACTAGGTGGTTTCCTGTAGTGGGGATATGGTTCATTAGTGCGGCTTGGGGTTGGGGGCTGTTGATGTGGTGCCCCTTATAGTTGTTGGCTGAATGGATGTTCGGTGGCAGGGTGCTGATTTGTGGCGGTCCTTGTGCGTTGGACTGCGTGATGAATACAGACTATGAATTCCCTGTCGGGCCCCGTTTCGCGGCTCCTTTGTCGATCGGTGATTTGGCGTCGCATGCCGATTCACATTCTCGTAATGCAGTTTTGGAACCATCGAGCGACTCAGGACTCGATTTGAGCTATGGTATGGGGCACGAGTTGACCTATCGGCGGGCAAGTGCAGTGCTGGATGGCTCTGCGCATTCGGCGCGCTCACATATTCTTGGTGTCGGTACCGCGGTGCCGGAGGCTTCATATAGCCAAAAGGAATTGATCGAGCGTTTCAGTATTAAAGACAAGCGCATTCGAGCTGTTTTGCTTGGAGGTGGCATCGAGCGACGACATCTCTGTCTTCCCGATGCTGATCCTGCCGGTGGGCCCGTCGAAGAATCCCAGTCAATGCTCTTGAAGAAGCATTGCGATATGTCGTTGCATATCGGTGCTAGGGCTATTCGCCGTTGTCTGGAAAACACCGAGCTGGATTTGCTGGATATCGATTACCTGTGTGTGGTGACCACAACAGGTTTTCTGGTTCCCGGGCTAAGTGCGCTCCTTATCAAGGAACTCGGCCTGCGCAAGAGCACCAGTCGCGTCGACATCGTCGGCATGGGTTGCAACGCGGGGCTGAACGGCATGAATGTCGTTGCGTCTTGGGCGGTGGCCAATCCCGGCAAGATCGCTGTGATGTTGTGCGTGGAGATTTGTTCCGCTGCCTATGTTTACGACGATCGAATGGAGATTGCCGTCGTCAATGCCCTCTTTGGTGATGGTGCAGCGGCAGTCGCCCTTCGTGCTGGACCAAAGTCTGACACTTTGCCTGCCATTGCTCGTGCGCCAAAGCTGGAGGCTTTTGCTAGTCATGTGATCAGCGATGCAGTCGACGCGATGCGCTTTGACTGGGACGATCAATTCGGCAAATTCTCCTTCGGTCTTGATCCAGGCGTGCCCTACGTCGTTGGTGCCAACGCTGAAGAGGCCATCGACCGCCTGTTGCGTCCACGCGGCTTGCGGCGTAGTCGGATTGCCCATTGGCTTGTGCACTCCGGGGGCAAGAAGGTCATTGACGCCGTCAAGATCAACCTCGGCCTGACTGAACATGATCTGCGTCACACCCGCGGAGTGTTGCGCGATTACGGCAACGTTTCGAGTGGATCGTTCCTGTTTTCGTATGAGCGGCTGCTCGGCGAAGTGGCCGTACAGCCTGGTGACTACGGCGTCATGATGACCATGGGCCCGGGCTCCACCATCGAGACGGCCTTGCTTCATTGGCCAGGCGAGGTTCATAGATAGTTTGCGCTCCGTGATAACGCCGTCTATCGCAAAGAGACCCAGGCTGCGTCTGACCGGGCTTGTGGCTTGAAGCCCTGCTTGTGTCAAGCCTGCGGTCAACCAGCCCTGTAAGCGTTGCGCCTGACTGGCGTCGTGAGCAGGACAGCTCCCCTTTATGAGTTTCAGCATGTATCAGCTTGCCTCCCCTGAGGGCCAGGAAACCACCACAACCACCGTAATCGAAGCCACATTCGACGTTGCAGGGGTCTTAAGCAAGGATTTCGTCGCACAAATCAATTCACTGTGCGATCAGGCTGAGGATGCCGGTGTGGGCTGCATTCTTCGCATCAATCTGGAGGGGCGCCATCCGGATGACGTGCGCCACGACGATGCGCCTCATCTCATCGATGTCAACCTCGTCAATCATTGGGAAAGGGCGCTGCGACGGCTTGAGCGCGTGCCTGGCGTCACAGTAGCTGTCCTCGCCGGCGATGTTGGAGGCTTGGGCTTGGCGCTACTGCTGTGTACCGACTATCGGATCATCGGAGAAACCACTCTTCTGCGCCTCAGTCATCCGGGTCAGCCTCAGTTGCCCGGCATGGTGTTGCATCGCCTCAGTAATCAGCTGGGCGTCGTTCTCAGTCGACGCATGGCCTTGCTGGATCGCCGCCTAAGCGGTCAAGAAGCCCTTCGGCACGGTTTGGTGGATGACGTCTGCAGTCAGCCCGGCGTGGCTGCGCTCTCCCTGATACAGGATCTACACCGACAAGACCTCACGCATGCTTCCATGCAGCGTCGCCTGATTTTGGAGGCTCCGGCAGTCAGCTATGAGGACGCCCTGGGTTCGCACCTCGCTGCGTGTGACCGTGTTTTGCGACAGGCTCAGGTTGCGAAGGTGACTGCTGCCGCTATTGCGCGTTGACCGGACTTTGCCAAAGGAGAGTCGCGTGAGTGCAGCGCCTCAGTTGTCGGTTTCTGCCGCAGATCCCTTAGCGACCACACAACCAAGTCTCTCACTTGGCGCGGCTTGGCCTGACGGTGCAAGCAGCGCTACGTCGATAGCACCGCAGGACATGCTCTCTACGCTGGCTTCAGGCGATGGATTGAACGCCTCTTCCTTCGGTTCACACCGCATGCTGCCGCTTGACAGTATTGGTGAGTTGGAGCGGCTGCTGCAATTCGTGGCGGGCGCAAACTCAGCGATAGCAGAGCTGCCTGCGAAGCCAGCGCGCAATGTCGAGCAGGGCCTCAAGGCGCAGGCCTTGTTGGACGCCGTGCGCCTGGCGCGGCAGCGATTCATGCGTCGTCACGCACAGTGGGTGTATGCACAGCTAACTAACGACGGCACCGAGCGGCTGCGCCTATCCGCACTGTGCGAAGCCGCCGCGCGCTTCTTCCCCGGCCTCGTGCCCAGCCCTGAACAGATGCAGCTCGAGCGGCGATGCCTGCAGTCCGATAAAGACGGGCTGGAACGCGACTTGGCCGTTTTCTTGGCCGAGTTGCTCAGTCAACCGCAAGTCGGTGAACACCTGCTGGAAAGCATGCGCATGGTGTGCCCGCGGGCATTGGAGCTGCAGGCGGAATACCTAGAGACCGGTGCGCTGCGCCTGCCCGGCGTGTTGTTGGAGCGCCAGGGAGGGGTCGCGTATCTGACCGTTTGCAACGCGGACACCCTGAACGCTGAAGACGACGCGCTTGTGGCTGACTTGGAAGTGGCAAGCGACTTGGCACTGCTGGATCCAGAGGTTCGCGTAGGGGTGCTGCGTGGTGGTCAGGTGAATCACAGCAAGTACGCCGGGCAGCGGGTGTTCAGCAGCGGCATCAACTTGAAGCACCTGCATGGCGGACGCATCTCGTTTGTTGAGTTCCTCCTTGAACGTGAGACGGGTTTTGTAAGCAAACTCTACCAAGGCCTGCTCGTAAAGGATGAGGTTGGGCATTTGCAGCGCATCAGCAAGCCTTGGCTTGCGGCAGTGGACAGCTTCGCTATCGGAGGCGGAACGCAGTTGCTGCTCGTGATTGACAGCGTCATTGCTGCCGAAGGGAGCTATTTCAGCTTGCCGGCGGCAAAGGAAGGGATCGTCCCTGGAGTCGCCAACCTGCGTTTGAGCCGCTACGTTGGCGCCAAACTGGCCCGTCGCATCATCTTGCACGGCCACGTTGTGCACGCCCATGATCCCGAGGCCGCAATGCTGATCGACAAGGTCGTCAAGTCAGAGCAGATGGAGATGGCCATCGAGGCGAGTGTGCGCGAGCTGGACAACCCGGCTGTCGTGGCCAACCGCACCATTTTTAATCAGGCCGAAGAGCCGCTCTCCCTATTCAGGGCCTACATGGCCGAATTCGCCTTGCAGCAGTCCGAGCGGGCCTATAGCGAAGACGTGCGTGCGAAGGTCGCGCGTTACGTGAGCGAGCACAAATCCGAGCAGACAGGGGCTGGGGAGCAGCGGTGCAGGACTGGCCACACCAGCCCTCTTTCAGGGAGCTGAAAATGCGCGCCATTTCGGCCGACCAGTTGCATGCCAGCCTTCAAGACCCCGTTCTTCAAGGCATCAGCTTTTTGAACGAAGTCATGGATCGCTACCCCGATGCGATCAGCTTTGCGCCAGGTGCGCCGCATGCCCAAACTTTTGAGGACTTTGATCCTGCGGGCTGCATTGCGCGCTATCAAACCTACCTGCGCGACGAGTTGCGTTTGAGCCCAGCTCAGATCACCAAGCGGCTCTACCAGTACGGCCCAGCGCGTGGCCTCATCAACGAGCTGTTGGCTACCGCGCTGCAGGTCGACCAGCAAATCAGCGTCCGCCCCCAAGACTTGGTCGTCACGGTGGGAGCTCAGGAAGGCATGCTGCTGGTGCTACGTGCCCTTTGTCGTGATGCTCACGACCAGGTTGCTTTGGTGAATCCTTCGTTCGTGGGCATTCGAGGGGCTGCACGTTTGCTGGACATCGCCACGTGGCCAGTGTCAGAAGCTGTAGGTGGTGATGGTGTGGACTGTGAAGCCTTGGCGAGGCTGTGCGTTGACGCGCGGCGTCGTGGCGAGCGAATTCGGGTTTTGTACGTAGCACCGGACTTTGCCAATCCAAGTGGAACGCAGATGTCTTTGGCGGCGCGCCACGAACTGCTGCAGCTTGCTAGGGCGCATGACTTCTTCATCCTTGAAGACAACGCTTATGGGTTTACGGCAGAAAAAGAGGGGGAGTTGCCCACCCTCAAAGCGTTGGATCAGTGCGGCGGAGTTCCCACTGGCCGGGTGATCTACTTGGGCACCTGCGCCAAGATTTGCTTGCCAGGCGTGCGCGTCGGTTTCGTGGTGGCCGATCAACCGGTGCAGCGCGAGGGACAAGAAAGTGGCGTGTTGGCCGACGAACTTGCCGCACTCAAGAGCATGGTTAGCGTCAACACTTCGCCACTGTGCCAAGCCATGGTGGGCGGACTGATCTTGCAAAACGGCGGCTCGCTGGCCGCCATCGGCCAGCGCAAGGCGCAGCTGTACCGACGCAACCTCAAGGCTTTATTGAAGGCACTCGACCGCCACCTGGGGACGGCGGCCCAGGCCCACTTGCAGGCGGGCATTGACATTGCTGAAGCGGGCGGTGGTGATCCCACCGGGGCTGTGTCGATTACGAGCGTCGACGCGTCGGGGCGCCCTCGCTTGTGCTGGAACCAACCGCGCGGCGGCTTTTTTGTGCGGATGCAGTTGCCCGTACCAGTCACTGAGCAATTGCTGCACGTGAGTGCAAGCCGGTATGGCGTGCTCTGGACACCGATGAGTGGTTTCTATCTGAATGACAGCGGCAAGAACGAATTGCGACTTTCCTGCAGCTATTTGAATCCACAACAAATCGACTTGGGTGTGCAGCGGCTGGCCTCCTTTCTGCGCGATCCAGCTGTGGCGGCGTTGCCAGCTTCTGTCGCGCTTGGCACTGGCGCTTCATCGCCAAAGGCCACTGAGCATGCAGTGGCGTCTGACGCTGAGACCCTGCCCGCTTCCGGCTCACTTTCACACCTCCAACCACTGTGATCGACGCACCAGTCCTGTACCGCAAAGAAGGTCGCGTGGCGACCATCACTTTGAACCGTCCCCACGTGCTCAACGCTTTGGATCTGGCCACCCACGCTGCGTTGGCCGAGATTTGGGATGACTTCGAGAGTGACGACGAGATCTGGGTTGGTGTCCTTGCGGCTAGCGGTGAGCGTGCCTTTTGCGTAGGGCAGGATTTGAAAGAGCTGGTGGCGCGCACGGATGCTCAAGGGGCAGAGAAAGCTCCCGCCAGCAGCTTCGGGAGTCGCGGGCTGCCGGGTTGGCCGCGGCTCACGGAACGCTTTGCGCTCAGCAAGCCGCTGATTGCCCAGGTTCAAGGCCTTGCTTTGGGGGGCGGGTTTGAGCTGGCGATGGCTTGTGATTTGATCATCGCCTCAGAAAATGCCGAGTTCGCCTTGACCGAGGCCCGCTTGGGGCTGATTGCGGGAGCCGGCGGAGTGTTTCGCTTGAGTCGTCAGTTGCCTCGCAAGCTTGCCATGGGGCTTTTGCTTACTGGCAATCGGCTTAGCGCCAGCGAGGCGTTCGCACATGGGCTGGTTAATGAAGTGGTGTGCCTTCAGGACTTGGCGGCCGCCACGCAGCGCTGGGTTCAGGCACTGTTGCGCTGCGCACCGCTTTCTCTGCAGTCCATCAAGCAGGCCGTGCAGCAGTCTGACCACCTCAGCCTCGAAGACGCCTTTGCCGCTCACTATTCCGCTGAGCAGCGGCGCCGCAACAGCGCCGACGTGAGAGAAGGCCCCAAGGCGTTTGTGCAAAAGCGCGAACCGAATTGGACCGGGCGGTGAGCCCGCTTGAGCGAGCCGAGTGTCATACGTTCTAAACATAGCTTCCAAATTCCCTCCCCCTGCCTCGATCACGTGATTCCGATGCCCGCAAGTCTGCTCATAAATCATTTCCTCGATGCAGCATCGCTGCGTCATTCTTTGGTATCACAGGCTCGCGCGTTGCTGGACAGTGGTTGTCAGCGACTTTGCAAGATCAAAGCTTGACGATGAATCAAGCGACGGATCTCTGGCTCCCGTACCGGGTGCCTCGCGCTGGTGCTGCCTTGCGTCTTTTCTGCTTCCCCTATGCGGGCGGTGGTGCCTCGGTGTACCGAACTTTCTCCAAGGCATTGCCCGCAGCGATTGATGTTTGCGCGGTTCAACTCCCCGGCCGCGAGAGCCGACTTGGCGAGCCGCCGGTAGAACAGATTGGCCGCCTTGTGTCGATGCTGGCTGATGGGTTGGCGAAGCACCTTGTCCAGCCTTACGCCTTCTTCGGTCACAGCATGGGTGCACTGATCGCTTTCGAGTTGGTGCGCGAGTTGCGGCAGCGTGGCAGCCCGCTTCCGATGCATGTCTTTGCATCCGCTTGCGCGGCTCCCCACATCCCCGACCGAGATGAAACTCACAAGCTGACCGACGATCAGTTGGTCGAGCAACTCCGTGCGTTGGGTGGGATGAGTGAAGAGGTACTCGCGCACCGCGAATTGATGGCAATGGTCATCCCTGTCATGCGGGCAGATGCGGCTGTTTCGGAATGCTATGTGCATCAGACGCAGATGCCTTTGCCCGTGCCAGTCACGGCTTTCTGTGGTTTGGCGGATGAGAAGGCTCCGCGTGTGCAGATGGAGGCTTGGCAGCAGCACACGACGGGTGGATTCAGCATGGTGATGGTGCCCGGTGGTCATATGTTTCTCCTTGGAGAACAGCTTGATTCGGTGGCCTTAAGGGTCACTCAAGCGCTAAGCATGAGGAACTGAGCCTGCTTTGTCTCGGTCGCTCAGGAGTTTTGCACCTCGCTGGCGAGGATGCCAACGTCTTGCGTGCGAAAGAGGGCTTGCCGTCGATCACCTGCCCAAGCTCACGTCTTTTCGCAATCTCGAGTTCTGACCTATCTCGCGGCGTCTGGCTGCTGCACCTAACTGAACTGCGACAACCGCTCACTGCAAAGCCCTATGGATACGCTCTCGAAGCCGCAACACGCCCAGCAGGAAATCCAGCATGCCGAAGATGGGGGCGCTTTTCAGGGCGCCCGTTTAGCGCAAGCCATCGCCAACTGGAGCGAGCGCCTCGACGGCTGGGTGCCAACGCCATTACCTCCCATCCTGCAAGACCGTCGCGCTTCGCACAGTCACGCAGGCAATGCCCCTCATTCAGCGCGGATTGAGGCATCCGACTGGTTCGATGTGGATGGCCATGGCCTAGCGGCGGTCAGCGGAGCGTTGCCCGCGGCGCTGCTTGTTGTGCTCAGCCGTATGACGGGGGTGCAGGGAATTCATATCGGGTGGCGGCCCAAGACTGCATGGAGTGGCTCTGGCCGGTCATCGCAGGCGGCGGAACCGAACACACACGAGCGCTCAGCTCGATTGGATACAGCGCCCCTGTGCGTGGTGATCGACCCGCAGGGCAGTTTCATGGAGATGGCGACCTGGGTCAGCCAGGAGTTAGAGCGGTTGGACAGTGATGTGGCGCTGCTGGCGCCGCTGGAAGCGCAAGATTCCCGTGTGCGAGACCTGGCGTTGCGATTGCAAGACGTATGGCCGCTCGTCTTGGAGTCCGGTGCGAACTCTGAGGACTTGTCATGCTCCGACAGCCTGCGTCCAGGCCGTCCATTGATTCTGCAGATCAACGAGGCGACTCGGCATGTGCGCTGGGTCTACGACCCTCAGAAATGGAGCCTCCAAACACTGGAGCGAATCAGTGCTTATGTGCGTGCGCTTTTGCTCCAGGCGTCGAACGGTGAGCGTGGGCTGCACGCGGTGTCCGAGTTGGACATCCTGCCGGCACAGGAGCGAGAGCAGCTGCTGGTGGGGTTCAACCAGACCGAGGTGACGTACCCCGAAGGGCTGGTGCACGAGCTGTTCGAGGCGCAGGTGCAGCAAAACCCCGAGGCCACGGCGGTGGTGTGCGGGGAGGCGTCGCTGAGCTATGCCGAACTCAACGCCAAGGCCAACCAGGTGGCGCACCGGCTGATTGCGCTGGGGGTGAGGCCGGACGACCGGGTGGCGATCTGTGTGGAGCGCAGCCTGGAGATGGTGGTGGGGCTGGTGGGGATTCTGAAATCGGGAGCGGCGTATGTGCCGCTGGACCCGAGCTACCCGCAGGAGCGGCTGGTGTACATGGTGCATGACAGTGCACCGAAGGCGATCCTGAGCCATGCACAAGTGGACGAGCGGCTGCTGGAGCGGCTGGTGCAAGCCACTGCGGAAGGCAAGGCGGGGGCGGTGCTGCTGCGGCTGGACGCCGATGCGCAAGTCTGGACAGGCTCAGAAGCTGAGCGGTTCAACCCTGACGCGCGCGAACTGGGGCTGAGCGCGAAGCACTTGGCGTATGTGATCTACACATCCGGCTCGACGGGCATGCCCAAGGGCGTCCTTGTTGAGCTTTCTGCACTGCTCAATCTGTTGAGGAGCTTGGCGGAAACCAGTGCTATCAAATCCCTGGACCGATTGCTGGCGCTAGCTTCGTTCAGCTTTGATATGTCTGTGCCAGAGCTTTGGATGCCATTGACTGCTGGCGCCAGCGTGGTTCTTGCCCGTCGTCAGGAGGTCAACGATGGGGAAGCTCTCGTTGAGTTGCTTGATAGACATTCGATCAATGTCATGCAAGCTACTCCCGCCACGGCGCGATTGCTTCTTGCAAGCGGATGGCGTGGCTCTGCTGAACTTCGACTTCTGTGCGGCGCCGAGGCGCTAAACCAAGACCTTGGACACCAACTCCAGAGTTATGCCGCCAAGGTTTGGAATGTCTACGGTCCTACCGAGACGACGGTGTGGTCAACCAGTCAGGCGACATCGCTGGATCAGCCGATCCATCTCGGCCGGCCGATCGCCAACACGCAGATCTACCTGCTGGACGAGCACCGTCAGCCGGTGCCGCTGGGGGCGGTGGGAGA
>NZ_JBYSZK010000034.1:0-14913 GCF_058787015.1 Roseateles sp. FW305-36 | reverse complement strand
AGGTTCGTGTAGCCAATCGTGGTCTTGGCGCCAGTCGAGCTCGTCACTGAAACCAGCTGGTCCGGCGGCATAGGGTCTACCTTGCTGTAGAAGGTGTTCAGGCCGACCGACGGTCTGCCCCATTGCATCTGCGAGTAGTAGGTTGCCAGATATTCAGTCGCACCGGTACCCAAGAAATTCTTGAAATAGTTTCCGAAATTATTGTCCATACTGCCAGTAAAGGGCGCAGGCAATTCAGAAAATCCACCGTTCCCAAGGGATCTGTAGTAACGCCCGCTAACCATCAGGTCCGTGCGCCCGTCCCCATCGATGTCAGCGGCAAAAAATTGCCCATTTGAGAAATATTGGTACATGCTTGGCGCATAGGTCTGGCCATATAGCCACAAAGAATTGCCGTTGGCATCGATGGCTTGACGCGTGCGGAAACTTCCGTTAGCTCGGCAGAGCGCGTCTGTCCAACCATCTCCGTTGAAGTCAAGCCAGATTGCGCCAGCGCATGGGTCCGTCTGGCTGCCCGCCGTCAGGCTAAGCGACGCGTTGGTAATAGGCCCCAGCAAACTGGTTACTTGCACATAGCTCAACGTGTTTGGAGCCGTCGCACGCGGCCATCCTACGAAAGCCGGCAGGGTCAGGCCGACAACGCCATTCCCCTTGAAATCCGAAGCAGGAGCGTTTGATGCAGGCACGATATAAGGTACCCACTTCCCGTTCAACGTCGCGTCGACCATTGAAGGAATAGGACCAAATCCAGGCGTGGCGACCTTGCGGAAAGTGCCGTCCCCGTTGCCGAGCCATAGAGTCGTCGAGCAATTGACGTATCTGGTGAGGCACCACAGACCAGGATACGGCGCGTCGGTCACCAGCGCTGCGTAGTCAGCTGTCAGCGCGAGAATGTCAACGAAGCCATCCCCGTCAAAATCGCCAACAACGTAGTTGGCGTAGCCGCTGATGTACTGGCCATTGCCAACCGGATCAACGCCCGGCGTGCGATTCAAGGCGATAGGCTGCTGCGTCGCAGCGTCACGAACTACCTGACGATTGAACGAGCCGTCACCATTTGACAAATACATGTATGTGCCGCCAGGTGCGGGGCAATACGACTTGCCATAGGCATCCGGGCCGTTCGCTGTCGGCACAACCAAGAGATCGTCTCGCCCATCGCGGTTGAGGTCGAGCACCAGGGTCTGAACGCAAGAATCAGGAGTTTGCGGACCGCGCAAAAATGGGTCGTAAACGCCCTTCAGTCGAGAATCGGTCACATTGAATTGACCAGCGCCACTGCCAACCGGCACAGCCTTGTAGTTTTTTACCCCTTCGCTGAGAAACAAGCGATTTTCTGAAGCTGTGGCAGACCATCGCAAAAGATCGATCCGGCCGTCGCCATTGAAGTCTCCCGTAAGCATTCCGTAGCTAACGGCACCGGCGAACGAGCAATTGCAGCCGGATGAATAAACTTCGGTCCACGGGTTATCATCAAGAATGATGGTGCCGAGCCCATTCGCATTGCCGGCAGCATCTACGAGCGGACTGTTATCAATAACCATGGCAGAGTTGCCAGGGCTATAAGCAAAGGAAGTAGGCGGCAAACACACTTCGGTAGTTGCCGCATTGACAGTGCATTCAGAAATGCTGCTCAGGATGCTTCGGTTGGTCGTGGGGCCTGCGCCGTACTGCAGTTTGGTACGGCGGGCGAGGACGTCGCCATAGCCGGTAACCACGAAGGTCTCGACCTTTGAAAGGAGCTTCGTTGACAGTTGCGGCATTCCGGACGCATACCAGAGTGCGCGATCACCGTTATAGACGCCTCGGTCCGCATAGGTCAGAACAACGCTATTCCGCGTCGGATAATTCGCGGCATAGTCGATACGACTCAGCAGCCATTCACTGCCTGCCGGCCAGTTCATCGAGCCGCCGCCATTGGGGTCGGTATAGGTGGCTTGGGGCACCGCATTGATGGAATAGGTGAACTGCACCCAGTTGCCCGACGCATCCGTGACTCGTACCAGAGGCCAAATCATGGTCATGCCGGAAGTGCCCCCTATCCCGATAACGGGGTCAGGCGTCCCGTTGTATTTATTGGTGCCGGCTGCGCCGTATTCGCGCACTTGCCCGTTCGCACCAATGATCTTGAAGTAGGCTGGACCACCCGTTGAGGCGCTACCGTAAGCACGGATCCGCGTGTTGGAATCCAGTTCCAGTCGGAATTCGCGCACCCCGTTTGAAGCGACCGGGGCCGCATCGTTGCTTTGCGGGAAGGCCAAAGGCTGACCTGCAGCGTCCGTTTGGATCAGCCTCTGACCATCCAGACACAGCTTGTCCGCGTCGTTGTAGTTGACCCGCAAAGGAGCGCCGTCGACCGCTTTCGAGGGGGCGCACCGCGCGATAACTGATACGCCGCCGAGGCTCCAACCCACACCCGCGATGCCTTGACGCTCGCCGGTGTAATTCAAAGAGAGTTGGGGCTGCAGGCCACCAGCGCCGGGCGGCGTCGCAATGCTGTAGCTGTAGCTCGGGCTGCCGCTCTGCGAGACGTCAATGCCGGCGGCCAAGACACAGCCGGGCATGACGACTGCCAGCACCATACTCAACGCAAACGCGCGCTTACCCAGGACGCAAGCGCCCACCCATTCATTCATGAATGCCTCCCTCGGCGTATCCGCACCAGCGACCCCTCGCAGGTGCTGGCTTCACTTCTGCGCGGTGACCCTAACGTGCTCACCATGCTTGTTCGACAAATTGTGCGGCAGGCACCTGCCGTAACCGTCGTCAAGATTCCCCGGGCAAACCCGCGACGGAAGTCACGCATCGATGCCTGTTTTGCAGGGGGCGAGCTCGGTTAGATCCCCTTCGCCGCCTCGCGCTACTTTGTCGGCGCCGCCCTGCGCTCCAGAACGAGCCGCAGTTCCCCATCCTTGAGACTTGATGTACCGCCCGCGACTCTTGTCACCTGCTTCAGCCCCCACGCCAATTGGCCGCTCTGGTCATTCAGGCACGCAACCCACGCGCCGACATTGACGTCTGGACTCGCAATAGCGGTCAGGACCACCTTTCGATTCAGCGCATCCACCTGAAGTTGCTCGGCGAAAGCTCCTTCAGGGATGCAATGCTCGATCTCTCGGAGCCAAGCACCGACTGGCGTTCGCAGCAGTTCCAATGCCTGGACTTGATCTTCTGACAACGGAGGGGTTGGTGACTCCACAGGCTGCGACATCTGCGACTGTCGCAACCGCGCCGCCACAAGCTCCTGACGCAGCAAGTATTGCCACCCACCCATGCCGGCATTGGCTACTACCAGCAGCCCCAAAACCAACCAGTGCCAGCGCATCCGACGGTCTGCCCTTGCCAGCAACTCGAAGCTGGGCTCACTGCGGGCTTTCACGAGACCACCTCCGCCCAGGGTTCGAATGGAAAGCTTTGCGCGGATCTTGCTGAATCGGGAGTGCCCCGCTCCGCGTCGAAGTTCATGGCAACGCCTGCCAACATCACGTCGCCGGCAACAGTCTGCCGCCTGAGCAGCTGTCGCCGCAGAACCTCCAGCCCACCTACGACCGATTGCGTCTGCGCCTGAATCACCCGGCCCTCACTGTCTTTGCTCAGCTCAGCCAGAGTCTCTCCGTCAAAAGCCAGCAGGGTTTGATGCCGAGCACCACCTGCGCCATTGCTCGCCGCATGGCTCAAAGCCCAACTCCACCAGGGCTTCATGGAAGCCAACTTGCTTTGCCAGAGTTCGGCCTCGGCGCCGATCAACCTGCGATCTGTCAGCGTGGCCCGCCATTGCACCGCAACGGGGTCGCATTCATGCAGTTTGAAGTCGAATTCAAGCGCGCCGCCCTTGGCCTGCTGCTCCAACTTGGCCACCGCTTCCGCTTCCTTGAGCGTACCGACACCCTTCACCGCAGGCACAGCCACCAGCTGGCACAGCGCGCCCCCCAGCCAAAGCCGGCCGCTTCGGCCGGGGCTCTCGGCCAGCCAATCCTTCAGCTGAGCCAATCCTCGTTCGACTGACTCCGTGACGACGAGTTCCAACGCGTCGTCCCCCAACCTGCGGGCCACGCGGTGCTGGGAAAGCCAATACGCCACCGAGCGACGCTTAGTTCCGGCCGACCACACGGAAGACCTCCTCCAAACTTGTCTCGCCCGCTTGCACGTGCTCAAGCGCAGATTGCAGCAGCACCTGAACACGTCCGTGCTCAAACGCGTGCCGCTTGAGCTCCGTGACGTCCGCTTGCCTGACGATCAGGTCACGGAAGCCATCACTCAACGTGTGAACCTCTGCCACCACGAAGCGCCCCTTGTAGCCCGACCCATGGCACTCCAAACAACCGATTGCGGCCGGCAAAGACTGCGGCGCCTCTTGGGCCAGTGACTCGAACCAGGCCGCCTCGGTGGGCTTCAAGCTGCGGCTGCTCTTGCACGCTGGGCAAAGGCGGCGCAGCAGGCGCTGTACGACAACGCCGTTGAGCGCCGAGACAAAGCCAAACATGTCGATACCGAAGTGCCTGAAGCGCCCGACCACATCAAAGAGGGAATTGGCATGCACCGTGGTGAACACCAGGTGCCCGGTTAACGCGGACTGCACCGCGATTCCTGCCGTTTCACTGTCGCGAATCTCGCCGACCAGGATGCGGTCCGGGTCGTGCCGCAGGATGGACCGCAAGCCCACGGCGAAGGTCAGACCCTTGCGCTCGTTGACAGGGATCTGCAGCACGCCAGGCAACTCGTACTCCACCGGGTCTTCGATGGTGATGATCTTCTCGAGGCCGGTATTGATCTCCGAAAGAGCTGCATAGACAGTCGTGGTCTTGCCGCTGCCGGTGGGTCCGGTGACCAGCACCATGCCGTTGGGCTGATGCGCGAGCAATCGCAAGTCTTGCGCCTTGGCCCCGACGAAACCCAGACCTTCGAGCGTGATGGTGTCCTGGGATGATTTGAGATGCGATTTGTCGAGCAGCCGAAGAACCGCATCCTCGCCAA
This sequence comes from Roseateles sp. FW305-36, assembly GCF_058787015.1. Lineage (NCBI taxonomy): Bacteria > Pseudomonadati > Pseudomonadota > Betaproteobacteria > Burkholderiales > Sphaerotilaceae > Roseateles > Roseateles sp. FW305-36. The sequence goes on along the minus strand of NZ_JBYSZK010000034.1, from coordinate 9,939 downwards.
ACACGCTTGGCATGATGGAGACGCGGAGGTCCACGCCGCGCCCAGCCGCCTCGTGCCGGAACCTTCCATCCTGAGGCAGCCGCCGCTCGGTAATGTCCAGTTGCGCCAGCACCTTGATCCGTGAGATCACCTCTTCGGCGCGCTGCACTCCTTCTTGTCGAAACAGCGGACTCATCACACCATCCAGGCGCAGCTTGGCTGAGATGCCCTGGCGATCGCATTCGAAATGCACGTCGCTCGCCCCTTCCCCGAGCGCCGTCGCCACGGCGCGGCTGACGAACTCAACCGCGCTGCCGACAAAAGCGGCCTCGGTTGCCACGCTTGACCCCATAGACATTTGCGTTGGCAATGCTTCGCCAACATGGTTGACCACCGCCTCAGAAGCCGAGAGCTCGCGAAGCGTAGTCGCACGCGCCGCGAATGGCTCCACGAACTCCCGCGAGTTCTGACTCAACTTGCGGAATGCCTCATCGTCCAAAGGATCCGCCATCAGCCATCCCTGACGACCGTCATCCAGGCGCAGCTTGATCGCCGGCAAACCCGCGCTAGAGCTGGATAACACCTCCTCAACCTTGCCATCGCTGTCTAGCAAGCTCTCGACTCCGCATGACTTCAACAGCTCAGCTGCGCGCCCAAGTCCAAGCTCCTGGCCCAATTCATCGAGCACCGTGGTCGGGCCGCTCTGAGCTTGCATGCGCGCTGTTCGCAGCCGAGCGGCGTCCTGAGGGCTGAGAGGCGAATTCATGGACATTTGTCGGCGCTCAACGGATGGACGACGCGATGTCGAAGATGGGCATGTAGAGCGTGATGACCAAGCCGCCTACCAGCACCGCCACGACCAGCAACAGCAAAGGTTCGACCACGCGAGTCGCTCGCTCCACGAAAGTCTCGAAGGTCTCCGCATGCCGCTGGCTCACGGCATGCAACACCGCACCAAAGTCTCCGCCTCTCTCGCCGGCACGCAGCAGCCGTTCAGTCACTGCATTGGTGATCGCCGACGCCGCAAAGGCGCGCGAGACGGAAACGCCTTCGGCAATCAAATGCTGGGCCTGAGCGAGGCGTGCGCGCTGCGCCGTTCCTGACGCAATGGTTTTGCACAAGTCCAGCGACTCATGCAGGCTGAAGCCCCCGCGGCTCAGCATGGCGAGCGCTTCGTACAGGCGCGTCAGCTCAAGCTGCATGGCCTGATGGCGCAAGAGTGGAACGGCATCGATTACCCACACCAAGACGCGTTTCCACCGCCCATTCGTGATGAGTGCCATGACGCCCCCCAACAGTAGCAGCGCCAATACGGGCAGCAGCCAGGGCGCGCCCTTCAGCAGGGCACTCAAGTTCAACAGCAGGCGGGTCGTACCGCCAGCGGCCGGGCCCATCTGAGCGTAGAGCGCTGCAAACCTTGGCACCACGACGGAAAGCAGGAAGACGGTGATGACGGCGCCCAAGGCGATGACGATGCTTGGGTAAAGCGCCGCACTGACGATCCGGGAGCGCAGGCGCGCCGTCAGATCGGCGTAGCGCAGATAGGAATCAAGGGCAGACACCAGATTGCTGGTGCGCTCGCTGGCTTGCACCGACGCGATCAGCAGTGGCGGCACCGAAGCCATCTCGGCTAGGGCGGTCGACAGCGACTTCCCATCACGCAAATGACGCAGCAACGCCGAATAGAAGCCATTCGTCGATACCTGACCCCCGTCAGCGCTTTGACGCTGCTGGTTTGCATCCAGTGCCTCCAAGGCCTCAACGACCGACAGTCCCGCCTTGAGCAGGGAACTCAGCTCGCGGCAGAACAGGATGATTTCCTTTTCTGCGTTTCGACCCAGCCCGAGGTTCAGCCAAGACCGCAGCGAATGCTCCGCCTTCAACTCGAGAACGTGATGTCCTGCGGCTGAGATCACGCCTTCCGCCTGAACCGCGTCCCGGGCCTCGACACGTTGGGTCGAAACCTCACGGCTGACGGGATCCAGAACGCGGGCCAGGAAGTACATGAAGCGAGCTCAGGGACACCGAGGTCAGTTGTGGATGTCGGCGTCATCGCCGGTACCGCCCAGCGCTCGGTCGCGGCCATAGCTCAGGATGTCGAAATCCCTGCCTTGTGCACCGGGCGAGCGATAGACATAAGGCGAGCCCCAAGGGTCGAGCGGGATCTCGCCGTTGGTGATGCTGTTCAGGTAAGGCCCGTGCCAGCGCGGGTCCGCAGGCGGCTGGACCAAGGCTTTTAACCCGACGTCATTGCCCGGATAGCGCCCCATGTCGATGCGGTAGGCCTGGACCGCCTTGCTCAGGGCGTCGATCTGCGCACGGGCCGTGGTGGTTTCGGAGCGGTTCATCTGCGACATGAAGCGCGGCCCCACGATGCCGGTCAGCAGCCCGATGATCAACAGCACGATCAGCAGTTCCAGCAATGTGAAGCCGGTGCTGACCCTGCCGCGAGGATGAAGTGTCTTCATGATCTGGTGCCCTTGCGGGGCGCAAATTTCCAGTCGGCGTACCGGTCGGCAACCGGCAAATCGACGTAAGGCAAGGCTCTGGGAACGCGCAAGAAGGGGCGCCCCTCACCCAAAGAGAACACACCGGCGATGCCGCCATCTTCAGCGCGGATCAACCCCCACTGAAATTTGCCCGTCATCGGATCCGGTTCGATGCGACGCAGAAAACGTTTGGTCCCAAAAGCGCGCCGGTCCTCAAGAAGCATTTCAAGCTCTTGCGGATGGCTTCGCGTGCTTCCCGCGGAATCCTTGGCGTAGGCAGCCAGTGCCCCAGCGATCTCGTTGCCGATGCGCAGAAGTTCCTGCTCGCGCTCACGCTGGGCTTCGTCTGCCCAGCGCACGGCCACCACCGACGCACTGGCAGCCATCGCCGCCAGCAGCACCAGGGCCGCCACAAGCACGTAGCCACCTTGCCCGGCCTTACCAGTTCGCATAGGGCCGCCCGTCATTTCCCGCGCCTGCGGCACCGCTGTGCACGTCACCAATGCCTTTCGTCTGCCCTCGCGCCGGGCTGAGTCGCCACGTATCGTCACGCTCGGTCACCGGGTCAACGGGCACGGCCCGCAGATAGCGAGCATCCACCAGGTCGGCGAGCTTCTCGGGGTAGGTGTCGCGATCCGCATGGAATTTGTCGATGGCGTCTCGCAGGGCCGCCAAGTTGCTGCGCAGCGCCGCCTCGCGCGCACGATCCACGTGATGCACGTAGCGCGGGGCCACGACACTGAGCAGCAGAGCAATCGCGGCCAACACCACCAGCAATTCGATCAAGCTGAACCCAGCCCGAGATTTCGCTGCACCCGAACCCACCATGGTTCACCAGTCCTTCAGCGGGATGCCGTTGGTGCCCATGCGTTCCGACTTGGAATGCACGTCATAGACATCGGCGCCTGCTCGCGGTGCATGGGCCGGAGAGTCGAAGGCGCGAAGGGCCCAGGTCTGCTCCGCCGTCAGCCCTTCGGGCGCAAAGGGGTCGCGGGGAATCTGCCTCAGGAATCGGATCTGGCGGGGCGCACCACCGCCACGGGTGTCCAAGAGCCCCTGCTTCAGCGCGTCGAGGCTTGATGGATAGCCCGACACATTGGATTGGCGGACGGGGTTCAGCTCATCGTAGGTGCGCTTGTAGGCGTCCAGCGCGGCGCGGATTTCGTTGAGGGAGGCCCGCAGCTCGCGCTCCTTCCAGCGCGCCGTTGCGACCTCTGTCATGGGCAGTGCCGCATAGGCCAGCACGGACAGCATCGCGCAGACCACCATCATCTCGATGAGGGTGAAACCCGCGACGAGCCGCTTCGCCTTTGTCACTTGAGCACCTCAAGCTTGAAGGCAGGGCTTTGCTTGACCTGCGGAATCTTCGGGCCGGCGGCAAGCGGTGACACCTGGACGATGGGCCAGTCAATCACGCCTTCGCGCAAGGCCTTAAGCTTCAGGTGGGCCACCGTGCCCTCACCCTCCACGCCCTGAGCCTGCTTGCGAATGACGCCGAACTGCAGCTGGTTGCTGGCAGCGTCCACTGCGCGGCTGAAGCTCACTTCGCTGCCCTGAGCCCAGAAGGCGCCGTGCTGGATGTCGACCAACTCCATGGCCTTGGGGTCAAAGCGCATGGCGAAATTGAGCCCGCGAACGGCGTTGGGGAACTGCCCCACGAGGTCAACCTCAAACACATCACCCACGCGCACCCGCGGCGGGCTGCGCCAGCCAAGGCCCAGTTCGCCGCCGGTGATGGCGGCGAGGCGGCCCGACGTTGGGGCGGCTTCGGGACCGGTATCAGACTTAGGCTCCGATCCTGCAGCGTTCTTCGCCTTGCTCGGCTCGGCGTCACTCACGCTGATGGCACGGCCACCCACCGCGCGAAGGCGCCCGTACGCCTCCGTGCCCACCCACATCTCACTCTCGCTGATGTCGGGTCTGCGCGCATTGCGCACGATGCGCGGCGTGATGCCCAAGACCAGTTCCGTGCGCGAGCCGTTGTTGAGTTGGCTGGAGAAGAGCCGGCCCACCACGGGGATGTCACCCAGGCCCGGCACGCGGCTGGCGTTCGTCGTCTCTTCCTTGCTGATCAGCCCCGCCAGCACCTGGGTCTCGCCGTCTCGCAGGCGCAGCACCGTGCTCGCGCTGCGGGTGCCGAGCTGATAGGCCAAGCTGCCCGAGTTGGTTTTGATCTGTTGCTGCAGCGAGCTGACTTCCAGCGCGACCTTGATGGTGACCTCGTCTTCGACGTTGATGACTGGCTCCAGGTCCAGCTTGAGGCCTACATCCAGGTAGCTGACGTTCTCGGACACAAAGCCCGTGGCTGACGCTGTCGTCGTCACCACCGGCAGCTTATTACCCACCAGCACCTTGGCCTTCTCGCGGTTCTTGATGCGCACTCGTGGGCTGGCCAAGGTTTCAAAGTCTCCCACCTGGCGCCGCAGGTTCAGCAGCAAGCCAGACACCGACACACCGATGCGATCCTTGTTCAGGCTTTCCAGGCTCGACACGGTCAGGCCGGTCGCGCCAGCAGCACTTAAGGGCGTGAGCCCCAGCGTGTCCGGGAATTTGATGCCCAGCTCGGTCAGGCGCGTGGAGCTGACTTCGAGAACCTCAAGCTCCAGGGTGACTTCGGGCTCGGCAGCATCAAACGACGCCAACAGCCGCTCCGCGAGCTGAATGGTCTCAGGTGACTCTCTCAGCGCCAGCATGTTGCTGCGCTCGTCGACAAAAGGCTCCCTCACCTTGAGCATGCTCTTCATGAATGCCGAGGCCTGCCGGGCGTCGGCATTGGCGAGATAGAAGGTGCGAACGACCAGCTCCTGGAACTCGCGCTGCTTGTCGGCGGTATTGGGGTAGATCAGGACCGTGCGGCCATCCAGCACTTTCTTGCCCAGCTGATGGGTGCTGACGATGAGATCCAGCGCATCCTCGACGCGTACGTTGTTCAGGAACAGCGTCACGCGCAGGTCGGCGCGGATGTCCTTGTCGAACACGAAGTTCAGGCCACTGTGCCGGGTGACGGCATCCAGCACATTGCGAAGCGGCGTGTCACGAAAGTCCAACGAGATGGGTCGAATCTCGTCCAGGCTGCCGCGCGCTGCATCGAGCTGAGTCGAGCGTTGGCCAAGTTCGTACTTGCGCTGCCAAGCGACCAAGCCCGCATGCCGAGGGTTCGACTTCAGGGCTTCCGCCACAAGCCGTGATGCGGCATTGCCTTGGCCCTTGGCGAGCTTTTGCTCGGCTTCGACAAGTGCGGCGTCCTGGCGCCGTTCCGTCGCCAAGGAAGTGAGGAGGTCTCTAACGCGTGCGTTGTCGGGATCGAGTTGCGAAGCGCGACTGAGCAGCTGCTCTGCGGCGTCGGCCTGGCCTTGGGCATGCGCAGAGCCGGCTTCCGTGATCAGCTTGGTCAGTGCCTCGTTCTTGGCGCGCAGCCAGGCTCCGCGAAGCTCCAGGTTGTCAGGGTGCTTCTTGACGCCACGGTTCAGTGTCTGCAAGGCCTCTTCATAGCGGCCGTCTGCCATCTGCTGGCGGGCCTGCCGGCTCATCTGATCGGCGGCGCACCCGCACAACATGACTGCAGCGAGGACCAGCGCTCGGGATGCAGGTAAAAAGGTCGGACAGCGCAAAGACATCGTCAAGGCCAATCGTGGATCAGGGAGCGGCCGCCTCAGGCGGCAGCGTGAGGATTTCGGTATGGCGCAGCGGGGCGTACTGGAAGCGCAGCGCCATGACGCGGCCGGCATTGTCGTCGGGCTTCAAAACGCGCTGCCCTTCGCCCAGCAAGGCGGTGATCTGGTAGCCACTGGAGGTCACGTCGCCCACCTTGGCGACAACAAAGCGCTCGCCGTCGCGGAGATAGACCGTGGCTCGACCATCCGGTGCACGAAAGCGCCCGGCGAACTGGATGTTCAATGGCGGAGGCGGGGGCGGCAGTGGTGGACCAACCGACTCCAGCGAAGCGGTCGGCGGCGCAGGGGGAGCCGCCGAGGTATCGACCGCCGCAGGACGGCGGCGGTCCGTAAAGATTTCGACCTGAGCCGCGGTTATTTCAGCGTGATCCCCGCCTATTGCCGATGCCCTGGGTTCCGCTTTCGCGGCTCCGCTGGAGATCGATGGCCCAGGTTCGCGCTGCATTTCAGCGACTGCCGGAGCGGGCTCGGGAGTCGGGGCGACAAGTGCCCACACGGTGAGCACCGTCGTGATACCCAGGGCCCAAAGATAGGCCGGCTTGGTGGTGCGCAAGCTCACGGCTGGATGAAACAGGAGGCGAAGCAGGCCGTCACGGCGCACGCGTTGAGTCGACCGCCCCGACGGCCCAATAGGCGCGCAACCGAATCGAAGCCAGCAACTCGGCGGAAGCAATAGCCCCCGCAGGGCCACGACCAGACTCGCCGGCTTTCCGGTCCACTGTGGCGCTCACCAATGCCACATTGGGATGGGCCGCCTGAAGACTGGCAAGGAAGGCCACAAGGTTGGGATAGGCCGCAGTGGCCTGGAGAGCAACTTCCTGAGTGCGCAAGACGGCCTGATTGGTTTCGACAGACTGGACCTCTTCATAGGACGAGAGTGACAAGCCGGCCGCAGACGCGAGCGCATTCACGTCGCCATAGATGTCCCTGCTCTCGACTGATGCGACAAGTGCGCTGACAAGTTCGTCGCTTTCGTCGACCTTGCCGGTCATTGGCGAAGACTCGGGGGGCGTCAGGGCTTCAAGCGTCCTCGCTTCATTGCGCAGGCGCTGAACCGCCACCGCTTGGCAGACCAGCAAAAGCATGGCTGACACCATCGCAATGACGAGCAGATGCGGCTTGAGTTTTGATGCCATTTGCTCGTACATATGAGAAGCGTGAATAAATTCTGCCCACCGACTTAAAAGTTAAGACCCACCCCCGAACTCACACTATCCCACCGGCGAGTCAATTCCGCTTGGATATATCCTCCTCTTTGCCCTCACCCACTCCTTCGACAAGCCCCTCGTCCCATTTAATTAATATAAACACCACACCCAAAATGATGAAAATAATGCCCAACATCCCCTTCACGGAAAAGAATGGATGCCTTACCTCCAGCCAAACACCCAAAAGCACTGAGAATACACCCCACCAGCGAGGATGAATAAGCGAGGTGGGCACTCCAAGTCCAACTAGATTCATTATGCCTCCGTCATAAGCAAAGCAACACACATTCGACACTCCACAACTCATGGCTTCCCGGTGCAATTAGCTTGCGCAGTGGCTATGTCGCTTGTTGCAAGAAGGCTCAGGGGAGTAAATACGTAATCTCCCATAGCCATAACTGTCCCACCCGCCCGTCCAATCCAGGCGCCAAGCATTGCGGCTGAGGACCCAGCTGAATATGAGCGCTGAAGAGCTGCTCCGCCAAATTTGGCGCCTGCGCCTGAGCCGCCCTTGCCGACTACCACTTCTGCAAGTCCTTCGCGCGCCTCAATATAGTCAGCATTTGAACTTTCAAAAAATTGCTGATAGTTCATAACTCCAGCGTTACCCACTCGCCAATCCGAATAATGCGCCAATAGATATGCCTTTACACATTTCGAATTTATATCCACTTTCGGCGCTTGCCGCCCTTTGCCATTTTGAGGAGCCGGCTTTATGCGCTGGCTTGGATCCACTCCTGGCGGCAACGGCAGCAGTGTATTTGGATCAATCTGTTTCATAGCGTCCACGAACGGATTGGGGAACGGGGGGCTGCGTTTACCTGAAACACAAACCCTGCCTGGGGGGCAGTCAGGGTCCTCTCCAGGGTTTCCTCCTGGAGGCGCAGGTTTGTCTTGGCTATTGTCTGAGTCAAGAGTGTCGCTTGCGCCACCGTTCGACGTGCTTTCTCCGCCTCCGGCCTCTCCGCCGCCTCCGGCCTCTCCGCCGCCTCCGGCCTCTCCGTCACCTCCGACTTCTCCGCCGCCTCCGACTTCTCCGCCGCCTCCGCCGCCCGTACCACAACCGGCGGCACGAACGGTACCGAGTCCCTCACCACCTCCTGCACTCAGGATCTTTGCTCGCCCTCCCCCAGCTGAGTAACAGTTGATAGGAGTTCCGTCGTCATCGTCCGATCTCTTGACCATCTTGATGACACTGGTCCTATAAATTGCTCCGTCTTCTCTTGCCAGCATCCGCCTCGCTGAGATAAAGCTCATGCCTGTTGGATCGCTGCAAGTCAGCGGATTGTTCAAACAATAGGCGTATCGGTTGTAGTTCTGCAGGTTTTTTACTTCTTGAATGCGCTGATCCGGCTGCAAGAACAACGCCATGAGCGGGCTGTAGATGCGGCCATTCATGTGGATGAGCCCGATGTCATCCAGGTGCTCATGGCCGGTGTAACCGCGGTTGGTACCAGCGTTGGTCGCCTCACCCCAGTCGATCACGATCGCCCCAAAGGCGTCATAGCTGCCGTTGACCTGGCGACGTTTGCCGAAGGGGTCATACGCATAGCGCTGCGTCACCGCGGCCGTGTGGTCCGTGGTCGCCACCAGGCTGCCCAGGTGGTCCTTATGCCAGTACTCCAGCCGCTTGATGGTCACGCTGCCCAGCCCGGCCAGGCTGCCGTCGCTGCTCGGCGTGGGCAGGTTGCCGTTAGTGATGATCACGCCAATCGACTGCCCACCGACGCTCAAGAAATGCCGGTTGGTGGTCTGCGCCGGGTTGTCCACGGTCGGCGTCGTCGGACTGTTGACCTCGCTCTCAAAGCCCAGGGCGCCCGCGTTGTCCGGGTGCAGGTACCAGAGGGTGCGAGTGCCGGCTTGAGAGCCGCCGACGATGGTGCGCACTTCCTTGATGCGGGCGTGGCTCTCGTCGTAGACCCAAGTATGGGTGGCCGTGCCGCCGTAGGCACCATTGGGTGCACCCACAATGCCGCTCTGGCTGTCCGGCAGATTGAAGCTGGTGTAGGTGACGTTGCGGTATTTGCCGTTGCTGGCGCTGGTGAGGTTGCCCGCAACGTCGTATCCGAAGTTGGTGGTGGTGCCGTCCGTGGCGTTGAGCGTGGCCAGGGCGTGCGGTCTCGCGCTGCCAGCGTTCGGGTAGGTGTAGTTGCCGACGTCGCTCTTGGACAGCAGCATGCCCAGCGCGTTGTATTGCAGGTTCACGACGCGGCTGCCGGTCGGCACGCCTGCGGCGTTCACGGTGTACTTGGTCAGTCGCGTCAGGGCGTCGCCGTACTCGAAGTTCTCGGTGACGGCGCCAGCCACCGGGTCGCCGATGTTGTCGGCGCGGTAGATGAGGTTGTTGAGGCTATCCCACGCGAAGCTGTAGTCCACCACGCCCTTGGTGGTGCCCGTGCCGGCATTGACGGCCGTGGTGCGGCCCGTGGCGGCTTCGTAAGCAGCTCGGCTGACGACGCCGTTGCCTAGCGTGCCTTGTTCACCTTTGCCCCAGGCGTTGACGACGCCGGCCTGCCACAGGCTGCTCCAGCCGCCCAGGTTGACGTTGGCGCCCGCGGTGCCGCCAGCCGTAGCCGGCAGCGGGCTCAC
>NZ_JBYSZK010000033.1:0-14960 GCF_058787015.1 Roseateles sp. FW305-36 | reverse complement strand
TCCCCCCCCCCCCCCCCCCCCCCCCCCCCCCCCCCCCCCCCCCGCGGCGAACCGGGCAGGCGGCACCCCGGGGCAGCGCACGATGAGTTCAACGCCGCACATGTTCGTCTTTGTGCGCGAGTGGGGAGCTAACTGCCAGACGCGGTTGAAAAACTTCAGGCTGGTTGCGGCCGTTCTCCGATGGCAAAGAGATCACCCGTGACGACGTGCATTTCCAGAAGTCGGAGCGACACCTGCCGGCGGCTTCCGGTCTCGTCGATCACTTCGGAAAGGCGAAGCTCGTCGTGTTTCGCGTTGAATGAACCCAGGCCGCGTTGTACGTTCACTCGTGCTCGAACGCGGACGTCGGTCGCCTGCGCTAGGGCGAGAAACTTGGCGATGCCGGGGTGCGATTCCTCATCGAATCGCAACCGCAATCGACGCTCGAACATGCCCTTCATGGCCGCGCCATCAGGCTCGGCAGCTCCTCGAACTTTGACCATCGCAACGCCCGGGTCTTCGTCTACCGTCCGCACATCCAACTCAACTTCCTGTGCAAAGGCGGAAGGCAGCGCCTTGGGGGCAGGGGGCACGTTGGCCAGCGGCTGCCCACTTGCATCAATGGGCTTTCCGTCTTGGGTGCGCGCCGTAGTGAGCAACTGTTCGGCCAGCGAACCGAGGCTTCCGAGTTTGGTCAACTCGCGCCGCCAGGCTTCAATAGTCGGCGCGGACTCCCGGCTGCCCCACAGCTTTTCAGCCACGCGACGGGCACCGTCGCTCGCCTTGGCTAGTTCCTCAACCGGGGGCGCAGAGCTGAATGCGTCTGCAAGAGACGATTCTCCGGCGCTGGCTAGCTCAGCCTGAGCATCCGGAATGAGAAGGAGAGCCAGCATCACGGATTGAGCGACCTCCGCCGGAAGCCCGACGGCGTATTGACGGCCTCGACTGCGCAGCCGGCACAACATGCCCCTGATCACATCGATCTCGCGCAAAAAGTCCGAGATCGGCACGTACTCCGCGCCGTCGACAAGTCGGCGAGCTCGTTCGATCACCTGTTCCCGCAGCTTGGCGGTGGCCATCAGAACCAGCTCACCCGCACGCAAGCCTTGATGCACTTTCTCTTGCTTCATAGAACCTCCTTCGTCAGTTGCATTGCGACCTTGGCCGAAATCAGCGCTGCGCGAACGAGTGCCGTCAGCCGGCCGATACGTACCCGGTTGTTGGGAGCCGCTACATCGGCCACTTGAATCAATGGGAAGCGGCCGATGTCGCGCTCCGGCGTGCCGAACTGAACCCGAGGACGCAGCGCGTCCATTTGCACGGGACTCACAGGACACGGGTACTTGCTGCTGAAGCGAACATGCAGCAGCAAGTCGTCAGGCAGGCACGATGCGTGACTGCGCAGGCGCTCAGCGAGGTCGTTGCCACAGAGGTCTTCCAGCATGCGGACATGGCGTCGCCGCGGGTCAAGATCGAGAGCCAGCAGATCCAGTGCACCCGGCGCGCGACTCATGAACCGCGTGAGGAGCGCATTCCCGAGTTCTGAGGCTCCGGCGTTCATGTCGGCTTGCCGACCGCGCGGTTTAGGCGTACCGCCGCGCCGGCGCAAGAGATCAGGATTCATGGCTTTCCCCTTTGAAGTTTCGATTCGATGGTTTCGGCCAGGCTGATGGCGATGCCGAATCGTTGTGCAGCCAAATCTCGAGGCATCCCGGTAGTGCGGGCCAGCACATACCTGGCGATGGCGTCCCCCGTCGACGGCTTCGATGTTGTGGTGGCAACTACTGGCTCGGGTTGTTTGCGCACCAACGCAGGCAGGTTGCACCGGTGCGCGGCAATGCGTGCGATGACATCCCAGGCGCTGAATTGCTCGTCCTGGCGTTTGGCACGCGAGCGTGCCGCCCGCACAGCGTCCGTGCTGCCGAGTGCTGCGGTGATGAAGGCATCGTCGGGTTCGGCGGCGGCCAGCCGCCTGTTCGCCGAGACTGCGCGCAATAGCGGCCAGACCGATGCGTAGTACGTCAAGAAAGTCGAGGCATGGCCTTGGCCGCATTCCATCGTGGCCCGCACGATCCCGCTGAAATCGAGTCGTTCTGGCTGAGTTCGCGCGGCGCTCACGGCACGGCCATGGAAGATGGCTTGAGCGGCGGACTCCCACCCCGGCCAGGCGATGTGGCAGCCGGCGGAGGCTCGACCACAGTGCGGCCGGTACGACGGGTCTCCGGTGACCAACGTCAGCGCCTCGTTCTCGACCTGATCAATGGAGTCGAAGACGGACCAGTCGGTGCCTTCCTGATCAAGAAAGAGGAATTCGCTCGCGCCCTGTGCACGGCCTGCCGCGTATTGCCGAACGTCGGCGGCCGAGCTGCCCAGTAGCGTGCATAGCCGGATAGCCGCAGGCGACTTCTTGTCGCTGAAGCCGGCGTTTTTCAGGATGAGCCGGTCTGAGTCGGCGGTCAGGCAGGCGGTGGATAAGGTCGCCCGTTCTCCGCTTCGAAGGGGAACGGCTTCACGCAGATGCAAATCGATGCGCGAAGCGCCGAGCAGCACAGGCCACTCGACCAGTCGACGTTCGATCACCTGGCGCGCATTCGTATAGTCAAAGCTGTAGACCAGCGTTGCCGCGGCGGCTTTTCGCTGTCCATCCGTCGTGAAGGCGGTGACGCCTCGCAGGAGCTCGTCGGGGACATCCCATCCAAGGCGATCGCGCCCGACCAGCAAGAACCGACGCAGGCCGACCATCTCGGCATCCCCGTCCGCGCCCGGAGCACCGATCGATTGTTTGGCGCGTGAAAACCAATGCACAAAGTCTGGCGCGATCCATAGGGACATGTCGTCAGTCGTCGAGACGAGCCCCAGCGCCATGAACACCTGTGTTCCGTAGGTGCGCAACGAGCTGTACTGACGACCCGCGCCGCTCGCTCTCAAGGTGTCGTCGATCCAGTTGCGGCACTCTTCCTGGAGAACCTCCTTGGCACGACGCGCCGGTATGTCTCCGGTCGTGTCTATCGAGTCGATGGCGCTTAGGAGGTCTCGCGCTCGCCGCTGTTCTTCGCCTCGCGGCACGCGGGTATTGCCCTGCACCCCAAGCTGGCGTCTGAGCTCAGCCAATGCGGACCTCAACTGCACGCGTTCCATCGCGGCGGTTCTACGAATTGGCGTGAACGGAAGGTCTTCGAACCGGGAAGTCGGGTGCGCTTGGGCAAGGCGCAGCACCGACTCGCGATTGGCGGTGGCAGAGAGGATCGCGCGTGAGGACGCTGCTAGCGTGCCTGGCGCCTCGTGAAACCGATGCCATCGTTGCGCCAAAGCGCAGTACGACAAGAAGGCATCTCGATCGTCCTCTGGCCAAGTCACCTCCGGGCTGATGGAACGGATCCACGCTCCCGCCGCGCGCATCTGCTCATCCGAGCAGACCGACTCGTTGTCCAGGGCCTTCCCAACCGCGACAACGGTGCGAGCGTTTAGAGGTTGAAGAATCTCGCTGGAGCAGCCTGTACGTGCCCACATCAACATGACCCCTTGGTTTGCCTTGACCAAGGAAGCAGGCATCTGTGCCTGCGCCTCCAGCAAATCAGTCGGATGGATGCCGTCCAGGGTGACCATGCATGTCGGCGTGGTGCCTGCGGTGAGCTCGGTTATCGATGCATGGGTGACGAGTAGTGCCTCGACCCGTCCGACCACCTGCAGAGAAGGCAGCGTGAGCGGATCAGCCGCGGGCAGCAAGATCCTGCCGCGATTTCCGCGGTGCGGATGGAGGTACGGATCTCGGATGGGCGACGGCGCTGGACGCGCTGCAGGGCCCAGGGCCGGCGCGACGGGTTGCCCATTTGGCACCTGCATGAGCTGCAGCTGCGACAGGATGGGCTTGAGCGCCTCGCCACAACGGTGTAGCGCCAGCGCGGGGGCGACGGCCATCGAGTCGGAGAAGACTTCAGCACCGATGTGGCCGTGACCCGTGATGGCGGCGATCAGCCAGGTATCGACGCTTGCCGCTGCCAGGGCAGAGATGAAAAAGTGTCGACCAATGTTCGCTGGTCGCTCAAAGAACTGTCGCGCCGTCACGGCCTGCACATCTAAGCGCTTCAGTGCGACGCGGTGCAGTCGCGCACCAGAGGCTTCGGCTGCCACCGCCAGCCCAAAGAACAGGCAGAGACGGTTTGGTAGCTTGCTACCTGGTTGGCCCAGCTTTGAACGCAGATCTAGCTCTAGGCGGTGGGCTTTGTGACGCAGCACCTCGATGTCTGAACGTACGGCGTGCAGGATTTGGCGTGTCAGATCTCCATAGGGAACGGCGCGCCAAGTCCTGTACGGGTCAACATCCTTGTCGCCCAACAAGCCAAAGTCTGGAGAGGTCAGCAACGCTCCCGCGGTCAGCCGGTCGAAGCGCTGTGCGCGTTGCAGAGTCAATGTCACGAAGCTGGTCAGCCTGGCAATGCTGAGAGACGTCCAAGCCTCGGCGACGGCTGTCGCCGAATCTGCGCCTTCAAGCCGGTTCCGTGCTGCCCCACATTCGATTTGCAGCGAAGCCCAGCCGTCGCGAAATTCATCAACCGTTAGATGGATGGGGGAACCGAGCATCGCCGCCTGCGACGCGGTCGGAACGTGTGTCCAGTGCAGGCCGAGATAGCGGTCGACGTCCAGTTGCCAGGCGGTCAACTGCTCTTCGGACAAGCTCACGTAGTGAAGCATGCCCGCGGGGACAGTTGCGAAGTCCAGGCCAAGCAAGGCTGCGGCGACTGCGCCGTGGCCTCGATCAAGGTAGACGCTGCGATATGACCGCGCGAAGCGGACCGAGTAGGCCTTGTAGTTGTCGTCGCCGTGATCGCGTAGAAATAGCCCAAAGGCCTCGATCCATGCGTTTGTCGAACCGGCATCGTCTGCGCCGCCGACCAGTTCAAGCAGTGACGTGGCGGCCGGCTTTAGCGCGGCGAGTTGTCTTAGATGCGATGTGCACCTGTCGCTCAGACGGATCCGGATCGGCTTGCATTGGCGCCCGGCTGCTCCTGCACCAGAAGCGCGCGATTCGAGAATTCGATCGAAGTTCCAGCAAATGGAGCCGTTGGTGAAGTCGAGCCAGACGTCGTCGTTGCGGACGAGTGACAGCGTCAATACGCGCTTGGGCGATAGCGGCAACTTGAGCAGAACCTCCGCTACGGCGGCACGCGTGCGGTCGGCTCCGGCGCCGCTCGCGAGCGTCCCCGCCAATGCCATGCAGATCCGTCGCAAATTCTGTGGTGGCAACTCGCCATAGACAGCGGTGATGCCGAACTGCCCGCGATAGGCCGCATGCAGTGCGCGGTGAAGCAGCAGGCCCATCATCGAGTGATGTCCGCGGGGTTCTTCGTCCGAGCTGGTGGGCTGTTCGTCGCTTTCGGTGTCCTCTGGGCCTTCGTCGTCGACTGGCTCGTCGGCCCCGATATTTACCTCGACCTGCTTGAAGTTGAGGTACGCGTTGGAACCGGCAGCAGCGGGAACAACCGTGTCCGGTGCGGGTAGGTCAGCGGCCAAAGCTAGCAGCGTCCACTTGTACGTGTCGAGCAAGCGGGCATTGCGCAGGCCGGGCAAGACTTGTTGGAACTCTGTGGCATCTAGCGGCATCCGTTTGGCGGCCTCGACCCAAGCGGCCGGTGTATTGCTGCGTGGAGTGCCTGTCCGGCGAAGGGTCTCCCAGTCATCGGTTACTGAGTTGGACAAGACACATCCGCGCGCGAGCGCATGGAACACATGAATTCCGAGCCAGGCATCCAGTCGCGCCCTCGCTTCCGGTGGCAAGGTGCAGCGCACAGGGGATGCCAGCACATCGCTGGCCAAGCGCTGCGAGACGACTGGGCACAACATGTCGAGCCAAGGCGCCGACGGCGCAGAGGCGGTCAGGCGGTCCAGGAGCCCGCGCATCGCGTCTACCCATTCCGAGGCTCGCTTTGATGGATGGCGAGCCGCAGCGGCCGCGGCCACTCGCGTCGCGGTTCGGAGCGTCGGCAACACTCCGGCGCCGTTCTTGCGAATGGTGAGTGCTGACAGGATCCGTCGCTGTGCCGGTGTGGCCTCGACGGCTGAGACCAGGAGGTAAGTGTCGGGAGACTGTCCTATTGGCACTCGCGGCGAATCGCTGTCGATAGGGACCTCGGGGTCGCTTTCAAAGGCATAACTCGTCGCGTCGCTCGGCAATTCGAAGGTCGCCTTGAGGGTGTCCATGGCTGGTTTGATTGCTTGGTATGGAAAACTGCGGGCGTAGGTAGCCCCTGCCGCCATGCGAATTGCGCTGGCAGGCACGTCCTCTTATGGGGGTGTCGCTGCGCTGGTTATCAGCCGGTTGGATAGCTGAGCGCGCAGGCAGTGACGGCCGCGGCTTCAGGGCGAGCCGGCGGGAGGCGGCAGATGTGAGTGACGGCGCGTGGCTCTAGCGCGATTGGCGATCGACTTCATGTACACATGGTCGTCGATAGATAGGCCTCAAAGTGAGCCGTAAAGTGGTACCGGGAACGTACTTTCAGGGACTATCGATGCGTGCTCGTGATGCATCGCATCTCATCTGCCCGCGAGTCTTGTCGGGCGTGCAGGCACGTATCCGTGGCGCCTACAGTAGGGATGACCAGTTGATCTGACTCCATCCCTGCACCTGTCCCATTCAGATCACCGCTGAAACGCGGCTATGGCTGTCCAACGTCTTGGGGACAGTTCACCGGTTTAGGGGACACCACCGCGCTGCCAGCCACTGGCAGTGCAAGGTGAGTTGGCCGGACGGATACGCCGTATCGCCGTCATGGGCCTTGAATCACGTCATCTGGCTAGTTGGGGATGTCAACGCCTTCACTGCCGAGGCGGATAGCTGCGCCAACAGACGTAGTGATGCTTTGGAAACTTGGTCGAGCCGGGTGTTGGCTGATGACGCGCTTGCATACCTGCAGGCAGCGTGCAGTTGAGCGGCTGCCTCGCAGATCTCAACGTCGGCACGTTCCATGACGATAGTGAGACGCAATACCTGAAGCAGTCGATCAAGCTTGAGGAACTGATCGATCAGCCGCTGTTGCCAAGGCTTCGCGCGTGAAAGTCCCTTGGGCAACAGCCTTACCAGGTCTTCCATGTCTCCGATCATCTTGGCCACGGAGGCGGGGTCCGCTCCATCGCTGGGTATCGCACGAGTGCTCATTCAACCGATTCTCTAGTACGCGCAGACGGTAGCTTTTCCAATCATCTCTAGCGTCTGAAACGCCGAGCAACGGGGCTTCTCTTTGCATCAGCGTAAGCCTTCGCTGAAAACGACTCGCGCTGAGATCGAAGCTCCTGACCGTCCACATGTTGTGCGATCGACTCGATGTCGGCGTCTGTGACGCCGCACGTCTTGAAGTGACTGCGCCATTGGCCTATCACCGCGATGACTCGCTCCACTTCTTGCCCTGCGTCAGCCGCACTGAGACCAAAGGCTTGGCACTGCGACATCGCGTTTTTCAGGGTTGAATCGTGTCCATCCGCTCCACAAACAAACTCTTGATAGCCATGGGCCCCAGCCGAAGGCAGGATGTCGTACGCCGGAGATAGGCGATATCTTCCATTGGCATGCGGGTCGACGACCAGCAGTGCATGGTTCTTCTCATGGTCGTCGGTGTTGTCGATGAGGATGTTGAAGACCATGCGACGGAACAGTTCGCGTGAGTCCGCAGCGTTGATGCCGTCGCTTGCCACGCCAACTCGCCGGAGCAACAAGGCAAGTGCCGGGTAAGACAAATCGGGTTCTTGGTTGCCTGGTGCAACCGCTCGCAGTCCTGTCCCCGCCGAGATGCTGTGAATCCGCCGCTTTCCATCGCGGTCAAAGCGTCGGACTGCCACGGCATGGCCTCGCTTGAGAGGAATAGCCAGTGTTTCTGCGGCGCGAATGCCTGCGGTTCGGGCGAGGCTCATCGAAGCATGCTCGATGAGCGGTGAGTCCAAGGGATCGTCCTTGCGTGGGAACTTGACGACCCATTCATCGCCTTGGATTTCCATCAGCGCCTTGGGCTGTGCTCCGCCCAGCGTGCCCCCGGCGGCAAGGATTTTCTGTTCTGCATGCGTGATCGGCTCTGATGCTTCAACCTTGGCGACGATTTCACTGACTGTCTGCGCCATCTCGTACCGTGGGAGTGGCTGACTTCCGTGAGGCAGATATTTCGCATCAGAAGTCGAGACACCCAGTGCACCGAATCGATCGTCTCCCGCGTAGTAGAGGTACTCCATCAAGGACAGCCGTGCGGGCTTGTCGACGTATCGAATGACGCGTTCGCCCCATCGGTCGGGTCTTGCATCATCGACGGCACCAACTGCTCGGGGTGAATCGGCCAGCAGTCGTCCTCGCGGCAAGTACTCGATGTCGACCAGTGGAAGGTCATCGCTGATCGGAAAACCGTTCTCGATCCAGGACTTCGCATATGTGAGGGAAACCCCTTTCCCCGATTCGACCAGTCGCAACTGACCGACGAGTAGTGGTTGCTCGACGGCCTCGAGGTACCAGAGGAAGAGGGCGTCCAGCTTCATTCGGGTTTCTCCTTGCGAGCCTCGCGAGTCAAGGCGGCTTCAGCGCTAGCTCGGGCCCTCTCCTTGCCCAGCTCGACCGCTTCCCTGACGTCGAGTTCGAGCGCGCCGCGGTCATGCTCCGGTGCCGCCAGCTCCGCCAGGTCCCCGTCTCGTCCGATGAGCCAAAGCGCCGTCGCGAGAATTCCGAGACTGACCGTCGGATCACCAGACTCGAGGCGCGTGAGCGTGGGCACGGTCACACCCATTCGTTTGGCCCATGTTTTCAGCGATTCCCGCCGGCGCAGCCTCGCGACTGCCAGGTCGGCCCCAAGCTTTTGCAGGCCGCTTGCTGTTGACGGCGGCATCAGAAGAAGTGCCTTGGAAACCTTTGGCATACAAATAGAATTTATCAGAATGATCGCATAAGATATATTCTATTGGTACGAGCGCTCCGCTTCAAGCGGCTCCGTCGGCTTCGTGAGCAGTCCTATCCACGGAACTCCACGGCGCGCAAGCCCGCACAAGTGCCGCGTCCATCGTGGTCAAGCCCACAGCGGGAATGGCGTAGAAGCAGGGGCATTCCTGGTCCCGGTGGGCAAAAAACCTTTGACGCGACCAGATGCCCCATCGGCAGCATGTGCGGCAGGATCCTGCTGATCTCCGTTCCGCAGAGCAAGACGGACTGAGTCTCGCTCTTATAGGGAAACCGCCGAAGCTCCTCGTTCGCCTCTCTGTTGCAACCGCCGCACCAGCCGCCCCGTTTCTTCAAGCGTGCTGCACACTATGGTGCAAGAGGGAAGTGGGGAGGCAAAAAAATGGCTGCTCAACGCACGCTTCTGGATGCTTTTCGCGGCGAGATGCGAACCAGCGTCGTCGAGTTCGGAAAGCGACTTTGGGAGATGGACAGTGACGTGTTCATCTTCATGGCCCGCAAAGCCGCGTGCTTCTTTGACTGCATGCGAGAGCAGCACCTTGCCGCTGTCCGTGGCATCGCCATCAGCGACCGGGTTCTTGACATGGACCTCTCGTTCATTCAAGGCAAGCGCGTTACCCTGGTGGATGACTGCGTGTTCTCTGGAACGACCTTGTTCCACGCGAAGACGGCCGTTGAGAAAGCCGGTGCGGCTTCATGCAACACATTGACCTTGTCAGTCAATCGCGACTGGATTCGGCCGCAGCTCCTCCCGGGAGGTGACGAGGCCCATCTGCTCAACTTTGCCGAGCCTTTGCTGCAACTCGACGATTCTCAATCGGTGCAGCAGTGCTATGACATCGTTCGAGCAATTTCCGTCTTTCCTCGCCCGTATGACGTCGACTTCCCGCATACCCGCTCGCTCAAGATATCTGCAGGTGGTCTGGAACGCCTTCTAAGGACACCTGGCTGGGAGCCGTTCGATGTCTCGTCGCACTTCCAGCTTGATCACCAAGTTCGTGTCTTCACAGTCCTGCCATCGGCAGGAGTCCGCGCATCGCTGTTCCGATCTCATGAGGGGCTGGAGCCCATAGCCCAAGCGATCAAGCTGCGCATCTATGCCCGAAGGATCTCCGCGAAGACCTGGGCTGTCAGGCTGGTACCTATCGTTGTGCTGGGTGCATTGGACCCGGTCGAGCTGGTTCAAGATTCTTGCTGGGGACCCAGCCTGAACGCGAAGCTGACGGCGTCAGGACTCATTACGCCGAAGTCCCGTTACCGGCTACTCCAGTTTCTGCTTTCGACGTCCCTCCTGCGCCACTTCGCTGGCCATGCGTCTGCGGATGCAACACCCATTGACGCGGAGGTGAGAAGTGACTTGGCCGAGATGGTGTTTGGCCACCGGTACACGGATTTCATTGAAGAAGCGAACCTGTCTTCAAAAGGCATCAAGCTGCCGCGTCCAGTCGTGGAGCCGATAAGCCCAACCACCTCCCGCTTCGATCGCACGCCGACTTCGGTCTCAACAAGCGCTGAGCTTGTGGCGGAATGCGTAAGACCTTTCACGTGGCTCTACCGGAACTTGGAGATTCCGGCTCGCCAGGCTGTTCGAGAGTCTGGCCTTCAGCAAAGCCTGGATCAGACGCGAACGGATCTCGTGCGTCTGGGGAGAGGCTTTTCGTTGAAGGCTCTAACGGACCGTCTATCGAGCCCGGTGATCGACGTGAATCGGTTCGCCACCATCTTCTTGGACCGAGCGATTGATCTGGGCATCGCCGTACCGACCATTGTCGAGGACGGCGGAGCGATCTATCGCGCGTTCAGGCATGGCGAAGACGCTGTCTTCGGGGAGGCGGAAGAACGACTCACCATGCTGGCGCTGAAGGCCTACATGGAGAGCAGGGGTATTGGCTGCGTGTACGGTCTCGAACTGCAGAAGTTCATCGTGCTGTTTGCGCAGATTGCGACTCGTGAAGGAACGCTTCTGGAGCGCCTGAACGCCACCGAGTCGGTCAACTTCGGCTGTCAGGTTCTCTCCATCAAAGGACACCTTCATGGCCCTGTTCCAACACTGGTCGTCCAGGACGCGTCGGGGTCCATCGGAGCCCCTTTCGTCGACGGCAATACTCATCCGGCGCCGTGGCTTGTGGACGTTTGGGCGGACCGTGACATCCTTAGGCTTGACGACGGCGGGGTTGCGCCTCTGGGCCCTGGGGACGTTCGCAACGGCAACCGGCTGATTGCGAGACTGAAGGATCCCAGTGACGAGGCGGCGCAAGTTCTTGTGGCCGGCTTTGCCGAGGAGACGAAGCAAGCGTTGATCGCGCTTGGCGCGGACGCGTCCCCATCGGAGTCACTCATCCGAAGCGTGCTCTCCGATATCAACGCCCTCTGCGCTCGAGGTGAGGTTTGGCAGGACGAGCGCCTAAGTCGTTGCGCCACCAGCGAAGCAGCGATCGGTTTGGTGGCCAAGCCGCCTTTTGGGCTGCCAAGACGAGCTAATTTCTGCAGGCTCCTTGTTGAGGAGGCGTTTGCGAACGTAATCAATCGTCGCGATTTCGGGACGCGGTACGTTGTAGGCGAAATTCCGGGTTTGGAGATCGGTCCACGCAAGGAGGCCAGGGCGAGAAAGATAGGACGCCTGCTCGGAAAGGTGGTTGGCCGCAACCACGTCCTGGGTCCGCGTCCGCTTAACAACGATACCGATCTGGTCATGCTTTCGACATGTACCGAAGGCGACCACCAGGTGAGGGCGCTCAGCGGTGAACTTGCGATCTTGAGGACGCGCCTCCAGGGTGCGCTGGATGGGACGCGCCGGCGTGTGAAGCACGCCGACTATGTGGGAGCTATGCAATATCTTCGCGCCCACCACGTCTACATCGCCGCGAACAGTGGCGCAATGAAGTACCGCTGGTTTTTTGACCAAGAGCTACCCAGGCTTCTCGACCGTGTGGCTCGGCACTGTCAGGAGGTGGACACCAGCGGGGAGCTAGCGGACGAGTGGTGGCAGTTTTGGCCTGAGGCGGCCATTCCCACGGTTACCGGCATCAGTCCAGTCATGCGAGGTCACATCGATGCTATGGGGCGCTGGCTCATTTCGACCAATGTCGCACTTCGGTTGTTCATCCTCTGGATCTTGTATTCGGGACACAAGGTCGATGTGTCGGCCAGCGACGTGAAGCGAGCCGCAGATGACCTCCGCGACTGGTGTCGCTACTTCGGCGTGTACGGTTGCGAAGAAACCTGTCCGGACATGAGAAAGATCGTCGCGGAGGCATCGGCGATGGTCACGCAATTGGATGAGGATAGGCTGGATGATCTCTGCCGCCGAGCGGCAGGGGTGCTCAATGGCCCCGCCCGTCACGACTTTTCAAAATTGCTCGACGATGCGCGGCTGTTGTGCGAGTCATATGGGACACCGGGCGAATTCAGGCCGTACCCGTATGCGCTGTTTTTTGACGCCGGCGACGTTGGCTCTTCGGCCGGTAGCGCTGTCGATTCAGAGCTGCGCATCGCGCTTTCAGAACTGGACAGCGCGTCGTTCCGATTGGCTGAGGCCTCTCGCAACCCGTGGCGGAGCGGCCAATGGATTCTGTTTCGCGGAAATCGAAGCTCGACGGCGGCTGCTGAACTCTGCGCGCGCATGGTTCGACTTTGCCTCCGGCGCAGCATCCCGTTTCGCGCAGTTCTGTTCGCAAGACTCAGCTATCCAGATTCAGTGCGAGACATGTCTGGCAGCCTCAAGGTCGCGGACGAAGAGTTCTTGCGGCGAGTCTCCGCCATGCGTGATCAAGTTCTCCCGAACTCCCTCGGCAACGAGATCGTTTGCCTTCAGGATGCAACATCCCCAGGACTCCAAGAAAGCGTGAAGGTGGCGACCGCGCTCGGTGTTGAAGCTCCCCCAGAAGCTGAGGTCGAGACCTTGGACTCGAAGAGCAAGGACCTTCCCACCAGAAAGTATTTGATGAGTAAGTTCTGCTTGACGGGTGCAGCTGCCGTCCAGGATGGCGCGCCTCCTTCCGGGCCAGGCCCCAATGCATTGCAATCGGGTGCCGAGTCCATTGCCAGCCTGTATGGCCGGGTGGACGTAGGGATCCTGACCATCAGGGAAGACGAATTCGAGGCGGTCCTGGCCCGCTTCCCGGAGCGTCGCCACGTCGACGGTACCGGAAGTGACTACTTGATTTCCGAGATCGACGATATCGATGGCAACCGTTGTCGCGTGGCCATCACTCGAAGTCCCGAGCAAGGGCCCGCGGCTGCGCAAGCGACTGCGACTGCCATGATTACGGACCTGAATCCGACGTGGCTGTTGGTCGTCGGTATCGCCGGCGGACTTCCCGATTCCGAGTACTCGCTCGGCGACGTGTTGCTCTCAGTTCGAATGAACGACTTCTCGGTGACTGCGGCGGTTGAAGGCAAGGCGGCCACCTATCAGGACATGGGCAGCCCGGTTGTCCTCGAAGTGCAGAAGCTGTTGGCGACCCTGAAAGGGGTCCAGGAGCGATTGGGGGACTGGAATGGCAGCATCGGCCCGGCAAAGCCCCGAGTCAAAGCCCCTTCGTTGGACAGCGACACACTATATGGAGAGGCGGCCTGGAAGGAGTCCGTGATCAGCTCTCTCCAGCTTAATTTTCCTTCAGGTAAGGCACCCAGAAAGCCGATCTTCCTTGCGGCCACAATGATCACAGGGGGCACGCTACTCAAGAGCACTGAACTCGCGAAGCAGTGGAAGCAAAGTGCCCGTAGCGCTGCTGCAGTGGAGATGGAACTGGGAGGTGTTGCCCGCGCTGCGTACTCCTGTCACAAGGGAACTCGAGTTCTGGCAATCCGCGGGCTTAGCGACATTGTTGGCTACCGCCGATCGCCGGCTTGGACGGAATTCGCGTGCCACTCAGCGGCAGCGTTTTGCCATGCCCTCGCGCGTAGTGGAAGATTGCGAAAGTCAGGAACGGGAGGCGAAAACTTGTCAGTGCCTACTGCTCAGAAGACCGGCTGATCACCTGCCAAGCGCTTACGCTGGAGGCAGCCGGTAGCAAATGATTGAGCAGCACCTGTTAAATGGCCGAGCGGTCGATCAAGGCTTCACTTTGAGGTCGGTACGTCGGCACTCTATCCCGGTTAGCGATTGAGTTTTTCGCCCAGCTTCGAGTGGGCAATGATGATGCTGACCTCTTTGAGGAAGCGGTCTCTCTCGTCGTCCGACAACAGTTCGTCGTCCTCGATTCGAGCTTTCAGTTTCTGCGCAAGGTCCAGCGCCTTCTTGTGGGCTTTGCGAAGCAGGTCCAGCTTTACCGGTACGGCGTTGCCTTCCGCATGAGCCTCCTGAGCAGCGTTCTTTACCCGCTGCAAGTCTTGAGCGATTGATGTCATGGGCTTGAAGGGTACTCGTGACTGATGGGGGTCAAGGGCAAGTGGCAGCGGCAAGGCAACGTCTGCAACATTGTCGCCAGTGCAGGGAAGACCTGACCCCATGCTCTGCGGGTTGGCGCCCGGGAGCCGCCGCTTCCGGTGAGGTGAGCAAACCCGGAATTCGACTGGATCAGTTCCCGTCAGCCACGCGCTTGGTGCCTAGCGCGCTGATCAGCAGCCGCTGGCTAAGAAGAACCACCGTCATAGTGAAGCGAACCCGTGCATCAGTGAGTTGCTCTGGCTGGAACAGGAGTTCACCTGTGCCCCGGTCCCAGCGCTCTAGTGTCTCGGCAAACTTCAGTTTTCCGCAGGTTTCGGCCATTCCGGTGCTTGAGAAATCTAGCATGTGGTGATGGTGAGCAACTCGGTTCCGCAGTTCACCCAGAACGAGCAGATCTTGATAGATAGCTCTCGAGATGAGGCCGAGGGAATAGCACACGGCTGAACGCGCAGCGAGAGACCCTAGAGCGCCACTTCGAACATCCAAGAGGTTCTCCGAGACCGAACTATCCAAAAGGTAATTCTTGAGGATCGATCCCAGGCACGCGTCTATGTAAGCACAAGAGACGACGATCGCTGAGAAGTCAGGTGTGAGCGTCCAGTCTGGCCATCTTGAAGATCGGCAAGGAGCATAGGAGCCTAGTCCCCATTAGCAACTCTTGGTGGA
>NZ_JBYSZK010000032.1:0-16875 GCF_058787015.1 Roseateles sp. FW305-36 | reverse complement strand
CCCCCCCCCCCCCCCCCCCCCCCCCCCCCCCCCCCCCCCCCCCCCCCCCCCCCCCCCCCCCCCCCCCCCCCCCCCGCGCCTAACCCCGCATCGACAACTACGATGCAAACCCCTGGGCTCTAGATCGAAGTGCTACGAATCCTGGGGGCAGCGCACCGGCCCGGCAAAGCCTTCGGGTTTCTCTCGACCGAGGAGGCGACAACACTCGTTGACAATCTATCTTCAACAAAACGTCGCCCGTTATGAGCAACATATCCGGTGCCGAATCCGAGATCATGCGCGCCTTATGGGTACGCCATCCGCTGAGTGCCGAAGACATCCTCGGTAGGCTATCTCAGGAAGGCGATTGGCAGCTGGGCACCGTCAAGACGCTGCTGAATCGATTGCTCAACAAGGGCGCACTGCAGGCGCATCGCGATGGCCGGCGCTACCTCTACGCCCCTTTGGTCGCGCGTGACGAATGGGAGCAACGCGAATTCTTAAGCCTGCTCGACCGGGTCTTCGACAGCCGGCTGTCTCGATTCGTTAAGCATTTTTCCGCCCAACGCCAGTTGAGCCACGAGGACGCTGAAATCTTGCGGCGCTTCCTGCAGGAGCATGACGATGCTGCATAGGGCGTAGACCGCTGACATCGCAGACAGTGCGGAGTGGGCAACTCTGCCCCCATGGATCTTCTTGTCATGGTCGGCGCGATGCATCCGTCCAGCCAATTCACCCTGTGCGCTGGCAAGCTGACTACAACACGGTGCGCCACGCAGCAGATGTGGACGCATGCCGGCAGCAAGTTCACGGACCCATAGCCACAGTCGAACTCCGGGGCCATCCCGATGCCACAGCATACTTTAGAGCAACCCCAAGATGACCATGAGGAGGCGCGCTGAACTGAATGTCCGCATCGGAGCAGGCAGCCTGCCGCGATGTGATGATGACCCTGGCAACGGAGGCCAAGTTCGACCCTCTTAGAGTCGCCTCCTACTCACGCATCCTTCCTGACTCCGGCGTCGGATGCGCCCGATCTCTTTTGACTCCATCAGTTAGCGGCCTCGATCACGCCGTCAGTACTGAAGACTGCGCCTCGCAGGCGCGCAGCGCATCGAATAGCGCCTCGACCCGCTTGCGTTCGACTTGCGCATCGTCGTGCGAGCGGGCGATCAGAGCCGCAAGCGCGGCACTGTCCTGAATCGCCCAGCGATGCGCCGGCGGCAACGTTGAGTCTGCGAGCAAGGCCGTACACACCGTCTGCAGTTCAGCAGCCAGCGACGCCAGACTGCTTCCGGGAGCGGGTTCGGCGCCATCTTCAGTGAGGTAGCGTCGACCCCAGGCGTTCAGCGCTACGACCGCGAACAGCGCCGCGCCCCAGGTCCGGCCGTGATCTAGGAAGCGTTCGCCAGCCGTTATGAAGTCAAGCCCAGACGGCGCAAGGGACTCCTGCCGGAACTGCTCCAGCCGGTCCTCGGCATAGAGACTAGGCAACATGCGGGTGGCGTTCGATGCGCCGAGCCACTGTGTTAGCGACGGGTCCCACCAAAAATTCACCGAGACCGACACGTCGCGCGCGCGCACGAAATGCCACCAAAACGCCGGCATGAACAGGAGCTCGCCGGCGTGGATCTTGAAGCGCAGCGCCTTGGCCCGCGCAAAATCCGGGTGGACTTCCAGGTCGGGCCGGTCCGGTTCGACTTTGGACAGGTGGGCGGTCCATACGTCATGATGATACGGGTACAGGTGCGGCGTCTCGTCCGGTGCGAATAGAGTGAATTCCTTGCTGCCGTGCAGTTGCGCAAACAGATTGTTTGAGTGATCAAAATGTAGTTGCGACGAGGTACGACGGCCAAACCAGAGATTGATTGACATCCGGCAGTCCGCGATCCACTCGGGCACAACTAGGTTGTCGAACAGCTCCGGCAGTTGGTCCGGGATCGATTGCTGCATCACGTACGCGTGGTTGTTCGCATCGTCTTCCAACATGCGCTGCGCGGCCGTTCCGAAATCGACTTCGGTCTGATCAAAGCGCCGGATTTCCGAGAGGTCGACGCGGAAATCGCCGTCGCTGCACGTACTCAGCTTTACGGGCCGGTTGCGCGCCACGTTCATCAAGTACTCGGGCGTCCAGCGCTCGGCGATACGCCACTCGTGAAGTGCGTCAGTAATGATGACGGGGCTTCTCTGCTCCAGGAAGCCGCGCTCGTTGAATTCTGCGCGCGTCACACGCGGGATCGCAAAGTTTTGCGATTCGGAACACGCCAACTGCGTTTTCATGATTCATCCTTTCATACCTAACACCAAAAAACCAAAGTCCAAGCGAGCTTCACGCCGTCAACCGCCGCCAAATGTCCCGCACCTGTCCGGCATGCTGGACTACCTCCGGCAGCGTCGCCACGGCCAAGCTGAACTCGAACAAATCGGCGAACGCCGCATATGTGGGGCCGGGCGTCACGCACAGGGCGATGCAGGTGCCGCACCACACTCGCAAGGGGAACTGCGCACCACGAAGCCGATCTCGCCCGCCATGCGGCTGTTCAGCAAGTGGTGCAGGCGCAGGCTGCACCAGGTACATGCCCAGCACTGGCAGCAGCACGTCGCACACTAATCAGGGTCCCCAATACCAGGCGGGTGAGATGGCATCACGCGCCGCCAAGCGACTTGAAGAGTGCGGCTTGCTGCACCCACTGCCGCAGACGTAACTCGATACGGCTTTGTTCGGCATCGAGCACAGCGCTGCGTATCTGCAGCCAGTCGGCACGCGAGATTGCGCCCACCTCATAGCGAAGTCTGGCCAAGCGTTCGTTCTCGACGGCTTCTTTTAGCCGGCCCGCATTGGCTTGCAGTTGCTGCGCCGTGCGGTCAACTTCGATTCGCTGAAGCTCTACGTCGGCAAGCGCACTTTGCAACGTGTCGCGCAACGCCAGCGCCGCACCGTCGAGTTCGGTGCGGGCGCTGTCGCGCCGCAAGTTGAGTCGCTGCCAGTCAACTAGTGGCACGGCGAGATTGGCAGCGAAGGAAGCGAGCGGTTGCGACAACCAGTCGCTCGAGCGCGTTCCGCCTGTACTCAGGCCAGCGGAGAACGACAGGCGTGGGTACCGCTCAGCTTCGCTGACGCGAAGGCGGGCCAGAGCTCTGTCCACGCCAAGGCGGGCGCGCTGTACGTCAGGTCGCTGCCCCAACACTTCGCCAGGCTCAGCCAGTCGCCAGCGTGGCGGCGCGCCTTCAGGCAGCTCAGCGTCAGGCATCGGCCCAGGCAGCGGCTCATCAAGCAGCAGTGCGAGGCGCTGTCGTTGCAGAAGTTGGTCGGCAGCGAGGTCGGCCAGCCGCGTCTCTGCAGCTTGTACTGTGACGACAATCTTGTCGAGCTCAAGAGGCAACAGTTTGCCTTCACGCACACGCTGCCGTGTCAGTTCCAGCGTTTCTCGAGTCAGGTTAAGCTGATCCTCCGCGAGTGGTCGCTGAGCGCGGATGGCTGCCAACGTCCAGTAAGCCTCCGCGACTTGGCTGCGAATAAGCAACCGGGCCGCATCGATATCGGTACGGGCCGCATCGGCCTGAGCGCGTTCGGCCGCAGTTGTCTGGTCCAGACGGTCCCACAGGTCAAGTTCGTAGCCGCCGCTCACAGAGACACCGTAGCTACGGCTCCAGCCGGACGACGTTGTCACTGGCACGTTGACGCCGCCGATGTCGACATTGCGAGTCGTGCGTTGAGGCTCTAGAGGGCGGCTTGCATTGGCCTGCAAGCCAATGTTCGGCACCCAACGCAGAGCCGTTTGATCGGCGAGCAACTGCGCCTGGCGCCAAATCAACGCAGCGCGCGCGATGTCGCGGTTGGCATGGAGAGCGCGGGCTTGCAACGCGGAGAGCTGCGGGTCCAGCAAGCCGGCCCAGTCTGGTTTCACGTCGCCGCCACTCAAGCTCCAGGAAGTGGGCGCAACAACCTCTGGTGCCTTTGCGGCGGGGCGTGACGCACAACCGGCGAGCAGTATTGCTAAGGCGAGCGTGATGGTACTTAGTTTCATGTTCTTTTATTCCCGCGCCAGTGCATCCACCGGGCTCAACGCGGCCGCTCGACGGGCCGGCAGGGTGCCGAAGATCAGGCCTACGGCGCTGGATACGGCGAATGCCACACCTACCGCGGTCCAACTGATGTCCACATGCAGTTGCTGCTGCGCCGCATTGACGCCCTGCGCCGCCAACCAACTCAACGCCACGCCAACGAGACCGCCGAGGCAGCACAGCACAAGGGCTTCGATGAGGAATTGCAACCTGACGTCGCCCTGGCGCGCACCAACTGCCATGCGGATGCCGATCTCGCGGGTGCGCTCCGAAACCGAGACCAGCATGATGTTCATTACGCCAACCCCTCCTACCAACAAGGAAACGGCAGCGACACCGGCGAACAAAGCCGCCAGCGCTCTTGTGACGCTTTGGAGCTTGAGGAACTCCTCTTCGCCGTTCCAAGTGCTGAAGTCCTCTTGACCGTGCAGGGCCTTTAAACGGTGATTGATCTGCTCGCGCACCTGCTGGGGTGGGACTGTCAGATCTAGCAACACGTCGATGTTGTCGACGTCCGCGCGGGAGTCGAGCTTGCGCGAAAAGGTAGTGTTCGGGATGTAAAGCTGGCCGAGCCAACTGTCAAAACCGAAGGGGCCACCTTTAGAGGCGACCACGCCGACGACCATCAACGGTATTGCTGCTACGGCTTGGGGCGGTGCAGCGCCAGGCGATAGGGGGCCTTCGCCGCCGCCAGGCTGAGGCTCATTTGGATTGACACCCATTGGATTGACAAGGATGAGTTGGCCAATGGGAGACTCGTTCTTTTTGAACAGAGCGTCGCGTGATTTCTCATCCAGGACGACCACTTGCCTGCGCGACTCGAAATCCATGTCGTTCAGATACCGGCCGTGGACAAGCTTTAGCTTTCGTAGCTTCAACGTATTGGCGTCAGCGCCGGCGGCTATCAGGGTTGCATCACGAGACTGGTGGCGCCCAGTCAACTGAATTTCCCTATTCAGCGTAACGCTCTTGACGCCAGCCAGAGCGCGCAGAGAGTCGACCTCGTGCGGCCGGAAAGGCTTAGCTACGGCGCCGGGCGACAGGCCTGGGTTGCCCCGCCAAACCGGAATGCGGCCGGAAATTAGGCTGGCAAGGTCTGCTTCGATGGAGGAGCGGGCCGCTGTAGTTAGCGCAACAATGCTGACGACGGAGGCAATGCCGATGCTGATACCAAGCATGGACAGCGCTGTGCGTAGGCGATTGCCTTTAAGCGCAAGCAGCGCTGTGTCGATGGCTTCACGCCATTGCACCCGTAGATGGCGCAGCCCTCCCCGAAAGCCCGCCGGCCGCACGTCCCCGCTCACGTCGATTGGCGGATTGCTCGGCGGCACATGGTTAGCCGGAGTTCCGTTGTCGGCGACAACTTTGCCGTCTTTGAGTTCGATAACTCGACGCGCGTGAGCGGCAACGTCGGCATCGTGAGTGACGAGAATGATGGTGTGGCCGCGCTGGTTGAGTTCCTCCAGCAAACGCAGCGTCTCCGCACCCGACGCCGAGTCGAGCGCGCCGGTGGGCTCATCGGCGAGGATGATCTGGCCACCGTTCATCAGCGACCGCGCGATGGAGACGCGCTGTTGCTGGCCACCGGAAAGCTCGTTGGGGCGATGGTGAAGACGCTCGCCTAGCCCTAGGCGCTGCAGCAGCACGCGGGCACGCTCGCTACGCGGCCCTGTGGCGACGCCGGCATAGACCGCCGGGAGCGCAGCATTGGCGCAGGCGTCTAGGTGAGGCAGTAGGTGGTAGCGCTGGAAGATGAAACCGAAGCGCTCGCGACGCAGAGCAGCGAGCTCGTCAGGACCAAGGGTACTGGCGTCATGCCCGTCGATGACAAAGCTACCGCGAGTCGGATTGTCCAGGCAGCCGAGCACATTCATCAATGTGCTCTTTCCCGAGCCCGACTGACCCATGATGGCGACAAATTCACCGGCCTCGATGGACAGGCTAACGCCGTCCAGCGCGGGCACGTCGATTTCTCCCAACCGATAGTGTCGAGCGACGTCTTTTAGTTCGATGAAGGCCATGATCAGCTGGATGCAGCGCTGGCGCCAGACGCCGCGGGATCTTCAGCGCTAGGCGGCGCAAGCAACACCTTGTCGCCGACCTTCAAGCCTTCGATGACCTGCACCTTCGCGCCATCCTGTAACCCGACCTTGATTTGTCGTGGCGTTTGCTTGTTGTCCGCATCAAGCACCTGCACAGTGAAGCGCCCGTCTTTGCCCCTTTCGCCCAGCGCGACGATAGGCATCGTCAAGACCTGCTTCGCAGAACCGGTCTCGATGTCCACTTGGACCGTCATGTCGCTAAACAGCGACCGATCACGGTTGTCTACCTCAAAGAGCACGTTATAGAAAACCGCATTGCCCGCGCGCTCAGGCACCGGTTGAATGACACGTACCTTGCCTTCGTAGCGCTTGCCTTCGCCCGACAACGTCGAGAACCGCGCAGCCTGGCCTACCTTGATGGCCTGAATGTCGGCCTCGGGCACTTTGGTGCGAACTGTGATGGTGTCGAGATCGGCCAAAGTCAAGATGACGGGAGTGATCTGAACCGAGATCAACGTCTGCCCAACCTGCACAGGCAGGTTCACGACCGTGCCACTCATGGGCGCGGTAATGCGGGTGTAAGAGAGACTGACCTTGCGCTTGTCCAGCTCAGCCTGCAAACGGCTGAGATTGGCGCCTTGCCCCCGTAGGTCAGCTTCGATCTTTGCGAGCTCGATTTCGGCCCTCTCGGCCTCGTTGCCGGACGTGGCTTGGCCGGAGAGCAGGCGCTGCTGGCGTTTGAGTTCACGGCGAGCAGCGTCGGCGTCAACCCGACGCGCGTCTAACGCAGCGCTTGCCTGCGCTACAGCAGCCTCCGCTTGTGCGACATCACTGCGCGCGAGCTCGGGATCGAGACTGACAAGTAAATCGCCTTTGCGGACCTGCTGACCCAGTTCCACGTGGATGGTCTGGATCTGACCGCTTACTTGGGCGCCCACGTCAACCCGCGTCTTGGCCTGCAGCACGCCGGCGGCCTGCACGACTTGTGTCAAGTCCGCCAGAGTCACGACACCGTTCGGTGGCGGCGGGGGTGGGGGCGGCGTATGCATAAACCACCAGATGCCAGCCCCACTGGAGAGCACAGCAACGATGATCAGGAGCCAACGCCAACGCTTTAGAAAACTGCTTTTCATATTCCTCCCAAGGCCTCGGGCCCATACCCATGCGGCAGGTTGTATTTAATAAACCAATATTGATTCGTGCAAAAACTACAAGCCATGAATATCAATATGCACGACAGACGGCGCAGCTCGCGGCGCAACGCCTAATTCTTTAAATATATTCGCCACATGGACACCGGCTTGATGCCACGTCAGCTCCCGAAGCTCCGAATTAGCCCGGCCAATTTGCCGCTCAGCGAACGACACATCACTCAGCAGCTTGATGCTTGCTGCGGTCAGAGCCTCGTTCGAAGATCCATCAACAACAGTTACTGCTGGCACAGCTTCCACAAACCCAACTGTCTGTGATGCAACGACTGGCGTTCCAAGTTGGATTGCTTCTATCGCCGCGATGCCGAAAGGCTCGCTTCTTGAAGGCATGATCATCAGCCGACAATCTTCCAACACGCGCGCGACCTGCGGCGGAGAGAGAAAGCCGTGAAAGACCACCTTCTCCCTCAAAGAATCGTCAATTTGCTTTTTTAATGATTCATACATATCCCCCACGCCAACGATATCAAACGTCAAGTTGGCATCCCATTTTGCCAACTCGGCCGCCACTCTCAGAAACCGATCAGGCGCTTTCTGCGTGGTCAACCTACCAATAAAGCAAACTCTCTTCTTTCGCTGATAGAGCGGTACGTGACGATTTATTTGAAAATCCGGAGAAGCACCATTGTGAATAACTCGTATTTTTGACGATGGAATTCCAAAAGCACGCACAATCCGCTGCTTTGTGAAATTACTCACAGCGATGATTGCCGATGCTCGCTCAAAAGCTTGCTGTTCAATTCGAACAATTGCCGGGTTGGGTTTGTAAGGGGCTCTATCGACTTCCAGCGAGTGAACATGTGCGACGAACGGAATGTCGCAGTTCCGCTGCAACTGAAGGGCGGCCGAGAACGTAAGCCAATCGTGGCCATGAATGACATCAGCCTTCCGGAACGACGGCCAGTTAGCAACAGAATTGGCAAAGTCAAAAGTAGACGATATCAAATCCGAAGATCCATCGTAACTAGACTGCAGGCTGGAAAAAATTTCAGCGATCTTCTCCGCTCGCTGAGCCGGCAAGACTATTTGCAGAGAATGACCAGGGATGCCAGCTAATGCGTCACACAGACCTTTGCAAGCAACACCTAAGCCACCGGTGATGGCCGGAGGGTATTCCCATGCAAGCACAAGCACATTGATCGACGGGGGGGGATTCCTACCTGTTGAAAGCTGCGCACATTGAACTCCCGGTGCAGCGCTAGTGAACATTCGCCACTCCGCATTGCAGGTGAAGGGCAACGATTCCGTAAGGCGGGATCAAACAAGCAATGGCGCCGCGGTCCAGGCGAGCACTGCCAGGCCTGATGAACGGCGCCTCGGCAACCTCGACGCCGGTTGCATTCAACGGCAACGTGTCCAGCCGCCTCTCTACATGGACGTCAGAATGATTAATGATAATCATCAGTCTCTTACCAGAATCGAAACTTCGAAATGCGATCAAGGACACGCCATCGTCATTGAACTTGAACAGCAGGGGCCTGCGGACATCTACGAGTTGCCTTGTAGCAGAAAGCCAGCGGATTAGTTGATAGGTTGGCGAAACCATACTGTATGGTTCGTATTGCGGACTATTTAACTCTCCACCAAGCCAGAGGCAATCTTCATTGCGAAACATATCTTCTCGCACGTAACAATCCTCATTAACTAGACGCTCCTTGTTTGGATCCCAGAACATGCCGAGAGCACCGCTGAAATCCTGCTCTGTTCCATAATAGATAACCGGACAAAGGCGCCCTAAAAGCAACGAAGCCAAACAGATTTGAAAAGCAGCAGTCGCATCCGAGCCGAAAGTGTCATGCAGATCACTGAGAAGACGTGTCTGGTCATGGTTGTCCAGAAAAAGATAGTCATCAATACTGGCGCCCGTTTTTTCGATCGGCTCATTTCCGCAAAGATAATGCGCGAAACGTTCGACTCCTATGCCCTCCTTGAGGCCTGCGCGCAAATATGCGCTAAGGGGGAATTGAAGCATGGAACCAAACCCAGCTGATCGCCAAGGTAAGTACTCCTCCTCAGACGAGCCAGCATGCTCTGCGACTTGGACAAAATCGACCTTCCCGAGGGAACGGGCGTAGTGACCCACCTCATGCAGGCATCGCCGCCAAAAGTCCGGCTCGACGTGCCGCACCGCGTCGTACCTCACACCATCAAAATCAAATTCAGAAATCAAATATTTGACGTGCCCAATCAAAAGGTCTCTAACCGATTCCTCTTCGGTGCGCCAGTCTTCCAGCAGTTCAAATAGCCGACAGCGAAACGGATCATCGGGGAAATCGATACCATGGAAAAGATCAATAGATCTAGCGGTTTCGGGATATGGGAGCAAAGATGCCGTGCTGAACGGATTTTCTCGTCGTTGAACAGTTCTTGGCTTCCAAGCTCTATCAACTTCGCTCGGCTGCGCTGCAAAATATCTAAAATTTGGCGCATGAGCGCCCCAATCAATCAAATCACCTAGATGATTGCACACCACATCAATCATTACACGCATGCCCAGCGAGTGCGCTGCATTGACCAAGGAGCGAAGTTCAGCCGCAGTTCCGATCAATGGATCCACCATAAGAAGATTCAGTGGATGATATCCATGATACAAAAGATTCTCATTTAAATAAACAGGATTCAATAAAATGGTTTCAACACCCAACCCTTTTATGTAGGGAAGGCGCTCTAGAAGCCCATTTAGATTTCCGCCGTGTCTGCCAAAAGGGCAAGTAGCGTTGAGAAACATCTCATTGACCGCAGCATTCCCGCCTTCTTTGCCAACTGCGAAGCGGTCCAGGACGATTGAATAGACGAGGCCCGGGCTCCTGTCATTACCCTCACTGTCAGCTGCGGATTCCACCGGCGCGCCGTTTCCTGAGCGCAAGCTTATTTCACTTAGCGTCCGAGGGATTTCATCGGAAACAACCAAGAACCGCGGCGGGCACAAGAAAATCGCCTGCTCATCCTTTCGCGTGACGAGCTGATATAGGTAATACCCCTCGGGCAACGAGAATTCCGCTTCCAACCAAATTCTATCGGCATGATGCGTGGCGCTTAGCGGCATCTCGATAAGGATGTCATTGTGCCAAGATCTAACAATCAAGAGCGGCTCTCCAAATAGCTCTCCGCTTGACAATCCAAACTTGACGGAAATCTTCTCTTCGGTGCGAAATATCCAACGATGAGGGGCACCATTTGGATTCTCATGATCTTCTAAAATGCACCCAGTATTTCTCATCGCTCTAACGCACTTCCACTCTAATTATCAACTCGCCAAAATTAACTATCACCGAGGCATTCTCGACTTTCGCCGGAAATGCAGACAACGCAGGGGTTACTCCCGTGACGCCTGTGGCACCGGCCGATCCCGATTCAGTCGATCGTTTTCACAATACCCCACTCATGCGTTCCGCTTCATCTTCCGAAGGCGGATAGTGGAATTCGGGAGCATCATCGAAGTTCAAGAAAGTGCGGATCTCGGCAACCTTCTCCTCGGCCAATAGATTTTCTATGGATGAGCGATGCTTCGTGTAGTGCGCGCGAAATTCTGCCTGTCGAATATTTGAGCCTTTCTTTCCATAAAATCGAGTTAGATTTCCAGGGTGACTTCTCTTAAGAATGACCGGGCATTCAATATATTGCGGCAGATGTCCAGCCAATGCGAGCCTCAAGTTCAAATCACAATCTTCGCCGAATGTGATTTTCTCATCCCAGCCGCCAAGGGCGGACAGGGTATCAGTGCGGTAAAGCGCGGTCGGCGGAATGAAAACCCTTGCCAAGAGAAAATCTTCCAACAACGCTGGCAAGGAAGCGAAGTCTTTTCCCCAATAATCGAAACCTACGCTATATTGAGTGGAGGCGTTGCAGGCCAAATAGTTTCCATAGGTCATACTGGCATTTTTCCTTCGCGCAGCATCCAGCAACACGTTGATGGATCGCCGGAGAAGCACGTCATCAGCATCTAAGCAGAAAATATAATCCCCCGTTGCCTTTCCCAGCGCAAAATTGCGCACTGCGGAAGGACGGCCAGAGTGTGCAATAGAGTAGCTTTGATAGGAATAACGGGCATTCTTAAACCAGGCTTGACGATGAATCGCATCTGGCGATGCAGACTGGAGTTCATCAATGGTCTGTCTTGCCACCGCCATTGAAGAATCAGTGCTGCCATCATCGACCACAATGTGCTCGATCTCAAAATCGCCATTGCTAAAGGAATAAAATGCAGATCGCAAGCAATCTGCTATATATTCCTGGGAATTAAAGACGGGCGTTATCAAGCTAATCTTTTGCATGATCAATTGATTTAATTGGAATTTGGGCTGGTGGTTTGCAATTGCTTAATTTGCAAACTTTGGGGAAGTGGCAGGGTTGGCATTGCGGGAATTTCCCATGCCGAGGCGACTATCTGTTTTTTATCAACTGCCGAATTACGTCGAGAACCATTGCGGCACCGATACCAAATGCCCATGAGTTGGTTGCTGGTGCCATGGTTATCACGAGCGGAACTTGATCGTATAAAAGTACAGCGGCGATGACGATCTGCATTGCGAGCAATGCATTTCTTGCGCAGCAATTTTTCTTATCTGACGGTCGATTCATGCCGGGTCTCTTCGCCTTTTTCGAAATCCAACGAACACAATGGTTCTACAGATTTACCGTCAAGCTGCTGATTGCAAATGCTTTTGTTCACTGAAAAAATTCAAGTAGTCAATCGGCGCCAGATGTCTCGAACCCGCATCGCATGCTGAACAACCTGGGGCAGCATTCCAACAGCGAGGCTAAAATCAAACAGATATGCCAGTGCGGCGTAAATATTGCCAGGTGTGACGCCTGGCTGCGCGGCAAGTCGTAGCAACAGCACGGCGCACAACGCTAGTGAACATAAATCGACGAGCCCCCAAGTTTTTGCCTCGCCGGCTGAAATGCGCAGTCGCCAAGCGCGCAAGCGAGCCATATGTCGGGCAACGCTTTCCATAGGGCGCCTAACAACCAAGCCGATCTCACGCTCCATTTGGTTGTTCAAGAGGCGGTGCAGTCGCAGGCTACGTTTCCCAAACCATACGTACATTGCCAACACTGGCAGCAAGACAGCAATGACCATGGCGCCAATCACGGCATCATGGCGTGCAAGCATGAACCCTGATCCGATCAAGCCAACTATGCTCGTGACCAGCCCCGGTACTCCAAACTGAAAAAACTCAACCAGTTCACGCGAAAGTGCTACGCGTGCAGCGATCACCTCCGGTTGGACGTTTGCTTGGCGCTGCACCGCAACGGTACGCTCGACCAAATCGCTATATATGCGTGTAAAGGCATGGGTGTCATATAGCAGACGGGCGATGCAGATCGACATATGCAAGACCCAAATTCCAGCAACCGCCAATATCATGTACGATTGCCCCTTTAGCAGGGCATCGATAGTCAGCCCAATTACCAAGGGATAGGCAAGGCGCACACCGTTCTCAGATACGGTCAGCATGTAGGTCAGGCCGATCTTCCAGGCATATTGACGCAACAGCGAAGTCGCTTTGGGCGAACTAATTTTCTGCATGCTCGCAGTTGGGCCGCCTGTATGCTGTCTCGATATATCCTCTGTTATTAGATTGGCACCGTCGGGCGCAGGCAGTAATTGCCCCTCAGTGGCGGATGTGGCCATATTGTTTCCTGTGCTCAGTCATTTTAGTTGACGTGCTTTTCATTAAACAATGCACTCATTGCATGCACTGTCTCATTATTCTGGGTGAAGAGATGAAGCCAACGCTTGCGCAACAAGGGCACCAAGTCGCTGCTTTGTGACTCCAAGTGCAAAACTCTCTTGTCAATATCCAGCACCACAATTTCCACCTCCTTGAAATCCACAAAGCGACGCACATAAGGCCAAACCGCTTTATAGAAAGCCTCCTTGACGCTATAAAGTATGGTGGCTAACACGGTGTTGCGTTCGAGGTCCGCGAATCGTTTGAGTTCTTGTTCGGTGAAACAAACTTGAAGCGCAGCTGCGTGGCTTGGGGCGTCCATCAGTTCTTCACAGTCGATCCCAATGCTGCTGATTTGCTCTTTGAGGCTCACGACAGCCAAAGCCCAACGTTCGCTATGAGTGATTGAACCAGCTACCAATTGGCCATGAACCAACGGCCAGATAGGCTCGCCTTGCGGGCCCATACCCACACCCTCTTGAATGTCAGCGGCGAGCGTATGGTCATGCACTCCTTCGGCGACTTTAGTCAAGCGATGTAGCGCCAGTTCAGCGCACAGGCGACCGGCGATGAAGCTGCGCAGGCGCGGCGAACTGGCATTACTCAATGCTGGAGGTGTTGATATAACCCAGTTCAATGTTGGCAAAGTTTCTGATTGACGTTCACTCATTGGAGTGATCTCCGGACGCCCAACATTCCCACCACCCGCGCTTGTGAATAGTGGGAGTGTCGAAAGCGGTAGCGCCACGCCGGACATGGTGGACGGAAGACTCGGATGGCACAAAAGCGGCGCTGCGCTCCAATGCGACTGCAGCTGCTTCAGCAACGCTGGCGCGTGATGATTAAGAATTTGATGCTGCGCGGTGACCATCAATAGAATCTCTCTGCGCAACTAAATAATTCGCACCTCGTGCAATCCCATTTTCGTGCACGCTGAGACGGCGAAGTCCCGGGACGCTTATTACGTTCTGTTCCCATAGCTAATTTCGGCCTTCATGAACAGGCGGCTGG
This sequence comes from Roseateles sp. FW305-36, assembly GCF_058787015.1. Lineage (NCBI taxonomy): Bacteria > Pseudomonadati > Pseudomonadota > Betaproteobacteria > Burkholderiales > Sphaerotilaceae > Roseateles > Roseateles sp. FW305-36. Next base: position 2,889 of record NZ_JBYSZK010000032.1, on the reverse strand, counting down.
CGCGAATGCCATGGGATTGGCAACGCGCGACAAAACGCTCTGCTTCCACAAGCTGAATACTGTCGGAGGCATACTGCAAGCCCATCACAGATTGCATCCAGGGCTCTTGGCCCATGGCGTAGACGTATACCTCCCGGGGCTGCAGTACGTTAACGATGGCCCAAGCGCGTTCGCAGTCCGCCCCGCACAGCCTACGCGACTCTGCGTGCTGATTCTTTGTCGGCGCTCCCAAGACGGGACCATAGAGCCAATTCAGAGGTGCACCTTCGCATTCCATGCCAAGGTAAACGGCGTCTAGCGGCCCTACGCGGGCCAGCAGCCGCTTGTATAAGTGAATATCCCTTCCGTCGGAATCCACCAGGAACATTGCCCTGTGACCATTCAAGGTCAGATACAAAGCATGCTTTGTACGAATGTCGAGATCGCAATGTTCTCCTGTGAATGGCAGGCTCATCAAGTTCCCCCCAGGGAACTCAATGCGGTCGAAGGGACTTAGTTCCACCACATTGGAAAATCCCAGCTGTCCAAGTATTAATTTCAATGAGGGGTCTGCGATGGAACCCGCGTTATTGCTCGGTACTGCGATTCGCCCAATACGCGCTCGCAGCTGCAAGAGCATCTCGGCACTAAGGTGGTCCTGGTGCGAGTGCGAGAAAACCACCCAGTCGATCCGTTCTGGAAGATCGTGCACACTGAAATGCGCATTTTTCTGCGCTTTCATGCTGAAGTACGGATCGATCAAAATCGACTGTTCTGCCGATTGAACCAAGATGCATGCATGACCAAAGTAGCGCACTCGCACGTCGCCGGGGGGCAATGCAGTGCTGTGGTCGTCTTCCTGCGCTACGCCCCTCTTAGCTGCTGGTTTGCACATGCTCGCCAGTAGGCTGAGTTGCTGATCGTCCAATCCAAGGGCTTCTTTCAAAGTGCTCGGCGTTGCTGGGCTCGTTCGCAATGACGTCAGTTTGTCGATGCGCGGATCGTCCAAAGCCCAATTGAGTATGAGGTCTTGGGGCCGTGCCAAGCGCGGAGTGCACATGAAGAAGTCCCTCTCAGTGGGACCCGTGCGATGCATGTAGATCTGAGTAAGGGCCTTAAGGGGATATGCATCAGCCACCAACTCTTCAAACAATCTCACTGCCGGCCGATGATGCAGGTCATAAACGAGTTCGACCATCCCCTGCAACGCAGATGGAAGTTGAGTGTAGAAATCATTGAGGGATTGGCCAACTGCGGCGGTTTGGAGACGCTGATTGGTAGCTTGCCAAGCATCTGCCAGAGCGAGCAAGTCGGCAGCGCGTTTGCGAGTCTCGATTGCGAGTGCCGAAATCGCGGGTATGTCAGCTTCTTGTTTGCAGACGAAATGCCCGCCGTACATGCTTGGAATGCCCGCCAAGTCAGTATGTGCACTGGGATCCTCCAAGAAATCGTCCAGCAAGGGCAAAAGGCGCTTGCTCAGGAAAAGCGCCAAGCTGGCCGGCGCCAGCAGCAATGGCCAAGCGCTCCACCCCAACACCAAAGGTTCGATGCACACATCGTCTTGCAGCAGTAAATCAACATCCAGTGGCAGATTGGATAGGGAAGGTATAGAGGAGGAAGGCGCTGCCGTCGGATGCGACTCAGAAAGAGTAGGGTTCATGATTTAAAATAGCTAAAGACTTATTCTTGATGCAACGATTGAACGATTTTCTGCAATTCATGCAGAATTTCGTATTCTGCTTTCATGATTACCTTGACATTTCGCCTTAGAGCGTCAATCTTCACAGTTCTCCCTCTTGTGGCGCAGTCGATGATGTAGTTGCGCACATTCATTGTGTCTTCCTCGAGGTTTCTAAAGCCCTCTTCCATATTGAGGGCGAGAGGGCGCCCACTGCATTCGGCCACGTAATTCGCCAGACCTCTAATCTTTCTCTTGTGTTCCAAATAGAGGTGCCAAGGGCGAATATCGATCGGCGCATTCCCACTTGCCTCAAGCTGGTCGATAATGACTTCGTAAGTAGCCTGCCCGTAAATCGCTCCTTCTGGCTTGAAGGTGAGAAATCTATTGCCATTTGCAAGATAGTCCTCCAGCAAGGCAGCCACAATATCTTTGCGAAAACTCAGCGTATTATTGTATTTTGCATGCGGTGTTATGCTTTTGAGAGAAACTCCGGATGAGATTGGAAGCGCGGGGGCGATCTGAGCGTATGGAATCTCATACTTGCCAAAGGCTTGGCCCATGAAGCCTTGGGCATAAAAGCATTCCGCCTCATCTGAATACCCGAATATCATGTTGTTATGAATCCAGTCCTCTTTCTGTTGATAGGCGTGGCTTGCGCTTAAGTGGACCTCATTAAGATAGGCCTCGACATAGCAATTCGTATCCAACATCGATTTGAATTGGCTCACCACGTCCCCCCCCATCGAAGAGAGTGTTTTTGCAGAAACCCAACTACTGTCCACAAAAGGGTATCTCGGATACATCCCATCGTAGTGATAAAAGTCAATAATGAAATCAGGCGCGGCGGGGATGCTATAAAGTTGAATGAAATAATTTCTGAGGCACGGGATTGATTTCGGATTCAGCTCCGACACAGCCAAGGGATTGGCATGATGCAGATATGTATAAACCGAAGGTATAGCGATTGGAAGCTTGGTGATCATTGCTTGTTAGTCCCAAGAGATTCTTGTTTTGATCTCGACCTTACCTGCCAGCGCTTCCGATAGCGATTTGAGCGTTGAGGTTTGAAATACCATCTGCAGGGGAACTTCTCGTCCAAACTGTTTTGCGATTGCGTCCGCCACAATCAATGCCAGCAGCGAGTGCCCACCAAGCTTGAAGAAGTCGTCCTGGCGCCCGACGCGCTCCACCTTGAGCACTTGTGCCCAGATGGCCGCGATGGCCTCTTC
>NZ_JBYSZK010000031.1:0-17838 GCF_058787015.1 Roseateles sp. FW305-36 | reverse complement strand
CAGCCATGGACGCCACTTTAGCTTCGTGAGACAGGGCGAAAGCCTCGCCTCAAGATGGTCAGGCTGGACGCTCACAGAGTGGCTATGTTTTCTTCCGCTTGACGCCGCTATCCCGCGTGGAAACGGCGACGGACTGACCATCTCCCACGGATCCGGCTGAGTTCGAAGTCGTCCCGGTATGCCGAAGCCGTAACGAGTACCGATTGATCAGACTGCGCGAGCTCGAAGCCGGCTGGATCGATCCAATGAACTGACTCTTGGTGCTGAACGGGCAGCACGTTGTATCGCTCGAGCGTGCCGCGGGCGCCGCTCAATTTCACATCGATGCGCCTGGGCGTCGCACTGTCTTCCTCGGGCGAAGTTTCTCGACTGCGCATCCACTGCAAGAAGCGCTGAGGGTCGATCCAGTCTTCGGAGTCCTTGTCTACAAGGCCTCGGATCCAAACGGCATACTCAGCCTTCAATGCATCGGCCTCACCCCGTGTTCCAGCAAGGCCCTGCGCCATGGCAAATGCCACGAACGGGTCCAGCGTTCCCCAGCGCAGAAGTTCGCGAACCCAGAATCCAAACCATGGGAGCCCGGTGGTTTCGCGCCACTTCTCGAGCGACGGGACTTCGAGCGCGCTGCCTGCTCCGTCCGACCATGCTTGAGCCACGACAGCTCCAGCCGCGACACCGAGCCGGAACTCGAAGTTATCCGAGACAAATCGTTGCCAGCCGCGAAGTTCGGCAGGCTTCGGTCTCACCGTGCCGGCCAGACTCATCCACCACTTCAAGGTTCCTCGCCAGTCCGCCAGCAGCGCGTTGTCCGCGACAGTGTCGCGTCCTCGAAAGCCGAATCCTCTGTCGTTGGCAAGGAGCGCGCCCATCTGCTCAAAGAACGCGAATCGGTCCTGGGATGTCGCGGTTCCGTACTGTGTCGCGTCCTCCAGAATGAGCCGAAGCTTTGGGGCTATCTCTTCAAATCTTCTGCCGACGTGCGGCGAAAACCCGTACTGGTAGAGCCGGCGACGCTCCGCAGCATCGCTGTAAACAGCTTCGGTAATGCCGCGGCCACGACGCACAAAGGCTTGTTCGAGAATCTTTTCCTGAACAGCAGCAACGCTGCTGAAGCTGCGCTGCCAAAGGCGTGAGAGTAAGGCCTCCGTCTCAGCGCGACTGAGCTCGCTGTTCTTGTCTGCTGCAATCTCTTCAATGGCGCTGAGGATGACGCCATCTAGCTCATCCAAGCTATCTGCGAGTACGGCGCGCTCATCGTCAGACGTGGTTCCAGCAGCCGGACTGATTTGAGTGGGAGCAACGGTCTCGAGCCAGCGCAAGAAGCCATCGCCGCGAATTCCGTACAGATCACCGACGCGCGCTTGTATCTGCTGGAGGAGAAACGACAGCGGGCTGGCGACTTGAGCACCCGGTTGCTCCTCCTCCTCAAGGGCAGTAAGCAAACGGTTGTAGTCGGCATGGAGGCTGGCCACCTGGCTGGGCTGGGGCGACACCGCCTGGGCACCTGTACTGGAAGGGACCATCGGCAGTGCAACAAGGGTCATCCCTTCCATGCTCTGAGTAGCGCCAGGCCGCCCAGCTCTGCCTGCGAGATTTCGAAACTCGGCTGTGGAAAACGGCGTGACTTCTTGTTGCCCCTTCCGTCCGGCCTTGGGGTTGAACGTGCTGCGTTTGAGGGACGTGACAAAGATCAGATCGAAGGGAAGGTTCACTCCCTCTGTCAGCGTGGCGGTCGCGATCGTTATCGGGCAGATCCGCTTGTCGATCAGCTCGGTCATCAGCCTGCGCAAGCGCTGCGGCATCTGGCCATGGCTGCTTGCGATTCCGCAGTCGAGCAAGGCGACTTCATGTGAATCCGCGCCGCAGTAGTCGACAGACGTCGCGCGTGCCTGATCAAAAAGCGACCGAAGCCGAGCGTCCGACGGAGGAGTGAAATGTCGAACTGCTTTCCAGGCGGGAAGTTCCAGCGCCTTCTTGAATCGGCCCATCGTCACCTCGGGCTGCTGTGCGACTGAGATCAGAACGCGGCGATCCCCATCCGTCAGATGCAGCGCCGTCCACAAGACATTCACCTCGTTGTAGAAGGCAATGCTGTTGCGCATCTCCGCCGGCAACTTCGGCATGGGTGGAATCTTCAGAGGGATATACACCTCGTCGCCACGTGCCCGCACAGCCAATGGGGCGCCGTTCATCAAGCGCAAAGAAATCGTTCCGGACTTGCCCGGCGTGGCTTCGAGCGAGCCGATCAGTTGCCTTGTGCTGCGATATTTGGTCCCTATCGGCTGGGCATCACTGCGCCCTTCGATCCACTTGGCGACGGGCCCTGCCGCGCCGCCAGCTACTGCCGTTAGGGCGATGCGGGCAATATCCGGTGCTCGGGCTAGTAACTTGGAAACGAAGGCTTCGAGGCGCAGCGAGCGGCTCTTGTGCTGCGCAAAATCTTTGCTCGCTTGCTTTTCATCGCCTGGAACGACTTGATGTGCTTCGTCGACGATGATTAGTCGAAGCCTGCTGACCAAGAGTGGACCGATGTAGCGCATCAGTGCATCGGCCTTTTCCACCGTCGCAATGAGAACTGTGGGCTGCTTGGCGCCGAGCCAGTAATCGGTGATTCCCCAATCCGTGCCACCGTACAGACCCGTGATGATCAGGTCCCGTCCTAGCTCGCTGGTCAACTTGGCCTCCACCTCGCCGGCCAGCGCGCGTGAAGGCACAAGGTACAGCGCAAGAGGTGCTATCTCGCCGTCGGCTGGAAGCAGCAGCTCCTTGATCAGGGCAAGGTTTGCAACCAGCGTCTTTCCAGACCCCGTTGGCGTGCAAAGCGCAAAGGCCGAAGAATCGAGCAGCCGATCGAGCCCACGAATTTGGGACGTCCACAGGATGCCGCGTCCTCTGGAAAATTGATCGCGCGCGAATCGGATGAGGCGAGGTTCCCGATCTGAGTTGAGCGCTGCGAGCTGTCTGAGCGGCTTGTAGATGCTCGTTGCTGCGTATCGATCGGCAACAGCTCGAAGCAAGGTGACTAGGAGCGCAATGTCATCGCTGAACGACCGGGTCGCCATGTTGTCCAAGGCCTGTAGCTTCTGCAGGCCGCTTTGCAGACGCGATTCGTCACCCTTGCGGAGCGAAGCAGCCACGAGCCCGATGCATCGAACAAGCTCGCTGGTGAAGAACCACTCGATCCCCTCTTGCCGCTGATCCAAGAGCAGCTTCGTCGACGCGTCGCGCTCGGTCAGCTCGGGATTCAGTTCCCAGAACCCCATGGCCTCGTGGACGACGGCGTCGAAGTCCGCTTTCAGAAAGCTCGCATACAGCCGAGTACCAGGATCGGTCTCGCGCAACTGGCTGAGCAATCCATTTGCCATCGCAGGCAACCCGCCAAGCTGAAACGCAGCGGCAGCAAACAGTTCGATCGGCGCGACGTGCCTTAGCGCATCGCCCGCGCGTGTGAGCCACTCGAGCACATCTGCTGCTCGTCGGTAGCAATCTTGACCCTCCGACGAGTCGAGCCCTTTCAACTCCTCAAACATTCCAGCGACGTGTATCAGCCTTCTGGCATCGACGAGCTGGTTTCGCGAATCTTCGTCGGCCCATTGGATCGGCGGCACTTGCCAGCTGACCTGGAGTCCGCGGACGAAGGCCCGTGCTTGGCCGGCTTGCAAGCGGTTCTCGAAGGCAAGCTCGCGATGGAGCTGTTCCGCTAGCTTCAAGCGATCAGCATCGTTGGTCGCCACTTACGCCCCCTTTTCCCAAAGTGACTCGTAGACCGCATTGATCAGCTTCTCGCCTTCCGTCAGGAACAGCTCGACGACCTGCAGGTCGTGAGGGGCGGTGTACTCGCTTGGCGCTTTGTCAGTCGCTACCCAGCCGACCCCCTGGACTCTCTTCGGAGTGTTGTTGCCTGAGATCAGGACAAGATTCGTGCGCGACAAGGGGAGCGGATTCTTGAGCACCAAAGCCTTGTCCAGAGACAAGATCGCTGCCGACCAGCCAGCAGGATCGCGATCCTTTAGCAATCGCTGAAGCTGCCGCAACCCGTGGGGAATTTTGGAATCCTTGTTGAGCTGGCTCCAGATGCCATCATTAGCGCGAACTGTGGTGCCTTTCAACTTATCTCCCAGGAGCAAGTTGTCTGCGGTCCCTTTGGTCAGGTTTCCTCGCCACTTGGCTTCGCCAGCCAGATAGCGAACGACGTCACCGCCCTGGTCCACGCTGATGGCGATGAAGTCCGATCCAAACCTGCCAAAGACAGCGCGTGCAAGAGACGGATCGCGTGCCAAGGCGAAAAGGTAACGCTCGACATCCTCATGGTGCCGAAACAAGAAGATTGGCACCTGCCAGTCATGGCTGCCAGTGAAGTCGTAGTGTTCGGTCAGCAGCCCCGCCATTACTTCGCCGAAAAGCCCTCGTCGGGCCACTTCTGGCAGGCAGCGCGGGTACTCTGCATGAGAGCCTGGCGCGCTTGCCTCTGGGTGTAGATCCATCCCGATCAGCTCGTGGAAATGCCCTCGCGCATCCGCATGCGCAGATTCGAAATAGGGTCGGAGCTCTTTGACCAGATCAGCATCGCTGGTGCCCACCTGCTCCAGAAGCAGGTGGCCGTAGGTGCCCTTTTGACTCGGGGTTTTCTTCAACCACTTGTCGAGCGCGGCACCGGGCGCTTTGCACGTGTGCATTTCAATCACCTCCCTGCGTGCCTCTTAGGCGCGTCGACGTTCATGTGCGGCGATGGTAACCACATGTTCACTGGGTCGCTGGGGCATGAGCTTCGGTATCGGCCGTTACTAGATCGCGTCTTCCATGAACAGGCTTTCTCGATCTACGGCAGCTTCACGATGCCCGGCGTCGCTCAGCCGCAGAGCTGAAGCGACAAGAGCCTCGCGTGGCTGCGGGTGAGCAATGCGACAACGGGACTGATCTGCTGCAGGAGCAACTGGACCGGTTCGATCCGGATCGGCATGGCGGGGAGTTTCCGACGCCTTCGGATGTCTCATTGCCGACGCTCGGATCAAAGGCCACCGAGGATCCTGGCAATCGATGACGCGATGGGCAACTTGTGCCGTGCGGCAATGCTGCCCACCGGCTAGAAGGAGCGCAATGTTTGAACTTGCTGTTCGGACTGCGCTGGCCCACGTACTCGGACTTGCCCCGGCTGCGTCAATATGGAGCAGCTACGTCGTCGTAGCGACCTTCGAGGCTGTTGTGAGATTGGTTCACCGGGACGCCGTGCAGCGTGGTGCGTGCGTGGAGGTTGAGCAGGCGGAAGGACCGGCAGCGGCGCCTGCGTGGATGTTCACCTGAAACGGAAGGCCTCAGGCACCGTCGCCGCCATCGCCCCCCAGAGAATGCTCGCCGGCCAGGTCCCCGAGCATGCGGCGCGCGTGACGCAGCAGCTCATCAGAAAGCTTGGGATCGCCCTTGGCGACGGCTCTTGCAACGCTCACCGAGCCGATGAGCGCCGCGACGAGCGTCATGGCCGTTCCACGGTCTTCCGTATCACCTGAGCCCCTCAACAGGCTCTCCTGGAAGATGTCGACCAGCTCCGTGAAGCCTTCAGAAAAGCGCTCGCTTACGTCCGGCCCCATGCGCCCGACCTCGCTCACCAGCGCGGTCATGGCACAACCCGAAGCCGGATCGTCGCGATGTTCCGGCGACAGGAAATAGTCGAGCTGCCCCGACAGGCTCGGAGCCGCCGCCCCCGCACCGTCCGCGATGAAGCGATTCACGGTGTGGATGGTGTACGAGAGCGCATCGGCGGCCAGGTCCTCTTTCGACTCGAACTTTCCGTGCAACCCGCTGCGGGGAGACAGACCTGCGGTTTGACTGATGCGCGTCACGCTGACGGCATCAATGCCGTGCCGGCGAAACAGCGTCCCGGCCGCTTCAAGTAGTGCCTGGAAGTTCTCTCTCGCTCGTTCCTTTTTTTCCTTCATGTAGCGTTTGAGCCGGCTCCGCCCTTCTTGAACGGTGCCTTCCGGTGGCGTGCGATCGCAAGATTGTCAGCGGCCGCGTCGTTCGGGGCGGCGAGCCGCCCGGGGTCACAGGTGCTTGACGCGCCCGAAGTAGATCGGCCGGTACGGCGCCAGCATCTCGCGCGCTTGCAGTCGGCCTCGTGATCAGCTGACCAGGTAGCGAGCGGCCTGCCCGACCCGTAGCGTAGACCGCGACGCGACTTACGCTACTCGTCGCTCAACAACTTGCGTCGTTGAGCTTCGAGGCGCTCGATCGTGCGGTTCAGCCACGGCGTGGCGTACGGCTCGCTCAGGATCAGGACACCGAGCGCCAGAACGATGGCGAGGAAGACGAAACCGTTCATCGCTCCAGCCTAGCCCGGGCAGCGCTCAAAGACAACCGGGGCGCGGTCATGCGGGGATCCAGGGCTAGATCCGCGTCTTCGCGTTGAAGTAGTGCAGCAGGCTGCGCACGCTGTTGATGACCAGCGTCGCTTCTGGCTCGGCCAGCAGCTCCTCGTTGGCGTGCGCGATGCTGGAATGGTTGCGCAGCGGGTTCAGCGCGTCGATCACGCTGGCCAGCCCCCTCATCACCTTGTCGACGGCGGCCTGGTTCGGACCGGTCGCCGCGAAGGCCGGATGCTGGGTACGCAGCAGCTTGTAGAGGTCGGTGATGCCGTCGTTGTCACCGTATGGGAGACCCGCTCTGCTGGCCAGCACGCGTAGGTAGGCATGGAGGGCGGTGTGCACGCGATCGACGGCGCTGGTCGAGCCCTCGGTGGACATCAGCCGCGCTGCGTCGTTCAGCGCGCGCTCCACCGTGTCCGACGTGGCTTCCAGGATGGGCGGCGCTACGGGCTGCGGCGCGTCCGAGCTGTCGAGCTCTAGGGCCACGAACCGCACGTGCTCGCCGGTCACCTCCTGTACCGCCCGGGCGATGACGGACGCCGACTCCTTTGCCTGAATATCCTGTGCCAGGTCCAGGCCGCGCACGTAGTCGTCCATGGGCAGAGGCTGGTACAGCAAGCAGAACTCGTCGCAGAAGCCGTTCGTGCCGCGCCGCAGCTCGAAGTCCCGAGACTCCAGGAACTGCGCTGCCAGCTCGTCGCCCTTGAGCCTCAACAACTGCACGGCCCTGGCCTTCAGGCGCTGCCAGTCGCCCGGCGCAAAGCGATCGTCCAGCAGCTCGATCTCTGTGGAGCCGCTGCCGAAATAGAGCTGAATCATGGCGTTCCCCCCGCCGGCGCGCCGGCTGCGGCCTCGTCGGCAGCAGCCACCTCAGGCAGCGGTGTCATGGGCTCGTCGGGCGACCGAATCTCGTAGCAGTCCTCGCACAGCCGGATGGTCCCGGGCCCGGCCGGTGCCGGGTGCACGAGCAGGTAGTCACTGGCGGGATCGTCGCCGCAGACCGTGCAGACCTCGGCGCTGCCGGCGGCCTCGATGGTGATCTGCGTCATGCCGGCCTGAACGGGATCCCAACTGCGCAGCGATTCGAACCACTCGGGCGTGTGCGGGCGCAGATGGATGTGCGCGGTCTTTTGCATGTGGCCGTGCTTCACCAGCCAGTCAGCTGCCGTCTTCACGCGCTGCAGGTGCTGCGCCGCGACGTTGGAATAGAGCTCGATCTTCAGCCTGAAGTACTCCAGCCCAAATTCAGCATGCAAGGTCCGGTAGCCCGCCCGATTGAAGACGAAGCGGTTCGTTCCGATCGTCTCGTCACTGATCACGCCCAGGCAGTACTGATGCATGCCGGCGTGCGGCAGACGGTCCATCTCCTCGACGCTGTACTGCCAGGGGTGGCGGACTTCTTCGCCGCGCCACACATCCAGGTAGCCCGAAGAGATCAAGACCTGGCATAGCGCAGCGTCGGCCTCAGGGTGCGCCTGCAGGTACAGGTCGATGTCGTTCAGCGTGTCGATGCCTGGCGCGATCTTGCGCGCACCAGCGATGAGGTCATTGGTGACGTCGCGCATCAGCTGGGTGCGGTCGACGCGGGAGGCCAGCGCTTCTTCTTCGGCCGGGGTGAGCTCGCGCAGCGCGTCGTGGATCTCGACCAGCAGCGGGCTTAGCAACAGCTCGGCGGGCGTGCAGCGATCGGCATCGGGCACGAGCGGGATGCCCGCGGCGCGGTAGGCCTGCGCGACCAGGCGCGAGCAGAACTGATGGCGGGTGATCCTGCCCTTCTTGAGCAGCGCCTGCACCGCACCCACCTTGGTGTACGGCATGGAGACCTGTTCGCGGGCGTACCGGATCAGCGTCTGAAGCTGCTCGGACGTCACCGGCGCTGCCGGGCGCAGCAGATGGAAGGCGCAACCCGGCTCGACCACCATCCACTGCGGATTGCGGGCATGGACGCCCTCGCCCGTGGAGTCGATGACGCTGCCATCCGCCACGCACAGCATCGCGTGCGAAATGTCGGCGCTGGTGACCTTGCGGATGGTGGCGCTGAGCTTCGCGGGAGTCGTCGTAAGGACGATGTCGCCGGGCAGCAGTGCGCCGTCCTTGATGAATCGTCGCGCGGGGCTTCCGGGTGTTGTCATGGGCGGGTGCAGGGTTATCCCTGTTATTTTCGGTCAGCCCGTCCAGCACTAGGGGGCAGTCCTCCATGTGCTTGGCGACGACGCTGAAGACGCTGCCCTGGCGCTGTCAGCGCCCCTTCTCCGCCATCAGCCGCGAGGCCAGCACACCGCGCACGGAGGGCTACGTTCGCAGCTTGCGCTGCTCGGGCCCAAGGTACTTGTCGACCAGGGCATTGAGGTTGACGCTGAACCCGAAGATCCCGGGCTTGAGCCCAAGGATCTGATTGGCCGCACGAAGGTTGGAAACGAACATCCCGCCCTTCTTGCCCTTGAGCTCGACCGACAGTGCACCGAGCGAGTCGACGAACTGGGAAAGCCGGTGTTCCCGCATGGCGTTCAAGAGCGCCGACAGCAGCGCGTCGGCGAATGCCGGATCGGCGTTGTCGTGCAGGCGCAGCGGCAGAACGAAAATCGGCCTGTCCGTGGTCTGCAGCGCCCCCTCGCAGATCACGAGGCAGGTTGCCTCGTGAAAAAGGTTCTCCAGCGGCCCCAGCTGGTCGGTGTGGTCTGCGAGGAAGTTGAACAGGTCCGACGTGAAATCCCCCGGCCCGCGAACGATGACGGCGTCAACGCCGGAGCTCCTGGCGAATCCGTCAAAGAAGCGGTCTATCGCGGCGGTGTGCGAACCACCGGCGGACGAGTCGAGTAGGTACGTGTAGTACTGGTACATCCCGACAGGCACTGACCTGAGCCGACTGACATACATGCCCATGACGATCGTCCTCCGCGCTCACCCTTGCACGGTGCATGCAGTGTCGAAGCCACTGGGCAGCTTCGTCATCCAACCGATTGACGAGGTGCGCTTGCCGTCGGTGCGCTAGCCGGTGTTGGCTTTGCCCACCACGGCGAAGACCGCCGCGCGCGTGAGCGGCATGCGATCCAGCCTGAGGATCTTGGCCTTGAGTTCCGGGATTCGCTGGTAGAGCTGGGACAGCCTGACGTGGTGAACGCCTTGCATCTCGACCATCTGCAGCGCGACCTGGCGCACCTGGTCGGCGAACTGCCGGTCCCGCGCGTCCCAGTTCACGCGGGCCGGCGGCACGCGCACCGCCCGCGCCATCTCGGCGGTGTTCTCGGCCAGCCAGTCGCGGTCGTTGCGATAGAGCCAGGCGTACGCCGCTGGCTCGGCCATGCGCGCGGCCTTCACGCCAGACAGCGGGTTCGCCGCGGTGATCCGCGCCCAAACCCTGCGGTTGCGGCGCCTGGCGTTCTCGAAGCCGGCTTGGCGCCAGGCCTCGTGCAAGCCCACCTCGGTCCTCAGAAGCGTCGTCACCGTCTGCAGCGAGACCTCGCCGTACGCCGCAGCCTCCTCTTTGGCGATGCCCTTGCGCAGCAGCGCGATGAGCCGGTCCCTCAAGTCGCCCTTGAGCAACTTCGGCCGCCGCGGCGTGGCGAGGCCGGCGGCCGCCGCCCACACCATGCCCGTGGTCGTGTCGATGCCCACCTCCCTCGCGGCCGCCGACGTTGAGTGCCCGGAACTGATGAGAGCCACCAAGCGCGCGCGGCGCGGGTCATCCTGCAGCTGGGCCGTGGGCGGCGGTGCCGATGCAACGGTGTCGTCGCCTCCCGCCCCCATGCGGGCCAGCAGGTCTTCGAGGTCATCGAACAGCCAGGCGGCGAGCGCCAACCGTCTCAGCGGATGAACGCCGGCCGATCGGGCCGAGATTTGCCGTGCGATTTCGGCATAGGCTTCATCGCTCGACGCGGGCAGTTGCCCCATCTGCTCCAAGGCGAGCAACGGCCTCAGGAACTCAGCGTATGCGTCGCCGGCCGCGACGCGCCGTAGGCGCTCCGCGGTGCCCGCCAGCAGGCCCCGGTCCGCCAGCGCAGCACGAAGCGCCTGGCCCATCCGGTGGGCCGAGAGCCGCAGACCTGGCTTGGCCACCAGGCCTGCAACCATGCGTGCGAGTTGCATGACGCTGGCCGGTGGCGACGCGGCCGGCGCTGTGAGGAACTGCGACGGCGCCGGCAATAGCCAGCCGAACCTGCCGACCCCGGTCGCCTTAAGGTCAGAAGCCTGCAGCCAGGACCCGTGGCGGCGGCAGACCCAGACGCCTGGCAGCTGGTGCTCGCGATGCCAGTACGGGGTGATGTGCTGCAAGGTGTCTTCCTGCATGCAAGCGCGGCAGGCCTTTAGCGGGTGGTTGGCCCTGAACCGACTGGTGAGCAAGCCAAGCTGGAACTTCAGCCGGCCTGACGAACTCTGCGCTGCGGCGCTGCGGGTCGCGTCGACCATCTCCGCGCTGGCGAAGCGCAGGTACAGCGGCAGCACGGTGTGCTCCTCCACGATGCTCGCTGCCGTGCCCAAGGCGTCCCCAGCCACGCAGAGGAAGTGGTCGAGTCGGGCGGGGAAGTCATGGGCGCAGCCTTGCCTCGGGTGCCCGAAGAGCTGGCTGCATGTTGTTGCAGGCAGCTTGTTGCCGCTCGCCGCGTGGTAGCGGCTGCATAGGCTGAACAGGGTCTCGTCGGGTAGCCAGCGTTGCGGCAAGCCGAGCTGAAAGGAGTCCAGCGTCGTCACCACAGCCTAGAAGCGTTCGAACTATCGAACGCGCCGGATGTGCGTCCCGGCCTGGGCGGCCTTGCGGTGCAGCGCGGCGTCGCGCATCGCCTGGGCCCGCAGGGCTTCCTTCGCAGATCTCTCGATCTGCCAGGCACCCACACCGATCAAGAGGATGGAGAAGCCGCCCCACATCAGCGTGAAAAACGATCCTCCACCGGGCAGCCCCGCGCTGAAGACGCAGATGCAGAAGCACGCCAGCACCAGCATGCTGATGCCGAAGTGCCGGCGACGGCGGGCGACGGCCAACGTCATGACATCCAGCGCTTCGCCCAGCGCGCCACGATCGGCGTCCGCCTGGATGGCGGTGTGACGGCGCAGCTCATCCTTCCCCGCCCGGTCGATCAGCCAGGCGCCGGTGGTCAGCAGCGCGATAGCCACAGCGCACACGACAAGGATGCCCGCCGGGCCGACTTGCCCGGCCAGCAGTCCCAGGGCAGCGATGCCAGCGCTGGCGATCGCCATCAGCGAGATGCCCACGATGCGTCGTCGGCGGGCCGTTTCCTCAGTGCGCATATCCGGCGGCCGCGCCACCATGTCGTGCAGCGCTTCGTCCAGCAGCGCATCGATCGAACCCAGGACCTCTCGATCCACAGGCGGCTGCATCGATCAGGCCGCCATGAAGAGGGTCTCGCTCAGCGCGACCTCATCGATCCGATCTTGCGACGCGAACTTGAGGTACAGGTGCTTCACGACGATCGCCTTCTTCTCGGGAGTCAGCGTGATGTCGCGTGACCGGGCCCAGGCGTCCACGCGGTCCGAGATGGCTAGGCACAGCTCCCAGTTCAGCAGCCGGCCGGCCGCCGTAGCGCCGGGCTCGCCGGTCAGCACCTTGAGCACGTCGAATCCATGCGATCCCAGCTCAAGCAGGCGCTCGGCCCCCAGCGATGACTGGTCCGTCTCGATCATGCCGATGGCGCTGCGGCTCAACTTCAGTAAGTCAGCGAGCTGCTGCTGCTTGAGCTTCAACCGCTTGCGCTCGGCAGCGAGACGAAATCCGAACATGTAAGCGCATCCTTGGAAAGTCTGACCATTGTCGAGCAATGGCGACGGATATCAGTATAGATGATCGATGTCACCAATGTTGACATTTGACAGCGTGGCTGTGAAGATTCGAGCATGACCACCCTTCGAACCCCCGTCGAGGCGCGTGCGTGGCTGAGGCGTCACGGCGTGACGATCAGCAAGTGGGCGCGCGCCAACGGCTTCAAGCCGGCCGTCGTTGCTGCGCTGTTGGCGGGCAGGTCTCAGGGCAACTGGGGGGAAGCGCATCACGCCGCCATCGCGCTCGGGTTGCGTTCGCCGCCTGAGGAGGGCGAAGAGCACCCTCTGGCAGGTACGCCCCGCGCGCCGGCGCCAGCCCCCGCTCACGGAACAAGGAGCGCCCCCATGACTTGACCCACATCCAACAATTAGTGGGACAAAAGCACCACGCCCCTGAACCTCGTCAAAGGTTCAGGGGCGTGTTTGGAATGTGCGAGCAGACTTTGGATAAGCGCCTGCCTGTACTTTCTGACAAAGCGCCGCTTCTGTCAATCCGGCCCCGCGGGGCCGGAAGCGCTGTCGTGCTGTCCCGATCCTCGACCCGCCGGACTACGGCCGGCACCAGGAGACAGCGATGGCAGATTTCAAATTAACGGAAGCAAGGCTCACCGAAATCCTTCGGCGCCAGGACCCGCCCGCCTTCGGCACAGGCTACGAGCCGTCGATCAAGGCATGCCGTGAAGAGGCGCCGGCTGGATCGCGCTTTGCGCAGGTCTGGTCGGAACTGCTGGGACGGGAGGTGCACACCCTGTCCACGCCGGAGCGCGCCTTCCTGTCGGTGCTCTTGTACTGTGAATGCGGGCTCTTCGAGCTCCAAGAGCAGCGCATGCTGCCGTTTGCGCCGGCGGCGCACCCGCTTGAAGGGCATCCCCGGGCCATCGGCCTGCCGCTCAAGCGATTCCGAGGAACGCTGATGGTCGCCAATGAACTGCATCATCTTTCGTTCCATCCCTTCGTCACGCTGCACAGGGACGGCGTCGTCAGCGATACACCAGGCTGCTGGATCGGGGACTACCTTGGCTTCTTCATCGATAGGCACGGGGCCTTCTGCCTGAACTTCAACATCAAGGAGACGCGCGCCGAGTTCACCGTGCCCAGCTACGGCGTGACGGTCAAGACCAGGTTGTCGCAGGCCACGGCGCGCAACACGGCGCGGCACGAAGTCGAGAAGCGGGTCTACGCGGATGTCGACATCCGCACGATCGAGGTGGCGACCGAGGAGATCCCCGCGATCCTCGTGGCCAATCTCCTGGAGTTGCTGCGCTGGCAAAAGCACCGCCACGCGCTGACGCCGGAACAGGTGCAGGCCGTGCTCGATGCGTTCAACGAAGGCCTCGAGGTCGGCGCCTCGCCGCTGGAAGTGATCGCGGCGGTCGAACTCGACCAGCGCGTCTCGATGTACGACCAGAGGATTGTCCTGATGCAGGGCGTCTTCCACAGGAAGGTGCGCCTCGACCTCTTTGACAGCCACATCTTCATCGACAAGCCAATGACCCCGGAACGGCAGGACGTCAGGGAGGTGTTCGGCCACTGGTTTCGGAGGGACGCATGAGCATCGCCGCCGGAACACCCGTCGTCGCGCCGAAGGGCTTCAAGAATCTCGAAGCCGGCGTCACCTACTACTTCATCCGCAGCAGTCCCAAGACCGAACGGGTCACGTTGGTGGACTTCGTCGTCAGGCCGCCGAAGAAGGTGGTCTATGCCAAGGCAAAGATCCCCAAGAGAACGGTCGCGCAGTTGCCACTGCCTGTGCTGACGCGTCTGCTGCGCAGCGATTGGGAAGATGCTATCTGGGCCGGCAAGGTGCTTGCCGGCGATAGGAAGTCGATGCCGCCTTGGCTGGAGGGCCTCGAGGGCGTCGATCTGGTTGCGTTGGATGCGGCTCGGAGGGACGTGGCGAAGTCCCATCAGGACCGGATCGATGGGAAGGTCTACAGCATCCACGCGCTGGTCAACGACGCCGAGAACATTCTGGACAACGACGAACCCGAGAAGCTCATCAATCGCCATGCGCGCATCCAGACGCCGCCTCAGAACGAGACGCGGCTGCGGCTCAACTTCTTCGTCTACATCGCTTTCGGTCGCAACCGAAACGCACTGCACTACCCGACCCATCAGATCGGCCATTGGGACCGGCTGAGCGCCGAGCATGCGAATGACGCCAAGCGCGGTGCCCCAGGCGTCAAGGGCTCCGAGCATGGCTACAACGCGACCGCAGAGATGGTCGAGAAGATCAAGACCTCGTACTCGCGCCGCGCCGAAGTGGGCGTCACGGACGACAAAATCTACGAAGACGCGCTGACGGAAGACTTCGGCTGCAAGACCCGCTGGGTCAAGAGGGGGCATGAGGAGACGCTCGATTGGTACCACCCTCTCGGTGATGCCTTCCCGCAGAAGGGTGCCTACTTCTACTACGTCAACAAGTTCTTCCGCCCGCATCTCGTCCAAGCGGCGCGTCTTGGCAGGAACCGTGCGCGCTCGAAGATCAAGCCGTTCCTCGGCACGTTCACCGAATCCGCCTGGAACCTGCTGCAGCGCGTCGAGGCCGATGCTTACTTTGTGGTCGATCTCCCGCGTGGCTACGTCGAGGGCAGTGATTTGCCGCCGCTGGCCGTCGTCTCGTGCCGAGACACCGCGTCCGGCAAGAAAGTCGGGATCGGCTTCAGCCAGGGCCGAGAGACAGGGGGCGCCTATCGGATGGCCAAGTTCTGCATGGCCATTGGGCTTGAGGCTTTCGCACTGCTGCTGGGCCTCAGGATCAAGGACAGCAGCAAGGGGCTGTCGCCCCACGAGATCACCGACAGAGGGCCGGGCGCTACTTCCACGGCGCTGTCGCGTGATCCCGCTTTTCGGCCGGTGATCCGCGAAGGGACCCAGTCGCACAGCGGGCAGGCCAAGGCCATCGTCGAGACCTCGAACCCGAAGACACCTTCCGATGACGAAGCACCTTCCTTCCGAAGGTCTGGGCTGACGGTGATCGAGCTGGCCTGCCGCGAGCTGGGCAAGCTCCTTGAGTTCAACGAGGCCACCAATGTCGCAAGTCGGGTCGATCCTGAGCTCGAACACAAGGTGCCCAGGCTGAGCCCGAACGGCATCTGGGAAGCTCTCGACTCGGTGGGGCGCAACGATGCGGTGCTGGTCGCCTTCGAGGAGGCCGTGCGCGCATATCTCGACCTCGTTCCCGCGGTCCTGACCCGCGGCGGCCTGATGGTTGCAGGCCGCAAGTACTACTCCAAGGCAGAGGCCTTCGAGGAGGCGCTGGGTTCCGTGGCGGAGAAGCAGGAGACGGACGTGAAGGTCTACGTGCTGTCCTGCTGCCTTCGGCATGTCTGGTTTGAGTGGAACCATCGCCTCATCCAACTCGATGTTCGGTACCCCATCGCGGTGTCGCGGCTGGTGAAGGACATGTCGCTGGCCGAGGCGCTGGAATATCACCAGCACATGGCGGCGCGCATCGCGGCCCACGACAACCACCGGCGAGCAGCCCACGCTCACATCGAGGAAGACTTCAAGGCGCAGACTGGCATGTCGCTGAACTCCGGCACGCGCACGCGCGGCCGGCCCAAGCGCGGCGGTGCCGCTGCTCGTCAGGAGGCCAAGGAGGCCAAGGAGACCGCAGCAGGACGGCAGGCCGCATGAGGCGCGTCGTTGCTTCGACGTGGACCAGGCCGTATGAAGACGCGCTCCAGCCAGGCGTGATCAAGGCGCGCGGGGAGACCCGCGGAACTGCGCTGGGTGATCTTGCTGCACTGGACATCGAAGGAGCCTGCTTCGCCATGGACATGGCGCTCAAGGCGGTCGTCCTTGTCACCGAGCAGGGAGAAGCGATCATTACGGGCCAGATCCAGCGGGCGCTGGCGCATGCCGAGGCGGTCTACAAAGATCCGCGCGCTGCGCTGAAGGCCACGTACCACGGCTTGGCGGCGGAAGATGGTGTCGTGCCGACGGTCATCACGGGCCCGGCTGGCGCCGGGAAATCGGCGATGCGGATCGCCCTCAAGAGGGCGTTGTTCGAGCAGGAAATGATCCGCATCGACGAGACGCATCCACCCGTTCCGCATGTCGCTTTCGCCGAGTGCGTGGTCAAGCAGCAGTCGAGTTTGTCGGGCGTCCTGCGCACGCTGGCCAGCCCGGAGATTGCCGCCGGGCACGTGAAGGTCAGCCAGGCAGAGATGCCCCGGCGAAGCGCGAGGTGGCTCCGGATGTGCGGCACTTGCTTGTTTGGCGTGGACGAGACACAGTTTATGGCCCAGTCCGAGGGTGCCTCCACGTTGGTCACCAAGGTCCTGCTGGGTCTCGCGGAGTTGCAGGTGCCGTGGTTCGTCATCTGCAACTATTCGCTTATCTGGAAGCTGCGCAACCGTCGACCCGCTGAGGCGCAGCAGCGGCTGCTCGCAGACCCGGTTGTCCTTCTGCCTGATGCGCCGCAGTCGGCGGATTGGAAGCGTCTGCTCGAGGAATACCAGGTGGTCCTTGGACCCGCAGCTGGATTCAAGCTGATGGACCATCCCATCGAGCTGTGGAACTACTGCGCTGGCCTGAAGCGCAAGCTGCGCTCGCTGTTGGTGTTGGCCTATCGAAAGGCTCGTTCCAACGGCGTCAGCGTGATGCTGTGGGATCACGTGATCAAGGCCTTTGAATCAGACAAGTACTCGGTCGCCCGCGAAGACGTCAACCGCCTGATCGCTTGCGCAGGGCAGTCCGGAGATCTTCGCCAGGACTTGCGGTGTCCGTTCGACGGGCCCGAGATTCGGAGCAAGACCGAGGTGTACGCCGCCAAGCTGCGAGAGGCGCGGCGGGAGACTGTCTCGAACGCCGCGATCCTCGCCTCGATGAATGCGCAGGAGCGCCGGGCGGTCGAGGAGATTCAGAGAGCCGCGGAGCCGCAGGCACCTTCCGGAAAGATCGTGCAACTCAAGCGGCCGAAGAAGCAGCGGCGGACGCTGGACAGTCTGCTCGAAGCGGGGCAGGACTTCATGGCCAGTCGGCCCAAGAAATCAGGTGCGAAGCCCTAGTTGTTCGTCGAGGCGGCAACAAGCCGGACTCTGCCTTCGCGCAGTACCGCACAGGATGGTTTGCTTCCCCCTGAACTTCAGCAACACGGAACCGGAGATTGAGCAGACAGATGGACTACTCACTTAACAACCTTGCTGAGCGTGTCGGTATTTCAACGAAGCTGCCTCGCGCATCGATGACCCTTCCACGACCGATCGATTCAGAGGGTGAGCTCGCACTCGGGCATCTCGGTCGGATCCGAAAGTGGTGCGGGATTGCCGGCTCCCTAGAGCAGACGACCATCGTGGTGCAGCGGAGCGTGTCAGAGCGCCTCGGCGTTGCCATGAGTTGGGCTAGCGCGATAGCGCACGGATGCGAGATCGATGCGCACGACTACGTCGCCAGGCACTCCATGCTTCCGTTCAGCGAATGCGTCGACAGCGTGAACGAGCCCGAGCGCCTCCACGCCTACGGTTGGCCCGAGTCGTATCACCGCAGTCTGCTCGCCGCGCCCATGAAGCAGGCGGTCTTCTGCCGCCGCTGCGTGGAAGCTCAACTCGAGCAGCGCTCCTTCGCGGTGTGGCGCAGACTCGATCACCTGCCGTATCGGTTCAGGTGCGCCGTGCACGACATCCGTAAGCGCGCGGTGAACACATCTTGAGAACGGCATCGCCGGCGATAACGATGCTGTCCAGTTACGCAAATAGCTGGA
>NZ_JBYSZK010000030.1:0-18783 GCF_058787015.1 Roseateles sp. FW305-36 | reverse complement strand
GCCCATGCTGTGGCGTTCCCACAATCTAGGCAGCGGCGCGCGCAATCACAGGAGGGTTTTCACACAGCCTCGCTGCAGAGCTGCCCTCCGATTCGCAGCTAAACCCTTGCGGGCACGCACCACGGCCACGGCTACTGAGCCTCAGCCGTCCAGCCGCATCCTGACTGCCGCCACCAGCGGCGCGATGGCCGAGGGCGGGAAGGGCGACACGCTGCTGACGTTGATCTCGCACAGCACATGGCTGTCGGGTGCCTCGCCGAACATGAAGTCGCAGTCCCACAGCAGGGGCAATTGCTCGCGCGCGAGGCCCACGCGCTCGCGCAGCAGTTCCACCCAGCCTCCGTCCAGCCGCTCGCGCAAGGCCTGGAACCGGGGCAGGTCGGCGGGGTGGTAGACCCGCGTCGTCGTGGCGGGCGGCGGCCCGCCGGCCTCGCCCGGGTGCAGCGCATTGATGGCCTGGTGGCCGAAGCCAGCCACGCGGTCGCCCACGAGGTAGGCCCTCACCATGCCGTCCACCAGTCGCGCTTGCCAGGCCTGGTCGATCATGTGGCCGCCGGCCTCGGGCTCGAAATAAGGCGCCAGGCGCTGCTGCAGATCTGCCATGGCCAGCAGCTCCTCTTCGGCGCCGCGCTGGGCATGCCGCACCTTCATGCGCGAGGAGTCCGGCATGGCCTCGACGCGCCAGACGCCGTTGCCGCTCTGGCCCCGGTACTGCTTGAGCACGCGCGCGCCGCGTTGCAGCCGCTGCGGCAGCCCGGCTGCCAGCTCGTCCAGGCTGTCCACACGCAGCGCATCGCTGCCGAAGGGCAGGTCGCTCACCTCCACCAGCACGTCCTTGGTGCCCAGCCGGAGGATGGCGTCCGGGTGCGCGCTGACGAGGACGCCGGCCGCGGCCGCCTCACGCAGCAATGCGTCCAGCCGGTCACGCCGCCGCCCGCCCTCGATGGGGTTGCACCAGACGAGCACGGCCTGCACGTGCCGCAATTGGGCCGCCACCTCGTCCCCGAAGTCGTCGTTGTAGATGGCGGGCTCGGCCGCCACGCCCGCGGCCTGGAAGGCGTCGAAGAGCGCCATGAAGCGGCTCTGCGCCGGGTCGTTGCGGTCGCGCGCGGCGCGGTCGCCCGGGTAGAGCAAGGCGATGCGGGGCTGGCCTGCCATGGTGCTCACCCGGCCGGCTTGGCGATGACCGCCCGGCCGGCCGCGGCCCAGCCATCGATGCCGCCGCTCAGGAAGCGCGCGTTGCGGCCCGCGGCCCGCAGCCGCAGGGCCGTGGACCGCCCCACCTCATGGCCATACACGCAGTAGACGACCACGGGCTTGTCGGCAGGCAGCCCGGCGGCCCAGCGGTCCACCTCGGCCGGATCGCACCAGCGTGCACCCGGGATCATGGACGCGGCCTGAGCGAAGGCGCCCTGGCGCCTGACGTCGAGCACCGTGGCGCCCGCCAGCGCGTCGGCATCCGTCGCCAGCGACTCGCTGGCGGCATGCACCGCCGCCTGGTAGCACTCGTAGACGTGGGCCCAGTTGATGTTGCCCATGAAGGCGTCGACATAGGCAGCGGCCGCCGCACCGTGGTCCAGGTGGTAGGCGTGCTCGTACATGTCCAAGGCGAGGATGGGCACGCCACCCGCGACCGCATGGGTGTGGTCGGCCGCCCACTGGTTCACCAGCGTGCCCTCGCGCGGCTGGAAGACCAGCAGCATCCAGCCCGAGCCACCGCCCAGGGCCTTGGCGCAGGCCACGAACTCTTCGCGCCAGCGCTCGACGCTGCCGAAGTTGGCGTCCAGGGCCAGTTGCATGGCCGGCGCCATCGTGACACCGTCGCCGCCCAGGCCGGCGAAGTAGAGCTCGTGCAGCAGCACCGAGTTGGTGGCAATCAGCTCCTCGCGCTTCAGGCCGTTGAGCTGGAAGCCTGGCGCCTGGCCGAAGGGCATGCTGGCGAGCTGCGCGCGAATGGCGTTGAGCCGCCTGGCGGCGCCGGCGTAGTTGTTCTGGTGGTGGCTGACGATGAGCTGCTCGGACAGGCCGCGCAGGCCGGCGGGGTCGAAGGGCAAGGGAAGCGTCTGCAAGTCCATGGAGGCTCCTGGGGAGTCAGGGGTGGGCAAGCGGGTGCAGCACCAGCCCGGCGAGGGCTGCCACGGCCACGACGACGGGCTCGGGCAGTTTCTTGAAGCGCCACAGCACGGCGACGGTGACGAGGGACAACCCGGCCGTCGCCACGTCGCTGATGGAGCGCTGGCCGATGACGATGACGGCGCCGGTGATGGCCCCGATGGCGGCCGCCGTCACGCCGTCCACGAAGGCCACGATGCCGGGGCGCTTGCCATGCTTCTTGAAGTAGGGTGCCGGCAGGATGGTGAAGAGGTAGCAGGGGATGAAGGTGCCCGCCGCGGCGACGACCGCACCCCAGAAGCCGGACACGAGGAAGCCGATGAAGCCCGTCGTGATGACGACCGGCCCGGGTGTGATCATGGCGACGGCGACGGCATCGACGAACTGCCGGTCGCTCAGCCAGTGGTACTCCTGCACCACGCCGCCGTAGAGGAAGGGCACGATGGCCAGGCCGCTGCCGAACACGAAGCTGCCCGCATAGGCGAAGTAGGCGCCGACCTGGCCGAGCTTGTGCCAGTCCAGGCTGTCCATCGCGAAGAAGGCCGCCAGCGGCGCCGCGACGCCGTTGATCTGGCCGCGGGAGAACCACTTCGGCGGCGCACGCAGCAGCCAGACCAGCACGCCGGCGCCCAGGAAGACCCAGATCACCTCGGACTTGGTGATGACCGTCACCGCGGCGCTGACCGCGAAGATGGCCCACAGCAGCTTGTCCTTGCCGATGTTCTTCGTCGTCAGCTTGAAGGCGCTCATCGCGATGATGCCGACCACCGCGGCCCCGACGCCGTAGAACACGGCCTGCATCCAGGCGATGCCGCCGAAGGCGGTGTAGGCCGCGCCGATGGCGACCACCATCAGGAAGGACGGCAGCACGAAGGCGACGCCGACCAGCGTGGCGCCGAGCACGCGGTAGTGCACGTAGCCGAGGTAGATCGCGAGCTGGGCCGCCAGCGGCCCCGGCATCAACTGGGCCAGGGCCATGCCTTCCTTGTAGTCGCCCTCGGAGATCCAGCCGCGCTTCTCGACCAGGTCACGGTACATATAGCCCACCAGGGCCACCGGGCCGCCGAAGCCCCAGCTGCCCAGGGCCAGCATGTAGCGCACCAGCTGCCAGACGGTGTAGCGGGGCAGCGCGGGCGTGTCGGCGGGGGCGTCGCTCATCGGGCGGCCTTGTTGTTGCCAGCGGCGTCGCGCTGGAAGTGGGCGTAGAGCGAATCCAGCACCGTGCTCATCTCGGCCAGCAGCGCGTCGTCGTCGGTCAGGCGCTCGCGGGCACCGGACATCACGGCCTCGAAGCCGATCGCCTCGGGCACCGGCTCGCCGCCCACGTCCAGCACGTGGACCATGGCGGCGAGGCGCATCAACGCCGCGTCTGCCTCCAGGCCGAAGCTGGCCATCAGCGTCTCGAAGCTCACGCGGTTGCCGACGTGGGTGAAGGCCGCGCCGTCGAAGTCGAAACCCAGCGCCCGCTTGGGGCAGTCCGAGGGCTTGACCAGCCACTGGAAGCGGGCCTCCTTGTCGATGAATCGACGGATCAGCCAGGCGCTCGCGACGCGGTCCACCCACAGCCGGCGGCGCGTGGCCCAGACGCGGCCCTGGTAGTCGGCCAGTTCCAGCCGCGGGACGCGGCCCTCGGTCTCCTGCGGCTCATCGGGTGACAGCAGGCTCTCGATGCGCTTGTTGAAGTCCACCCAGGCCGCCTGGGCCTCCACGGCGGCCTCGCCGGGGAAGAAGTCGATGGCCCGCAGCGCATCGAATTCGCGCTGCTGCTTGCGCTGCAGGCGGGTCAGCTCGGCGGGGCTCAACGCGGCGAGGCCGGCATGGGCCTCCTTCCAGGCTTTGCGCAGCTCGGCGTAATCCTCGTGGCGGTCGAAGAGCTGGCGCCAGGCCTGGGTCTCGCCCGTGTTGCGGGGCTGCACGGCCATCAGCCAGGCGCTGCCGCCTTCGCGCTGGCACTCGTCGGCGAGTGACCGCAGCGCCTGTTCCCGCTCGTTGTCGGCGGGCAGCAGATAGGCGCCGTCGCGCATGGCCGCGCAGCCCAGCGCCTTGAGCCCGCGCCAGAGGCGCATGCGGGCGGTGGCGCCCGAGGTCGGCAGGGAGACGACCAGCAGCAACCAGGGCTCGTTCGACTGATTCATGTAGAGAACGATACATCAATGTAGCGTTCAATACAAATTTGAAGCGACAGGCACGCGGGAATCCGGCCGGAACAAGTCCGGCACGTGTTGGAACGATGGAGTCACGCGGTCCCCGGCGCCCGGGCACGCCCTTGCCTGCTGGCGGGCAATGAGGTCCGACGTGGGGTTGGCCGCTTCCCGCGGCACGCCCGTCAGACCCAGCCGGCTTCGACCACCAGGCGTGCGTCCAACCGGCCAGCCAGGTTGATGGCACGCAGGAAGAGCTTGAGCTGCTGCACCGCCTCGGACGGCACCTGCGGCTCGGCGCCGGACTTGGCCAGACCCAGCAGCCGGGTATAGAGCTGGGCCTGCTCCGGGCTGATGGATTCAACGGCGGCCAGCATCTGCAGCAGCTGGCTGGAGGTGATCCGCGTCTTGGCGCCGAACCAGCCGCCCCACTTCCTGACGGCGGCCTCCCTGCTTTCAAACATGCGCGAGCTCGCACGCTGAGCCTCGACCGGCGCGCCATCGATGCCGAGGTCGGCGAGGTGCTGCAGCAACTGGACCAGGTTGGCGTCCTTGGCGTCATCGGGCAGACGCGCCAGCAGCCAGTCCTCGGCCTCCTTGCGGATGGGCGTGTCCACCTTGCCGATGCAGCCGAAGGAGCGTCCCGAGACGTTGGCCGGACAACCCTTGCATTCGCCATCCAGTTCGCTGAGCGGCGCGATCATTTCCTGCAGCCGGCCGACCGTCACCTGGGTCTGGATGACAGTGCCATCGGGGCGCTTGACGGCGACTTCCACCGTGCACTTGGTGATCAGCGTCTCTTCGTCGGCGTGTGGGAACTTGTCGCGGAACTGGGCGACGGCGACCTCGGCGCTGCCGGCGTGCCTGACCATGGATCGCAGCTTCACCTCCGGCGTGTGCCGGCGAGCCGAACAGGGCTTTTGCAGCGCGAAATCGATGGCCATCAACAACCCTCCGTGGCTCGTTGGCCTTGTTTTATGGAAGTTTCGATGAAGGTACCTGATTTCGCCCCCCGCATGCAGGTGGTTGCAAGCGGCGCGAAAGCCCTCGCTGCCGGCTTCGCAAATACCCTGAGCCGTTCAGACCCGCAGCAGCGGGTCGTCCAGGGCCTGGGCAGCGGCCTTGGCGCGCTGCTTCTCGGCTTTGTCAGCGGCGCAGGCCTGCACGAACTCGCGCGACGCGCCGCCCAGGCCCGCCAGCAGGCGCAGGCCCAGCTTGCCCACGCTCGGCGCGCGGGCTCCGTGTTCGGGGATGCGATGCCAGGCGGCCTCGGTCAACGACCGCCAGACGGCAGCCAGGGCCTCGTCGGCGATGCCGCGGTCAGCCCAGCTCCACAGCAGCAGGCCGAGCAGCAGGCTCTCGCTGTCTTCGCCCAGCACGGCGCCGACACCGCGGCGCATGCGCGTGGTGGCCCATTCGGTCTTGCCGCCGTGGCGCTCGAAGGCACGCAGGCGCTCCAACACCCAGTTCTGCCAGGCAGCGCGGTATTCGCCGGGCAGCGCCTGCACCTGGGCGCGCAAGGCCGTCAGCGCCCGCGGCTTGGCCTCGACGCCGGACTCGGTCCAGCCCTGCAACACGGGTTCGAGTGCCGCACGCAGCGGCGGCGCCACCTGCTCCCAGGCGGCCAGCGCCGGTCCGCCCCAGTCGTCGGCCTCGCAATGCACGGGCAACCGGCCGGTGACGGGGTCGCGGCGCAACCAGCGGTGCCAGGCGCGCACGGCGGCCTTGTCGTCTGGGCCCAGCGATTGCTCGGGATAGGCGGCCAGGCGGGCCAGCGTGGCCGGCGTGTCGCGCACGGCGACCTGGGCCTGGTAGGTGGTCTGCTGCTCCAGCAAGGAGGCGTAGTTGAACGCGTTGGGGTCCAGCGGCCGGCTGTAGCGGGCATCCAGGGCCTGTTCCAGGGCTTCGTGTCGAGCGGGCATCAGCGCGGCGAGGCCTCGCAGCCAGCTTTCCATGCCGCCGCGCAGCACGGCGCCCTGCGGTTGCTTGGCCAGCCACTGGGCCAGCCTGGCGAAGCCCCAGGGGTATTGGGCGGTCACCATGTCCTGCTGCAGACGGGTCTGCAAGGCCCGCAGGATCTCGAACAGCGCCGGCAGTTGCCGGGGCGACTCGAGTATCGGCAGCAGGGCCTGCAACAGCACGCTCACCGCGTGGTCGGGCTCGAATTCCCCGGGCTTGTGGCGGATCGGATCCCGCTCGGTCTGCGCTTCCCGGGTCGCCAAGCCCTGCAGCAGCGCCAGCAGCACCGCCTCCCGCCCCGCGGCGTCCAGCGCCGCCACACGCACGCCACCCGGGAGATCGGTCAGCGGCTGGGGATCGTCGCGCCAACGCGCCCGCCACTCGGCCAGCCAGGCGTCGGCCAGCAGCGCCGGGTCGGGCCGTGCGTCCAGTTGGGACGTCAGCTCGGCGGCCCGGGCGGCATGGCGTGCATCCTCGGCAGCCTCCTCGGCCTCGCGGCGCAAGGTCCAGTTGTCCTTCTTCGGCGGCGTGCCAGGTGCCGGCAGGGCGGAGCAGTCCACGCCGGCCGGCTCCAGCCAGTCCCGCAAGCTCTTGATATAGCCCGGCTGCGCCGAAGCCCAACTCTCGCCGCGAGCCCTCAACAACCGCGCTGCGCCGGCGCTGTCGCCCAGGGTCATGGCCGCGGCAAGACGCGCACCGGGCTCCACCGTGGCGACCGAGCCATCGAAGTCCCGCACCGCCGCCACCGAGGCATGGCGGCTCAACCACGGCAGGGCATGCTGCTCC
Source organism: Roseateles sp. FW305-36 (assembly GCF_058787015.1). Classification (NCBI taxonomy): domain Bacteria; kingdom Pseudomonadati; phylum Pseudomonadota; class Betaproteobacteria; order Burkholderiales; family Sphaerotilaceae; genus Roseateles; species Roseateles sp. FW305-36. The sequence goes on along the minus strand of NZ_JBYSZK010000030.1, from coordinate 11,785 downwards.
ACCGCCGCAATCAGCGCGTCCGCCAGCGTGGGCAGGTCCTCGTCGGCGGCGATCTTGATCTCCGAGCCGGCCAGCCGGTGGCCTTCGGGCATGAAGTTCTGCAGGCGCTCGCGCAGCTGGCCATACTCCTCCCCGACCTTGTCCAGCAACTCCTGCAGCCATTGCTTGCCTGGGCGCGCGGCCTCCACGCGCTGGATGGCCGGGAACTGCAGCGCCACGTTCACATAGAACTCGCCCTTGGCGCCCGAATTCCACTCGCCGGACTGGAAGTTGATGATCTGCCAGTGCTGGTCCAGCCCCTCGCCGGCCTCGCGAAGCAGGTTGCGGGCCTTGCGCTTGAAGCCTTGCGGCGCCAGCGCCTGGCCCAGGCGCTTGGCCAGGTAGTCGATCTTCAGGCCGACCTTGTCATCCGGGCCGGGGCAGGCCAGTTCCTTTGCCATCGTCGTCCTCCGTGAGACCTCATCGTGCCACGGAGGTGCTGCGGCTAGCGCCCCGCCAGCAGCGTCGCCACCTCGGCGGCCGACCTCACGCCCAGCTTGGCAAAGACCCGCGCCCGGTGCACTTCCACGGTGCGCACCGACACGTTCAGCTCGTCGGCGATGACCTTGTTCAGCTTGCCGGCCGCCACCCGCGACATCACCTCGCGTTCACGCTCGGTCAGGCTGGCCAGGCGCGCGCTGCGCTCGGCGGCCTGGGCGCCCTCGGCCTGCATGGCGGCGTCGACGGCCAGGGCCTGCTCGAGGCGGTCGGCCAGGGCGTTGTCGCTGTAGGGCTTCTCGAGGAAGTCGAAGGCGCCCTTCTTCAAGGCCTCGACGACCATGGGGATGTCGCCATGGCCGGTCAGGAAGAGCACCGGGTTCTTGAGCCGCCGCGCCAGCAGCTCGTCGTGCAGGCGGGTGCCGCTCATGGGCTCCATGCGCACGTCGAGCAGGAAGACACCCCTGGGGGCCGGCTCGCGGTCCAGCATCTCCAGCAGGGCCGGGCCGCCATCGAAGGCGCGCACGTTGAGGCCGCGCGAGCGCAGCAGGAAGGCGAGCGCGTCGCGCACGCCGGGGTCGTCGTCGACCAGATGGACCGCACCGTCAGCCATGGACGACCTCCCTGCTCAGCGGCAGGCTGAAGGAGAACAGCGCGCCGCCGCCCGGCGCTTCGCTGGCGTCGAGCACGCCCTGGTGGGCCTCGACGATGGAACGGCAGATCGCCAGGCCCATGCCCATGCCTTCGGCCTTGGTGGAATAGAAGGGGGCGCAGAGCTGCTCGACGCGGCGGCCCTGCAGGCCGGGGCCGTTGTCCTGCACGTCGATGCGCACAAACTCGCCGACGACGCGGCTGCTGACGTCGATGCGGCGGCCGCTCTCGCGCGCCTGCAGCGCATCGGCGGCGTTGCGCACCAGGTTGATGACGACCTGCTCGATGAGGACGGCGTCGGCCAGCACGGCGGGCACGCCGGGTGCGAGCGAGACCTTGAGGGCGACACTGCGGTGCTGGCAGTCGCGCTGCAGCAGCTCCTGCGCCGCGCCGACGACTTCGTTGAGGTCGCAGCGCTCGTGGCGGGGCTCGCGGCGCGTCAGGAACTCGCGGATGCGGGCGACGATGCGGCCCGCGTGCGTGGCCTGCTGGCCCAGGCGCTGCAGCGCGCCGAGCACGAGCTCGTCCTGCACGCCGAGCTTGGCCAGGGAGTTGGTGATGCCAGCGCCATAGCTGGCGATGGCCGTCAGCGGCTGGTTGAGCTCGTGGGCCAGCGTGGAGGCGATCTCCCCCAGCATGGTCAGGCGGGCGTTGTGGGCCAGGGTCTCGACCTGGCGGCGCTCACGGTCCTCGAGGCGCCGGCGCTCGGTGATGTCGATGATGCTGCCCATCCAGCCGATCTGGCGGCCGCCGGCATCCACCAGCGGCGACTCGAACACCATCACGTCGACCATGCGGCCTGAACTGTGGCGCCAGCGCGCCTCGTAGCCCTCGCGCGGCGCCTGGCCCGCGAGGTTGCGGCGGTTGCGCTCGGCCATCTCCTCATGCGCATCCGGCGGCCAGTAAGGCATGGGCGGCAGTTGGCCGACCAGGGCTTCGGCCGGCAGGCCCACCATGTCGCAGAAGGTGCGATTGACGTAGAGCAGCCGGCCATCGAAGTCGCGGGCGCGCAGCGCGACGAGGGCCGAGTCTTCCATCGCACGCCGCCAGGCCGCCTCGGTGCGGCCGGCCACCTCGGCACGCTGCACGTGGCGCATCTGGCGGCGCAGCAGCCAGCTGGCCACGGCGATCAGCGGCAGGAAGCCGGCGACCAGCACCCAGGCCAGCGGACGGATGGCGTTGACGGCCGGGTCGCGCAGCGTCAGCTCCAGGGCCGCATCGGTCAGCGTGGCCTGGGTCAGCGGGCTGGCGCGCAGCGGGCCGGTCAGCGCGACGCGGTAGCTCGGCCTCTCGCCCTGGGCGGCGCGCAGCGGCGATTCGGTCGTGGATGCGATGACCTGGTCGGCGCTGTCCACCAGCTGCACGTCGTATTTGCGCGCCAGCCACCAGGGCACGCCGCGCTTGAGCAGCAGGGCCGGCGCATAACGCACCACCAGCACGCCATCGGGCGCGACGCGGGCCGTCAGGTGCAGGGACAGGCCGTCCTCGTAGCGATTCGCCTCGGATTCGGCCGGCACCTCGGCCAGCACGCGGTTGCTGCGCGAGTCCAGCCAGGTCACGGCCAGCCACAGACGACGCAGGCCGGCATTGACCTCGGGGTGGGCGGCCAGCGTCGCCTCGCTGGGCTTCTGGCCCGCCAACCCGGCGGCGAGCTGGCGCACATGGGCCTGCTCCTCGTCGATGCGGTCGCGCAGCTGGGCCTCGGTGCTGAGGGCATCGGAGATCAGGGTCTGGCGCTGCTGCTCCTGCTCCTCGGCCTCGTTGGCGCGCACCCAGCCGAGCACACCCAGCACAAAAACCAGGGATAACCCGAGGGGCGCCAGCCACAGGCTGCGGGTCAGGAGCTCGCGCATCTGCATGGCTCGCAGTCTATGGAGCCGGAAGGCCGCGCGAAATGTGGAACTCCACAACTTTCCGCCGGCGGGTCGGCTCGGAAGAATCACGGCCATACCCACTATTCCATCTGGAGACATCCCATGACCTTGCGTCGTCTCGTCCTCGCTGCCGCCCTGGCACTCCCCTTCGCCTCCTTCGCCCAGGCGCCCATCGTCATCAAGTTCAGCCACGTCGTGGCGCCCGACACGCCCAAGGGCAAGGGCGCCCAGCGCTTCAAGGAACTGGCCGAGCAGAAGACCGGCGGCAAGGTCAAGGTCGAGCTGTATCCGAACAGCCAGCTCTACAAGGACAAGGAAGAAATGGAAGCCCTGCAGCTGGGCTCCGTGCAGATGCTGGCCCCGTCGCTGGCCAAGTTCGGCCCGCTGGGCGTCAAGGAATTCGAGGTCTTCGACCTGCCCTTCCTGTTCAAGGACACCGATTCCTTCCGCGCCGTCACCGACGGGCAGCTCGGTGCCGACCTGTTCAAGAAGCTGGAACCCAAGGGCATCAAGGGCCTGGCCTACTGGGACAACGGCTTCCACATCATGAGCGCCAACAAGCCGCTGCACAACGTGGCGGACTTCAAGGGCATGAAGATGCGCATCCAGTCCAGCAAGGTGCTGGACGCGCAGATGCGCGCCCTCGGCGCCATCCCGCAGGTGATGGCCTTCTCCGAGCTCTACCAGGCCCTGCAGACCGGCGTCGTGGACGGCACCGAAGGCGTGCCGAGCAACTTCTACACCCAGAAGATCTTCGAAGTGCAGAAGCACATGACCATGTCCAACCACGGCCACCTGGCCTATGCGGTCATCGTCAACAAGAAGTTCTGGGACGGCCTGCCCGCCGACATCCGCACCCAGCTGGAAGCGGCCATCAAGGAAGCCACCACCTACGCCAACGCCATCGCCAGCACCGAGAACGGCCGCGCGCTGGAAGGCATCAAGGCCAGCGGCCGCGTGACCATCTACACGCCGACGCCGGCCGAGACCAATGAGTGGAAGAAGGCGCTGATGCCCGTCCACAAGGAAATGGAAGGCCGCGTCGGCAAGGCCACCATCGAAGCGGCCTACAAGGCGGCCGGCTTCGTCGCTCCGAAGTAAATCCACCCGCCGTCGAAGGCCATGCCGTGTGAAGCCTGCAGGTTCCGACCTCAGGCTGGCACGGCTTCGCCGCTGACAGGAGAACAACAATGTTGAACAAAGTGCTCGACCATCTGGAGGAGTGGCTCATCTCCACCCTGATGGCGGCGGCGACGCTGATCATCTTCTTCGCCGTCATCCACCGCTATCTGGCCGGTGTGCCCTACATCCAGGACTATGTGCTCAAGCTCGACGTGAGCTGGGCTCAGACCCTGTGCACCATCCTCTTCGTCTGGATGTGCAAGTTCGGCGCGGCTTATGGGGTGCGCACCGGCATCCACGTCGGCGTGGACGTCGTCATCAACCGCATGGCGCCCAAGAACCGCGGCCGCTTCGTCATCTTCGGCCTGATGGCCGGCGCCTTCTTCACCGCCGTGATCGCCATGCTCGGCGCCGTCTTCGTCTGGAAGAACGGCGCCCACTACGCCTTCCTCGACCTGATCGGCCAGGTCAGCGACGACGTGCCCGAGGGGCCGACGGACCCCGACCTGGAATGGCACACCTGGATCATCTACCTCGCCATCCCGCTGGGCTCGGCGCTGATGAGCTATCGCTTCATCCAGGTCTGCGTCGCCTTCTGGAAGACCGGCGAGCTGCCCAAGCATGACGAATCCCACGTCGAGGGCGTGGACGAACAGACTCCGCTCGAAGTGGAGGCCCGCAAATGAACGCACTCATCATCTTCAGCCTGCTGCTGGCGCTGATGCTGACCGGCATGCCGATCAGCATCTCGCTGGGCCTGACGGTGCTGACCTTCATCTTCACGATGACCGACGTGCCGGCCATGGAAGTGGCGCACAAGCTGTTCACCGGCATCGAGAAGTGGGAGATCATGGCCGTCCCCTTCTTCATCCTGGCCGGCAACTTCCTGACCCACGGCGGCGTGGCGCGCCGGATGATCAACTTCGCGACGTCGATGGTGGGGCATTTCCACGGCGGCCTGGCGCTGGCATCCATCCTGGCCTGCTCGATGTTCGCCCTGGTCTGCGGCTCGTCGGTCGCCACCGTCGTCGCCATCGGCTCCATCGTGCTGCCCGCCATGGTGGCCCACGGCTACCCGATGCGCTTCGGCGCCGGCGTCATCATCACCGCCGGCTCCCTCGGCATCCTGATGCTGCCATCGATCCCCAAAGTCATCTACGCCATCTCGACCAACACCTCCATCGGTGCGCTGTTCGTCGCCGGCCTGCTGCCCGGCATCGTGCTGGCGCTGATGCTGGCGGCAGTGACGTGGTGGATCGCCCGCAAGAACAACTACCCGCGCCTGGCCCGGGCCGGCTGGGGCGCGCGCTTCACCGCCTTCCGCAAGAGCTTCTGGGGACTGCTGCTCGTCGTCATCATCGTCGGCGGCATCTGGTCGGGCGCCTTCACGGCGACCGAAGCCGCGGCGATGGCAGCGGTCTACTCCTTCTTCGTGGCCATCTTCGTCTACAAGGACCTGAAGCTGAAGGACGTGCCCAAGGTGCTGAGGGACTCGGCCAACATGTCCGCGATGCTGCTCTACATCATCACGAACGCGGTGCTGTTCTCCTTCGTGCTGACCAACGAGAACCTGCCTCACCAGCTGGCCGACTGGCTGCTGTCGATGAACCTGGGCCAGAACGGCTTCCTGTTCGTCGTCAACCTCGTGCTGCTGGGCGCCGGCAACTTCATGGACCCCTCGTCCATCATCCTGATCATGGCGCCCATCTTCTTCCCGGCCGCCATGCAGCTGGGCGTCAACCCGGTGCACTTCGGCATCCTGATCGACGTCAACATGGAAGTGGGCCTGTGCCACCCGCCGGTGGGCTTGAACCTGTACGTGGCCTCCGGCATCAGCAAGCTCGGCATCACGGAGCTGACCAAGGCCGTCATGCCCTGGCTGCTGACGATGATCGTCTTCCTCGTCATCGTGACCTACTGGCCGTGGCTGACGCTGGTGGTACCGAAAATGATGGGAATGCTCTAAAAGCAGCCGGCGACCGCGATGAACCCACTCCTCTTCGGCCTGGCCTTCGCGGTCGTCGCCCTGCTGGTCTACATGGGCCGCTACAGCGGCCGCGTGCGGGCCGAAGAGAGCCGGCTCATTGCCGTGCCGCCTGAAGATGTCTACCGGCGCGTGGCCGACCTCGCGCAATGGCAGGCCTGGAACCCCTGGCTGGAGCATGCGCGCGGCGCCCGCACTGAGGCCGATGGCATCGCGCTGGCCTGGGACGTGCCCGAGGTCGGGCGCGGCAGCGTGCGCCAGACCGGCCAGACGCCCTCCCGCGCCCTGCGCCAGCGCCTGGACTTCGCCCTGCCCTTTGCCTACCGCGGCCGCTCGGACTGGCGCTTCGAGCCCGCACCGGGCGGCACGAAAGTGACCTGGCGCTTCAAGGGCCGCGTCGCCTTCACGCTGCGCGCCTTCGCCGCCACCGTGCAGGGCGCCACGGCCCTGGACCTGCGCTTCGGCCTGGACCGCCTGGCCCAGCTGCTGGAAGGCGGGGCGCCGGCCTACACGCTGGACTACACCGGCGTGCACGAGCAACCCGCCCGCCGCCTTGCCCAGGCGTCGCACAAGGGCTCGCTGGACAAGCTGGCGGCCGAGCTGCCGCCGCGCATCGCCGAGCGGCGCGCCCAGCTGGGTGCCACCGGCCCGGCCATCGTCCACTACCTGAAGACCCACCTCAAGCTGCGCACCGTCGACTGCCGCATCGGCTTCGAACTGCCCGCCGGCGCCACCGTGCCGGACGGCTTCACGCTGAACGAGCAACCGGCCCACAGCGCCTATGCGCTGCGCTTCGACGGCCCGCCCGAGGCGCTGGAGCTGGCCTGGTACCAGGCCATGCAGCGCCTGCGCGTCGAGCAGCGCCAGCCGCATCCGCAGCTGCCGCCCAGCGCCGTCTACCTCGGCGAATCGGCACCCGGCCGGCGCGGCATCGTCGAACTGCATCTGCCCCTGAAGGCATGACGGCACGCTAATTGCACTGCCCTGGGGCATGAACACGCCCCCGTTTGCCCTCCCGGGCCTGCGCGTGCTGCTGGCGGACGCCGGCCAGCGCCGCAGCCCCGTCATCCGCCTGGAGCTGATCCGGCTGCGCTGCCAGCTCGTCGACGTCATCGACCTCGTCGCCCAGCCCGACGCGCTGCCGGCGGCCCTGGAGCGCCTGGCGCCCGAGCTGTTGCTGATCGACTGCGAGCAGCCCGCGCCCGAGCTGCTGGCCCAGCTCGGCGAGTCCCTGCAGCGCCAGCCCCGCCCCGTGCTGCTCGTCGCCGAGCAGATGACGGCCGAACAGATGCGCGCCGCCCTGAATGCCGGCATCAGCACCCTGCAGCTGGCCGGCCTGCCGCCCCAGCGCCTGGGCGCCCTGCTGCAACTGGCCCTGGCCCGCTTCGAGCACGACCAGAGCCTGCAGCGCGACCTGCGCCAGACCCAGACCCAGCTGGCCGAACGCAAGCTGGTCGAGCGCGCCCGCGGCATCCTGATGCGCGAGCAGGGCCTGGACGAGCAGGCGGCCTTCCAGCGCCTGCGCCAGATCGCCATGGACGGCGGCCAGACCCTGGCGGCCGTGGCCACGCGCCTGATTGATGCAGACCAGCTCTTGCGCACACGCTGAGGGCGCCGCGCACCAACACGCAATTCGCATCCATGCACCGGACCGGCGCAAACCGCCCGCCGCGGCGCCAGCCATGCGCCAAGCGCGTGCAAACCGGGCAAGACGGCGGCTCGAAGAAGCTGGCACGCAACCTGCGTTAACCCCATCGAGGCCTGCAATGGCGCAGGCCTCTCGGGCCGGCCGGCTGATGAATCGGCCGGCACTTTGGGACAACGGCGTCCGACCTCTCCTATTGCGTCTTCGCTGCAGAAGTGCGGCGCAGGCGGAGCGTGGCTGCGACGCCTTGCGCCCGGCATGACTCAGGAGCCCGTGATGACCGCCAGCGACAACTCGACCGCCACGCCCCACCCGCAACGCCGCAGCGTGCTTGCTGCGGCAGCCGCCCTGCCCTTCGCGGCCCTGGCGGGCGGGGCGTGGGCCCAGGGATCAGACAAGCCCGAGAAGGAAGAGGTCAAGATCGGCTTCATCCCGCTGACCGACTGCGCCAGCGTCGTCATGGCCGCGGTACTGGGCTTCGACAAGAAGTACGGCGTCAAGATCGTCCCCAGCAAGGAAGCCTCCTGGGCCGGCGTGCGCGACAAGCTCGTCAACGGCGAGCTCGACATGTCGCATGTGCTCTACGGCCTGATCTACGGCGTGCACCTGGGCACGGCCGGCCCCAAGAAGGACATGGCCGTGCTGATGTCCATCAACAACAACGGCCAGGCCATCAGCCTGTCCAAGGCCCTCGCCGACAAGGGTGCCGTGGACGGCCCGTCGCTGGCCAAGGTGATGGCCGCCAACCCGCGCGAATACAGCTTCGCGGGCACCTTCCCCACCGGCACGCATGCGATGTGGATGCACTACTGGCTGGCCGCCGCCGGCATCAACCCGCTGTCGGGCGCCAAGCTCATCACCGTGCCGCCGCCGCAGATGGTGGCCAATATGCGCGTCGGCAACATGGACGGTTTCTGCGTCGGCGAGCCCTGGAACCACCGCGCCATCATGGACGGCATCGGCATCACGGCCAACACGACGCAGGACATCTGGCAGGACCATCCGGAGAAGGTGCTGGGCACGACCGCTGAGTTCGTCCAGAAGTACCCCAACACCTGCCGCGCCGTCATGATGGCCGTGCTGGAGGCCAGCCGCTGGATCGATGCCAGCCTGTCCAACAAGCTCAAGATGGCCGAGACGGTGGCGCAGAAGAGCTACATCAACACCGGTGTCGATGCCATCAATCAGCGCATCCTGGGCCGCTACCAGAACGGCCTGGGCAAGACCTGGGACGACCCCAATCACATGAAGTTCTTCAACGACGGGGCGGTCAACTACCCCTATCTGTCCGATGGCATGTGGTTCCTGACCCAGCACAAGCGCTGGGGCCTGCTCAAGGCCCACCCTGACTACCTCGCCGTCGCCAAACAGATCAACCAGACGGCGCTCTACAAGCAGGCCGCGGGGGCCCTGGGAATCAGTGTGCCCAAGAGCGACTTCCGCACAGCCAAGCTGATGGACGGCGTGGTCTGGGATGGCAAGGACCCGGCGAAGTACGCCGACAGCTTCAAGATCAAGGCGTAAGAATCATGGTCTCCGCAGTCTTCCACTCGCCCAGCGACAACGTCGCCCCCACCCCGGCCGTCACTCCCCTGAGCGTCAGCCGGCCCGCCATGGCCACCAATGAGGCCGCGGCACCCAAGGCCAAGCCCCAACGCGCTCCCATCGACTGGCGCGCCATCGCGCTGCGCGTGCTGCCACCGGTCATCAGCATCGCGCTGCTCATCGGCCTGTGGGGGCTGGCCACCATGAAGGGCGGCAGCTTCCCCACGCCGGCCGCCACCTTCGATGCCGCCGTCAAGCTGTTCGCCGATCCCTTCTACCGCAACGGCCCCAACGACCAGGGCATCGGCTGGAACATCCTGAACTCGCTGGGTCGCGTCGGCATGGGTTTCGGCCTGGCCGCCATCGTCGGCATTCCGCTGGGCTTCATCATCGGGCGCTTCGAGTTCGCCAACCGCATGGTGTCGCCGCTGATCGCGCTGCTCAAGCCGGTCTCGCCGCTGGCCTGGCTGCCCATCGGCCTGCTGGCCTTCAAGAGCGCCAACCCGGCGGCCATCTGGACCATCTTCATCTGCTCGATCTGGCCCATGGTGGTGAACACCGCCGTCGGCGTGCAGCGCGTGCCCACCGACTACCTCAACGTCGCCCGCGTCCTCAAGCTCAGCGAGTGGAAGGTCATCACCCGCATCCTGCTGCCCGCGGTGCTGCCCTATGTGCTGACCGGCGTGCGCCTGAGCGTGGGCACGGCCTGGCTGGTCATCGTCGCGGCCGAGATGCTGACCGGCGGCGTCGGCATCGGCTTCTGGGTCTGGGACGAGTGGAACAACCTCAACGTCGCCCACATCCTCATCGCCATCTTCGTCATCGGCACCGTCGGGCTGCTGCTCGAATGGGCGCTGATCTCCCTCGCCAAGCACTTCACCTTTGAAGGAGATTGATGCCATGAAGGCTTTCATCCAGGTCCAGGACGCCGAGATGGTGTTCACGACACGCAAGGGCCGCTTCCATGCGCTGCAGAACGTCAACCTCGACGTGCAGCGCGGCGAGTTCATCACGCTGATCGGTCATTCGGGCTGCGGCAAGTCGACCCTGCTCAACCTCATCGCCGGCCTGCTGCAGCCGACCTCGGGCGCGCTGATCTGCGACGGCCGCGAAATCGCCGCCCCCGGCCCCGAGCGCGCCGTCGTCTTCCAGAACCACTCGCTGCTGCCCTGGCTGTCCTGCCTGGACAACGTGCTGCTGGCCGTCGAGTCCGTCTTCGGCGGCAAGGAGAGCACGGCCCAGCTCAAGGTGCGCGCCCGCGCCGCGCTGGAACTGGTGGGCATGAGCCATGCGCTGCACAAGCGGCCGCACGAGATCTCGGGCGGCATGAAGCAGCGCGTCGGCATTGCCCGCGCCCTGGCCATGGAGCCCAAGGTGCTGCTGATGGACGAACCCTTCGGCGCCCTGGACGCGCTGACCCGCGCCAAGCTGCAGGACGAGCTGCTGAAGATCGTCGCGCGCACCCAGAGCACCGTCGTCATGGTCACCCACGACGTCGACGAGGCGGTGCTGCTGAGCGACCGCATCGTCATGATGACCAACGGACCCGCCGCCACCATTGGCGAGATCCTCGAGGTGGGCATCCCGCGGCCACGCGTGCGCGTCGAGCTGGCGGAGGACGCTCGCTATGTGGCGGCGCGCAAGGAGGTCATCGACTTCCTGTACACGCGGCATGCGCATGTGGAGCAGGCAGCGTGAGCTGAAGCTCCGCCCAAGCGCGCCTTGGGCGGTCCTGCAGGCCATGTGGCTGCAAGCGCAATACACCACCGTTCAATGTGTCTGGCCTCGACAGGCTAGGCCTTGGTCGTGAATGTGGTGGGAGCGTGCTTCAGGCTGGAAGCGGTCAGCCGCGGCTATCCGATACTTCCTATCAGTATCTAGCTAGATAGGTGGCTTCCGTTGCCTGACACCCTGTGGACGTACTTCGTTGAAGGTTCCCTTGAACAAGGAGGCCGCCCCGTCTCACCGAGTCACACTATTGTCGAGTCGGGGGTTCGTGAGGAAGGGTCACCTTTCAACCTCAATGGAATAGGCGGCGGTGCCGAGGCAGATGCCCAGGGCAACTTCCGCACTTGGTTCGTTACGGATGGGGCTGCCTCGCCCATTCGGAACCCGCAATCGGTCTCGGTATTCGTTCGGGTTGCGCTGGGGAAGTGGAAGCCAATAGTTGTGGCGGTCTCTGAGTCGAACGTTGTTTCTCAGTCTGATCGAGAGATGCAGTTGTCGGTGGGGCGTGTGGTTCTCCCCGACGGCATGACGCTCTACGTGCCTGGGACATAACAGGCCGCTGGAGCTGACGCGTGACCGATACCGTGCCAAGCTCAACCGGCGGCGTGCGCGCCGCTCAGTTCAACTGTTGAGCGCAGCTGTCGGGCTTCGCACTCTGAGAAGCGACGGACCGCTCCCGCTGGAGGCTGTGTGAAAACCCTCCTGTGATTGCGCGCGCCGCTGCCTAGATTGTGGGAACGCCACAGCATGGGCTGCCGC
>NZ_JBYSZK010000029.1:0-19507 GCF_058787015.1 Roseateles sp. FW305-36 | reverse complement strand
ATCCTCGGTGTCAGGGGCTGGGAATGCGCACCGTGCTCCGGAGTGCAACCGTCAAGGTGTGTTCACCGCCCGCTTACGATAATCGCACCAGATTGCGGCCTCATCAGCATCGGTTCGGCGTGCATCTACTCGCCGCCCACCCCACCCCACAAGTGATCCAGATACCGCCCCTCGCGGTACATCTCCCCGTTGTGCCCCAGCGCCGTGACGAACATGCGGCCTTTTCTCCTAGTGTTGGCGCCGATCCCTGAGCGAGCCACTTGCGGTCTTTGTGCCGACGATCCGGAGAGCCTCCAGGTCTGCCGCCCAGCGTGCATACCTAACGTGCCTGAGGGTTGATTGCGGGCCTCAGTCGAGTGTCGGCACGCCGGCTCAGCTCGACGTCGGCGCCAACAGCACAGTCCATCTGAGCCATGACTGCTCCTTTAGGAACTACAGGCTCTATAGCGTTGATTCTTCGGGTGCTTTGGGGGAGCCGCAGCCCGCGCGTGAGTAGTTCGCCAGCGACAAACAGCTCTTCCGCCAATCCAGAGATCTGTCCGTCGCGGCGACGGCTCTTTGGGTGCGGCTGGCGTTACAGGCATATCGATGCGCACTTCCCTTGGCCGTCGGCTTGCTGGTTCTACTTCAGCGCCCAAACATGCCCTCAGCGACCTAGCCCGGCTAGATCTTGGTGGAGTCTCAACTACGCTCGTCCGCGGCCAGCAGAGTTGGCCTTCGCGGAGCGACTTTTCTAGCGTGCTTTGCCAACGCCTCTCGTGTGGCCTCGGACACTGGCTTCATGTGCGGCGATCCGCTGCTCCCACAGCTCAGTGAACGTCGGCAGGTCCTGCCCCAAGTTCCGCAGCCATTCCCGCAACTCCACTGCATCAAGCGTGCGATCACCCTTCTCAGCCTTGCTAACCATGCCTTGGGTCCAGTCTAAAGCCGACGCCAACTCGGTCTGCGAAATACCGGCGGCTACGCGAGCGTCCCTTAGGAGGGATAGCAGGATCTGACGTTCGGCGGAGTAGAGGGTTTTGTCCATGGCGCTGCGAGCGCAGCACGATGATCTGTGTTGCAAACAATCCCAAACTGGGATACTCTGAAATGGAATATTGCGCCCTTGGCAAACGGTCTGCTGATGGCCATGACATCCCCGCGATCTAAGTGATCGCCTCCCTCACCAGGAGCAAGCGATGAACATCTCCCTGATCAACGCCGAGTCTGAACTGGGCCCACTCTGCCGCTCGTACGTCTGCGCGGCGTTAGATGTGCTCAAGCTGCAGGTTCTGAGCGATTCCGGCCTCCACGTCACGCACCTCATCTGGGCCGTGGGCGTTCTCTCAAACCACCGGCCTCACTACCTGGGCACCTGGCATGTCCAAGGCGCCAACGACGCCGGGTGGCGCGCCATCGCCAGCGACCTTCGGGCCCGCGGCGTCGAACGGCTCCGCATCGTCATCGGCCCGGACCCCGTCGAGATGCAAGCCGCAATGACGCCGCACTACCGCGACGCTTCCGTCTTGCCAGCATCCACGCCCATCGCCCATCCGGAGCTTGCATCGACCCTGTCCGGCCATCGCCAGTCCGTCGAGCGAGCCCTGGAAGTCACAGATTCCCTCGCCCTTCGCCTGAAGCGGGCCGCGGCTCGCCATGGTCCCTTTGCCAACGCGGCTGCCGCCGCTGCGTTGCTGCGTCGATCAGCCGAACACTGCATCTCTCGCGATTGGCCGGAGCCCCTAGAGCCCGTTCGTGCGCTGCGCTTCCCCACCGTGATGGCGCTGACCGCGGCAGCCAGCTGACCAGCCTCCGCTCGGCAGGCCATGAACATCAAGAAGACCCTCGCCAGCATTCGTGCCGCGCTGCAGCGCCGCGGGAACTCGGCGCAGGACGCCGAGGACCTAGTACAGGAGGCGTGGGTGCGCCTGGCGGGATACCAGCGCGAACAGGAAGTGGCGCGGCCCGAGGCCTTCATGATGCGTACCGCACTGAACCTCTCCATCGACGCCCATCGCGCCAGAACGACGCGCGGTGAGGAAGTGCTCGTCGAGGAAGCGGTCATCATCGACCTCGCGCCCACCGCTGAAGATTCGATGCTCGCCAAGGAGCGCCTGGCACGGCTCAGCGAGGGGCTCAGCCGCCTGAGCGAGACCACGCGTGCCATCCTGTTGTCCCATCGCCTGGACGGCCTGACCTACGGCGAGATCGCGCGGGCCCGAGGCGTGAGCGTCACCACCGTGCATACGCACGTTGCCAAGGCCACCCTTCAGCTCACCAGCTGGATGGAAGGCTGGTAGCCGTGCCGCCAGGCGGAGCGTCCGACGCGCCGAGGACAGAAAACCGAAAGCAGCCGGCTGTCACGTCAGAGATCGCCTCCGAGGCGGCTGTATGGGTTGCGCGCCTGCACGGACCCGACAGGTCGCCGGCCATGGCCCGCGAATGCCTCGCCTGGCAGGCGCGCTCAGCGGCACATCGCCTGGCCTTCGAGCGGTGCACCGACACCTGGCCGGACATTCCGGCACTCACCCTCGGTGGCTACGCCGCAGCCGTCGACGCGACGCGCCCTGAGACGCCCGACCTCAACAGCGCTCATGCAAAGCAGGCGAGCTCGGAGACGGCCAATCCCTGAACCCTGACACCCGTACCGAGCACTGCGGCGACGCGGACTGCCACATCCAGACCCAACGAATTTGAAAGCGATTGAAAGCACCAGCCGCTCAGTTGGCGTGGCAGAAGCGACGGACGTTTAAGCCATCGATTTTTTCCGGGTCGAGACCTCAGTGGTTTCCCGATTCTTGCGAGTCGCCATCCTTATACGGCTTCAAACGTTCGGTCGCGGCTCCTCCAACTGCCATCTAACAGCCGGTCGAGAGACCCCGGAGCTGTTTGGCAACCGCCAACGCTGCGGCTCAGCGCATCTGGACAGTTAGCCTTCAAAGGCCTGCAATCGCCGCCGCGGCCGCGACGCTGCAAATCCGCTGATCGAGCGGCGCAGGGAATCGCGACACGCGCTTTTGCAGGAGTGCCGTATGAATACTTGGTCCACACGCCGCAAGATATCGGCGTTCGTTTTCGCAACCGTCGCCTATGCCCTGCTCGCCGTCATCGCCATGTACATGGCTGGCGTCTTGTTCCTGATACTTTGCAAGGCGAATCCGGCACAGGCCGGCGTCACCAGCATCATTGGCTACTGGAAGACGTTTGACTTCGATGCGCGGTTGCGATCGCGATTGCAACTGGCATCGGGCGCTTCAGCTTTGGTCCTGCTTGTCCTCGTGCCAGGAGCAATGCTGTCGGCTGCTCGTCCTCGGCGTTCCCTGTTCGGCGATGCGAGGTTCGCCAGTGCCGCGGAAATTCGGCGGGCTGGTCTGTACGGTGGGGACGGCCCGTCCATCCTGGTGGGACGGCATCGAGGGCGATACCTCGCGTTGCCAGGTGAGCTGTCGGTGATGCTGTCCGCACCAACGCGAAGCGGCAAGGGCGTTGGCGTCGTGATCCCCAACCTGTTGAACTTCACCGATTCAGTCGTCGTGCTGGACATCAAGGGGGAAAACTTCGCGATCACGGCTGGCTTCCGATCCAAGCACTTCCCGGTCTTTGCGTTCTCGCCTTTCGACCCGGAAGCGCGCAGCCATCGTTGGAATCCGCTGTCCACGGTTCGGCGCGACGCCTTCCACGTTGTGGGCGACCTGCTGAACATCGCGCGCGCGCTCTTTCCGACCGATGGCGCAGGCAAGTCCGAGACCTTCTTCAACGACCATGCCCGCAACATGTTCCTCGGGCTTGGGCTGCTGTTGAGCGAAACGCCTGAACTCCCCTTCACCATGGGCGAAATGC
Source organism: Roseateles sp. FW305-36 (assembly GCF_058787015.1). Classification (NCBI taxonomy): domain Bacteria; kingdom Pseudomonadati; phylum Pseudomonadota; class Betaproteobacteria; order Burkholderiales; family Sphaerotilaceae; genus Roseateles; species Roseateles sp. FW305-36. The sequence goes on along the minus strand of NZ_JBYSZK010000029.1, from coordinate 15,688 downwards.
TCCGGCAAGCCTCGGGGAAAGGACGGCCCCTGGCTGACCATATCAACGGGATGCTGAGCACGCGCAGCTACACGGACACGTGCGTGTACGCACTTCGACGGCTGCTTTCCAACTCGGAAAACACCTTGGCCTGCATCGTTGCGACCTTCAATGCGCCGCTGACCATCTTTGCGGACCCCGTCGTGGACGCTGCTACCAGCGGTGACGACTTCTGCCTGAAGGACGTCAGACGCAAGCGGATGACGATCTACGTGCGCATTCCGACCCCAAGCCTTCCGAGTGCGAAACCGCTTTTGAACCTGTTCTTCTCGCAGCTGGTCAGTCTGAACACGGACTACGTGCCAGCCCAGGACCCAACGATCAAATACCAGTGCCTGGTCATTGCCGACGAGTTCCCCTCCATGGGGCGAGTTGACGCGATCATGTTGGCCTGCGCCTTCCTTGCGGGCTACAACATGCGGCTACTCACCGTGGTTCAGGCCATGTCGCAGCTCGACGCCGTCTACGGCGAGTACCAAGCGCGCACATTTGCGACCAACCACGGACTGCAGATCCTGTATGCGCCGCGCGAGCAGCGCGATGCCGAGGAGTACAGCGCCGCGCTGGGCTACACCACGGTGAAGAGCACGTCGCGCGGGCGCAGCCGTTCACTTTCGAGACCAGGCCATGACGTCGCGAGCAGCAACGAGAGCGACCAGCGGCGCGCCTTGCTGCTGCCTCAGGAGTTCAAAGAACTCGGCAGCGAGAAGCTGGTCCTGATCCCGGAGCACTGCAAGCCGGTCCTCGGCGGCAAGATCTGCTACTACAAGGAAAAATTCTTTAGGGAGCGGCTGCTACCGCCACCCCAGGTGCCTCAGATGGACATGAAGTTCCATCGCGCCCAAGTGCATGAAAGCATGTGCTTCTCGACCAGACAGCGGCCGACTGGCGACGCGGGCGCTGCAAGAGATATCTTGCACGAAGGTCCCGATGTCCTGCGAGATAGCTCCGAGAAGCTGACCCGTTCCTTGATGGATCACTTCCGCCCTCATGAAGGGCGGGATGGCGAAGGCGGCCGTTCAAGTAACGCGTAGCCTGACCGGGCGTTGGCACGGGAGACCATATGAAGAAGTCACCAGCCGATAGAGAGTCACAGCTGAGCGAGCGCGCGCACGCGGACTCGGAGCCAGCCGCGAAGGAGCTCCTACCGGGAGAGGCCACGAGAGTGGACTTCAGCCGAGAACGCGTGAACGTCAGCCTGGGCGCGCTCGGCCCGCGCCTGCGCGCCGTGGCGGCCCTTGAGCGGACGTCCATGTCGGCGTTGATGCGACGAGCAACCGTGCAGATGCTTCGCGACCGACCGGTCGCCGTCGACCAGGGTGGCGATCCCCAGCCGGCAGATCGCTCCCGGTGGACGAGGATCCACCTCTATTTGCCGCAAGCGCATGCTGCAGCGTTGGCTGCGCGTGCGCGTGCGACGGCAATGTCGCGCAGCGAACTGGTGTGGTCGCTGCTCGGCGACAAGCCGCCGCAACCGGTTCCGGTCGATCTCGCATCGGCAGTTCGTGGCCTGCTCGCATCCACGGATCGCGTCGCGGTGCTCTCCACGGATCTGAGTGAGTTTCTGCGGTTGTTGGACACGGCCAGCGCGTCCGCCCCCGAACTCCAGCCGCTGCGCGAGAGCACGAGGGCATTGCACAAGGATGTTCGCGAACACTTGAAAAGTGCCTCGGCACTGCTTGCGGCACTCAAGCCCTACAGGAGACCAAGACCATGACCACGCGACAGAACATCGATGGCGTCCTGGTTCAGTGGGGTGAGCGGCTGTTCTACCCGGGCAACCGGATCGTGAGGCCGGACTACACGCCGCGCCTGGACGCTTCTCTGAAGTCCAGGGCAGCCATCATCCGCAGTCGCATCGCAGCGACGGTGCACCGAGCACCGCAGGCGTTCGTGCGGGTTACGGGCGGCGGCCGGGGCATGAAAGCGATCGCAAGCCACCTGGCCTACATCACCAAGGACGGTCAATTGACGTTCGAGGACGACCGGGGAGTGACTCGCGAGGGCAAGGCTGCGCTGTCGGATCTGGTGGAACAGTGGCGCTATGGCGGCACCTTCATCGCCAAGGTCGAGGACCGGCGCGAGGCGCTCAACCTTGTGCTGTCGATGCAAGCAGGGACTGATCCGGACCTCTTGAAGCAGGCGGTGCGCGAGTTTGGAAGGCTTGAGCTCTCGGGACATCGATATGTGATGGTGCTCCACGAACACCAGTCGAAGCCACACGTTCACCTCTGCACCAAGTTCGAATCCAGAGACGGCAGTCGGCTGCAGCATGGGCCGCAGGACTTGTACCGCTGGCGAGAGACGTTTGCGGAGCGACTCAGAGGCCTCGGAATCGAGGCGGAGGCGACTCGACCGGCCTCGCGCGGCGAAATCCGCAAGTTCGAAGTGCTCTGGCGACTGAGGGCCAAGGAGCAAGGCCGACCGCTGACAACTTCGTTTTCGACGAGAAGAGGTACTGCGCACGAGCGCAAATGCTTCGAGGCCATGCAGGGCTGGGCAGGAATCCTGAAAGCACTTCAGTCTTCCGAGCTCGACGAGGATCGAAAGCTCGCCAGGGAGGTCACGGACTTCATGATTCGCACTCCCTACGTGCGAGAGGTCATCAGCAAGAACCCAGAGATGCTGCGAAATGCTGATCGATACCTGGAGTCCAAGCACCAGGAGCCGGCGAGGACCGTGACCTTGCAGCGGTCAGGCCCGGAGTGGACGCGTTGACAGCACATTTCCGCGCGGTATCGCTCATAGTTATCTCCGCCACGCCGATAGCCGAACACGCGTCTGCGCAGATGCGAGTGCACCAGTCCCCGTGCGTCGCAGCACGCCTGCGGCACTGATCGGTCATAACCAACTCCACGGGCTCCGCACGCCTAGTCATATTCACAGTCCTACTCCTTTCCTCAAAGATTGGCGGTGGACCGTGTCCGGCCATTCAGGGGGCTAGTTCAGGCTAGAGACCAGGCCCCGCTGCAACGACCGAGCACTAGGCGGTTGAAACGAGAGCAGTCATCTGAATTGATGATTCCGCAGGTTCCCTCGCCGCACGGGTGCTCGGACACTGTGCCGATGCTTGGTCGCCGACTAGGTAGAGGCCACCCGTCAGGAGCACGTATGCAATGGAAGCGACTAGCCGGTTTTTCGATACTGACCATCGTCGGCATCTACGTCGCCCTCATGGCCGGTTGCGCGAGCATGAAGCAGACACCGGAAGAAGTCTACATACGTGAAAGTGGTGGTGAGCTCAAGTTTTGGAAATGGACATCAGCCGCCTCAGAGATTCATTGGCCGTTTGCGTGGGCAGCGGTTGCGGCCTACCAGGATCAGCGTGACCCAAAGCGCTCGCCCTTGAAAGTCAAGGATCCATCTTTGGAACCGCACGCGTTTCTGCGTGACCGTGGTTGGACACAATGGACAGAGCTGCCTTCGATCGAGGAGCGGCCCGGGGAGAAGTATCCAAACGAGGCCAAGACGATGCGCGACGTGCATCTACGCGCTGAAGTTTGGTCGAACGAGGCCACGAAGCAAGTCATCGTCGCCTTCGGGGGAACGGCGGCAACCAGTGCTGATGATTGGAAGGCGAACTTCCGGTGGCTATTTCATCTCTTCAGCGACAAGCCCGACGAGTACAGCGTTTTGACCGATACGTTCGTGAGGATTTTCAGGGCGACTTACCTTGATAGAGCCAGCAAGCCCGACGGTACATGGCTGATCGGTGCCGAGATCGTCTCGACGGGCCATTCCCTTGGCGGAGGGCTTGCACAGCGCTTCGCTTATTCGTTCAAGACAGCGGATGGAATCTGCCAGGTAGCGCATGTCTACGCCTTCGATCCATCGCCTGTGTCGGGCAAACACGACGCCCCGTTTGTGAAAGAGGTTGCTCCAGGACTGACCATCTATCGCATCTACAACCGGGGCGAGACGCTAGCCAGCGTGCGCTCCATCCTCCAGCTCACAAACCGCAACAACGAAGACGAACAAGGTCAGACATGGCTCGACATCCGTTACCGCGACAACTGGTCTTGGCGAACTCTTCTGCCATCAGGCACCGTTCACGCCCATGGAATGTATGACCTCGCGTGCTTCATGGCGAGGCACCTTCCCACCGACAAAGCGCCAAATGCAGCGGCCCTAACGAGCAACTGCCTGGTCGACGGCGACCCAGTCCAGCAATAGAAGACCGCTTGTAGGTCGCTGCGGTCCTGCGGTGACCAAGCGGTTGATGCGATGAGCCGAGCTGCAGATGACCGCCAGCTCCCGCTTGCGCAACTTTCTGTCAAGGGGCGAGATTGAACAAAGCGACCCGAACGGCTTCGTTGACCGCGCGGGTGCAATGCTCATCTGCTCAACGCTCGTCGTTGAGCGGCAAAGCGCGCGTGTGCTCTTCGCCAACGGCACGCAGCGCGTGTGCATCCAGGCCCAGCAGACGCAAGATGGTCGGCGCGACTTGCGTCGTGTCGACCCGGTCGTCCACCACGGAGTGCTGCACGCCAGCGCCAAAGACGACAAGGCCAACATGACGGTCGAGCGCGTTGTCCCCGCCGTGTTCGGAGATCTTGGACAGCTTCGAGCCGCCATAGACGGTGCCTCGGACCGCAATGCCGATCAGATCGGGAACCCGATCATCGGTCTGCGACGCACCAATGAACGCCGCAGCTTCGGCGCCAGCGTAGATCGTCTTCAAGCCGGCGCCTGTGAACGCCTTGGATGTCTTCACGCCAGATGCGTCCGAGCCGATGCCAACACCTGAATACTGCTGCAGGAAAGACTTCGCGAAGCTCGTCGCCTTGGTCGAACGGTCGTTCAGCCACAGCAGCACGCCATCATCGTCCATGGCGTGCGCGACGAGCGGCTGCGAGCTTCCCGTCTGGCTGGTCCATGCGGCGTTGAGCGCGTCGATCATGTTTCCGTCATTGATGATCGTCAGGTCCGCCCGGTCCTGCGGCGACTGGGCGTGCTTCGCCGTGACGATGAACACCGTGCGCCGCAGATCGCTCGCTTGCACGAGGCGCCCGACCTGCGCGTCCACGAAGGCCAATGCGCCTTGCAGCACGGCGCCGGGTGTCGAGACGCCAGCGACGTCAGTGACATAGCCGCCCAGGCCGTTTGACGGCTGGATCGCGAGAGTGACGGGATCCACGAAGCGCGAGACATTCAACTTCTGCGCGGTCGAGACCGACTGGAAGTTCATGCCCAGGATGGCCGGAACGGCAAACTTTCCGTTGCCGGCGTGGTCATGACCGCCTAGCCAGTTGAGCACGGCACTGACCTTGAGGGCGTCATAGGTCTGCGTATTGACGTTGTCTTTGGTGAAGTCACTGCCAGGGCCGGCGGGCAGGCTGGGATCGGTAACCGAGGAATTGATTTCCGGTGTGAACAGATCGTCGATGCCCTGGCCGGACGGGCCATTCAGGATGTCGTAGGCCGCGTGCTTGTCCGACCAGGCCGTACGCAAGCCATTCTGGTGAATCACCTCGAAAACGGTGTTCACCTTCAGGTACTGGTGGGGGTAGACCGGTGTGCAGCCGACGGGCGACACCGGCAATTGCGCAGGGTCGATGAGGTCCTTGGCCGTGCCGCTCAGTTGCGAGATGAGTGCGAAGTTGTTGTAGAGGCCGGGAATCTTCTGGCCGGCATCCAATCTGTTCAGATCCTTGTCGACGTTCTCGGCGAAGGCCACTTCGCTCCCAGGCGTTGCATGCGCACAGTCCGTCGTGCCTGGCGCGAGCAATGTGCGGCTGTAGGCGTCGTCGTAGTACACGCCCGTGGTGCGCGGGTGTCCACCGGTGACAAGGCCGACCATGCCGGGGAACGAGTCCGAGGGGAACGGCGTACGGGCGTGAGAGAACGAAACGCCCGAGTGCACCATGCGCGCCAGCGTCGAGTTGGGGTAGTTGGCGACGAACCAGGTCAGGTCGTTCTGGTGCAGGCCATCAATGGAGATCAGGACGACATGCTTGGCGTCTCGATCATGGTCGGATCGGTTCTCCGCAAAGGCGCCGCCGGCGAGGGCGAGCAGGATCGAGGCAGCAGCGGCTGATCGCTTGAAGCGCATAGAAAACTCTCTGGTCGGTTGAAGACCGACCCATGCTCATGCGACCGAATGACAGCGAGATTGCAGATCTCACGGCGTTGGCATGCCGACAGGTTCGATACAGAAACCCACAATCGGCCAGCATGAAAAGCCGCCTATCCGACATGGCGAGCCAAGCCGATACGCCGGCGCGGGTCGTCTCAACACAAAAGGCAGCGGGCCTCGCGATTGCACTGGCCAGTCAAACTCTTTTGATCGCTTCGATCCAGTCGCAACCCCGCGCGCGAAAGCATGTCCTCAGCCAGACGCAGCCAAAGGACCGGCGGGTGGTGGCCCCTCCTTCAGCCCTCAGCGTTGGCCCTGGCAGACGAAGACTCGGCTGTTCAGCTTCTGGTCAGGCACGCAACACTGCTGCGCCGTGTAATCACACGTGGTCGTTCTTGCGTCATGCGCGACGCCGGACTGCCCACTGGAAGGCGTGATTCAAGCATTGAGGCCGCGCACGAAATCGCTGTTGGATGGAATTCGAGTAGTGCCGAAGACACCCCCCACTCCACGCCTGCTTGGAGCTTGGGCCCGCCACCTGATCCTGGCGGCCTTGTTCGTACACGCGGGCGCTCAGGCGAGCGACTGCCCGACCACTAAAGCCGAACGTTTCGACGAGTTCTTCAAGAGGTTCTCGAGCGAAAGCCTGTTCGCATTGTCGAGAACGGATCTTCCGTTGCTAACGGAGCGATGGAGTGGTGAAGACTCGTTCGGCGAGCCAGTCGAGCCGGATGACGTCTGGGTCTCGCGCGAGGCCTATGCCCGACGTCCGAGTCTTCAGGTTCTGAGTACCTCGCAGCACATGGTCCTGCAGACCGTGCACCTTGCTCCAACGGCTGCAACCATCGAGCTCCTGGACCGCGATCATCTTCCTACTCAGGCGTTGCACTTCAAGCTGGACACGGGATGCTGGAGGCTGATGTGGGTCGAAGAGTTCGAACGCTGGTGACGAGCCCCGGTCGTTCCCGCCCAAAGGCAGGCCGGTATGTGAGTCCCGTGGGTCATTGCGCGTCGGGTTCGTTCTCTGCCGTTGAGCTCTTCAAGCTATCTTTTTGATCGGATTTCGGCTCGCCGGCTGCGGGTGCCTTTGATACGAGACCGTGCCTTTGGAGATGGTCTCGAACGGCAGCCGCGTTCCTTTGCACAACTCCGCTCACGGCCTCGGTAAGCACACGGTCAATAGCAACGCGCTCGATCAGCTCTTCGACGCCGCTCACCTTTTCGGGGGCAGGAAGTCCCTCGTCTCTTTCGCTTGGCCACGGTGCACCTGGCGCGTTGGCCGCTTGAGGCGGATGGCCGATGGAATATTGCCTGCACAGTTCAAGGAACTGATCGATCTCGCTCGACTTGTCGAACACCGCGTCAGCGCCGCAATCGCTCGACTTCCTGCGAATGTCCGCTGTGGCGTAGTTGGTCAGAACAACCATGAACTGATCGCTACGTCGCTTTCGTCCAGCACGCAGAACCTGGAGACCGTTGCCCGCTTTCAGCAACATGTCCACGATGGCGAGTTGCCACCTGTCCTCATGCGCCTGCAGCGCTGCAATGCCTTGTTCTGCCGTGTCGGCCGTGGCGATGACTTCGACGTCCGCAAACTCCGCCAGCGCCGGGATCAATTCCGAACGGATCACGAAACTATCTTCGATCAGGATCGTCGCGATAGTCATTTCGTTCGACCGGCGGCCAGATGGACGAAACGGTTATACAGGGTGTGCCGTGTCCATAATGTAGGACGACGCAACCCCCCGCCCTCAGAGGGGGGCGCACCACGCCACGCCGTAAAGCTGCTCAAGGAAATACCTATGTCGAAGCACTTGCCAGATTCGAAGCGGCACAAGGATGCGTCACCGCTCGACGACGCACTTGCCAAGAACAAGGAAGCTACCAAGGAAGTGGAGCGCGCTGCCGACGACCTGGCTGTCGTGCATGCGGTGCTTGACACCAAGATCGCCACCGGCGCCGTTGACGGCGACGTCAAGCGGGCGGTTGCAGAGACGAAAAAGGTTGAGGAACGCCTCAGCGAATCCGCAGACAAGCTGGAGCAGGTCAACGAGACCTTGGCACGCGAGGCACGTCGAGCTGGTTGAGGCAAGCCAGGCGCTCAAAGCCCGTGCATTTGGGTGGCTCGTCGCTTTCGCCGGCGAAGTTGCATGCTGGCAGGCGCCAAAGCTTCCACGCTCACGGTGCGAAGAATCGACGTTGCGCCGGTGAACAGCCCCGGCATTTCGGCGACGTGTTCTGCCTGCCCGATTTCCTGCCTGCCTCGGCAGCCGCATATTCCGACGCGACCTGATCACCAGGTCCAGCCTCTTCTGAGCGTGGAATCAGGCACCTGTTGAGCGCCTTGTCTGGAGGCGTCATGCAGGGCAGCTGTCCAGCGACTTGGCCACTCGGTCCAGCACCGCGTGCAGAGATGCTGACTGCTTCAGGCTGGGTGCTACCACTCGCAGGTGGCATGCGTGGGTCAGCAATGTGCCCAAAGCTGAAGCCCGAGACCGACGGCGGCACCGCCGCGTTTGCTGCCGTTCGCCGGTGGCGCGTCTGGAACCGCTAAGTGCCGCCATGCGGAAATTCACGCTTAAGCGGGCTAGAAGCGGCCATCGCAGCACGCCTCCCTAGGTCATCACGACCGGTTCGATGCTGCCGTCTTCCGCAAAGTGCATTCGATCGATCGCGACCTGGCGATGATTGCCGTCGATCTCATCCAAGGGGCGCCGGTGATAGACGATGTACCAGTCGTCGGTGCCAGGGATGCAGATCACGGAGTGGTGTCCGGCGCCTCGCGCGACGCGAGGGTCCTGCTGGAGGATCTTGCCCCGTGGCGTGAACGGCCCGAGGGGGCTGGACGCCGTGGCATAGGCCACGCTGTACAGCGGCCCGGTCCACTCGCCCTCCGACCACATCAGGTAGTAGACGCCGCGCCGCTTCAGCATGAAAGGCGCCTCGACATAGTCGGGTGACGGCGTGATCGACTTGTAGGTCTGGCCATCCTCGAACGGGGTCAGGCTGGTGAGATCAGGTGACAGGCGGACGACGTTGCAGTGCTTCCAGCCGCCGTAGTAGAGGTAGCAGGTCCCGTCGTCATCGCGGAACACCATCTGATCGATCGGCTGCGCACCGTGAACGATGCTGCCGATCAGCGGCTTGCCAATGGCATCCCGGAACGGGCCGTCCGGCCGGTCGCTGACCGCCACGCCGATGCCGCCGAGCTGCTGGTCGTTCTTGATGTCGTTGGCACCGAAGAACAGGAAATAGCGCCCGTCCTGTTCGATCGCGCAAGGCGCCCACATCGCATAGGCCGCCCAGCTGACGTTCTCGACGTCAAGTACGCGCGGATGACGGGTCCAGGTGACGAGGTCGGGCGAGGAAAAGGCGTCGAGGAATGTCTGCTTGAGGAATGGGCTCCAGATCGTGGGTGAGGCCCGCTGCTGCGTCTGCCATGCCGTGAAACGGCTGGGCTCCGCAGGGACCGGCCCGTCGGCCGAATAGGTCGGATACATCCAGTACCGATCGCCGAATATGCGAATGTCCGGATCGGCGTACCAGCCCGGCAGCACCGGATTGGTTGCGAGTGCGGTGCGCGCAGTGGCGAGCCCAGCGGGAGGTTCAGCCAACTGCGTTCGTTGATGGATCAGGGGCATGGACTGGCTCTGCGACGGCGAGTTGTGGACGCGGAGATTCTTCACGGCAGAGAAAAGCTGACGCGCGGGTTGCCGCGGCCCAAGGCCGGGCCCAGGCCGGCGGGCGTCTCGATTCGACCGATCCGCGTGTAGCTGTAGCCCGAGCGTAGCGCCTCGTAGAACACCACCAACGTGTCGTCGCCATAGAGCAGCACGTCACCGGCGCGGATGCTTCCCACCCGCTCGGCGGCCGTGGGCAGGTTGCGCGGGAGCTTGGCGTATTTCTCGTTGCCGTTCAGTTCCACCATGTCGAAGGTGGCCGGCAGCAACTCGACGAACGCGCGCGCGGTCGCGTTGTCTTCCAGCGTCACGGCAAAGCGCCGTGCGTCCACGGTCATCCACATGGTTTTTTCCTTCGATGCGGCTGGCTTGCCGCTGGCTGCGGCATTCAACGGTTCGGCCCCAGCACCAGCGAGAAAGGCGAGCGCCAAGGCCAGCAGGCCGGCTGCTGCCCGGGAGGATTTGCGCGGCGCCATGTCAGCCGGCATCGCGCTGCCCGCGCGCGCCGTCGATGTGCTTGATGAAGCGCGCCGGAATCCCGCCGACCACAGTGTTCGCCGGCACATCCTTCGTCACGACCGCATTGGCAGCCACGACGGCGTTCTCGCCGATGGTCACGCCCGGCATCACCGAGACGCCTGCGCCAAGCCACACACCCTTCTCGAGGACGATGGGCGCGCAATGGGTCGAACGGCGGGTCGCCGGATCGAGCGGATGGTTGATGGTGACCAGGTTCACCTTGGGTCCGATGAGCACGTCGTCGCCGATGGTGATGCCGCCCCGGTCCATGAGCTCGCAGGCGTGGTTGATGAATACGTTCTTTCCCACGCGGATGTTCTTGCCGAAGTCGCTGTAGAACGGGGGCAGCAACGCGAACGATTCATCGACCTGCGTGCCGGTCAGGCGGCCGAACAGGGCGCGCACTTCCGCAGGGTCGTGATACCCGGTGTTCATCTCGGCGATCACGCGTTGCGCCTCGGTGATCAGCGCCGCGATCTCCGGGTACTCGGGGTCGTCGAGCGAAATGGTGTCGCCGGCCAATTCGCGCTGAAAGATGTCGCGGGTGTCCATGGTCTCTCCTTCATGCAGCAGGCCGGGGCGCATGTTCCTGGTCATCCGGCACGCTGCGCCAGATGTTGGGTGAAGAAGGCCGTCAGCTTGCCCCATGGAATCAGGTTCACGCGGTCGTACAGGTCGACGTGGCCTGCATCGGGCACCCAGTGCAGTTCCTTGGGCTCCGCCGCGCGCTGGAAGGCGGCCTCGCTGAACTCCCGCGAATGCGCTTCGGTGCCGGTGATGAACAGCATCGGGCGCGGCGAGATCGTCTCGATGTCGTTGAACGGATAGAAGTTCATGAACTTGACGTTGCTGCTGAGCGTGGGGTGGGTGGTCAGCAGGGGCGACTGCCCGGGCGGCGTGTACTCGCCGCGGGGCGTGCGGTAGAAGTCGTAGAACTCGCGCTCGATAGGGTGCGAGGTCGGCGTGATCTGGTGCACCGTGCCGCTGGTGTACTGTGTTTCGCCGCCAGCAAACTCGACGTCGCGCTGCCGCGCCGCCTGGGCGATGACGGCCTTGCGTTGCGCCACCGTCTGCGACTGGTTCAGCGCCTGCCGGTTGGCGGCGCCCATGTCGTACATGCTGACCGTGGCGATGGCCTTCATGCGCGGGTCGATCTTTGCCGCGCTGATGACGAAGCTGCCACTGCCGCAGATACCGAGGACGCCGATGCGCTCGCGGTCCACCGCGGGCTGCGTGCCCAGGTAGTCGACGGCCGCGCTGAAGGCGTCGGCATAGAGGTCGGGAGACACCGCGTTGCGCGGGTGACCTTCGCTCTCGCCCCAGAACGGCAGGTCGATCGACAGCGTCACGAAGCCCATCTCGGCCATCTTCGTGGCGTAGAGGTTGGCGCTTTGCTCCTTGACGGCGCCCATCGGGTGCCCGACCACGATGGCCGCACTGCGGCCATTGCTGCCCGGCTGCTTGAGCATGAACAGGTTGCCTGCGACGTCCATGCCGTACTGGTTGCGAAAACGCACCTTGCGCATCGTGACGGCTGCGCTTCGATAGAAGTTGTCGGCGTCCGCGGGCTGGCCATCCCCACGACGTGGCGCGGCAGCGGGAGAGGCCGGCTCATCCTGGCCCGCTGAGGAGGCGCCCGCCACCAGGCCGCCGATGGCGACCAGACCGACGCCGGCACCGGCGAGAAAACTGCGGCGCTGCGGCACGTCCTGCTGGTCGTCGAGCGGATGGGGGTTCGGTGCGGTTTGCTTCGTCATGTCGATGTTCCTTGCCCGGACCGGACGTTCACCCGGCCCATGCGTGTTCTGGGATGACAGGAAGTTTGACGACCCTCGAAGCCCGTGACTAGGTGATGGATGCTTATTCGGCTTATAAGTGAGGCTAATCAATCCAGCCGGTACTGCCATGGCAAGACGCAACCTCAACGACCTCCTCGCCTTCGTGACCGTGGCGCGCGAAGGCAGCTTCACACGCGCCGCCGCGACGCTGGGCGTGACCCAGCCGGCGCTTAGTCAGGCGATTCGTGGGCTGGAGGAACGGTTGCAGATGCGCCTGCTCACGCGAACGACGCGCAGCGTCGCGCCCACGCCGGCGGGCGAGCGGCTGGCGCAGGCCATTGGCCACCGTTTCGACGAGATCGATGCCGAACTCGATGCGCTCACCGCGCTGCGCGACAAGCCGGCCGGCACCGTGCGTATCACCTGCGGTGACCACGTGCTGCGCAACGTGCTGATGCCCAAGCTCGGGCCGCTGCTGCACGAGTACCCCGACATCACGCTCGAGTTCGACATGAGCTATGGCTTCCGCGACATCGTGGCCGACCGGTTCGATGCGGGCGTGCGCCTGGGCAACACCATCGACAAGGACATGATCGCGGTGCCCATCGGCCCCGCGCTGCGCATGGCTGTGGTCGCATCCCCCGGTTACTTCGCACAGCATCCCAAGCCGAAGACGCCACAGGACCTGATGTCTCATCGCTGCATCAACCAGCGCATGCCCACCTCCGGCGGCCTCTATGTGTGGGACTTCAGTCGTCGCGGCAAGCACGTCAATGTCCGGGTCGACGGTCCGCTGATCTTCAACACGGCACCACCACAGGCCGATGCCGCAGTTGCTGGCCTGGGCATCAGCCTGCTGCCCGAAGACGAACTGGCGCCTTACCTATCCGACGGAAGCCTGGAGCGCGTTCTGGAAGACTGGTGCCCGCCCTTCGCCGGCTACCACCTCTACTACCCCAGCCGCCGGCAGCCATCGCCGGCCTTCACGCTGGTGCTGAATGCACTGCGACACGAAGCGTCGCGGTAGCAAGAAAGCCCGTCAGCAGAGTTGAGGTTGAATGACCGTTGTTGGCGCTCATGATCGTCGAGCCTTCGCAACACTAAAGGCGGCAGCCAGCCTGCTGCCGTCACCCGGTCAATTTCGGCTTTGGGCACCAAGCCGCCGACGGTCTGCCGGTCCGCATCTCGGGGGGGGGCCAGGTCAGTCCAGAAGCCGCATCAGCAAGCCCCCTGGTTGCCGCGAACCTGTGGAAACCCCTCGCTACCAAGCCAACTTCTGCTCAGCGCTCTCGGTGCAGTTGTCATCAGGCTCGTTGGACTCGCGCCGCGATAGCAGTGACTCTTGTCAAATCCGCGACACCGTGTTTTCGGGTTTCATCGCGGCCTGGGTTTGACGGAGCGCAACCCTTAGCAGCCTGCTGACACGATGCTGGCTGCAATTTGCTCGACCGCTCGCATCTGCTGATGCCGACACCGTCAGGCTCAGCGTCCCGGCCGGTCACCGCTCAACCTGAACACTGCCACCGCCTGCACGAGCTGCTGGGCCTGGCCATTCAAGCTTTCGGCGGCGGCCGCGCTCTCTTCGACCAGGGCAGCGTTTTGCTGGGTCGCCCGGTCCATCTGTGTCACCGCCTCGCCGACCTGGGCGACGCCCAAGCTCTGCTCCGCACTGGCCGCGCTGATCTCACCCATGATGTCGGTTACGCGTTTGATCGACGCGACGACCTCGGCCATCGTGATACCGGCCTGATCGACCAGGGCTGTGCCATGCTCGACGCGGGTCACGCTGGCGGCAATCAGGCTCTTGATCTCCTTGGCCGCATTGGCCGAGCGTCCGGCCAAGCTACGCACCTCGCTGGCCACGACGGCAAAGCCTCGTCCCTGCTCACCGGCGCGCGCCGCCTCAACGGCCGCGTTCAGGGCCAAGATATTGGTCTGAAAAGCGATGCCGTCGATGACGCCGATGATGTCGACGATCTTGCGGCTCGACTCGTTGATGCCCTTCATCGTCGTGACCACTTGACCGACCACATCTCCTCCCTTGATCGCCACCGTGCTGGCGCCCTGGGCGAGCTGGTTAGCCTGCTTGGCACTGTCGGCGTTCTGCTTCACCGTGGCGCTGAGTTCCTCCATCGAGGCGGCGGTTTCCTCCAGCGCCGAGGCCTGCTGTTCGGTGCGCTGGCTCAGGTCCATATTCCCGCTGGCAATCTCGCGCGAAGCCACGGCAATCGTCTCGGTGCCGGCGCGCACTCGCGTGACGGTGCTGGACAGCTTGTCGGTCATCGCCTGCAAGGCGCCCAGCAGCTCACCGATCTCGTCCTGATGCCCCTGCTCGATGGTCATCGTCAGATCGCCGTCGGCCACGGTCTTGGCGATGCCCAGCGCAAATTTCAGCGGGCCGGTGATGCTGCGCGAGATGATGAAGGCGAGCATCGCGCCAAGCGCGACGACCAGCAATCCCAGACCCAGCAGCAGCTGGTTGCTGCGGGAATTTGCCAGCTCGATGGCAAGCGCCGTGTCATCGATTGCCTTGCGCTGGAAGGCGACAAAATCCTGCACCCGCTGGTCGTAGGTCTTGGCCGACGGCAGGAAAGTCTCGGTGTACAGCTTGGCCGCCTCGGCCTCGTCGCCCGCCTTCTTGGCATTCATCACCGCATCCTTGGCCGCCTGGTACTTGATCCGCAACGCGATCGCCTCGTTGTAGATTGCCTTTTCCTCGTCGCTGGCCATCAACGGCTCTAGCGTCTTAAGAATTTCTCCGCCCTTCTTGGAGCTGGCCGCGATGACGTCGGCAAAGACGCTGGAGATCGTGCCGTCGCTGCTCTTGGCAATGATGGAGGTGCGCGCGATGGCTGAATAGATCAGCACATACCAGTCAGAGGCGATGCGCTCCTTCACCAGCGGGCTGGCCATCATGCGCTTGGTCGCCTCAGCATTGGCACGGGCGTTGTACAGCGCGAACGCGGTTGAAAGCACCGACAGCGCGAGGACGATGGCAAAGCCGACGGCCAGACGGGTGCCGATGCGTACGCTGGGCAAAAATGTCATGTAGACCTCCGCGATTTTTGAAGCGACACGCTCGGTACTCCGCCCCGCTTCTGTAATTTCGGCTTCCCCTGGGCCAGCTTAAGGCAATTGTCGGCATCAAGCCTTATGGGGGAACCGCCGGATGGCGCTGTTGCGCCACCCGAGGATCAAAAAGCTTGCGGATGCGGGAGGGCGCGCTTTATCGCGCCCTCCCCATCGGCGAGTCGGGGCTCCGTATTGAAGGTTGCGAATGTCGGTTCCGGGTCGGCTGTGATCGGTCGCAGACCTCAGATGCAGCCGCTCAGGTGGGAGGCAGCTGTCATGGTCGGAGCTGATGCCGTAGGAGGCTGCTTCCAAAGTGGAGCGGTCGAACGCCATTCCCTTGCCGAGGCCGTGACGGAGCTGGCGCCGACCTTCCCGGACAAAATTTCATTGCCACCTTCGGTGGCCACAGCTAGCCAGCCACCCGGCCGGCCAACGGCTCCTTTGGGCGGCGGATTCAACCAGTCGACGCAACACACTGACCCCTGCTCAGGCAGAAGGAGTGTTGCAAATGAAATACCGGACAC
>NZ_JBYSZK010000028.1:0-22166 GCF_058787015.1 Roseateles sp. FW305-36 | reverse complement strand
GCCGCGCAAGACGCTCGGCTTCCAGACGCCCGCTGAGAGATTCAGCGCATGTGTTGCGATGACCGGTTGAATCCGCCGCACATTGCTGACCCACGCATGCCACCTGCGAGTGGTAGCACCCAGCCTCAAGCCGACCTACACGTTGCGATCCACCGCTAAGTCAGCTTGAGGCTGATTCTGTCGAGAAACTCGATCTGTGAACGCGCACACGTTCCAGTAGAAAAATCCACCGCTCAGATCGATCCAGGATCGACGATCGCAATGTCGGCAATGGTCGAGGAACCCCTGGGAAAGTGCATCATGGTCGGGGCGCGAGTTTTCAACAGAATCGGCTGATTGCAGCCCTTCGATGAACTGCTTGGCAGAAGGTCGGATACGCGGCAATGCCGCCGATGGCTGGGTGTATTGTTCGCCCATTGGCCATGCCCGTAGCCGCCATCCAGGCACTTATGGAGCAGCGAAATGACGAGCGACTTGCCCGAGGCAACTGAAAAGGCTTTGCTATCGCCGGAAGAACGGTTCGTCGAGTTCCAGTATGAGCAGATGAAGGACTTAACCAAGCACTTCCTCACCTTGATTGCTGGCACCTTAGTGCTCACGGTCAGCTTCGCCGAAAAAATCGTGCCTTTGGCCAATGCACCGCAGTACCAAAAGGCGCTCCTGGCGGCTTGCTTCGTCAGCTTGTTCGTCGCCTTCGCACTTGCAGGCACGGGGCTGGCCGGCATTTTCCTGGCTGCTGTCGCTGCACGCGAAGGCAAGGTCTGGTCTTGGACTCACAGCTATTCCTGGCTTGCGCGTAGGTCATATATTGCTATCGACATCGGTGGCATCTTCTTTGTCCTCGCGCTGGCGTTTCTGGCGTTGCTTGGGGTGCTTCGTCTCATCTAGGCATTCGCTCAAGGCAACCTCAGCAGCGAGCCCTCGCGCACTCCCGCCGTCCCGTGTCGATCGTCCCCAAGACAGGAACCCGTATGTCCGACAACGAGCCATCCACCGAGAAGCCCTGTCCGTCCCTGGACTCGCTCCTGGACCAACGAGCGCGGATCCAAGCTCACCACCTGGTGTTCGAGTTCTACCAGCGCGTTGGCATTGGCCTGGCCAACCTGAATGAGCGAGGCCCAGCACGAGGCATGCTGTCGCTGGCGGCCTCCCGGCAAGCTGGCGCGGTGCCACGAACATGGCGAAGACCAAGGGAACTGCCGCCTATCGCATCGGCTTGCTGCTGCAGATAATTTCAGCCGTCTGTGCCGATGATCTCGACGACGAGGCTCGTCGCCTGCTAACTGACTGAATACATGCGCCTATGCGCCATCCGTTTCCTTGATCGGAAACACACGCGACCTCATCTTCCAGGAACATGATTGACTTAGAACCCTATGCAAGCCAGTTTGACAAGGTCTACCCGAACTATGGCGATGCCAGGTACAAAGACCTTCTAGGCCTCATGGCGCGCTACGACTCTCCGTCAATCCTTGAGGTGTTGTCGAGTGAACAAACCAAGAGAGCTATCGACCTGATCGCGCCGCTGATAGAGGTCAAGAACTACAAGTCACAAGTCCCGTTTCCACGCGACGTACTCGGCGTTGTCAGTTGCATCGCCGGCATACGTACCACCGCAGTCTCTCCAAGCGATGTCTTTGCGCATCACGGCACTCTCTTCGAAAGACTTGTTGAAACTCAAGGATTTCAACTTCCGACCGTCTCGGCGATTTTTCACTTCTGTCATCCAGGGTACTTTCCCATCGTAGATGTCAATGTTGAGTCGGCATGCCGCCTCCTGCAGTCGCGCTTCCCAGAGGACTTTCAGTCGATTCAAACGCCGAAGCTGCCGTCGCTGCAGGCCAAGTCGAACACGAAGCTCGAAAGCTATCGATGCTTCGTTCGCTTCCTGTCAAAGGTAATCGACTGCCAGCGTCGCTACACGCCTGGCGCTGACTTCCGTTTTGTGGACAAGGCGCTCATGGTCTTCGGAGTCGATCGCTATCGAAGTCCAATCGAATAGTCGGGCGCAGATGCGCGTGCGAGGTGATCAGGATTTCTCTCTGCAGATGCCCAGCAACTTCAGCCTCGATTGTTGGCACAAGAGGTCCTGACAACGCAGCGACTGCCCTGCATGGGCTAGGGCAGCCGGACACCTTGGGGACCAAGTTCAGGATCAGCGCCTGGTCCTTAAGGCTTCCAGTCGCGGTAGCACTTTGCTCGACAAGCACGGCGTCCTGCCGCCTCAAGGCCTCGAGCGAACAAGAAGCCTCCGCGAATCCGGGGCCGTTCACCGCACCATTTCGAATGGTTGGCAACCGAACTAGCCTCTGCTTAACTTGGCACTGCGAAGGGTGGCGACGGCGGCAGCTGAAAAGGTAGAGGAACGCCTCAGCGAATCCGCAGACAAGCTGGAACAGGTCAACGAGACTTTGGCACGCGAAGCGCGTCGAGCTGGTTGAGGCAGCCCGGCTGCTCAAAGCCCGTGCATTTGGGTGACTCGTCGCCGGCGAAGTTGCATGCTGCCAGGCGCCGAAGGCTTCCCACGCACACGGTGCGATGAATCGACGTTGCGCCGGTGAACAGCTCTGGCACTTCGGCGACGTGTTCTGCCTGCCCCAGTTCCCGCCTGCCTCGGCAGACCCGATACTTTCAGGGCCTTGACGAGGCTCCGCCCTGGGCCGCCCACCACAGGCCACCCCACAGGTGATCCAGATACCGCGCCTCGCGGTACATCTCCCCGTTGTGCCCCAGCGCCGTGACGAACACGCGGCCCTTCTCGACGTTGTGCCACCAGCTCACCGGGTGGTCGGAGCCCATCCCCTTGGCGACCTGGCCGGGCCAGATCTTGGTGGGGTCGTAGCTGCGCTCGTCCACGGCCAGCACCGGGTTGATCTTCACACCGTGCGGGTTGCTGAACTCGTACCACTCGTCTGACCAGATCCATTGGTCCGGCAAGCCGTACGTCGCGGGATGCGACGCGTCGGCCTTCGTGACGACGGCCGTCTGCAGCATGGGATGGATGACGAAGCTGCGGCCGACGAGCTTTTCGTACCAGGGCCACAGGCCCGGCTTGCTGATGATGGCGCGGTGCACGACGACGGCGTTGCCGCCGGCCTTCATGTAGCGCTCCAGGCCCGCGCGCTGGGCCTCGTTGAATTCCTCGCCCGAGCTGTTCAGCAGCACCACGGCTGCGTACTTGCTCAGGTCGCCCTCGAAGGCGCCGGGCTGGGCCGTCCAGGTCAGCTCGAAGGCATGCAGCTTGGCGAGCTTCTCGAAGCTGTCCCGCGCGATGGGGATGTACTCGTAGTGGTACTTGGTGGGCATGGCCAGCACCAGCAGCGAGAACTGGGCGTCGCCGGCCTGTGCAGGCACGGCGGTGCCAGCAACGGTGGCGGCCACGGCGAGGGTCTGCAGCGTCTTCTTGATCATGGTGCAGCCGATTCTTCCACCGCGCGGTTACAGGCGGCGCTCAAGCGAGAGCAAGGCGCATGACTTTGCGGCCGCGAGCCCGGCGTGGCCAGAATGCCCGGATGCCCTCGACGCCCTTCTCCCTCGTCCCCACCGACCAGCTCGCCCCCGAAGCCCTGCACGCGGCCTTCGTGCGGGCCTTTGCCGACTACCTGATCGGCCCCTTCAACCTGGCCCTGGACCAATGGCCGGGCTTTGTGCTGCGCCAGGGCGTGGACCTGAGCCTGGGGCGAGCGGCGGTCAGTGCGGAGGACGGCAACGTGCTCGCCTTCGCCCTGGTGGCGCCGCGGCCCGCGCTCAAGCGCTGGCGGCTGGGCACCATGGGCGCGGTGCCGCAGGCGCGCGGCAGCGGCGCGGCGGTGCAGCTGCTGCAGGACTTCATCCAACGAGGCCGCAAGGCCGGCCTGAAGGCGCTGGAGCTGGAGGTGTTCGTGCAGAACGAGCGCGCCGCCCGCCTGTACCGCCGCCATGGCTTTGTGGAGCGGCATTCCCTGCACGGGTGGCAGCACGTGGTGAACCAAGAGGAGGCCGGCGAGCCTCGCACGCCGCCGGCCGAGCTGGCCTGCACCCAGGCCGAAGCGCTGGCCTGGCTGCGCGAGGCCGAGGGATCAATAGCCGACCTGCCGCTGCAGGTGGGCGCCGACGTCGTGGGCGTGCTGACGGTGCCCTGGACGGCCTGGCGGCGCGGCAGCGCGCAGCTGGTGTTCACGGGCGACCGGGAGAGCGGCGTGCTGGTGCGTTCACTGATCGACCGCAACCCCGCCCAGCAGGATGCCGAGGCCCTGGTGCAGGCGCTGCTGGCGGCCCACCCGGGCGCCAAGGTCAGCGTGCCGCAGTTGCAGCGCGGCGACCTGGGCGGCGAGGCCTTGCAGCGCCGCGGCTTTGCCGTCGAGCCGCTGCACCAGGCCCTCATGCGGCTGGACCTCTAACCCGCCTCCAGCCAGCCGCCCAGCTGCCGCATCGCCGCCGGCGTGCGTGCCAGGCTGCGGTGGTTGGTGCCGGCGAGCTGGTGCACGGTGACGGCCGAACCGGCGTGGCGCAGGGCCTGCACGAGGGTGTGCGAATGCGCGAGCGGCACCTGATCGTCGCGCTCGGCCAGCAGAACCAGCACCGCCCCACCACCCCCCACCGCCCGCGCGGCGGCGACGCTGTCCAGCGGTGAGCGCAGCCAGGGCGTCAGCGGCGCAATCAGCGGGTTGCGGCGCAGCACCGCGCGCAGGCTCTTGAGCGGGCTGATCAGCGCGACGCTGGCTGCCGGGCGGCCCGCAGCCGCCAATCGCGCAGCGAGCTGCATGGCCACGCCGGTGCCCAAGCTGCGGCCGGCCAGATGCAGGGCGCTCGAGGAAAGGGCCAGCCGAGCCAGCCCCCAGGCCGCGGCAGCCTCGGCGTCGGCCACGCAGGCGGCCTCGCTCGGCCAGCCGCTGCTCTCGCCCAGGCTGCGGTAGTTGAAGGCCAGCAGGGCGCAGTCGTCGGGCAGCCAGCCGGCGAGGTCGGGCGTCCAGGCGACGTGCTCGTTGCGCCCGCCAAACCACAGCAGCAGGCGGCGCGGCGGGGCTTCATCCACGGGCACAGTCAACCAGCCCTGCAGGCGCACGCCGCCGGGGCGCTCCAGCCAGACGGCCTCGGTGCGGCGCCGGGCGGCGGCGGGGCCGGGGTCGGTGCGGCGGATGACCCAGGTGCGGCCAAACAGCAGCTTGCCCTGCAGCACGGTGATGGCGGCAGCCAGCGCGATGCAGGCGAGCAGGGCCCAGGCCCAGGGGGTGAGGTTGGCGAGCTGCAGCATGGCGCCGCCCAGGCTAGCCGGCCGACATGACAGGCCGGTGATGCGGCATGCCGTCGCCGGCCACCGCTCAGGCAGGCGGGCAGAACGTACAGTGGGGCCCTGCAGCTTGTGGGAGGCGCAATGACGGCAATGCAAGCGCCGCTCCAGTCCATGCGGTTCGCGGACTTGGAGCTGCGCCCAACGCAGCGGGAACTGCTGATCCGCGGCGAGAAGGTGGAGCTGGGTGCCCGCGCCTTCGACGTGCTGCAGCTGCTGGCCGAGCGCTCGTCCCAGATCGTCAGCCGCAAGGACCTGCTGGAGATCTGCTGGCGCGGCCTCGTCGTCGAGGACGGCAATCTGTCGGTGCAGATGTCGACGCTACGCAAGCTGCTCGGCCCGGACACCATCAAGACCATCCCCGGCGTGGGCTATCGCTTCAGCGTGGCGCCCGAGCCCCTACCCGTGCTGCCCGCAGCGGCCGCGCCGGTCAGCCCGCCGCTGCGGCCCGGCAACCTGCCGCTGCAGGGCCCCCAGCTGATAGGCCGGGACGACGACATCGCACGCGTGGCCGCACTGGTGCGCGAGCACCGCGTCGTCAGCATCGTCGGGGCCGGCGGCATCGGCAAGACGCGGCTGTCGCAGGCCGTGGCCCAAGCGGTGCGCGACGATTTCGCCGGCGGCGTGTGGCTGGTGGAGCTGGCCTCGGTGGCCAGCGCCGAGCTGGTGGTGGCCGCCGTGGCGCAGGCCCTGGGCCTGTGGCTGCCGGACAAGGAGCTGGCGGCGCGCCAGGTCATCGAAGCCCTGCCCGAGTCGACGCTGCTGGTGCTGGACAACTGCGAGCAGGTGGTGGAGGCCGTCGACCAGTTCGTGCAGGAGCTGATCCAGGGCAGCGGCGCCCACGTGCTGCTGACCAGCCAGGTGCTGCTGAAGCGCTCGGAGGAGCATGTGCACCGGCTGGACCCGCTGTCGGTGCCGGTGGAGGGCGATGGCCTGCAGGTCCGCGACCATGGCGCCGTGCAGCTGCTGGAAGCTCGCGTGGCCGCGCTGGAGGCGGGCTTTCGCATCGACGCCCGCAACGCCGCCGACGCCGCCGAGGTGTGCCGCGAGCTGGACGGCCTGCCGCTGGCCATCGAGCTGGCCGCCGCGCGCGTGCCGCTGCTGGGTCTGGCCGGCGTGCGCGAGCGCCTGGGCGAACGCCTGCGCCTGCTCACCGGCGGTTCGCGCAGCGGCCCGGCCCGCCACCGCACCATGCGCGCCGCGCTGGCCTGGAGCCATTCGCTGTTGGCGCCGGCGGCCCAGGTCGCGTTCCGGCGGCTCAGCGTATTCGCGGGCAGCTTCGGCGTGGACCAGGCCGAGGCCCTGCTGCGCGACATGGAGGCCGGCGGCGACGACGCGATGGCCTTGCTGGGCGTGCTGGTGGACCAGTCGCTGCTGATGCGCGTCGACCGCAGCGACCCGCAGCGTCACCGGCTGCTGCAAAGCGCCCGCGAATACGCCGCCGAGATGCTGGTGGCGGCGGGCGAGGCCGAGGCCGTGCGGCGTCGGCACGCCGAGGTGATGAACGAGCTCTTCCTGTCGTCGCTGCAACAGCGCTGGGCCGAGGCCTCGCAGCGGCGGCTGCGGCGCTTCCTGCCCGACCTGGACAGCGTGCGCGCGGCCCTGGCCTGGGCCGCGCAGGCCGACGCGGGCCTGCACGCCTCGCTGGCGGGCGCGTCGGGCTGGCTGTTCGGCGCGGCGGGCCAGTGCCTGGAGGGCCGCAAGCATTGCCGCGAGGCGCTGAGCCGCCCCGGCCCGCTCGACGCCCGCACCGAGGCCCGGCTGCAGCACACGCTCGGCACGCTGCTGCACGACGATTCCAGCCGCGAGAAGATCGAGGCGGCCCGCCGCGCGGTCGTGCTGTACGGGGCCGCTGGCGACGACGCCGGCCTGTATGCAGCCCTGGGCCGGCTAGCCATCTCGGCCTCACTGTGCGACGAGTACGAGACCGCCCAGCAGGCGGTGGACGAAATGGAAGCGCTGTGGCGGCGACAGCAGGAGACCTGGCCGCCGCTGGCCTACTGGGATCTGCTGAACGCCCGCGACTACGTGGCCAATCTGTTCGGCCGCCTCGACGAAGGCAAGGCCCTGGCCCAGGACCAGATGGAATTGGCCGAGGAGGCCGGCGACACCTTCCGCATGCTGTTCGCGATGATGGCGCGCGAGCAGTGCACCGCCACCGACGAAGACTACGCCAGCGCGGTGGTGCAGGGCCGCGCGCTGGTGGCGCTGGCGCAGCACGAACGCTATGCCGAGAAGCTGCACGTCTACATCGCCAACCTCGCCACCGCGCTGATGATGGACGGACAGCTGCCCGAGGCGCTGGAGCAGGCCGGCGAGGCCTTCAAGCTGGACAAGCTCAACGGCTCGGTGTGGCAGAGCCTGGACATGCTGGCCATGCTGGCCTTCAAGGACGACCGCCCGCGCGATGCGGCCGTGGTGCTGGGCCGGGCCGAGGCGGCCAACAGCTGGCGCGGCGAGAACTTCCGCGAGCCGGTAGAAAGCCATGTGCGCCAGGAGCTGATGGCGGCCCTGCAGACCGCGATCGCGCCGGACGAGCGCGAGCAATGCATGGCCCGCGGCGCCGCGATGAGCAACGAGAGGGCCGCCGAGATCGCGCTGAAGCTGGACCGGACCAAGGCCCGGCCCGCCGGCATCGCCTGAGGGGATTACTTCAACGTCTTGAGGTGTTCGACGACGGTGCGGCGGAAGTCCTCGTCGGCATAGCGCTTGGCCATGTCGGAGTCGGCAGCGTGGCCAAGCCGGGCCGCCAGGAAGGCATTGGTGTCCTTGAGGAACTCCATCAGGTTGGCTTCGTCCCAGACCAGGGGCTTACCCTGGGCGTCGCGCAGCGCGCCGGCCGCCTTCATATCGGGCGAGTAGGCGTAGCCGGAGGCGCTGGCCAAGGGCCGCATGAAGACACCGGCCAGCGCAGGCGCCTCGTCGGGCGTGGCCGGGTCATGGCATCTCATGCATTCGGAGAAGGCGGCGGCCTTGGCGGCTTTCGTCAGCACGAGCTTCTTGGGCTTGGGCGCCGTGGTGGCCGCCAGCGTCACGACGGGCGACGCGACCGGCACGCTGGCGCTCTTGCCCTTGAGCCAGTCGACGAACAGGCCGGACTTGGCGGCGGGGTCGAAGTACTCCTTGGACAGGCAGTTGTACAGCGCCTCTCTTTCGGGCTGCGACAGATTGGGCCCCTGGCCGCCGGAGCCGATCGGCATCTGGTTGCCCAGGATGTGGGAGCGGATGATGTTGGGCATGGAGCCGTCATCCTTGTGGGTGCGCTTCTCGGTGGCCAGCGGGAAGTTCAGCATGCCGACGCCGCGGCGCGAGGCGCCGCTGTGGCACTCGGCGCAGTTCATGTTGGCGATGACGCGCTGCACCGACTGCGGGTTCAGGTTGCCGGTGCAGGACTGCAGCGAGGCTGCCGTGCGCACGGGGCCGCCGTTGTTGGCGTCCGGCCCGAACTGGGGCCCGTAGTTGGCAGGCGAGGCGATGCCGTCACTGGCGTCGACCTCGTAGACCGGTGAGCGGCGGTATGCGGTGCGGATGTAGCGGCTCAGGTCGGCCACCACGTCGGCCGGCAAAGGCGCCGCGGCCTGCGCCGGCTTGGCGCTGGAAGGCTTGGCGCTGGAAGGCTTGGCGGTTTTGGGCTTCAGAGCCGGCAGGGTGACGGGCGTGACCTGGTTGTTCACGAACTGGTAGAGGCCGCCGGGATGGATGCCGATGGGGATGGTCTTGTGGCAACGCAGGCAGTTGTCGGTGATCTGCTCAGGCATCTCGCGCCGGAACTTCAGCGTCAGCTCGCCGGAGCTGCCCGGCTTGGGCACGCGATACCAGTCGACGACGGCGTCGAAGCGCCCGTCGGCGCGCGGGTCAGTGCCGCGGGCCACGGCGACGACCGACACGTTCTGGATGGTCTTGCTGTGGTCGAGGCCATCGTCGGGCAGCCAGATGCCGAACTGGATCCAGCGGTCGTACTCCTGGTCGGTCTTGCCGGGCACGAGGACGAAGAAGCGACCGAAGGTCTCGGCGTCGTCGGGGGTGGTCAGGAACTGCGAGCGGTAGAGCAGCACTTTCCATTCCTGGCCATCGACCGGGCAGCCCGCCACCTGGGTCACGCCGGCCGGCGGATGGTTCTGCGTGTCGATGAGCTTGAAGGCGTCGTGGTAGCGCGCGGGGTCGCTGATGTTGCGCAGGAACTCGGGGCTTTGCAGCAGACAGGGCAGGGTGACCTGGGGTTCGATGCGCCGCAAAAACGCGACGTCGTCGAGCTGGTGGCCGAACTGGTGATCGAGGCTCTTGTTGTAGTTGGCGTTGTCCTGGGTGCGCACGAACTTCGAGAAGTTGCCGACGACGGCCAGCGGCGCGGTGTGGCCGGTGCTGGCGCAGAGATCGAGGAAGCTGGTGAAGCGGCTGGACCGGTCCATCACGTCTTCGAGATCCAGATAGGCCTCGCCGGGCGCGGTGACGGGCTTCAGCGCCAGCAACTCGTCGACCCGCTGGTCGCGCCAGGTCGCCCAGTCGGCGTCCTTGTCGGGGCAGACCGGCTGCTGATCGAGCAGCAAGTTGAAGGTCGGTGCCGCGGCCTTGCGCTTCAGGGCCTGCTTGGCCCGCACGCGGGGGCTGTCGCCCTCCGCATGCGCCGTTGCCATTGAGCCCAGCGATGCCAGGGCCAGGATGCTGGTTGCCAGGAGCTTGTTCATTTCGTTGCCTCCGCTGCAAGACCGCGACGCTAGCCGCCGGTGCGGGGGCGGGCATCCTCAGCTTTGCGGAGCCCGGGCACGAACAGCAGGCTGCCTGCCGACCTCAGCGCGTGCAGGGCGTGGCGCGCAGCGGTGCGGCCACGGCGACGCGGGCGGGGGCCGCCCTGGGCGTCCACACCGTCAGTGCCAGGCCGACGCCCACCAGGGCCGCGCCGGCGATCTCGTTGGCATGCGGCGCCTCACCCAGCAAGGCGCGCACGGCGATGACGGACACCGGCACCATGTTCAGGAACAGCGTGCCCATGGGCGCGCCGAGCTGCTTCACGCCAGCGTTGAAGGCCAGCACGCCCAGCACGGTGGGGATGAGCGCGATGTAGACGAGCTTGGGCGCCAGGCCCAGCACCAGCTCGGGCGACGGGGCTGGGGCCCAGCCGACGAGGGTGGCGAGCACGGCGGCCACGGCCAGCCAGGGCAGGGCGCCGATGGCCGTCAGGGCGGCGTATTCCAGCGGGCTGTGGTCGGGCAGCTTGGCCATGGCGCGGGTGTAGAACACCCAGCCCAGGGTGCCGGTCAGCGTGATGGCGTCGCCCAGCAGCATGCGGCCGTTGATCTCCCCCGCATGGCCGAACAGGTTGGCGACTGTGGCCACGCCGGCCAGAGCCAGGGCAGCGCCAGCCACGGCGCGCAGCGGCGGGCGTTGGCCGTCCAGCAGCCAGCGCAGACCCAGCGTCGTGAAGGGCATGGTGGCCATGATGACGGAGCCGTGCGAGGGCTGCGACAGGCGCAGGCCGTGGAAGACCATGATGCTGAACACGCCATAGCCCGCCAGGCCGACCAGGCTGTGGCGCAGCGCGTGGCGGCGCAGCTTGGCCCAGGGCTGTTGACCGGCAAAGTGCACCAGCAGGGCCAGCACGCTGGTGGCGAGGGCGTAGCGCACCAGCGTGAACCAGACCGGGTCGAGCTGAGCGACGACGGGCTTGCCGATCAGGAAGAGGCTGCCCCAGGCCGAGGTGGCGAGCAGCAGGGCGACGATGGCGCGGGGATTCGAGTTGGCGGTCATGGAGGGCTCCAGACGATTTCCTATGCCCTCACTCTCGGCGCCCCGCGCGAATCCATCCATTCGTTTCGGCGGACCGTCCCGTTCGGAAAATCCGCACCCCCGTCCGCGCCACCCTGCGCAGAATGCAGGCCATGGAGATCTACCAGCTCAAGACCTTTGTTGCCGTGGCCACCGAGGGCAATCTGACGCGCGCCGCCGAGCGCGTGTTCACCAGCCCGCCGGCCGTCAGCGCCCAGCTCAAGGCGCTGGAAGACGAGTTCGGCGTCAAGCTGTTCGAGCGCAGCGCGCGCGGCATGACGCTGACGGCGGCCGGCGAGCGCCTGCTGGCCGAGGCTCGCCGCACGCTCTCTGCCGCCCAGGGCATGCAGGCGGCCGCGGCGCAGATCCGCGGCGAGGCGCGCGGCCAGGTGCGCATGGGCACGGTCAGCGACGCGGTGGCCCTGCGCCTGGGCGAGGTTTTCGTCCACCTGGCCGAGCACCATCCCGGCGTGCAATTGCAGCTGCAGCAGCTGGTGTCGCTGCGCGCCATCGCCGCCGTGCGCAAGGGTGAGCTGGACTGCGCCTGCGTGCTGCATGAGCACGCCGAGATCGAGGGCCTGGAGGTGAAGCGCCTGCAGGCCTGCGAGATCGTGCCGGTGGTGCCCCAGCGCCTGCTCCTCAATGGCGGCCTGCCGGCCGACCTCGCGGGCCTGACCACCCTGCCCTGGGTGACGACGCCGCCCGATTGCGGCCTGCGCATCCACCAGGAACGCCTCTTCACCCAGGCCGGCGCCGTGCTGGAGATCGGCCTGCAGGCCGACACAGAAGTGGCCGTGCGCAGCATGGTGGCGGCGGGCATGGGCGCCGGCATGGTCAGGCGCGACCAGGCCGTGCTGATGGAAGACGCGGGCCAGGCCCGCATCTGGCCGGGCTGGGCGGCACCGACCTGGTTCTGCTGGATCAGCAGTGCGACAGCCATGGCCACGCCCGCCGTGGCAGCGGTGCGGGACGCAGTGGCACAGACTTGGGTCTGAACTGGCCCAGGCGGGCGCCGGGCTGCCGAGTCGCCAGCATCAGCACGGCGCCTACCGGCAGCCGCCCGCCGGAGGCCGAGCCAGGCATCCTCAGCCGTGCGGCGTCGCCGCGTCATCGCCCGGTCATGCGCGCGCCACCGCCACGGAGCACACTCCGGCCATGGCCTACACGCACACCCTCGCTGGCGAGCGCTACCGCTTCGCGGACCTGCGCACGCTGCTCGCCCGGGCCAGCCCGCGCCGCTCGGGGGACGAGCTGGCCGGCGTGGCCGCCGCGAATGCGCGCGAGCGCATCGCCGCGCAGCTGGCCCTGGCCGACCTGCCCCTGAAGGCCTTCCTCAGCGAAGCCGTCGTGCCCTATGAGAGCGACGAGGTCACGCGCCTCATCGTCGACACCCACGACGGCGCCGCCTTCGCGCCCATCGCCCACCTGACCGTGGGCGGCCTGCGCGACGCGCTGCTGGCCGAGGCGGTCGAGCCGGCGCAGATCGCCGCCGGCCTGACGCCGGAGATGGCCGCCGCCGTCAGCAAGCTCTGCCGCGTGCAGGACCTGATGCTGATCGCGCGGCGCTGCGAGGTGGTCACGCAGTTCCGCAGCACGCTGGGCCTGCGCGGGCGCCTGGCCACGCGGCTGCAGCCCAACCACCCGACCGACGACGAGGCCGGCATCGCGGCCAGCCTGCTCGACGGCCTGTTGATGGGATCGGGCGACGCGGTCATCGGCATCAACCCGGCGACCGACAACCTGCCGCAGGTGATGCGCCTCGTGCAGATGCTGGACGCCGTCATCGCCCGCCACGAGATCCCGACCCAGAGCTGCGTGCTGACCCATGTGACCACGACGCTGGAGGCGATCAACCGCGGCGCGCCGGTGGACCTGGTGTTCCAGTCCATCGCTGGCACCGAGGCCGCCAACCGCGGCTTCGGCATCACGCTGGATTTGCTGAAGCAAGCGCAACAGGCAGCGCTGGCGCTGAAGCGCGGCGGGCGCCAGGTCATGTACTTCGAGACCGGCCAGGGCAGCGCGCTGTCCAGCGGTGCCCACCACGGCTGCGACCAGCAGACGCTGGAGTGCCGGGCCTATGCGGTGGCGCGGCGCTTCGAGCCCCTGCTGGTCAACAGCGTGGTCGGCTTCATCGGGCCGGAATACCTGTTCGACGGCAAGCAGATCCTGCGCGCCGGCCTGGAAGACCACTGCTGCGCCAAGCTGCTGGGCCTGCCCATGGGTGTGGACGTCTGCTTCACCAACCACGCCGAGGCCGATGTCGACGACATGGACGGCCTACTGACCTTGCTGTGCGCAGCCGGCTGCAACTACATCATGGGCGTGCCGGGCTCGGACGACATCATGCTGGGCTACCAGAGCACCAGCTTCCACGACGCCCTGGCCATGCGCCGCCTGCTGGGCCTGCGGCCGGCACCGGAGTTCGAGGCCTGGCTGCAGCGCATGGGCGTGTTCGAAGCCGACGCCCCACGGCTGGCGGACGGCGATCTTCCCGCACGATTTGCGGCACTTCTGGAGCGAGCATGAGCGTCGTCGAGCAACGCTGGGCAAGCCTGCGCCGCTACACGGCCGCGCGCATAGGCCTGGGCCGCGCCGGCGCCAGCGTGCCGACCGCCGCTCATCTCGCCTTCCAGCAGGCGCATGCCGAGGCGCGGGATGCGGTCCAGGCACCCCTGGATGCCCAAGCGCTGCTGGCCGGCCTGCGCGCGCTGGGCGAAGCGCCACTGCAGGTCGGCAGCCGTGCACCGGACCGGGCCGTCTATCTGCGGCGGCCGGACCTGGGCCGGCGCCTCAGCGATGACAGCGCCGCGGCGCTCGCGGCCTTGCAGGCTCCCGAGGTCGATCTCGCCTTCGTGCTGGCCGATGGCCTCTCGGCCCTGGCCCTGCAACGCCAAGCACTGCCCTTGTTCACTGCACTGCGCGAACGCTTGCGGGCCGAGGGGGCATGGAGCTGGGCGCCGCCGGTCGTCGCCACGCAGGCCCGCGTGGCCCTGGGCGACGAGGTGGGGGCCCTGCTGAAGGCGCGCTGCGTGGTCGTGCTGATCGGCGAACGGCCGGGCCTGTCGGCACCGGACAGTCTCGGTGTCTATTTCAGCTGGGCGCCGCGCCTGGGCCTCGTCGATGCCGAGCGCAACTGCATCTCCAATGTGCGCCCCGAAGGCCTGGCGCCGGCAGCAGCGGCAGCCAAGCTGCACACGCTGCTGGACCAGGCGCGAACGCGCCAGCTCAGCGGCGTGGCGCTGAAGGACGAGGAAGACGAGCGCGCTCTGCCGTCGGCGGCGGGCGCGCCATTGATGCGATTGCTCGCGGGCTAGCGGCTGTGGCGCGGCGTCATGGTGTCGATGCCGGCACCCGGGTCTTCCTCGCCGGCCACCGAATCATCGAAAGCGCCTTCCTTCACGTCGCGCGCCGGGCGCTGCTTGGCGGTCGGCCGTTGGACGTCGCCGGAGCGCGGCGGCACCGTGGCAGCGGGTTCGGGCGGGATGGGCGGGGTGCGGGTGGGATCAGGCATGGCAGCCTCCGGATTCAAGAAGCAAGAAAGGGCGGCAGTGCCGCCCCTTCGATTGCAAGCGGCATGCGCCGGCTTACATCCACCAGGTCGAACCGTAGTAGTCGTAGACCTTGCGGCCGTACTCGTCGTTGTACGTCGGGGTTTCGTCGCTGGCGTAGCGCGGCGCCCGTTCCAGCTGGGCCTTGTCGACGTTGACGACATAGCCGTCCTTGGAGGTGTCGTACCTCAGCTGGTCCCAGGGCAGGGGGTAGCGGTCGGTGCCCATGCCGAGGAAGCCGCCGAACTCCAGTGCAGCGTAGCGCACCTGGCCGGACTTCTTGTCGATGACGAGGTCGTCGATGGAGCCGAGCTTGTCGCCGCTGGGGCTGTAGACGGTGGTGCCTTCGACCTTGGAGGAAGAGATGGTGGGGGTGACGCTGGCCATGATGGGCTCCTGCAGAAAGTTGAACACGAGAGCACGGGGCAAGCGGCTCGCCCGCCCCGCCAGGTGCTGAACACCATGGGTTCAATATGCTTGTCATGGCCTGCCGAGGCAGTCGGGAGGCGCGCACCGGCCGTGTAGGAGCAGGCCCTAGTTCTCGTCCAGGCTGATCAGCCCCTCGCGAAGGGCCCATTTGACGAGGGCCGCGATGTCGTTCAGGCCCAGCTTCTTCATCAGCCGGCTGCGGTAGGTGTCCACCGACTTGGGGCTGAGGTGCAGGGCCTCGCCGATGGCGCTGCTCGTCGCGCCCTGGGCCACCATCAGCAGGATCTGGCGCTCGCGCGGCGACAGGTCGCCCTCGTCGCCGGGCGTGCCGCCGGCGGTCAGCATGGAGGCGGCGAACTCGGCCGCCTGCGGGCTGAGGAAGCGCTCGCCAGCTGCCACGGCCGTGACGGCCTGCAGCACCTCGGAGCTGGCCGAGCCCTTGAGCAGATAGCCCCAGGCACCGAGCTTGAGCGCCTCGGCGACGTGGCGGGGCTGGTCGGACATGGTCAGCACGATGACGCGCAACTGCAGGCCGCGCTTCTGCAGCTCGGCCAGCAGCTCGAAGCCGGAGCGCTGGCCCAGGCGCAGGTCAAGCAGCACGACGTCGGGCAGCAGGCGCCCGAGGTCGGCCAGGGCGGGGGTGGGGCCGGCAGCCTCGCCGATCACCTCGTGGCCGGCGGCTTCCAGCACGACGCGCAGGCCGTCGCGCATGATGGCGTGGTCATCGATCAAGTAGATGCGGCTCATCGGCGGGCGTCTCGTCGGTGGCTTCCCAGGTCAATTCAACCATGGTGCCACGACCGGGACCGCCGTCAATGCACAGCGCGGCGCCGATGGCCAGGGCGCGCTCGCGCATGCCGATGAGGCCGGCGCCGACCGGCGCCCGCAGGCCCTGACCGTCGTCGCTGATGGACAGCTCGAGCAGGAGTTCGTCGCCGTCCAGCCGTACCCGGATGGTCTGGGCGCCAGCATGGCGCAGCGCATTCAGCAGAGCCTCGCGGGCGACCATGAAGACGGCGTATTCGATGTCGGCCGGCCAGCGCTGCATCTGCGTCGCGTCGCTGGCTTGGAACTCGATGCGGGCCTCGCCGTCCTCGGGGCGATGCTGGCGGATCTCGTTGTCGATGGCGGCCGCTAGGCCGAGTTCGTCGAGCAGCGGCGGGCGCATCTCGGCCAGCACGTCGCGCACCTGGCGGTTGGCCAGCGTGATGAGGTTGCCGATGCGCTCGTCCATGCGCTCGCGCTGCACGGCGCCGCCCGCGCGACCCGCCTCCCAGTGCAGGCGCAGCGCGGCCAGGGTCTGGCCGAGTTCGTCGTGCAAGGACTGGGCCAGCCGGTGGCTGGTGCGCTTTTCCTGCTCGAACAGCCGGCGGTTGAGCTGCGTGAGCTCGTCACGATGGGTTTCGACGTGCCGACGCTGGGCGATGTGCTGGGCGCACTCCGCGAGCCGACGCCGCGCGGTCCAGATGCCGGCGATGGCTGCCAGCAGGGCCACGACAAGTCCCGCCCAAAGCATGGCCTGTCTCAGCGGGTGCAGCGTTGCGCAGAGGCGCGCACGCGCCGCCGCAGGGTCATCGGTCCTTCATCGCACATGGCACCCCTCTTCTGTTCGCCTAGTAGCCACTGTCCTTCAATAGATGTAACAGCGCCATGCCGGCCGTGTAGGGGATTCTTGACGGCTGCTGTCGGGGTTGCCGGAAACCCCTCAGGACCCCCTCGCCAGACGGGCGCGGCACGAACAAGATGCGCCCCATGCTCATTTCTCTCCCTTACGAAGCCGCCGCGCCTGTGCTGATGCTGGCGGGCGCCGCACCATCCGGCTTCAGCGCGCTGCTGTGCGAAGCGGGTTACCGGGTGCGCAGTGTCGCCTCGGGCGCGGCCCTGTTGCGCCTACTCGCTAGCGAGCCCGCGCCTGGCCTCGTCCTGCTGGGAGAGACCGTGGGCGACCAGCATGGCCTGGATCTGCTGAACCGGCTGCGCGGTGCCGCGGCGGCCCCTTCCATTCCCGTGATCTTCATCTCCGCGGGCGGCGACGAGGAGTTGGCCCTGGCCCTGGGCGCCGACGATTGCCTGAGCCTGCCGCTGCGTCCGCTGTTGCTGCTGGCGCGCGTGCAGGCCCAGCTGGAACTGCGCCGCCTGACGGCCCTGAACACTGCCCGCGCAGCCCGGCCGCTGGGGGCCTCCGCTTGAGCGCCCTGCCCCTTCCTGCCTCGGGCCCGGCGCGCTGGCTGCGCCGGCTGCGCGACTTCGGCCGTAGTCGGCTGCTGCGCCGCCGCAGCCAGGCGCTGGGCGTGCAGGCCGTGCAAATGCTGAATGCGGTGCTGGCCGACGCCGGCATGGCCGTCGTCGTGCACGACGCCGAGGGTCGCTGCCTGCTCTGCAACGAAGAAGCGGCCCGCGTGGCCGGCCTGGCCGTGGCGCCACAGCCCGGCAGCAGCCTCATCGGTCGCCTGCAGGATGTGATGCTGCACGGACCTTTCGAGGTGGTGGAAGCCGAAACCTGGCAGACGCCGGCCGGTCCGCGGCTGTTCCGCGTCCACCGTGGCCGCCTGGCCGGCGATGGCGAGCCACGCTATCTGGTCGCCCGCGACGTGACCGAGCAGCGCCAGGCCGCCGAGCGGCTGACGCGCAACGAGCAGCAGCTGTCGCTCGCCATGCGTGGCGCGGCCCTGGGCCTGTGGGACTGGCAGGTGGCCACCGGAGAGGTTCACGTCAACGAGCGCTGGGCCGAGATGCTGGGCTACCGCGTCGAGGAGATCGAGCCGCATCTGGACGGCTGGCGCGCCCTGGTCCATCCGGACGACTGGGCCGCCATCGACGCCTCCCTGCTGCCGCATCTGCGCGGCGCCACCGACAGCTACCGCTGCGAGCACCGCCTGCGCCACCGCGATGGGCACTGGATCTGGGTGCTGGATGCCGGCCAGGTCGTCGAGCGCGACGCCGAGGGCCGCGCCTTGCGGGCCCTGGGCATCCACCTCGACGTGACCGACCGCCGCGCCGCCATCGACGCGCTGGAGCGCTCGCGCCGCGACTTGGAGGCGCGGGTGCAGGAGCGCACGGCGGCGCTGGAACGCGCCATGGCTGACGCGCGCGCGGCCAACGAGGCCAAGTCGGCCTTCCTGGCCAACATCAGCCACGAGATCCGCACGCCGATGAATGCCATCGTCGGCATGTCACGCCTGCTGGCGCGTTCGATCACCGACGCCGAACAGGCCGCCCGCATCGACACCATCGAAGGCGCCGCCGCGCATCTGATGACCTTGATCGGCGACGTGCTTGACCTGTCCAAGATCGAGGCCGGCCACATGGAGCTGGAACAGCTACCGCTGGCCCTGCCCGAGCTGCTGCGCCAGTCGCTGGGCCTGTTCAGCCCGCAGGCCCAGGCCAAGGGCGTCGCGCTGCGGCTGGATGCCGCCGGCCTGCCCGAGCGCCTGCTCGGCGACCCGACGCGGCTGCGCCAGGCGGTGCTCAACCTGGTGGCCAACGCCGTCAAGTTCACCGACTGCGGCGAGGTGGCCCTCAGCGTCACGCAACTGCCCAATGACGACGGCGATGCCCATGCGGTGCGCCTGCGCTTCGAGGTCAGCGATACCGGCCCCGGCTTCGGCCCCGACGTGGCGCGACGTCTCTTCAGCGCCTTCGAGCAGGGCGATCCGTCCGTCGCGCGCCGCCATGGCGGCACCGGTCTGGGCCTGGCCATCACACGGCGCATTGCCGAAATGATGGGCGGCGAGGTCGGACTGGCCAGCAAGCCGGGCCGCGGCGCGCGCTTCTGGTTCACGGCCCGACTCGCGCGCGACCAGCGCCCGCGCGGCTTCGAGGAGGGGCCGTCGCTGCGCATGTCGGCCGCCGAACGGCTGCGCCTGCGCCATCACGGCCGACGCGTGCTGCTGGTGGAGGACAACCCCGTCAACCAGGAGATCGCGCTGGCCGTGCTGGCCCAGGCCGCCTTGGACGTCACCGTGGCGCCGGATGGCGAAAGCGCCCTGCGCGAGGCCGCAGCCTACCCAGCCTTCGACGCCGTGCTGATGGACCTGCACCTGCCCGACATGGACGGCTTCGAGGTCACGCGCCGGCTGCGCGAGGCCGGCCTGCAGGCCCCCGTGCTGGCGCTGACCGCCAGCGCCATGCCGCAGGAACGCGCCCAGAGCGAGCGTCTAGGCATGGCCGCCTTCCTGACCAAGCCGCTGGACCCGGATGCGTTGCATGAGACGCTGCTGACTGCGTTCACCGAGGCCGCCCAGCCCGCCTGAACGTCGGCCCAGGCCTACAGGGCAAAGTCCCGGGCGCCGACTGCGGCGCCGCCGCGGAGCGCCGAAAGTGCTGGAGTCTCATCCGCTGCCTGCCCAATGCCGCCCCGCCAGAGAGTCCTGCTGTTGACCGTCGCCGCCCTGGTCGCCGCGGCGGCGCTGAGCGCCTGCCGCAAGGAAGTGCCGCCACCGCCCGGGCCCGAAGAGCTGCCCAAGCCCAAGGTGGCCGCCTCGACATATGAGCTGCCCACCGCCTATGTGCGGCTGGGCCACTGAGGCGCCAGCAGTCCAGGGACGACTTCGGCGCCGCCCTGCACAGGCGGGTGGCTCCCGGCAGCCGCAGCAAGGCCGCCCGACCGGCGCCTAAACTGCGCGCCTTTCGCGCGCTTGCCGGTTCCGATGTCCACGACCACCCTGCTCCTCCAGCTCATCGTTATCCTCGGCGTGGCGCGCGCCTGCGGCTGGTTGCTGCGTTATCTGGGTCAGCCCCAGGTGGTGGGCGAGATGGCCGCCGGCCTCGTGCTGGGCCCGGCCGTGATGGGCTTCTACCTGCCGGACCTCCACGCCCAGCTCTTCGCCAGGCCCCTGCTGGGCGGCTTGAACGCGCTGGCCACGCTGGGCCTGGTGCTGTTCATGTTCGTCGTCGGCCTGGAGATCCGCGCACCGGGCGGCCTGCGCTCGCAGCTGCGCTCGGCCGGCAGCGTCGGCCTGCTCAGCGTGCTGGCGCCGGCCGTGCTGGCCCTGGCCATCAGCCCCGCTCTGCACCCTGGCCTGGCGCCTGCGGGTGTTGGCTTCTGGCCCTTTGCCCTCTTCATGACGGCCGCCGTCTCCATCACGGCCTTCCCGGTCATGGCGCGCATCCTGAAGGACCGCGGCATGACCCAGACCCGCTTCGGCCAGCTGGCCCTGTCCGGTGCCGCCGTCGTCGACGTGTTCGCCTGGGTGCTGCTGGCCTTTGTCGTCGCGCTGGCCGGCGCCGGCGAAGGCTATGCCAGCCTGGCCCGCATCGCTGGCGGCACGCTGGCCATCGGGGCCGTTCTCTACGTCGTCGCGCGCCCCCTGTATGCGCGGCTGCTGGCGACGCGCGCGCCCGATGGCGAGCCCACGCTCGGCGTGCTGGCGGCGCTGATGCTGGGCCTGCTCGCCTGCGCCGCGGCCACCGAGTGGCTGCATCTGCACGCCGTGTTCGGCGCCTTCCTGTTCGGCGCCATCTTGCCGCGCGACGACCGCCTGCTGCAGTCGGTCATGCAGCGCATCGAGCCCCTGTCCATCGTGCTGCTGATGCCGTTGTTCTTCGCGCTGGCCGGCCTGTCGACCACCCGCTCGGCCTTTGCCGGGGGCGCCCTGGGCGCAATGCTGCTGGTGGTGGGCGTTGCGACGGTGGGCAAGCTGGTGGGCGGCTGGCTGGGCGCCCGCGTGGCCGGCCTGAACGGCCCCGAGAGCATGGCCACCGGCGCGCTGATGAACGCCCGCGGCCTGATGGAGCTCATCGTCATGAAGGTCGGCCTGGACGTCGGCCTCATCGGGCCCGACATGTTCACCATCCTGCTCATCATGGCCCTGGCCACCACGGCCATGACCAGCCCGTTGATCACGCTGGCGTTGCGGTATCGGAAGCGGGTCGAGGGGGCGGAGGCGGCTTGATGCAGATCCAGATCAGTTCCGCCGACTACCTGTCGGCGATCCGCGCAGGCATGAAGCCTCGCCCTGCGTTTGCCGTACTGGGCGGCCTGATCATCGTCCTGGTGCTGGTCGCGTTGATCGTGCTGCTGTACGCCTGGCATGCTGGAGAACGCGACTGGACCGACGCGATCGGCTTGGCAGCGATCGCTTACTTTCCCGCCTGGTACTGGCTCTACCTGCCCTGGAAGGTGCGGCGCCTGTATGCGCAGCAGCGCGCCCTTCAGGAGCCGGCGTCGGTCGAGATCAGCGCCGGCGGGTTGGAGTTCCGCACGGCGAACGGGGAAGGGCTGCTGCGCTGGGAGAACGTCTATCGGTGGCGAGAGAACGGGGATGTTTTTGTCCTCTACCAGTCCGACGTGCTGCTGCATCCGATCCCCAAGCGGTGCTTCGACTCGGTCGAAGCCCAAAGCGATTTCAGGATGCGGCTGCTTGACCGGGTGGGGCCCGTCGGCGAGCCTCGCAAGCGGTCGTGATGCCAACCGCTAGAACGTCGGCGTCGTTGCCTCAGGCTGAGGCCGCCGACTAGCTGTCCTCGGATCCACCACAGGCAGCTACGAGATGGTCTATCGAAGCAGCGGGCGGAGACTGGATCAAGGGCTGGTGCGCAGCGCCGCATCGGCGGTGGCCTATGCGGTTCTGATGATCCGCTGCCGGCGTCGGCGCTTGGTTGACCACCGAACGCGAGGTCGCCACCTCATACGGCGGCCTGTCATCCCACAGCCGCCATCGCCAGACAGTCATTGTCGCGCCGACTCGCAAGAGATCAACATGCCTGTGGGTCATGCAGGCTCCTGAGCCGCGCTGCGATCACGGCGCTGGTTCCCCGGGTTGCTCGACGGGGATGTTCCGCGTCTTCGCCTGCTGAATCCCACCCGCTGCAGGGTCGCCCGTGCACAGGGCATGCAACGCCACGCCAACAAACAGAAGAACGCCGCACGCCAGCCACCGCCTGCCCCACAGGAGCAACGTCATCAGCGCCGTGAGGCCGACGATCACCAGCAGCCCACACGCGCACCAGCGCGCCCACACGTTGTGCGCAAGCAGCCCGCGACCGACCAGCCACAGCCCGGCGGCACCCAGCAGTCCCAGACTGCTCACGGCCATGCATGCCAGGTAAATCAAGTCCTCCAGGCCTCCTAGCATCCGCCCTAGCTGTGAAGAGTCAACACGTTCTTTCGAGATAGCGAGAGACGTGACATGGGCGGCTTGAGGTCAATGCCGTGA
>NZ_JBYSZK010000027.1:0-29375 GCF_058787015.1 Roseateles sp. FW305-36 | reverse complement strand
ATCACGGCATTGACCTCAAGCCGCCCATGTCACGTCTCTCGCTATCTCGAAAGAACGTGTTGACTCTTCACAGCTAGCGTTCTCCATCTCGTCGAAGAAGCGCCACGTATCCGCCCCGTCGAACTTGCGCACCTTCACGGCGGCCACCAGGGCCGGGTCGAAGTTCGCCAGGTTGACGCCATGCTTGGCGCCGGGCGTGGGTTGCAGCGGCTCCCAGTGGGTGACGCAGCCGCAGTGGCGGCAGCGGATGTTGCGCAGGGTCCGGTCGCCCCAGATGTACTCCTGCGTCGCCTCGGGGTGGCCCGTGATGGTCACGGTGCCGAACTCGAAATAGACCCAGACGCCACCGACACGCCGGCACAGCGAGCAGTTGCAATCGGTGGCCACCGCCGGCGTGGACGGCAGGGTCAGGCGCACGGCGCCGCAATGGCAGGAACCCTGGTGCATCACCGCCCCTCAGCCGCACTGGCCCACATAGCCGCAAGCCGTGCAGAAATCGCAGCCGTCCTTGTGGATCATGGTGGCGTTGCCGCAGTCGGGGCAGGGCTTGCCGGCCTGCACCTGCAGGGTGCCGGCGGCAGCCGCGAGCTTGGGTGCGGGCGTCTGCAGCAGACCCATGTCGCTCAGCGGCTGGCCGGCTTCGTCGAGGATGCCGAGCATGGCGTAGCGGTGGATGACCAGCCGCGCGACGTAGGCCACGGTGGACGGCCAGATCTGCTGGCGGCGCTCACCACTCAATGACGGTACCGGCGCCATGAAGTGGCCCAGAGGCTCGCCGACATTGAGCAGCTTGCGCAGCTTCATCGCGATCCAGCCGGGGTCCATCACGCGCATGTCCAGGCTCAGCAGGCGCGCCAGGCCGTCCAGGGCCTTGGGGTAGTTGCCCGAGAAACCCATCGCGCAGGGCCGCATGACGGTGCCACCGTCGGGGGTCGGCAGCACCACTTCCTTCAACGTCAGCGTGAACTGTTCGTTCGTCGCCGGGTTGTCGACGTCGACGGCCCAGGCCAGGGTGCCGGATACGCCGGTGCGCGGCTCGTTGCGGCTGAACATGGCATCCACCACCGGCGTGGCGCCGCCCTCCTGCAGCGCGCCGAGCTGCTCGCAGCGCCAGCGGATGACGGCGGCCGTCGCGGCGACGACGCCGGGGAAGAGGCGCTTCTCACCGCTGGGCGGCATGGGCATCTCGAAGGCGCGTTCCTCGGCCACGGTCGCCAGCGCATCGAGCTTGAGGCGCAGCCAGGCCGCGTCGTTGGTGCGCAGGTCCATGGACAGGGTCTTGGCCAGGGCCGACAGGCCGCGCGGCTGCTCGGCGCCATTGACCCAGACTTCGAAGGGCAGGTTGCGGCCGAACAGGCCGGCGTCGGGGCCCTCCAGCGGCAGTTCGCCGATGAAGAGAGCGAAGTCGCCGTGCGGGTGCTGGATGAGGTAGCTCCAGGCCGGATTGCCGCCCGGCATGTCGGGGCGACTCGGCCAGCGCAGCGAGGCGACCACGGCCTGGGGCAGGCGCTCGACCTTGAGGCGCTGGTTGGCGCCGTCAATGTCGGCGCGCAGCGGCTCGGGTTGCTTGACCTCGGGCGTGACACTGAGCACCGAGCCCAGCACGCTGTTGGGGCGATAGGTGGCCAGGCCCTTCAACTTGCTCTGCCAGGCCTGGATGTAGAGGTCCTGGAAGTCTTCGTAGGGATAGTCGGCCGGCACGTTGACGGTCTTGCTGATCGACGTGTCGATATAGGGCGCGACGGCGGCGACCATGGCGGCGTGGTCAGCCGCGCTCAGTTCCAGCGCGGTGACAAAGGCTTCGCTGAGCGGCGCATCGGCGCCGAAGAGGTGGCGGTACAGGCGCCAGGCATGGTCCTCGACGGCGTACTCCTTGAAGCCGCCGCCCTCGGTCTGAGGCAGGCGCTTCTTGCGCGTGTAGGTCCAGGAGAAGGCCGGCTCGATGCCGTTGCTCGCGTTGTCGGCGAAGGCCAGGCTGATGGTGCCGGTGGGCGCGATGGACAGCAGGTGGGAGTTGCGCAGGCCCTGCGCGCGGATCTTGTCCTTCAGGCCCTGGGGAAGGCGCGACGCGAAGCTGCCGCCGGACAGATAGAGGTCGGCGTTGAACAGCGGGAAGCTGCCGCGCTCGGCGGCCAGGTCGCTGCTGGCCGAGTAGGCCGCGTCGCGCATGATCTCGCTGATGCGGCTGGCCATGTCACGAGCCTCTGGCGTGTCGTAGCGCAGATTGAGCATGACGAGGGCATCGCCCAGGCCCGTGAAGCCCAGGCCGACGCGGCGCTTGTTGCCGGCCTCCTGGGCCTGGGCGGGCAGCGGCCAGGGCGTCACGTCGAGCACGTTGTCCAGCATGCGCGTGGCCACGGTCACGACCTCGGCGAAGCCGACATCGTCGAACACCGGCCGGGCGCTGAAGGGATCGCGCACGAAGCGCGTCAGGTCGATGGAGCCGAGGCAGCAGCAGCCGTAGGGCGGTAATGGCTGTTCAGCGCATGGGTTTGTGGCGGCAATCGTCTCGCAGTAATGCAGGTTGTTGTCGGCATTGATGCGGTCCAGGAAGAGCACGCCCGGCTCGGCATGGTCGTAGGTGGAACGCATGACCTGGTCCCACAGCTCGCGGGCGCGCACCTTGCGATAGACCCACTGGCCGTCGCCGCGCTGGTAGGCCCCGGCCTCGATCTGCTCGGCGCTGGGCTGGGCGCGGTGGGCCAGCTCGACCTGGCCGTCGGCCTGCACGGCCTCCATGAAGGCGTCGGTGACGCCGATGGAGATGTTGAAGTTGCGCAGGTCGCCCTCGTCCTTGGCATGGATGAAGGCCTCGATGTCGGGATGGTCGCAGCGCAGCACGCCCATCTGCGCGCCGCGGCGGCTGCCGGCGCTCTCGACCGTCTCGCAGCTGCGGTCGAAGACGCGCATGTAGCTGATCGGGCCCGAGGCATGGCTGCGCGTCGAGCCCACCCAGGCGCCGAGCGGACGGATGCGGCTGAAGTCGTAGCCGACGCCACCGCCGCGGCGCATGGTCTCGGCGGCTTCGGTCAGGGCCGTGTAGATGCCGGGCACGCCGTCCTCGGGCGTGGCGATGGAGTCGCCCACCGGCTGCACGAAGCAGTTGATGAGGGTGGCCGACAGTTCCGTGCCGGCGGCCGACATGATGCGGCCGGCCGGCACGAAGCCGCGCTGCTGCGCCTCGAGGAAGGCCGCCGTCCAGCGCGCGCGATCGGCCGGTTTCTCGGCCTGGGCCAGGGCGCGGGCGACGCGTTCGCGCAGCTCGTCCGGCGTCTGCTCGCCGCCCTTGGCGTATTTTTCGATCAGGACTTCGCTGGAAATGTCCTGCACGGGCAGGTCGGTAGTGCTGCTCACGATGGGCCTTTGACTGTATGGATCCACAGTCTACGCCTGCTGTGGACAAACGGTGAGAGTGCCTGAGTCGCCCGCCGCGCGCTTTGACGACACGCAGAGGCGGGCGTGTTGGCGCGCGCTCAGAACGGGTTGATGCTCTTCTCGCGGCGGTAATGGATATAGCCCACGCTGGCCCCGGCGCGCAGGCCCACGCCAAGGCGGATGGGCGCCAGCACGATGCCCTTCAGGCGCTGGTAGTTGATGCCCGCGCCGCCGATGTAGTACAGGCTGCCGTCCACGCCGGGAAAGCGCTGGTAAATAGCCGCAGCCCTGGGCAGGTGATAGATCAGCGTGAAGACCTTGGACGCATTGCCGCCAACGTCGAAGCCGATGGACGGTCCGGCCCAGTAGACCTTGGCCGAGCCACCGCCCTTCATCAGCAGTTCGCCGTCGCCATAGCGCAGGCCCACGGTCACCGCGCCGCCGGCCTCCTCGCCGCGG
Source organism: Roseateles sp. FW305-36 (assembly GCF_058787015.1). NCBI lineage: Bacteria > Pseudomonadati > Pseudomonadota > Betaproteobacteria > Burkholderiales > Sphaerotilaceae > Roseateles > Roseateles sp. FW305-36. The sequence continues at coordinate 25,541 of NZ_JBYSZK010000027.1, read as the reverse complement.
ATATAGGCGTTGGGCCGGCCCTGGTCCTTGAAAGCCTTCTCGATGACCTTGGCCAGGCCTTCCGTCGTCTGGCCGAAGAAATCGGTTGCAGCCTTGAGGACGGACTCCTGGTCATAGGTGCCGTCCTTGTCGTCATCGGCCCAGGCGGGCAGCGCCGTGGCCGAGGCCAGGGCGGCGAGTTGCTGCAAATGCCGGCGGCGGTCGGTCATGAGGCTCTCCGAAGGGATGCGGGGGAAGGGCCAGCATAAACAAAGCAGCGTGAAGTTTGGCCACCCCTTGCCACTGCACACAACCTAGACTCAGAGGTCATGTCGACCAACCCCGACCTCCAGCGGCTGTCCGCCGCCCTCGAATACGCCGACCTCGCCGCCGGCCTCTATCTGGCGGGCGGGGCCGACCAGGCCGCGCGCCTGCTGGCCGCTGCGGCCGAGCAGCAGCTGGGCGACCTGGTGCGCCTCATCGACGCCCCCAGCGCCACCGTCGACACGCGCGAACTGCTGGCCCGCATCGCCCGCGCCCACCGGCCGGCCGTCGTCGCGCCGCGCCAGGCCCCCGATCGCGACTGGGATGACTCGCCGGTCGAGATCGACGGCACCCGCGACGAGATCGTCGCCCTGCTGCGCGCCGCCTGGTTCATGCTGGAAGCCATGGGCCTGGCCTCGCTGGCCCCCGAAAGACTGCAGCAGGCCGTCGAGCACAGCACCGTCTTCAGCAGCGGCACCGCGCTGGAATCTTTCGTCTAGGATCGGTCGCGAACATCCCCCCATCCGCCGGGAGAGCATCATCAGCACCGAACGCCGCCAATTTGCCCGCGTCACCTTCGCCTCCGGCGCCGAGCTGATCACGACCCAGGAGCATCTGCGCTGCCAGGTGCTGGACATCTCCCTCAAGGGCGTGCTGCTGCAGTTGCCGGACGGGCTCTCGCCCCAGGTCGGCATGCCCTGCCTCGTCAAGCTGCCCCTGGCCACCGGCGACATCGTCATCGCCATGGCCGGCGAGTTGGCCCATGTCGAGGGCGGCCATGCCGGCGTGCTGTGCCGCAGCATCGACATCGAATCCATCACCCATCTGCGCCGCCTCATCGAGGTCAACCTCGGTGACCCGGCCGCCTCCGAACGCGAGCTCAAGGCCCTGATCGCCGCGGCCGGCGCTGCTTAGCCGTCCCTGGCCGGCTTGGCGCCCCATATCTCCCAATTCGTCGCATCCTGCCCCGGCTGATGGCCGGGCGCCGAGAATGGACCGAATGGAGGACCTCAGCCCGCTGCAAGCCTTTCGCCGTGTCTGCAATCTGCGCATGCTGGCGGGCGTCTACTACTTCTGCTTCTTCTATGCCTTCTCGCGGGCGCTGACCTGGATTGGCGAAGGGGACGACGGCAGCCTGAGCGACGCCTTCTTCGCGCTGATCCGCTTCAGCCGCCAGTGCCTGCTGACCGGGATTTCCCTGCTGCTGATGGTGGGGCTGGCCGAAGCCCTGCTGGCCAGCCGGCGCTGGAAGCTGCCGGCCGCCCTCACCATCCAGGCCCTGGCCGTGGGCTCCGGTGCGGCGCTGGGCACCTGGCTGCGCTATGCGGTGTCGCAGATGAGCGACCCCATGAAGGTCATGACCGCCTGGGCCCTCTCCACCATCTCGCTGTGGACCTTGCTCGGCGGCATCGCCTATGCGCTGCTGCTGGTCAGCCGCGCCCAGCGCCAGGGCCGGGATGAGTTGACCCGGCTGTTCCGCGAACGCGAAGCCCTCAAGACCCAGCAGACCGAGGCCCAGCTGTCGGCGCTGAACGCCCAGATCGAGCCTCACTTCCTGTTCAACACCCTGGCCAACGTCAAGCGTCTGTACGAGACCCAGCCGGAGCGCGGCCGCAACATGCTGGTGGCCCTGATCGCCTATCTGCGCGCCGCCCTGCCCGGCATGCGCCGGCATGAATCCACCCTCGCCGACGAACTCGAGCTGGTGCGCCACTACCTCGCCATCCTGCAGATGCGCATGGGCGAACGCCTGTCCTTCGACATCGAGGCGCCGCCCGAGCTGCTGACGGCCCATCTGCCGACGCTGGTGCTGCCGACCCTGGTGGAGAACGCCATCAAGCATGGCCTCTCGCCATTGCCTGAGGGCGGTCGCATCCTGATCCGCGCCCAGCACACGGCCGATGGGGGGCTGACCGTCGAAGTGGCCGACAACGGCCAGGGCTTCGGGTCGGCCAGCGGCGGCGCGGGCGTGGGCCTGGCCAACACCCGGGCCCGCCTGGCGGCCCGCTTCGGTGACTCCGCGACGCTGGAGTTGCAGGCCGCCCAACCGCGCGGCGTCATCGCCCGCGTGAACCTGCCGGCGGAGGCCCTGGCATGAACGCCATCCGCCACGTGCTGCAGTCCTGGCGCTCGCTGCGCCTGAACGAGACCCTCGTCTTCGTCAGCGCCGCCCTGCTCTTCGGCGCCATCGACCTGACCTCGCTGCTGGAGCTGCGCGTCGGCGACCAGCTGTGGCCGGTGGTCGCCCGCCAGTTGAGCCTGCCCCTGGTCAGCTGCGCCGTGCTGCTGCTGTGCTGGCTGCCGGCCGCGCGCAGCCACCCGGCCCATCCGGCGCGGCGCCAGCGCCTGGTGGCTGCCACGGCCCTCGGCTCGGTGCTGGCCATGGCCGTCATCTACCCCCTGGCCGCCGCCATGCCCTGGCCCTCGCTGTGCGACATCTATGCCCAGACCCATGGCAAGGTGAAGTGCTCGATGTTCCGCGTCACCGCCATCATCGGCGACACGCTGTGGATCTTCATGCCGGCACTGATGATCGTCGGCGTGCTGGAGTTCCGCACCGTGCGGCGCCGCCAGGACCAGGCCGCCCAGGACCTGCTGCGCGAGCACAGCCAGCTGCGCCGCCATGCCCTGGCTTCACGCCTGGCCGCCCTGCAGGCCCAGGTCGACCCGGCCCTGCTGTTCGACGCCCTCGTCTCGGTCGAGCAGGCCTATGGCCGCGAAGACCCGAGCGCCAGCGCCCGCCTGGAGCGCCTCATCCGCCATCTGCGCGTGGCCCTGCCGCGGCTGCCACGGCATCAGCTGATGCCGCCTGGCGGCATGGCGGGTGCGACGCTGGGCAGCGAGGCCGAGCTGATCGCCAGCTACCTCGATCTGCTGCGCGACCTCAACGGCGACCCGCCCGCCTTCGACTGCGAGCTCGGCTCGCGCGGCGCCCTGCAGCTGCCGCCCATGCTGCTGCTGCCGCTGGTGCAGCGCGCCGTGCGCCTGGGTCATCCCAAGCGCTGCTGGCTGAGGGCCGATGGCGGCATCACGCTAGGCTTTGATCAGGAAGGCCTGTGCAGCGACGATGCCGACCTCGCCTCGCTGCGCGAGCGCCTGGCGGTGCTGGACGCCAAACTCGTCTGCACCAGCGGCGCCGGCCGCACGGAATTCATCCTGGAATTGCCTTCATGAGCCTGATTGCACCGACCGCGGTGGTCGCCGAGGACGAAGCCGCTCTGCGCGGCGAGCTGGTCGAGCAGCTCGGGAAGCTCTGGCCCGACCTCAGCATCGTCGGCGAGGCCGCCGACGGCCTGGAAGCCCTGCGCCTGCTCGACGAGCACCAGCCCGACATCCTCTTCCTCGACATCGAGATGCCCGGCGCCACCGGCATCGACGTGGCCCGCCAGGTCAACGGCCGCGCCCACGTCGTCTTCGTCACCGCCTACGACCAGTACGCCATCGCCGCCTTCGACCAGGGCGCCGTCGACTACCTGCTCAAGCCCCTGGCCGGCGCGCGCCTGTTCACGGCCATCTCGCGGCTGAAGGCCCGGCTGGGCCAGGCGCCGGCGCAGCTCGGCGGCGTGCTGGACCAGCTCGGCACACGGCCCGCGGCCGCGACGCCCTCCGCCGCGAGGGCGCCGCTGCGCTGGATCAATGCCTCGGTGGGCCAGACGCTGCGCCTCATCACCGTCGACGAGGTGATGTTCTTCCAGAGCGACAACAAGTACACGCGGCTGGCGCTGAAGGACGGCGAGGCGCTGATCCGCAAACCGCTGAAGGAGCTCATCGACGAGCTCGACCCGCAGCAGTTCTGGCAGATCCACCGCTCGACCTTGGTCAACGTGAATGCCATCGCCAGCGTCAGCCGGGACTTCCGTGGGCGGATGCAGATCAAGCTCAAGCATGGGACGGAGATGCTGCTGGTTGCTGAAAGCTGCGCTCACTTGTTCAGGCAGATGTAGGTTTCTGTTGCTCGTCCCTGAGCCTTTTGACCCGGTGCCGAGTTGCCGGGAGTCCGCCCCGGCGGGCGGGACTCCCGGCAATGCACCGATCGGGCACACACGTCGCAAAAGCAACGCATGATCCACCCATGCCCAATCCCCATCAGCTCCGCGGCGCCAGCCGCCTCGCCGTCGACGCCACCACCGGCGTGACGAATCTCGTCGAGGCCATGCATGCCGAAATCTCGCGGCTGCCGCTGACCAAGACACGTGAACGTACCTCCGGCATCGCCGGCCTGGTCTACCGCAGCGTGCGCGGCGTGACGAAGCTGGTGGGCGGCGGCCTGGACCTGGCACTGGCAGCGCTGACGCCGCTGCTGAGCCAGGCCGACAGCGACCGCGCCAACGCCGCCCAGGCCGCTCTCAACGGCGTGCTGGGCGACTACCTCGAAGACAGCGCCAACCCACTGGCCACGCCCATGAGCTTGAGGCCGCTGGTCGATGGCGCCAGCGGCCCGCCGCTGGTCCTGCTCCACGGCCTGTGCATGAACGAGGCGCAGTGGCGGCGCCAGGCTGATGAGAAGGGCGCCGACTTCCCCGCCGCCCTCGCGTCCATGGGCTACCAGCCCCTGGGCCTGCGCTACAACAGCGGCCGCCCCATCTGGCGCAATGGCGCCGAACTGGCCGCGCTGCTCGACGACGTGCCCGGCCCGCTCACCCTGATCGGCCACAGCATGGGCGGCCTCGTCATCCGCAGCGCCATCGCCCAGGCCGGGCGGCGGCGCTGGCGCAAGCGCCTGCATTGCCTCGTCACGCTGGGCACCCCGCACCAGGGTGCGCCGCTGGAGCGCGGCGGCCAGCAGGTCCAGCAGCTGCTGAACGTCAGCGCCTACTCGCGGCCGCTCGCCCTGCTGGCCGCGCGGCGCAGCGCCGGCATTCGCGACCTGCGCCATGGCAGCCTGCTCGAGGCGGATGCCGGTAGGGCCAGCCGCATTCCGCTACCGAAGGGGGTGGCCTGCTATGCGGCAGCAGCTGCCCTCACAAACGATCCTCAAGGCCCGGTCGCACGCTGGGGAGGCGACGGGCTCGTGCCCGTAGCCAGCGCGCTTGGCCGACATCGCGAACCCACGCGGCGGCTCGCGTTCACCGAGGACGTGACCTTTACGGGCATCGGCCACTTGGCCTTGCAGACCGATCCGGCTGTGCTGGAGCAGCTGCAGGAGTGGCTGCGCCCCCTCCCCTAAGCCGTCACGGCAATACCAGTTGCGCCAGCCCCACAATGCCGCTCGCTGGCCCGCTACCCACCCCTTGCCGCCATGACGCTCTCTCCGATCAAGCCCCCGCCCCGGCCCCGCCCCGCGGCCCTGCTCGACCTGACGCCCGACTGGCTGCTCTGGCTGGCCGACAACCGGTTGTGGGACTGCGCACCGGCCTCCATGCTGGACACCATGATCACGGCCGGCCAGGACACCGAGACCGCCGCAGCCGCCATCGGCCAGATCGACGGGGACCCGGTCTTCCAGGCCGCGCGCCGCCACCAGCAGATGCTGCGCAAGCTGGAATCGGTCTGCGGCAATCTGCAGAAGGTCTGGCAGCAGGACCCGGGCTATGCGGTCGTCGAGAAGCGCCGCGGCGTCGGCCGCGATGAGTTCCTGGAGAAATACGTCCACGGCTGCCGGCCGGTCGTGCTGACCGACATCGCCGAAGACTGGCCGGCCATGAAGCGCTGGTCGCCCGCCGACCTGAGCGCGCGCTTCGGCCATCTGGACGTCGACGTGCAGGTGGGCCGCAACACCGACACCCTGTTCGAGCAGAACAAGGAGAAGCTGCGCCAGCGCATGAAGGTGGCCGAGTTCGTCGACCTCGTCGTCAGCGGCGGCGCCACCAACGACCACTATCTGACGGCCAACGACGAGATGATGCGGCGGCCCGAGTTCATGCCGCTGCTGCAGGACATCGGCCGCATGCCGCCCATCTGCGACCCGGCCCTGCTGCACACCGCGGCCTCCTTCTGGTTCGGCCCGGCCGGGACGCGCACGCCGCTGCATCACGACACGCTGATGCTCTTCCACACGCAGGTCGTCGGCCGCAAGCGCTGGCGCTTCGTGTCGCCGCTGCAGACGCCGCTGCTCTACAACCGCATGGGCGTCTACAGCCCCATCGATCTCGACGCACCCGACTTCGGCCGCTACCCGCGGCTGCGCGAGGCCGTCGTGCTGGAGACCGTGCTGGAACCCGGCGACACCCTCTTCCTGCCGCTGGGCTGGTGGCACCAGGTGTCGTCGCTGGAGATGAGCATGTCCTTCTCCTACACCAACTTCGACGCCGGCGTGCCCAACGAGTTCAAGTACGACAACCCCAGCATCGGCAACTGGTAGCCGCCGCGCTTGACCGCCGTCAAGGCCGGTCAGCCGCGCAGCGATCAGCATGGGCGCCATCACAGGAGCGCCCATGTCCGATCGCATCGCCGTCATCCAGGCCCATCCCGACCCCGCCGGCGGCCATCTCTGCCATGCCCTGGCCCGGGCCTATGCCGACGGGGCCCGCGAGGCCGGCCGCGAAGTCCGCTTCATCGACGTGGCCCAGCTGGACTTCCCGCTGCTTCGCTCGCAGAAGGATTGGAAAGAGGGCGAAGTGCCGGCCAGCCTGCGCCCGGCCCAGGACACCATCCGCTGGGCCGATCACCTGGTCTTCGTCTTCCCGTTGTGGCTGGGCGACATGCCGGCCCTGCTCAAGGGCTTCCTGGAGCAGATCGCACGGCCGGGCTTCGCCTTCGACTATGTGGAGGGCAACCCGCTGGGCAAGAAGCTGCTGACCGGGCGCTCGGCCCGCATCATCGTCACCATGGGCATGCCGGCCGCCGTCTACCGCTGGATCTTCCGCGCCCATTCCCTGCGTTCGCTGGAGCGCAACATCCTGGGCTTCGTCGGCATCGCCCCCATCCATGAGACCCTGGTCGGTGGCGTCGACGGCCTCGGCGAGGCGGGCGTGCGGCGCTGGCTGGACGAGATGCAGGAGCTGGGAAAACGCGGTCAATGACCCGCCGCGTCATGTCGCCCGGTTGACGCCCGGGCCAGGCTCCGCCCCTCAGAATCGGTCGAAAGACCGATCAGGAGACAGCCATGCCCGAAAGCCATTACCGCATCTGCCCGCTCTGCGAGGCCTGCTGCGGCCTGGAGGTGAAGACCGAGGGCCCCAAGGTCATCGCCATCCGCGGCGCCGACAACGACGTCTTCAGCCATGGCTATCTCTGCCCCAAGGGCGTCAGCCTCAAGGACCTGCACGAAGACCCCGACCGCCTGCGCACGCCGCTGATCAAGCGCGACGGCCGCTTCATCGAAGCGAGCTGGGACGAGGCCTTTGCCGAGATCGAGAAGCGCCTGCTGCCGATCTGGCGCGACAAGGGACCGGACTCGGTAGCCCTGACCATCGGCAACCCGGCCGCGCACAAGGTCAGCCTGCTGGCCTACACGCCGCGCCTGGTGCGGGCCCTGGGCACCCGCAACGCCTTCAGCGCCTCCACGCTGGACCAGATGCCCAAGCAGCTCAGCGCCGGCCTGATGTTCGGCCACTGGCTGAGCATCCCCCTGCCCGACATCGAGCGCTGCGACTACCTGCTCATCCTCGGCGGCAACCCGATGATCAGCAACGGCAGCCTGTGGACGGTGCCCGACTACCGCGGCAAGGCCAAGGCCCTGCGCGCCCGCGGCGGCCGCATCGTCGTCGTCGACCCGCGCCGCAGCGAAACGGCCGCGGCGGCCGACGAGCACCTGGCCATCCGCCCGGGTGGCGACGCCCTGCTGCTGGCCGGCATCGCCCACACGCTGTTCGCCGAGAACCTCGTCAAGCTGGGCCGGCTCGCCGACCACGTCAACGGCCTGGACGAAGCCCGCGCCGCCGTCGCGCCCTTCGCGCCCGAGGTCACCGCCGCCGGCTGCAGCATCCCGGCCGAAACCCAGCGCCGCATCGCCCGCGAACTGGCCGCCGCGCCGCACGCCGCCGTCTACGGCCGCATCGGCACCTGCACGACGCGCTTCGGCACCGTCAACTCCTGGCTGGTCGACCTCATCAATGTGCTGACCGGCAACCTCGACCGCGAAGGCGGCGCGATGTTCGCCAAGGCCGCCGCCTTCGCGCCCAACACCCAGGGCAAGCCCGGCAGCGGAAAAGGCATCACGACCGGGCGGCGCAAGAGCCGTGTGTCCGGCGCGCCCGAGGTCTTCGGCGAACTGCCCATCACCGTGATGGCCGAGGAGATGGAGACCGCTGGCGAGGGCCAGATCAAGGCCCTGATCAGCATCGCCAGCAACCCCGTGCTGTCGGCCCCCGGCGGCCCGCGCATCGCCCAGGCACTCGAAGGCCTGGACTTCATGCTCAGCATGGACATCTACGTCAACGAGACCAGCCGCCACGCCGACGTCATCCTGCCGGGTCTGTCGCCACTGGAAGACCTGCACTACGACGTCGCCTTCCCGCAGCTCAGCCACCGCAACCATGCGCGCTTTTCGGGCCCGGTCTTCGACGCGCCCGCCGGCACGCCGCAGGAGTGGCAGACCATCCTGCGCCTGTGCGCTCTGCTCGAAGGCCGGGGCCTGGGCGTGGATGTGGGCCAGCTCGACGACGAGGCCATCGAATCCGATGTGCGCCGCTTTGCCGGTGACCAGACGCCGGCGGTGATGGCGGCCCTCAAGCCCTGGCGCGGCCCCGAGCGCCTCATCGACCTGCAGCTGCGCGTCGGCCCCTACGGCGACCAGTTCGGCCGCAAGCCCGACGGCATCAACCTGGCCAAGGTGAAGGCCGCCAGCACCGTCGAAGGCGGCGGCGTCGACCTCGGTGCGCTGCAGCCGCGCATCCCCGAGGTGCTGCGCACGCCCAGCGGCAAGATCGAGCTGGCACCGCCCTCGGTGCTGGCCGATCTCGCCACGGTGAAGGCCGAACCGGCGCCCGAGTTCAGCCTCATCGGCCGTCGCGACACGCGCTCGGGCAACAGCTGGATGCACAACCTGCCCGTGCTGGCCAAGGGCCCGGACCGCTGCACCCTGCTCGTGAACCCCGGCGACGCGGATCGCCTGGGTCTGGCCGAATTCGCCAAGGTCAAGAGCGCGGTGGGCGAGCTGATCGCCCGCGTCGAGCGCAGCGCCGACATGAGCCCCGGCGTCGTCAGCCTGCCGCATGGCTGGGGACACGACCTCGACGGCGTGCAACTCGGCGTGGCGCGCGAGCGGCCCGGCGTCAACATGAATGCGCTGCTGGACGACGCGGCGCGCGACCCGCTCAGCGGCAATGCGGTGCTGTCGGGCGTGGCGGTGGAGATCGCGCCGGCGTGAGCTGGTTTTTGTGTCCCCTGTGACACAAAGCAACCACACGGCAGTAACTCACGAAACCCAGACTGGCGGCAGCAATAGCTCACGCCGCCCACCGAGGCAGAAGTCACGAGCCGCCCTCCGCGGCCCGTGCCAGCCGGAACCCCGGCGCCTAGACTGTCCCTGTTTCACAACCCTGAGGGCAAACCCGTCGAAAGGCGGGGACGCAAAGCCACCGGCCTACAGCACTTGCATCGCGCAAGCGCCACGGCAGCGGGGCCGCCAAGACCGGCAGGTCTTGATCGGCGTGGCCCTCTGCTTTTGTACGAGAACCTGGCCATGCGCAGTACCCGCCACCTCTCTTGGACTCTCAGCCTGCTGACCCTTGCGGTCCTGACCGCCTGCGGAGGCGGCGCTGATGACGGCGCCTCGGTCCAGAGCAGCGCAGCGGCCTCGGCCATCAGCCTCAGCGTCGATCTCGACGACGGCGTCGCCGCCAGTGCCGTCGCCCAACCCACTTTCCACACCGCCGCCGTCGACCTCGAAGAGCCCGACAACGGCGCCACGCCGCACCGCGCCCTGGCCCTGTCCAGCGTCGACACCAAGGGCCTGACGCGTGAGCGCCTGGACGAAGCCCGGCGCCCCCGCGCCCTTTCCGCCAGTGCCGGCGAGGCCGCGCCGATGGCCACGTCCACGGCGGTGACGACCTACACGCCGGCCCAGATCCGCGCTGCCTATGGCCAGCCGGCCCTGCCCGCCAGCACCACCGGCCTGACTTCGGCCCAGGCCGCCCAGCTCGGCGCCGGCCAGACCATCTACATCGTCAACGCCAAGCACAACCCCAATGTCGCCGCCGAACTGGCCGCCTTCAACGCCAAGTTCGGCCTGCCGACCTGCACCAACCGCACCCTGGCCGCCAGCGCCAGCCTGCCCCTGGCGGCGGCCTCCGCCAGCAGCTGCGAGCTGGTCGTCGCCTACAGCACGACCGCCGGCGCCCTGACCGCCACGGCGCCCGCCTACGACAGCGGCTGGGCCACCGAGATTGCGCTGGACGTGCAATGGGCCCATGCCACCGCGCCGCTGGCCCGCCTCGTCCTCATCGAAGCCCCGGATGCCGGCGTCGGCAGCCTGTCCAAGGCCGTCGCCCTGGCCAACAAGATGGGCACCGGTGTCGTGTCCATGAGCTTCGGCGCCGCCGAGGGCAGCTGGACGTCGAGCTACGACAGCGCCTTCACCGCCACCGGCATGAGCTATCTGGCCGCCACCGGCGACAACGGCGCGGCCGTGTCCTGGCCCTCGGTGTCCAGCCGCGTCGTCGCCGTCGGCGGCACCACGCTGAGCTACACCGGCGGCAGCCGCAGCGAAACGACCTGGACCGGCACCGGCGGCGGCACCAGCGCCTATGTGGCCCTGCCCAGCTACCAGAGCGGCACCATCGGCGGCTACGCCAAGCGCGCCGTCGCCGACGTCGCCTTCAACGCCGACCCCAATTCCGGCCAGTACGTGGCCACCATCGCCCAGGGCTCGACGACGACGCGCTGGGTCAGCGCCGGCGGCACCAGCCTGTCCACGCCGCAATGGGCCGGCCTGCTGGCCGTCGCCAACGCGATGCGCGTGGCGTCTTCCAAGACCCTGCTCGGCCAGCCTCACGCCGCCCTCTACCAGCAGATCGGCGCCGTGCCGGCGCAGTACGCCGCCGTCTTCAAGGACGTCTCCACCGGCAGCAACGGCACGTGCAGCAACTGCACGGCCAAGACGGGCTACGACACCCAGACCGGCTGGGGCACGCCCAATGTCAGCGCCCTGCTGACCAGCCTGAGCGGCGCCAGCGTCTCGCCCAGCTCGACCACCACGACCAGCCCCACGACGAGCAGCGGCCCTGCGCTGACGACGACCAGCCTGATCGGCACCGCCGGCAAGGCCCTGAACGCCACCATCGGCTACTCGGCGCCCGGCGCCAGCTCGCTGAACATCAGCATCACCGGCGCGGCGCCCGGCATGAACTTCTCTGCCGGCAGCAACGGCCTCAACGTGACCTGGGCCAGCCCGGTCGCCGGCCGCACCAATCTCGTCATCACCCTGAAGGACAACCTCGGCCAGACGACGACGGGCAATGTGGTGGTGACCATCAACAGCAACTGAATCCGGCCCTAGCATGCGGGCTCCTCATCCAGGAGCCCCCATGCGCCGTTTGCTGATCGCTTCCCTGCTCGCCGCCGCCTTCGCCGCGGCGAATGCCGACACCACCTCCGCCGGCCACAGCTACTCCCCACCCGAAGCCTTTGCCGCCAGCAGCACGGGCGCGGTGCTGAAGTTCACGGCTCCCGAGGGCGACGCCAGCGTCACCGTCGTCGACCTGGCCTCCGCCAAGGACGGCGCCGACGCCATCACCCAGGCCTGGGCCCAGGTCGATCCGGCCTTCAAGCGCACCCTGCGCCTGGCCACGCCGCGACCCAGCCGCAATGGCTGGGTGGACCAACTGGTCTACGACTACGAGACCTCCCCCAACGAGAAGCTGGCCCTGCAGGCCATCGCCCGCCGCAGCAGCGTCGGCGACGGCAAGGCCTGGGTCGTGCTGCTGTTGCAGGCCTCCGAGGGCACGCTGGAAAAGCGCGGCGCGCCCATCGGCAAGTTCTTCGCCAGCCTGCGGCCCAAGGGCTATGAGCGCGAGAGCTTTGCCGGCAAGACAGCCAAGCCGCTGACGCCCGAACGCGTGGAGCAGCTCAAGGCCTTCATCGCCGACGGCATGAAGCAGCTCGACGTGCCCGGCGTGGGCCTGAGCTTCATCAGCGACCGCCAGGTCGTCTGGGCCGGCGGCCTGGGCGTGCGCGAACAGGGCAAATCCGCCAAGGTCGACGGCGACACCCTCTTCATGGCCGCGAGCAACACCAAGGCCATGACGACGGCCCTGCTGGCCCGCGCCGTCGACGCCGGCAAGCTGCGCTGGGACGAGCCCGCCGCCGAGGCCTATCCCGGCTTCAAGCTGGCCGATCCCGAAGTGACCAAGACGGTGCAGATCCGCCACCTCGTCTGCGCCTGCACCGGCATGCCGCGCCAGGACCTGGAATGGCTGTTCGCCAGCGGCAAGGCGCCGGCCACCTCCACCTTCGACCAGCTCGGCGCGATGAAGCCGACGAGCAAGTTCGGCGAGGTCTTCCAGTACAGCAACCTGATGGTGGGCGCCGGTGGCTATGTCGCGGCCAACGCGCTGAGGCCCGGCAAGGAGATCGGGGCAGCCTATGACGCCGCCATGCAGGAGCTGCTGTTCGGGCCCCTCGGCATGAAGAGCACCACCTTCGACTACGCCAAGGTGCTGCGCGGCAACCACGCCATGCCGCACGGCGACGCGCTGGACGGCAGCACCCGCCGCGCCAGCATGGACCTGAACTACACCATCATCCCGGCCCGCCCCGCCGGCGCCGTGTGGACGACGCCGAACGACTTCAGCCGCTGGGTGCTGATGGAGCTGAACAAGGGCAAGACACCCGAGGGCCAGCCGCTGATCGGCGAGGCCAACTGGGCCGAGCGCTACAAGCCCCAGGTCATGGTCGGCGAGGACGTCACCTACGGCATGGGCCTCATCGTCGACAAGCAGTACGGCATCACCGTCGCCTCGCATGGCGGGGACATGCTGGGCTTCCACTCCAACATGATCTGGCTGCCGGAGTACGGCATCGGCGTGACCATCCTGACCAACTCCGACGCCGGCGTGCTGCTGCGCGGGCCGCTGCAGCGCAAGCTGCTGGAGGTGGTGTTCGACGGCCGCCCCGAGGCCGACGACCGCCTCAAGGTCTCCATCGCCAACCGCAAGGCCGAGGCCGCCAAGCTGCGCGAGCTGCTGACCCTGCCCGTCCCGGCCGACGCCATCAAGCCGCTGGCCGCCGACTACGTGAGCCCCGACCTGGGCCACATCAAGGTCAGCAGGAAGGGCGCCCAGTTGCGCTTCCAGTTCGACCACTGGAACAGCGAGGTCGCGCTGCGCAAGAACGAGGACGGCACCCAGAGCTACATGACCATCGACCCGGGCATCGGCGGCATCGAGTTCGTGCGCGACGACAAGGCCGCCCAGCCGACGCTGATCCTGCGCGACGCGCAGCACGAGTACCGCTTCGTGGCCGCTAAGGCCAGCTGACCCGGGCGACCAAGCCGCCGCCCTCGCGCGGCAGCAGCCTCAGCTGCGCGCCCTCGGCGCGCGCGATGCGGTCGACGATGGCAAGACCCAGGCCCGAGCCCGGCTTGCCGCCACGCGCCGCATCGCCGCGCTGGAAGGGGCGCTTCAGTTCGTCGACCCGGCCCGGCGCAATGCCGGGGCCGCGGTCGCGCACCTCGATCCAGGCCGAGCCGGCGTCTTCACCGCATGCCAGCTCGATGGGCGGTGCGCCGTGGTTCTGGGCATTGACGATGAGATTGAGCACGAGGCGGCGCAGGGCCTGCGGCCGGGCGCGGCGCTTCACGGCGGGGCCGTCGACCAGCAGCGGATGCGGCAGGCCGGGCGCGAGAACCACTGTCTCTGCCAGGAACTCGCGCAGCTGGATGTCCACGGCCGGCAGTTCCTGCTCGGCCGGATGGGCGGCGCGGGCGTAGTCGAGGAACTGGGTCAGCAGGCCATCGAGGCCGTGCAGGCTGCGGTCCAGCGTGTCGAGCAGCTCGGGGTCGCCCTGGCCAGCGTCGCGCAACAGCTCGCTGGCCAGGCGAATCTTGGCCAGCGGCGTGCGCAGGTCGTGCGACAGGCCGGCCAGCATCAGGAGGCGCTCCTCCTCGTCGCGTGCCAGGGCCTCGGCCATGTCGTTGAAGCCGCGTGCCAGGGCCGCCGTCTCGGCCGGCCCGTCGGTAGGCAGCAGCAGGCGACGCTGACCGGCGCCGACGGCCTTGGCCGCTTCGACGAGACGCTGCAGCGGGCGGTTGATGCGGCGCTGGATCAGCCAGGCGCCCAGCAGGGCCAGCACGCCGCTGACGCCGCTGGCGATCAGCCAGGTGCGCGCGAAGCGATGGGCCGGCTGCACCGACGGCACGGCCAGCCAGAAGGGCACGTCGGGCAGGCGCACCGCGATCAGGCCGTTGGCTTCGCGCCGCCAGTCCAGGCCTCCGGGCAGCATGCCGAGCTGCTCGTTCAATTCGGCAAGATAGGCGCGCTCCATCAACGAGATGCGTTCGGGCGGCCCTTCCATCAGGCCCGAGCCGGCCCGCGCATTGAAGCGGGCGACGAAGCCGGCGCGCTGGTCTTCGGGCAGCAGGCTGAGGCCTTCGACCACCGCCTGCAGGCTGCGCGCAGCGGCCTCGGCCGACTGGTGCAGGCGCGGCTTGGCGACCAGCTCGCGATAGACGACGGCATTGACGAGCTGGCCGACGACGATGAGGCAGACCATCAGCCACAGATTGCGGCCGAACAGGGTGGAGAGGCCGAGCTTCATCGCGTACTACCCGTCGGATGGGGCTCCGGAATGAAGACATAGCCCAGGCCCCACACCGTCTGGATGTGGCGCGGCGTGGCGGGGTCAGGCTCGACCAGGCGGCGCAGCCGCATGATCTGCACGTCCAGGCTGCGGTCGCTGACGCCATGCGCTTCGCCATGGGCCAGCACCAGCAACTTCTCGCGCCCCAGCGGCCGGTTGGGCTGGCTGGCCAGGGCCCGCAGCAGATTCAGCTCGACGGTGCTGATGTCGACCGCCACGCCATCGCGCTCCAGGCGGCGCTGGGTCGGGTAGAGGATGAAGTCGCCGAAGCGCACCGCCTCCTCGCTGGCCGGGCCGAGGTGGGCACCAAGCTGCTGCTGGCGACGCACCATGGCCTGGATGCGCGCCAGCAGCTCGCGCGGCGCGAAGGGCTTGGCGAGGTAGTCGTCGGCGCCCATCTCCAGGCCCAGCACGCGGTCGACCAGCTCGCCGCGCGCCGTCAGCATCAGGATGGGGATGGTCTCGCCCTGGCCGCGCAAGCGCCGGCACAGGCTCAGGCCGTCTTCGCCGGGCATCATCAGGTCCAGCACCAGCACGTCGAAGCGCTCGCGCGCCAGCAGCTGTGCCGCTGCGGCCGCATCCGGCACGGCGCGCACGGTGTGGCCCTGCTCGGTCAGGTAGCGCTGCAGCAGGCCGCGCAGTTCGGCCTCGTCGTCGGCGATCAGGATGCGACTCATGCCCGGATGTTAGGGACGTGCCCGCCACCAACCTTGCCGGAAAACAATGACAAATCCTTGCAAGCCGGCACCGGCCGTCAGACTCCGCAAGCACTGCAACCCGCCCGGCAACCTTTGAAAGCCCGCCGCTGGGCAGCATGGCTTCACCCCAACACCGGAGTTTCACCATGCACCGAATCGCCCTCGCCACGCTGCTCGCCGCGCCCCTGCTGGCCCATGCCGCCGACCCCACGCCGCTGCAGCGCGCCGGCGCCGCAAGGCTGACGGCCGAGAAGTCCGCCGCCTGCGTGGCGGCCCAGCCCTTCTACTGGGAGATCGGCAACGCCACCCAGCCGCTGGCCGGCGGCAAGGCGGGCGAGAACGGCCCGGAGCGCAGCACCGAGATGGCGATCGCGTCGGCGTCGAAATGGATCTACGGCGCTTTCGTCGCCGAGCGCCGCCAGGGCCAGCTGACGAGCGAGGACGTCAAGTTCCTGCACTTCCAGTCCGGCTATACCTACTTCCACGTCTGCCGCCCCAACCAGAGCGTGGCGGCCTGCCAGGAAGCCCTGATCAACGGCCGCGGCCGCCAGAACCCGGCGACCGAAGGACGCTTCGACTACAACGGCGGCCATATGCAGAAGCATGCCGTCATGATGGGCCTGGGCTCGCTGGGCCCGGACGGCATGGCGCTGGCCGTGCGCCAGACGCTGGCACCGGCCCTGGGCAGTGATTGGCGCTTCGACTACAGCCAGGCCCAGCCCGCCGGCGGCGGCAAGACCTCGGCGGCCGACTACAGCCGCTTCCTGCGCGCCCTGCTCGACGACAAGCTGCAGCTTGGCCATCTGCTGGGCACGCAGGCCGTCTGCACCAACCCGCAGAGCTGCCCGACGCAGGCCGTGAAGACGCCCATCCCCGAAACCGAGAGCTGGCACTACAGCATCGGTCACTGGGTGGAGGACGACCCGCAGGTCGGCGACGGCGCCTTCAGCAGCCCCGGCGCCTTCGGCTTCTATCCGTGGATCAGCGCCGACAAGCGCTTCTACGGCATGGTCGCGCGCGAACAGCGCCACGGCATCATGAGCGGCGACCCGAGCGACAAGCCGGCGGTGGCTTCGGTGGATTGCGGGCGCGAGATCCGCGCCGCATGGATGGATGGACAGGCACGCCGCTGAGTTGGAGCCCCTCGTCCAAGGGGAACCTTGGCCGGTCCCCCGAGGGGACGGCGATGCTTGCCGGCTCGACCGGCAAGCACATCGCCAGGGCGGGCCGGCTCGGGAGCGGCCCAGCGCTCGGCCCGCAGATTCATTTGACGCGATCGGTCTCCAGCGCGACGCGGTCGACACTGCCGTCGATGTTGCGGTACAGGCGCAGGCGGCGCATGCCGTCGGCGCTGACCAGCAGCTCGGCGCTCTTGGCCTGCCAGCTCTCGAGCGGTGCCTCGTCGAGGCCGACGCCCAGATGGCGCACGCCGACGACGACGCGCAGCGTGCGGCCGTCTTCCAGCACGTATTCGCCCTGGGCTTCGCGCAGCACGGTACGGCCGACGGCGGCGGGCACGGTGGGTTCCTGGGCACTCGCGGGCGCGGTCAGCGTCAGGGTTGCGAGCAGAGCGGCCGAGAGGGTGAGCGGTCGCAGATTCGTCCAGGTCTTCATGGTGAGGTACTCCTTAGGTTCCCCGAGGCCAGTCGCCTCGGCGATCTCTCTTGTGCAAACGCCGTGCCAGGTTGGGAGCGCAAACAACTTCACGATTCCAACGGGTTTCAATCCGGGTTCGCCCCAGGTCTGGGCCTCCACGCCCCGCATCGCGACACCGTGCATCGCGATGGCGCGGCGCTTGACCCTCACGTGACGTGAGGCTTCATGATCCGGCCCGTCACAAGAACGAGACCGGACATGGACTACACGGTGGGAGAGCTGGCCAAGCGTGCCGGCCTCACGGTGCGCACCCTGCACCACTATGAGGAACTCGGCCTGCTGCGCCCCTCGGGCCGCAGCGAGGCCGGCTATCGCCGCTACGGCGAGGCCGACGTGCTGCGCCTGCACCGCGTGCTGGCCCTGCGCGATGCCGGCCTGTCGCTGAAGGAGATCGCCCCGCTGCTGGACGGCGAGGCGCCCCAGCCGCTGGCGGCCGTGCTGCAGGCCCAGATCGAGCAGATCGAGGCCCAGATCCAGACCCAGGAGAGCCTGCTGCTGACGCTGCGCAATGCCGCCAAGCGGCTGGAGCTGCGCGGCGACGGCGGCGACGCGGTGCAGGTGCTGCTGGACGCCATGGCCATCCGCCGCGTGCACGAGCGCTGGTTCAGCCCCGAGCAGCTGCGCGCCATGCGCCAGCAGTGGGAGGCCATTCCCGAGGCCGCGCGCGACGCCGTCGAACTCGAATGGCCGCGCCTGATCGCCGAGGCCCGCGCGGCCATGGACGCGGGCCAGGACCCGGGCTCGCCGGCAGTCCAGGCCCTGGTGAGGCGCTGGCTGGTGCTGCAGCGACAGTTCCTGGAAGTCGCGCCCGGCATGAAGGACACCATGCAGCGCATGTATGCCGCCGAGCCCGAGCTGGCCCGCCAGTCCGGCGTCAGCCCCGAATTGATCGCCTATCTGCGGCGCTCGAAAGAGACGCTGCCTGCCGAGGAGAAGTCATGAGCACCCCCGACCCGCGCCGCGAACTGTTTCGCAACGCCAACTTCCGCTGGATCATTGGCGGCGGCCTGCTGTCCATGCTGGGCGACCAGTTCACGCTGCTGGCCCTGCCCTGGCTGGTGATGACGCTGAGCCGCGACCCGCTGGTGCTGGGCACCGTGCTGGCCCTGGGCAGCCTGCCGCGCGCCATCTTCATCCTGGTCGGCGGTGCGCTGGTGGACCGCCATTCGCCCAAGCAGGTGCTGTGGCTGACCAAATGGATCAACGCCGCGCTGCTGGGCCTGCTGGCGGCGCTGACGGCCGGCGGCAGCATCACCCTGCCCGGGGTCTATGCGCTGACCCTGGCCATCGGCCTGGCCACCGCCTTCAGCTATCCCGCTGGCAGCGCCATCCTGCCCCAGGCCGTGCCGCCGGCGCTGATCCAGCCCGCCAACGGCGTGCTGATGGGCGCGCGCCAGCTGGTGCTGCTGCTCGGGCCGGTGCTGGCCGGCCTGCTCGTCACCTCGGGCAGCGACCCCGCCCTGGGCCACGGCGGCCTGGCCTGGGCCTTCGGCTTCGACGCGCTCAGCTTCGCCATCTCCGCCTTCACGCTGGCCCGCGTGCAGACCAGCGCGCCGCCGGCCAAGCCAGCGCAGGCGGTGTTCGCGGCGATTGCCGAGTCGCTGCGCGCCTGCTGGCAAGACCGCGAGCTGCGCGCCCTGTTCCTGTACTTCGCCGCCATCGCCTTCTTCGTCGGCGGGCCGCTGCAGGTCGCGCTGCCGGTGCTGGCCGCCGAGCGCCTGCCCGGCGGTGCCGCGGCCCTCGGCGTCATGCTGGCCGTGCACGGCCTGGGCGCACTGGCCGGCATGGCCGTGTCGGGCATGAAGCCGCACTGGCGGCTGTCGACGCTGGGCGGCACCGTGCTGCTCATCGACGGCATCGCCGCCGGCGTCTTCCTCGTCTTCGGCCATGTGCATGCGGCCTGGCAGGGTGCGCTGCTGTTGCTGCCCCTGGGCGCCCTGGGCGGCTTCGTGCAGGTGGCCGTCTACAGCTGGCTGCAAAAGCGCATCCCGCCGGCCATGCTGGGCCGCTCCATGGCCCTGTTCATGTTCATCGTCATGGGCCTGGCGCCGCTGGCCTCGGCCGCGGCGGGCGCGGCGCTGCGGGTGCTGGACGTGACCGAGCTGTTCACGGCCGCCGCGCTGTGCCTGCTGGTGGTCGTCGCCGTCGGCGCGCTGTTCACGCCGATGCGGCGCATCGCCTACCTGGAGGTGGCGGGCTGAACGCTGCACCGCCACGCCCTCAGGTCCGCTTCTCGCGCGCACGCTGGCTGCCCGCCTTGTGGATGGCCTTCCACTTGCCGCGCAGCTCGATGCGCTCCAGCGCCGTCAGGTCGCCCCGCTGCGCATCGCGCATCAGCTTCTTGTAGTTCTCGAGCCGGTCCGCGTCGACGTGGGCGCGCACCGCGCAGCCGGGCTCGGCCTCGTGGCGGCAGTCGCGAAACCGGCATTGCCGGGCGAGCGACTGCACGTCCTCGAAGGCTGCGGCCAGGGTCTGCGCATCCGCATCGGGCCGGAAGGTGCGCAGGCCCGGCGTGTCGATGATGCAGCCGCCGTTCGGGCAGCGGTGCATGGATCGCGCCGTCGTCGTGTGGCGGCCGCGGCCGTCGCTGCTGCGCGCCGCCCCCGTCAACTGGCCGGCGTTGGCCAGGGTGTTGATGAGGGTGGACTTGCCGGCCCCCGAGGAGCCCAGCAGCACCAGGGTCTGGCCGGCATGCAGCCAGGGGCCGATGTCGGCGCAGGTCTGGCGTGACAGCGCGTTGACCGGCAGCACAGGCACGGTGGCCGGCAGGCGGGCGTACATCTCGGCGATGCGTGCCTGCGCGTCGGGCGCGATGTCGCGCTTGGTCAGCACGACGACGGGCGCCACGTCGCAGGCCCTCACCATGGCGATATAGCGCTCCATGCGGCGGGAGTTGAAGTCCGCGTCCAGCCCCATCACCAGCAACGCCGCATCGACATTGCTGGCCAGCGACTGGCGGCGGCCGTCGTTGGCACGGCGGGCGATCTGCGTGAGGGGTTCGACGCGATCGACGACCCAGGCCTGGCCGTGGGCGTCGACGTGCATGCCGACCCAGTCGCCTATCGTCAGCAGCTGGGCCGTGGCCTGGAGTTGCTGCAGCAGCCGCGGCAGGGCACGCGCCTGCACTTCGTTGCGGCCATCGTGCAGGGTGCAGCGGTCACGCTGGGTTTCGGTGACCCGCGCCAGGCGCAGGCCGGCTTCGGGGGCTTCGAGCTGCAGGGCGCGGCTCGTGATGGCGGGTGTGAGCGCCAAGGCCTGCAAGGCCTCGAAATCGATCTCGATCATGGGAGTCCATTGATGTGGGGCTTCGTTCGCGCGTGCGCGAACCGGTCCGCACGCGAGGGCGTGCGGCGCAACAGGGTGGGAAGCCGGCCGCGGCGTGCGCGGCGATCAATGGACCCGCAGGGGATGCGGGGTCAGGGGCGCCAGGCGCTCCAGCAGCCGGACAGGAGGGCGACACGATCTGCTTGTTCCATGGCTGTCTCCTTCGGCTGGGCGGGTGAATGAAGGCCGCAAGTCTGCCAGCGGCCCTCGGGCGGCGTCAATGCTAGACCGGCTGGCGGAAGCGCTGGCCCTTGAAGCGCAACACCAGCTCGCGCGGACCGATGCGCTCCAGCACCAGGTCGGCGCCCAGCCTGGCGCCTTCGCGCATCACCTCGCCATTGACCATGACGAAGCGGCTGGCCGGGTCGTCGGAATAGACCGAGCCGCTGATGACCAGCTTGGGCAGCTCGCGGCGCGTGCTCTCGGGCAGCTCGGACAGGCGCGGGATGGGGGCCTCGGCTGCGGGCGCGGGAGCGGGTGCTGGCGGCGGTGCTGCGGGGGCCTGAGCAACCACCACGGCGCCCGGCGGCGGTTCGGGCGCCAGATAGGGCGAGCCCGAGGCGGCGGGCTGAGGTGGCGGCGCACTGACGACGGCAGCCCCCGAGGGCACAGCCGCACTTGCCGCGGCCGGCTGGGGGGATTGCGCAGGCAGAGCCGCCGGCTGGACCGCTTCGTGCCTGCCCGGCCACCACCAGATGAACGCGCAAAAACCGATACCCACCAGCAGCTCACCGGCTATGTAGAGCGGCCAGCGGCGGCGGCCAGGAGGTGTCGATTCGCCGCCGGACGGCGGCAGGGTATGCAGGCCCGGCACCTGGCCGCGCTCGCGTTCGCGATCGGCTTCGGCCCGGCGCAGGGCATCGAGGATGTAGGACATGGCGTGCTCGCTCGATTCCGGGGTTAGCGGGCCGCATCCAGGCGCGGCTCGGCCACGCCGGCGGCCCGGTTGATCTGCATCAGCGTGATGGGGCCGACGCGGCCGTCGGGCTGCAGGCCCTGGCTGGCCTGGAAGGCCTGGACCTGGGCGGTGAGTTCCGCCCCGCCGGACGCGACCGACGCCGCGCCCTCCGGCAAATGGGCCAGCTGAGTGGCCAGCCAGTCGCGCAGCGGCGCGGCGTTCTCGGCCCGGTTGGCATAGCCCGGCGGCACGCGCCAGAAGGTGGTGAATTCACCACGCCAGGCCGCGGCCAGTTCCGTCAGCGCGACCCGGCGCGGCTTGCCGTCCACCAGCACCGTGGCCTGCTGCCCGTCCAGTCCGACGAGGGCGGCCAGGGCCGGCGACCGGCCGGGGCGCTGCAGGCTCAGCAGCACGGGGCGATCGATGAGGCGGATCAGCGACAGGCTGCCGCTGCCGCTGCGATAGCACTGCAGGCCGCGCTGCGCGGCCGTGGCGCAGGGATCGGCCTGGGCCGGCAGCGGCAGGCCCCAACGTTCGGCCAGCCCCGCCCAGGCGTCGGCATCCTTGGACGCCCAATCGGCCAGGCGCAGCGGCTCGGGCGGCGGCTCGACGCTGCTGGCGGCAGAAGCCGGTTTGGACGCCGCACTCGCGGCCGGCGCCGCGGCCGATGCGGCAGACGCAGGCGCAGACGCCGCCGCGGCGACGGCCCGGCCGTCACGCGCCGCCTTGGACTGCTGCTGCAGCCCCCAGGTCAGGCCCGCGCCGGCCAGCGCCGCGGCCAGCACCAGCAAGCCCATGCCGGTGGCGTCCGGCCTGCGCTTGCGCTTGCGCCGCGGTGCGGTGAACTGGGCGTCGAAGACCTCGGCGGCGGCCTGGCGCACGATGGCCGGCGTGACCAGGGCCTGGCCGCCGGCATAGCCGCCCAGCAGCGCCCGGTCGCAGAGCAGGTTGATGCGGCGCGGCACGCCGCGCGTGAGCTGGTGGATGAGGCGCAGCGCGGCGCGATCGAAGGGCAAGGCACCGGTGAGGCCGGCCACGGTCAGGCGATGGCGGATGTACTGGGCCGTCTCGGCCTCGGCCAGGGCGCCGAGATGGAAACGCGCGATGACGCGCTGGGCCAGTTGTTCCAGCTCGGGCCGTGCCAGCATGTCGCGCAGCTCGGGCTGGCCGATCAGCACCACCTGCAGCAGCTTGCGCTCCGACGTCTCCAGGTTGGTCAGCAGGCGCAACTGCTCCAGCACGCCGGCCGACAGGTTCTGGGCCTCGTCGATGATGAGGACGTTGTTGCGGCCCGCCGCGTGCTGGGCCAGCAGGAAGGCGTTCAGCGGGTCGACGAAGTCCTTCACCGTCTGCGCGCCGGCCGGCACGGCCACATGGAACTCGTCGCAGATGGCTTCCAGCAGCTCGGTGACGGTGAGCCGGGGATTGAAGATATAGGCGACATTGCAGTTCGGCGGGATCTGCTCCAGGAAGCAGCGGCAGACGGTGGTCTTGCCGGCGCCGATCTCGCCGGTCAGCAGCACGAAGCCGCCGCCGCCGTCCAGGCCGTAGAGCAGATGCGCCAGCGCCTCGCGATGGCGCTCGCTCATGAAGAGGTAGTGCGGATCCGGCGCGATCGAGAACGGCGCTTGTTTCAAGCCGAAGAAGGGCGCGTACATGGGGCGGCAGGATAACGAGTCCACCGCCACGGCCGGCCGCGGCCCGGCCGGCGCCCCTCGGATCGGGGCTAGAGGCCTTTGGCCTGGATGGCCTTCCAGAGCCCCGACAGGGTGTCGATCGCGTGATCGCCGATCACCTGCCGCACGCCGCCCGTGGCGAGCTGCTGGCCGAGCCGGAAGTTGCGCTCCAGGCGCAGGAAGGCCGTCTCCTCGACGAAATCGCCGTTCCAGTCGACGAAGGACAGCACGCCCGCATGGGCATAGCTGTAGTCAGCGGCCAGGGCGACGACCTGCTCGAAGCCCGGCAGGCCGCGCAGCAGCGAGCGACCGGCGACGCTGGGCGGCAGATGCGGCACCACGTCGTCCTGGAACTCGTAGCGCACCACATCGGGCACCAGCCGGGCGTAGGAGGTGGCGAAGTCGTCGTTGCCCGGCATCGCGCCTTCGAAGGTGCGCACGACGATGCCGCTGCCCGAGATGGTGCTGGTCATGGCGAACCGCGCTGCGGCGAGGTGGGCCATCGCACCGCCCTTGCTGTGGCCGGTGACGTAGAGCTTCTTCACCGGCGACGCCTGCAGCTGGGCCAGCACCTCGGGGCCCAGGTCCGGCCAGAGACTGTCGAGGGCCCCGAGGAAACCGTGATGCACCAGGCCGGGCAGCTTGGCGCCGGCGTCGAGTTCGCATTCGAGGTCCTGCACCCAGTCGCGGATGGTCTGCAGCGGGTCGGGGTTGGTGTGCGGCGGCAGGGTGCCACGGAAGGCGACCACCACGCCGAAATCCGCCGTGCCCACCAGCACGCTGTTGATGCGGTCGATGCCGCGGGCAAAGGTCTTGCAGCCCTGCAGCTGCGCGATGGCCGCATAGGGGCTGGCCGCGGCGGGCAGGCCGTTCTCGTAGGCCATGTTGGATGCGGCAAGCAGACGAAGAATGACGGGCATGAGCGGGTCCTCCCAGCGCAGGCATTGAAGCACCGCCGGCACGCGCCATCATCGTCAGAGCTGATGAGGTCCGCAGCCGCTATAAAGCCCGCATGCTCAGCCTTTTCCGGGACCCCAGACGATGAGCGACGTGTTCCACGACCGACAGGCCCGCGGCTGGTCCAGGACGGGCTGGCTGCAGGCCCACTACACCTTTTCCTTCGGTACCTTCAACGATCCGACGCGCATGGGCTTTCGCGCCCTGCGCGTCATCAACGAGGACATCGTGGCCGGCGGCTCCGGCTTCTCTGAGCATGCCCACGACCACTTCGAGATCCTGAGCTTCATGCTGTCGGGCGAGCTCGAGCACCAGGATTCGGCCGGCCACCAGGGGCGGCTGCAGGCCGGCGACGTCCAGCTCATCAGCTCGGGCAGCGGCGTCAGGCATTCGGAGCGCAACCCGGCCACCGAGACGTCGACGCATCTGTTCCAGATCTGGCTGCATGGCAACGCCGACGCCCTGCCGCCGCGCTACCAGCTGCTGCCGGGCGCCCTGCTCGCCACCGACGGCCCGCGCCTGGTCGCCAGTCCCGTGGCGCAGCCCGGCGTGCTGCAGCTGCGCGCACCGGTCAGCATCTGGGCCGTCACCGGGCAACCCGGCGAGCGCTGCAGCCACGACATCCCCGACGGCCGCTATGGCTGGCTGCAGGTGCTGGAAGGCATCGTCCAGGTCGAGGTGGAGGGTGAGCCGCAGGCGCTGGAACTGCGCGGCGGCGACGGCCTGCAGCTGTCGACGGTCAGGCAGGTGGACGTGACGCCCAGCACCGAGGCGCGGTGGATCTGGTTCGATCTGGCTTAGGCGGTTTCAGGCTGGAAGCGGTTGTCTCTCTGCCAACCAGAGCAAGGTGCCAACCAGTCAAGCTCGCTTCGCTTTGCGATATGCATCCAACACGAAGGGCTCGGGAGCGCTGTATTTGTCGCATCCCCCCACCTTGCCCCCGAATGCAGTGATCAGCGCCTCTTCACCTACCGTGAACCTGACCACGTTGCAATATTCTGAGCTGGCTGGGACCTTCACCTCGGCACCTCTGGACGGCCCTTTGAATGACTCCATCACCAGCAAAGTGCCCTCCCCGCTGGATGAGACAGCGATGACCCGTGAATGGACGACAAACGTGGCTTCTCGAAGGAATCGCTGAGCCGATTCGGCCCGCAGCCTGGGCGAGAAGCACATGCAAGCTTCGGCTGATTGCGCGCCCAGTGCGACGACAGCTGTCAACGCAAGTATCCGTAGCATGACCGGGCTCCTGAAAATCAGCGTACCGCTCTCAGTGGCTAACACCGAGAGCGATGTGACTATAGACCTTCGATCCGACCCTGGTTGACCGCTTCCGCTGGAGGCTGTGTGAGAACGCATCGGATGTGTTGTTCACAACCGGATGACGCTCTTGATCCTGAGCGCTTGCTT
>NZ_JBYSZK010000026.1:0-38687 GCF_058787015.1 Roseateles sp. FW305-36 | reverse complement strand
GTGTCCGGTATTTCATTTGCAACACTCCTTCTGCCTGAGCAGGGGTCAGTGTGTTGCGTCGACTGGTTGAATCCGCCAGCGTCAGCGGCCCTTGGTAGTGCGGACACCCCTCTCGGATTGCCAGGCGGATCGGTTCATCCTGAAGGATCGTGGGCGCGTTGAGCTCGGGCACCGGTTCAGGCTTGCGTGCCTTGCGCTTGGCGGCCGGCGACCAGTGAACGGCGTACTGGGTACGGTGGTCGTCGGCGAGGTACGGCTTCAGGACGCACTCGGGCCCGAAGCGGGCAGCTAGGCGCTCCGCCAGCAGGAACAAGGACTCCCCGTCGCCAAGACTTTGCGGCAGCAGCGACATCGACTGCTCGGTGACACGCTCGACGCCAACGGCCTCGAGGCGAAGTTCACCCACCGGTGAAAGCAACTGGAGCTTGGCCAGGTGCTCGGCCAGCAGCCGCGTGAAGTGCTCGACGTCGCGCATCGGCTCGGCTGAGCGGATGGTGACCTCACCGCCATCGCCGACTTCCTTGGCACGCATGGAATCGTGGACCCACCGCAGCGTGTAACCCTCGGCGCCGGCATGGCGTGCAGACAACCATCCACACATCTGCATCAGCATGGGCCGCGCATAAGCGAGGAGCGCCGGCGCGTTGTCCTCGCGCGCAGGCAGCTCGTACCGGATGGCAAATGTCTCCGGGACCACCTCCCACCTGTGCGCCTGAGGCACGCGTCCATACGCCTGGTCCAGCGCTGTGAGGACAGCATCGCCCCATCGACGGCTCACACCGTCACGGGGAAGTCGTCGGAGCTGGCCCAGCGTGTTCACACCCATGCGCGCCAGCACTTCGGCATGCTGGGCCGCCGCGGTCAGCTCGATGAGCGGCAATGGGTCGAGAACCGCCTGCAGGCCACGGTCGCCCAGATCCAGCACACCGCAGCGCGCGAGTAGCAGCGCGGCCATGGCGTTGGGCGCCCAGCCGATGCCGATGACCCCCAGATCGGGCGCTTCATCGCCGATGCGAGCCTTGAGTGCAGCCTCGCCTTTGAACAGCTTCAGGCTGGCTTGGACCTCCATCACGATGGCGCACCCTTCGGCCTTGGCCACCCGGGGGGTGAACTGGAGACACCAGAGAGCGAGGCCATCGAGGGGGTCAGGCGAGGCTGGCTGCTCGGGCGATGGCGTCGGCGGCTGTTCTGGCGGTGGCGTGGGCGAGGTGACGAGGGCGACCCAGAGCACGTTGGGCCTCCATGAGAGCAATGAGTTGGCTGGGGCGGCGCATGCGTTTGGTCAGCACGTGCTGGAGTCCGCCAGGGATGGAGTCGAGGGTCAGCGGGGTTTCAAGCGGCGCACCGCGCCGTTTGAAGATCTCAACGCGGACCTGCCAGTCGATGAGCAGCGAGGCGAAGACGCGCACGGGAGCCGGCGACGGGTCGTGCCGTGCCTGGACGGGCCGGATGATGAAGACAGGGCCTTCGCAGCCCTGCGCCAACACCTGCAGCCGGCGGAGCTGCTCGGGCCGGGCCTGCGGCAGCCACGTCAAGATGGCCGCGGCGGAGTTCGAGCGGATGGCCTGTTCTGTGGCCCACAGTCGGTGCGACGGCAGGTCAACCTTCACCCAAAGCAGGTTGTCTTCTTCAATGCCCAGGTGCCGAAGGCCGACCAGGTTGGGACGCTTCGGATGGCCGATGACGACCACGGAGCGCCCCCCGCTGACCAAGGCTCGCAGGCAGGGCCCTATGAGGCGCCATTCCAGCAGCGAGGGCTGAGGCTGCAGAACCTCGATCAGGCAGCCCACGGGCCAGCCGCCGTCGACCAGCTCGGCGTCCAACGCCGGAAAGCCGCTGGACACAAAGCCGGCACGGCCACCGCCCAGCTGATTGCCCCGCCAGACCGTGTCGGCGAGCTCGGGAGGTAGCGCGGCGCCCGCGGAAGGCGCGTTTTGAGCTGGCGCGACCAGGTCGGCCTCTGCCGGCGCCAGCGCCACTGGGGCGGCACTGGACGGCTCGGGCGCGGAGGTCAGAATGAGCTCCGCTTGGGTGGTCGCAAGCATGGGATGGCGTGAAATACTGTTTATTTATACAGTACACCATCCCGCGCCGAACCGTCCACCCGCACATGAACGTCACCGCCGCCTTCATGACCGATCCCACGCCGCGCGTACCTTTAGGCCCACCGGACCGCTGTCCGTACTGCTTTTCAGCGGTTGAACTGGTCACGGGTGCCGACGTGTACCCAGAGCGTCCGGAGCTGGCCACCCGCAACATCTGGCGCTGCACGCTGTGCGATGCGTCTGTGGGCTGCCACAAGGTCGGCGCACGAGTTCGAAGGAGCGACGGCACCGAGCTGATCAGCGATGGCACCCTACCCATGGGTAGCCTGGCAGACGAGGAGCTGAGGGCTGCCAGGACAGAGACGCACCGGCTGTTCGATGGGCTGTGGATGGAGCCGGCGCGGATGACGCGCGCGGATGCCTATGCATGGATGGCCAAGATCCTCCGGATCCCATACGAAGACGCCCACGTGGCGAGCCTCAGCTACGACGAGTGCGTGAAGGTGCAGCTGGCCGTGGAGGACCTGTTGCGCCCGCCTGGCGAGAAGCCGGACCTACCCGGCGCGGCGCACTGGCTGATGCGGGCCAACATCGAGTTCAAGGTGGACCCGGCTGGGCACTACGTCATCCGGACCGGGACCGAGGTGGTCGACTACTGGCCAGACCGGCAGACCTGGAAGGTGCGCGGCGAGCTGCTGGCCGAGGAGCAGGAAGGCCTGAACGAGCTGATCATATTCTGCCGCAGAAGAGAGTAGGCGCTTACGACGTATCTAGGTCGCGACTTGCGCGCGGCTACGTGTAGTCCGGAAAGTTATGCGATTTCCATAACTTTCCCTAAACGGGGGGTGTGATGCTGTCTTGGAACATTGGCGTCGAAGGGCGAAGATGGAACGCCGAAGAAGTGAGGGCGCGAGCAGAGCTCATACCGCCCCGCATCGAGGTGATCGATGGAATGATGCTCTGGTCCGACGAGGAACGCATGCAGTTGCTGGCGATGCTGCTTGAGAACGTCGGCACGCAGGCCGCAGTCAAACTGGGCAGTCCAGAGGTTTGGAAACAGGCGCTGGATCGGGTTGCTCCGTCCTAAAGCACGACCTCCGATGACATCCACCGAACTCGACCGCCGCATGCAGGCCGAATTCCACGCCCGAGCTGATCCCGCTTGGACGCGGTTTCAGCAGACCGGTTTTGGCGTACCGGCCCAGGAGGTCGTCGCCAAACTGCGTACGCAGTTGGAGGCACGCCGCCTGGAGCTGCAGGGCAAACATCGTCCTGGCGACGCAACAGTTCCAGCGCGTCCTCGCTGAGCCACCCATCAAGGCATCGGATTTCGGATGACGTCACAGCGCAGACAACGAGGCAGGGTCTATCGCCTGATGCGTGAGCGGAGCGTGGACGGCAGGCTTGAAGACAGGCTGTGGGATCGCATGCCCGCGGTCGGCCGCGAGTTCGGCAGCCCGGACTTTGAGCGCCTGATGGAAGAGGACCATCGCCTCAGGGTTGGAGTTTTTGATCCCGCTCTTCGTCGGAATGTTGAGATCACGGAAGCCCAGCGCGACTGAGTTGCGCTCGCGTCTGCGCGCCATCGCGCCAACCCGCGGGGAGCCCGGGATGACGCTTCAGACGCTGAAGGCCAAGCTGAGCCCTGCTGAGTCCCGAAATTTTGGCGGCCGGGCAAGCCCGTTCATGCACTCCTCGACCCGTCCAGCGGCCTTCGCTGAGGCGACCTTGCGGCAGGTGCATGACAGCAGTCTTGCGGTCCGCCATCACGCCCCGTATTCGGGTGGCTTCTCAGCCGCGACCGGGCATTTCCGGTCCGCCCTCACTGGCTGGGAAACTTGTCATTTCCCCGTAAGCCGCAAGCCGCAATCTGCAGCAATTGGTGCGCCGCAGCATCGACCGTTTGTCTCCTCCACCGCCTCTAGGGTGGATTGGCCCTTCGCTGGCTTCAGCCGTCGAAGGGCCTCTTTTCGTGGAGCGTCGGATACGCACGCGAAGGGTAACCGTTGTTGTTTGCCCCCTAGACTCTTGGACGAACTTTCACCTGGAGTCGTTGCATGGCTAAGTCCCTCTCGAAAATCATGGATCAGATTGAGAAGCTGCAGAAAGAAGCAGCCGCGATCCAGTCCACAGTCATTACGCGCATCAAGAGGGAGATCGCGCAGCACGGACTGACCGTCGACCACTTGTTTGGTTCTTCGGACAGCACGGTTGTAGCAAGCGGCACCAAGTCCACCGCGCGAGCTGAGAAGACGCGGACAGTCAGGACGTCCGCTGCTCAAAAGCCTGCCAAATACTCAGATGGCCAGGGCAACAGCTGGCATGGGGTCGGGAAGCGCCCGGCTTGGATTCACGCGGCACTTAACGCCGGTCGGTCGCTAGATGAATTCCTGGCAGGTGCTAAGAAGGCAGGCTCTGCAGCCAAGAAGGCGAATACTGCAGTGAGGGCCGCACCGAAAAAAGCGAAGAAGGTCGCGGCCAAGAAGAAGGCAACTCCGGCCAAAAAGGCAGTCAAGCCGACCAAAGCGGCTGCTGCGGCGAAGCCTACAACTAAGGCGCCCGCTAAAAAGGGCACCAAGGCGGCGCCGGCGAAGAAAGCTGCGGTGAAGAGGTCTGTGAAAGCATCGCCTGCCGAGGCGGTCCAAACAGGCGAGGCCAGCGCCTAAATCTTCCAGTGCTGTCGCCAGGTTTCGAGCGGACTGAAAACAAGGGCTACTCCGCCGAGGTTGCAGAGAACCCAGGGTGGAACGACATTTGCCGAGACCACCTGCTACCTGACTCAGGGGCACGTCTTTGACCAAATCAGCAATTCACGATCCGGGGCGACTTGAGCTCATGCACGCCTTGGACGTGCTAAGGCCTCACACCGACAAGTGCTTGGACCGCGTCACGGCGTTGGCGGCGACGTTGACGAGTCGCCCCACGGCCCTGATTACGTTCCTATCGCCTGATGGTCAGTGGGTTGGGTCTCGGTACGGCTGGGACCAGCCGTTTCATCCCCTGTCGGAGTCGTTCTGCATCCACACGGTACTGGATGACCGATTTCTCGAGGTACCAGACGCATCGATGGACGAGAGATTCCGGCAGAACGCGCTGGTCATTGGGCATCAAGCAGTGCGCTTTTATGCCGGCTACCCGCTGAAGGTCGCTGGCTATGCACTCGGCGCGCTATGCGTCCTCGACCAAGTACCAGGTCATCTAGCCCTGTCTGAAACCCAGGGATTGGAACGGCTTGCCGACCTCGTGTGCGACATCTTGAAGCTGCGGCTTGAGCGCTCGCGTGCAGAGGATGGGCGTGCCAAGGCGGAAGCGTTGGTCGGTGCGATGAAGCATCAGCGGTAGCGTGAAGTCGACCGTATTCCACAAGTGCAGAGCATCATGGGCCAAGCTGGTCGATAGCGTTGTGGATACGCTCAGACAGGTCGACGATGAGATGGACGGCAGTGCGTGTAGTCGGATCGACCCGCGACCCGGCGAGCGCCGCCGCTGAGAGCCTGCAGACACCAGCCAAGTGCTGGGCCGCTTCCAGGATCTCGGCGTCGCGCCGCTCCATCGCCACGGTCAAACGCAGGACATGCAGCTGCTGGTCGACGTCCGCTAGATGTCCAGCGAGCTGGCGCTGCCAAGGTTTCGCACGCGTAAGCCCTTGCAGCGTATGCGTCCTGCTAAGTCACCTTGACGTTCGGTAGGCTGTGTTTGTAGCTCTCGCATCAGCCCCGATTGGCCGTGCTAACAACTTTCGCCAACGAACGACATCAGCAGGGCCCTTCCTTGTGCGCGTTGACGCGATCTCGCATCGTCTCCAAAAGTTGGTGTGGGGATGCACCTCCGTCGACAACGCCTTGCAATGGCGCATGAAGGCGGAAGTCATTGATGAAGGCCATGTCCCAATCCGCGAACATGCGCAGCTTGATGGGCGCACGTTCGTAGACATGGATATCGCGATGACGCGGGTCCCGAGCGATCTCCAGCATCATCTTGTCAACGGCTTCCTCCTGCCCTTCAAGCGCTTGAACAAAGCGGCCCTCGCAGGCGAACAGCGCGCCGGTCAGATCCAGTTGTCGATTCCTTCGGCGAGCACTGAAAACGAGCCGCTGCAGGTCACTGGAGTGCAAGCCCGGCTCCATCAGGCTCACGTAAAGAACGCGCAGCAACATGAATGTGGCCAGGTTGCGGACAGAAAGGTGGCCCTTGTGAGCAATCGATGTGCCTGGCTGATATCGGGCGAGCGCGTTGTCCACAGAACCGGTGGACAAGGCTGTTGATAAGTTTGCTGCCGCCGAGCGCCGGCGCTGCTTGATTCAGGCTTTGCACCCTGTGCTGCAGGAATAGGCAGGTCCGTCAATTACCAGTTGCCGATAGGGTTCCAGCCTCCGCTGTGGCGCCCCGTCAATGCGCCCGCGGTGCCGAGCGTTCGTATGCACCTGGGGAGACAAAATCGTCACTGCACGGACTGTCAGGCTCATCGAGCCATCTGAACGCGGCCGCGATGTCAGAGTAGAAGACGCGATGGTCGCTGGTGCCAAAGGCAAGCCGAGCCACGTAGGCCAGCTGAGTATTCGGCACCACGATGGCTCGACGCAGATCGGCCCCTGGGCCGGCTTCATCAAGCCTGATCTGCGACAGGGCGACTTCAGGCGTGAGGGCCTGGGCTTCGAGGAGGTCGTAGAGCACACACCGCAATCCAGCGTCGGCGGCGATGGCGAGGACGCGCGACTGGCATTCCCGCAGCACTTCCTCCGTCGCAACACCTCGTATGCGCGCGACCACAAGCTTCCCCACCGGTTCTACCCAAACTGCCTGATTCACAATTGCCCCGTGTTCTTCGTTCGACCGTGGCGTTGCGGGCAATTGAAGGTCCCCGGCCGGTTATATGTGGTGTCAGCTGCAACGAAATGCCACCCTAAGCGTAGGACGACGCGCCGAGACGAGTGCCAACGCTTCATGGGCGAACTGCCCCAAAAAGCGCAAAAAGCGTAAGCCTCGGGGCTTCTCCACGGTGTAGGACACCGCCTTGATGCGACCACGCGCGCAGCTAACCAGCCCCGTACCAGAGCTAGAGGCCCATCAGCTCGCTTGAGGTGCAGTCGCGGCCGCGCTCCTTGGAGATGTACAGGGCGCGATCAGCACGTTCGATCACGGCGTCGACCGTATCGCCGTCGCGAGCCTGAGCGACGCCGGCAGAGAAGGTGTACGCGATGCCGGCATGCGGCGCCAAGCTTTGCCTCACCCGTTCGAGCGCGGTGCAGGCGTCCTCCAACTCCGTGCCAGGCAGGAGGAGCAAGAACTCCTCTCCGCCGAAGCGGCCCATCGACTGGCCGGCACGCAGATGGGCCTGCGTGTGTGCGCAGAAGTGCTTGAGAACCGCGTCGCCACCGGCATGACCGTGGGTGTCGTTGATCTTCTTGAAGTGGTCCAGGTCGAGGAGGGCGACGCAGACAGGCTGTGAGTGTCGCCGTGGATCAGCAAGCGCGCTGGCCGCCAGCTTCAGGATGTGGCGCCGGTTGGGAACACCTGTCAATTCGTCTGTAAAAGCTGCCTGCAGGGCGAGTCCATGCGCATGTTCGAGCTCAGCGGCCATGCGCTGGTTGGCCCGCAACAACCGCTGGCAGTCGTCTTTCTCGTCCCGCAGTGCCTTGCGTTGAAGGTAAAGCGCGACGAACGCCCCGACCTTGCTTTCGAGCACCACCGGATGGACGGGCTTGATCAAAAAGTCCACTGCGCCCGTCTCGTAACCCTTGAACGCCCAAGCGGCGTCCATGCCGGCACCGGTCAGGAAGATGATGGGAACTTCGCTGGTGCGGGGGTCGCCTCGCATTGCTTCCGCCAACTGGAACCCATCCACCTCGGGCATGTGGACGTCCATCAGCGCCAAAGCGAATTCGTATTTGTCTACGAGCGATAGCGCCTCCGCGGCCGATTGGGCGGATACGACCTCCACGCCAGGGCGATCCAGAAGCAACTTGGTCGTGGACAAGTTGTCGTGCTGGTCATCGGCATGCAGGATGTAGGCGATGTCGCGGGTAGGCAGCGGGTTCTCCGGCTGGCAAGGTTGATGAACCATAGCAACGTAGAGCTATAACGAACGAGCGCGAGATGGCTCTTTCAATGCGTTACTGAGGTTCTACAACGCGTTGCCCTGGAATCAGTGGGTTAGGCAATGGGCCGATGCACTGGCTCTGCACGCGGTCACTGCGTCGCGTCATGTCCGCCCCTGAGCGGACGCGCACACCAGTACTGGGGCAGCAGCTCCGTCACCCGACTGGCTGGCTGCAAGGGCAGGCGCTCCAGCACGTTGCGCAGGTAGGAGTAGGGATCAAGCCCGTTGAGCTTGGCCGAGTGGATAAGGCTCATCACAGCCGCAGCGCGTTTGCCCGCGCGCAAGCTGCCGGCGAAGAGCCAGTTCTGGCGACCGAGCGCGATGGGCCGGATGCGGTTCTCTACCCAGTTGTTGTCGATGGGCAGGTCACCGTCATCGAGGTAGCGGGTCAGCGCCGCCCAACGCTTGAGGCTGTAGTCGATGGCCCTGGCGGTGGCAGAGCCATCCGGCACGCGCTGGCGCTGTTGCCGCAACCACTGGTTCAGTGCGTCGGCCAGAGGCCGGACCGCTCGGCGGGCTTGAAGCCTGGCTTGGCTATCGGCATTGGCCGCTGTTCGCTCCACCTCGTAGAGCTGGCCGAAGAACTTCAGCGCCTGCTCGCCGACCTGGCTGCCGTGGTTGGCCCAGAGTTCGTGGAACTTGCGCCGGGCGTGCGCCATGCAGCCGACCTCGGTTACTCCCAGATCGAAGCAAGCCTTGTAACCGGCGAAGTCGTCGCAGACGAGCTTGCCTTGCCAAGCTGGCTTGCCTGGCATCCCGGACAACCCGAGGAAGTCGCGGGCATGCTGGCCGCCGCGGCTGTCGGCGAAGTCGAAGATGACGGCCCGCAGCGGGCTGAACTGCGTGCTGCAGTAGCTCCACAGGTAGGCGCGGTGTGTCTTGCCGTGGCCAGGCTTGAGCATGGCCACTGGGGTCTCGTCGGCGTGAAGCACCGGCTGGCGCAGCAGCTCCGCAGCCAGCGCGTCCACCAGCGGCTGCAGCTGCACACCGCACTCGCCAACCCACTGGGCCAGTGTGGAGCGCGCGATGGCGTGCCCGGCCCGCTCGAAGATGGCCTCCTGCCGGTACAGCGGCAGATGGTCCAGATACTTGGCGACCAGCACCTGGGCCAGCAGGCCAGCCGTCGGCAGGCCCTTGTCGATGATGTGCGGGGCTACCGGTGCCTGCACGATCCGCTCGCAGCACTTGCACACCCACTTGCCGCGGATGTGGCGCACGACGGTGAAGACGCCGGGCTGGTAGTCCAGCTTCTCGGCCACGTCCTCGCCGATGCGCTGCATGGCCTGGCCACAGCCGCAGGCGGTGTTCTCCGGTTCATGGTGCACGTCGCGGCGCGGCAGATGCGCCGGCAGCTTCTCACGCCGGGGCTGCTGCCGCTCGCCAGAGGCGCGCCCTAGCTGCGACGCCTCTATCTCGGCTGCCACCGCCGCCAGGTCGCTGTCCAGCGTCTCGTCCAGCAGGCTCTTCTGCTCGGCGCTGAAGCGTTCGCTCTGCGCAGCGAACTTCAGCCGCTTCAGGATGGCGTTCTCATGCGTGAGCTTCTCGATGACGACCTGCTTGAACGTAGCCTCGGCGCGCGCGGCCCGCAGGGCGTCGCGCAATTGCTGGGTATCGAGTGTGTCGAGGTCGTCGGCAATCACGAGTGGCGATGCTGCCTGCCCCACGCCGCGCCGGCCATCGGCAGATGCAGCAATGGACGCGCAGCTATAGCAGCGTGATGACGCCGGCCTCGCCGACGTGCTGCCAATGCAGGCCGAGTACCAGGGCGTCGAACTGAGTGCGGCTCAGGCTCAGCGTGCCGGTCACGTCGCGCGGCCAGACGAAGCGGCCCGCGTAGAGGCGGCGCGGCGCCAGCCACACCCCGATACCGTCATGCACGAGCACCTTCATCCGGTTGGCGCGGCGGTTGGCGAAGAGGTAGGCGTGGTGAGGCCGTGCGGCACCGAACACGGCCACCACGCGTCGCAGGGCGGCCTCGGTGCCGGCTCGCATGTCCAGCGGCTCGACCGACAGCCACACGGAGTCGACGCGGATCACCGCAACAACTCGCGAGTCCACGCAGCAAGCTCTGCCGCTGCGCTGACCGGCCAGGTGACCGTGATCGAGACTGGCCCGCGCCTGAGTTCGACTCGGACATCAGGCGCTACCGCGGCCGGCTCAGTCGGCGCAGGAAGCGGGAGCGCGATGAACTCGCTTGTCTTGGCGAGTCCGGTAGGAGCCTGGCCCTGACACAGCTGCCTCCAGCGGTGAACGACGTTGGCATTGATGCCGTGGGTCATCGCCACCTCGGCAACCGACGCGCCGGGCTCGCTGCATTCGGCCAGCACCTGCGCCTTCTTCGACTCGCTGTATCGCCGCCGTGTCTTCCTGTCGCTTGTCATGCGTCCACCTACGTTACGTGGACAGCATCCTTGTCGCAGGCGACAGCCGGTTCAAGATGACATTGCCGGACGCCTACCTTGCAGCAGCAGCGTGACGAGCTGCTGCAGATCCTGAATGAGCTTTGCCAAGCTCTTTAGGACGTCCGGATTCGCAGCCATTTCCCATCTCGTGGTCATGAAGTCACAAGCCTACCGGGTGCCTGCGAGCCAGTCTCGCGGCGGCGCGGGCAAGTACTCGCGATCAACGCGTCCGATAAGCGTAGGGCACGACCAACGCGCCCGCGCGGCGTGAATGACTGGCGACGCGCCAGGTGAAGCGGTACATTGAACTTGTCGCAAGTCAAAACGGGGCCTTCAAACGGTCCCAGCTTGATGGCCCGACGTGAAAGCCCGATGCCAACGCATCGGGCTTTCTCTATTTGCGGCTCTCATGGGTCCGCCCGCGCTGAGCGACGCCCGTCACCATCCTTGCGCGGTTTCCTTCGGGTTCACGGCTGAGACTCGCATTTGGGTTGCAGAGGTGGGGTTGCTGCTACAGACGAAATAGCTTTTGGACCTCGGCTTCGGCTTTAAGAGACATTCCCTGGGCCTCGTAGCGCTTGGTGTTCTGGACGATGACTTTCGCGCGTCTGATCTCGTTGTTGACCCGCTGTGAATACGAGCCATCTGTGCTGAGAGCCTCGATCACTGCGAAGAAGTAATCGCGCTGATTCGACAGGAACCAGAACGACTGACCGCAAACCCATTTCTCCATCTCGAACGAAGGAAACACGTAGCCGCTGGACGCGTTCCAAAACTTGAAGAGACGGATCGTGGGCTTGATCAACGATCGGTGCTCTTTGTTCTTGCCTTCCAGCGTCGAGTTGAAGTCGTTCGGGTTGGTGGTCTGCCAGCCACCTGCTCCATTGGGAATCTGCAGTTGGCCGAGCCAGTTCATGGTGGCGGGCACCAAATCGAACTTTATGTGGTTCAGCTCGAGGACGATGGTCGGCTGCGACTGGTATATCTCGGACGTGCCGTACCGTTGTTGAACGAAGGACCGGAGCCGGTTTAAATAGGTCTGCGGTGTTGCGCTGGCATCCTTGAACACAATCATGTAGTCGATGTCGGACTGCTCGTCCATCGATCTAGGGAGGATGGTGCCGCGCGTAGATGAACCGAACCGGAAGTGCCGCGTGATGACGCCGTCATCGAAGTGCAGATCGAGGCGGTTCAGCAGTGTGGCCACAGACGTATTGATGGACGACTGCTCGGCTCCGGACAGCATCGCACTTCTGGCCGTCTCGGTCAGAAAGCTCAAAACTGACATGGCTCACTCCCCCTGATCGACTTCGTGCTTGGCCTCTCCCTCCTCGATGCCTTTCCGCGCAGTGACGAATGCATGGCGTGGAATGCTCGGGCTCGTCTTGTTCAGCTCGTTCCTGGTGGCTGACAAAGCCCTGAGCCTGTCCGGGAGCTCTGCTAGCCGTTCGATCTGAAGCAAGTCAACCTCACGGAAGAATCGGGCCTCATTGCGCAGCTCCAAGAATTGGCCAGCTGCCGCCCGGTGAAGCGCCGCGCGCTCGTTGGGCTTCAGGAAGGTCATAAGCCCGGTGAGCAGTGAAGCGAGGAGCGTGAAGACCGTCGCCCACTCGGGGCTACTCTTGATCAACGATGCACCTGCAATCGCGCCTAGGGCAGTGGCAGGAACGCCGAGAAGGTAGTTGCGACGCACCCACGTATCCTCAGCGTTGAAATGGCCTTTACTGGAGTAAGTTGCATCCTCTTCTAGCCGTTCTGCCTCACGCCGCAACGCAGCGATAGTCGCGACCTCAGTCGCGTTGCCCTTGCTGGTGTCAGTCATCATCCTCCCTGATGCGTTGTTGATTTCGCCGTTCCGCTTTTCGCCATTCGAAGCTATGCATGAGCTCGTCTTATGCGGCTCGTGGGCCGAACGCGAAGGCACTTGCTCGCTCGCGCGGCGGAGTTGATCAGACTTCCATAGAAGGTTTTTTCTAAGCCGCCAGCAGCTGATGCTCGTAGTAAGGCCGCTCGCGATCCTCAAGCATCTGGTCAAGGTCATCCAGGCTGCGCCCGTGCGGCGCAAGCCATGGCATCACGTTCTCCGGACGCAGAGGCACGATGCAGCGATCATGGCCCGCAGCGCGAACTTCTTCCGGCGGCTCGTCTGTGATGAAAGCGAAGGAATCCAGAGACTCCTCGCCTTCGCGCTCCCAGTGCGAGATCAAGCACGCGACGTACATGTCTTGGTCGTTGTTCGGATTGAACACGATCTCGGTCTTCGTCACCTCTTCGCCGGGCCGCAGTGCCCGGCCCTCGGCCTCATGTCGGTTAACCCATTCATAGAAGGTCTGGGCAACAACGAGGCCATGCGTCTTGCCAAACTCGCCACGCCAGAAGTCCCGCAGGCTGGTCCGGCGAGCGTTGAACGTGCCGGGATACAGCTTGTCGTAGTTCGCCGGCGCCCGTGCGGGACGGCACTGGTATCGCATGGGCTTGATGACCAGCTCGCCGTCTTCCATGAACATCACCGGCAGGTAGCTCATCGGGAAGATCCGGTCATCTGCCGGGCGATGCTCGATGCGGTTCATCTCTGCGATCTTTTGAAGCGCACGCTCGATCTTGCTCGTAGCGATGCGCTGGCTTTCCCGGGCAGTCTTGGTGTCCTTCAACTCGAGCTTGCGCTTCGCTTCAGCAAGGCGCTTGCGCTGCTCGAACAATTCAACCTCGAACGCCATCGCCTGTTGACGGCGGTGCTCAAGGACCATGTCCCAGATCGCTTGTTCTTCGTCGGTTTGCGGATTGGCGAAGGCGTTTTCCATGCCGCGCGGGATGTGCACCTTCGCCCCTTGCGATCGAGCAAAGAAGATCTTGAAGAACTCCTTGATGCGGATCTTGGCGCGGAACTCCCGTACGTACTTACGGTAGTCCGACCAGACCTGGGCCGAGTAGCACATGCAACACCTCCAAGCGCTGAGACCCCGATGCTAGCGGGCCTCTTGGGCGCGTCGCCAGATGCTCAAACCCGACCTACCCGAGAGGCCTGAGCTTGCTGGGGTAGAGCGCCTTGAGCAGGGCTGCAAGCCAACTCGCATCCTCGTTGGTGTAGCACTCGGCGAACTTGCGGTCGTCCCAGACGACCGCCGCTGTCTGCGTATTGACCGCACCGTAGTCGCCGATCTCTGCTCCGAAGGTGGCGCCATCGCCGCTGTGCCACGCGGGCGGCTTCGGGATCGAGCCCGCAAGCAGGCGGGTGATCCGTTCGACAAGAGCTTCGTTCGCCGCTTCCTCAGCGCTGAAGCCCGCGGCGAGCATCCGACTGCGGACGTCGTTTTGCTTGGGGCTGGTCCTGTGAATCCTCATGGAGCGTTCCTCATTTCAGAACATGATGGCGTGCCGGTCGGCCGCCGCCTTCAGTCGAGATTGCTCGTGGCAGCTATCGACTGAAGCACCTTGCGATCGGGGAACCGGCGCACGCGGTACCTGGTCGGCATGTAGTCCGTGGACTCCATCAATGATTCGAAGTGCTCTCGCACCACGGACCAGGGCAACCGAGCATGGAAATTCTTTCCGCCTTCCTGATAGAGCATCACAACGCTGTCTGCCTCGGGCAGGAGGGTGTCGACACCCTCCGACCAAACCGCGTAGTTAATCAACGGGCCGTCCCCTTTCTGAGCAAGCGCGTATTCGGCGATGAAGAGGTCTGAACTCTGCTCGTCAAACTGCCCCTGCAATACCTGGCGCTGGCCTTCATAGTCTTCCGCCCGGTTGCGCAGGCGCATCTCGGCCTGCTGCGCGGAGGTGGTGCCGGCGACGGAAGCACTCGCCCAGGTCTGGCCCTGGAGGCGCAGGAGTTCGAACGACAACCAGCGGCCGTGCCTGTCCAGGACACCATGCGTGATCTGAATCATCCTGTCGATGCCCTGCTGATTCGCCGCAGAGGTGACCAGCAACGTATCGCGGAACGGCACCATGGCCACCGGGTCGTTGATGCCCAGGCGGTAGATGAGGTCAGGAACCAGGATGCGGGAGCTCTCGTAGGAATCCCCCCATTCACCGCTCCAGACGCCCGGCGAGGCTTCGACCCATCCTTCGTGTTCCGGGAGGGCGCGCAGGTTCTCGATGGCATCGCCCAAAGCCTGCTCCCAGGTGACCTTCCAGTCGGACAACGTGCGCTCGCTGACGTATGACATGGAGTTGGGCAGATCGACCACCAGGCCGATTACCAAGTCGGCCACAAGAGGACGCTGGACGGGTGCTGTGTCTGGTTTCGCGTCCGGGCCGCCGCAGATGGTTTGGCGCGCGATCCCCATCCCTGCCTGCGATCTGACTACCGGCATCAACTTGGACTTCGCATCCACGTAGTCGGTGGGGATCTTCACTTCGACAAGGACGCTGTCCAGGAACCTGTGGAGCCGGGGAAGGCGCTCTTTGCGAGGCGCGGTCATGTACTCGCGAAACAGGTTGCCGAGGTTGAGTGTCTGCGGTTGCCCGTTACGCTTGGATCGCAGTTCCATCCGGTCCTTGAAGACCTCGATGTCGGTGCAGCCCTTTTCCTCAAGCCGGCGGGTCATGTCCCGCACTAGGGTTTCGAAGGACGGCGACTCGCTGAAGCGGTCGATGAGGCGGTCGAGGAAGGGCATCGGGCAATCTTGGGGCTGTGCGTCGAGGTGAAATTAGAGAGGTAAAGGCATGACCAGCCGCCGCTGGTCACAGTTCCATGCCGCTAGACGGTGCGCCTTTTCCTTCGCTTGTTTTGTCACCTCCAAAGAGCAGGCTTCCGATGTACCAAATGGCCTGGCCAAAATTGCCGATCAATTGCTCGCCCTGCCGCAGGTACGACGCTGTGGTGTCAATGCCGGCGAGCTTCAGCGCGTCGCCGATCCTCGAACTTGTCGGATGTGCGTCGCCGAGACGCATGTCGTAGGCACCAGCGATCGCAGCGAAAACCTCACGCGCGCGTGGTTCTCCCGCCTTCTGGGCCACGATGCTTTGGAGCAGTTTGTTAGAGCCCAGCTTCTCCTTCTCGGGGTGGCTAGAGAGTGTTCGGAGTGCACGCACGTCGAGTCGGTCGGAGAAGATTCGGACGAGTTCCTTGGCCAACCGCAAGAGCGAAGGCTGGTCCTTGCTCGAAAAGCGAGAGACGTGCTGCATTGATGCAGCATCGTCAATGTCATGTGAGAACAGCGACACCCCAAATGCCTTGCGGAAGTCGGACTCCAGAAGCCGCATGCACCCAAACAACAGTTCCTCCACAGCGTTGGTGTCCGCTGGCTGAGTCTTGACCTGCGAGGCGAGGAGTTCCGCACTGACCTTGCCCTCTGGCGCAACGTTGCTTGCAGCCCATAGAAACTGCTCCCACGCGGGAAGCCTGGCTATGTCGTAGGCGTAGACGGTGATGAGTTCAGAGTTGTTGATACCAAAATGGGTTGAGTACCCCGAGGTCGATTGGATCGCACCAGTTTCAGCCGTGTACCACTTCAGAGAGAAGCCTCGATGGGTCAGGAGCTCGGTGACCACGGACGGGCGGAACCAGAGCCACCGACCGACGTCTTCGTCGTTGAGATCGGCGGAAAACTCCCGAGAGCCGTCGGTGTCAACGATGAAGTGCGGAAGGTTTTGGTCCTCGTCCCCGCGCACACGCGTGCTCTTTCCTTGATGCTCGATCCACTCGTCCCGCCAGAATTCACCTTCGACCCGAACGCCGGGATAGCCGCTTCGATGGCCTCTCGCGCTCTCTGAGGCAGTGTTGTCATCGGTCTCAGGCCCCATGACGGGAGCGTCTTCCTCCTCGTCAACGTCGGTGCGCCACATTCGAAGCGACGCCCAGGTCCCGCCGAACACGTCGTTCAGGTCCCTGAAGCGTAGCTCGTACCTACCGCCTTCGCGCTCCTCCTTGACCTCTTTCAACCCGGCATATGGGCTGTGCTTGAGATCGGCCACGTTTTCGACGCGCTGGCGGTAGTACGACAACCGAAGGGACAGCCCGCGCGCGGCCAGATAGTCCATCAGGAACTCGCGCTTGATCTCGATCAGGCGATGGCCGCCATCTTTGTCCAACGTCTCTCGGGCGACCACCACAAAGTCTTCTTCCGGCCTGACCCAATGCGGCCCTTCCTTGATCAGCCGAAGTGCCACCACTAAGTCCGGATTCAGGATCCACTGCCGGCCTCCGACCACAGGCTGAGGATGCTCGAAAACGAGGTTGGTCCCGATGGGCTCCTTGTCGTTGTACTGATACGCATCGATCGGCGAGTAATGGCCGTCCGAGTAGGCGTACGGGGCCACGGTGTGTCCGATACCGATGTCGCTCCAGCTCAACCGCTCGCCGAATTCGTGATGCTGCTTGGGAAAGGCCACGGAGCCGCATGCGAACACGTCGCCGACATGCCCCACTTCTTTCACATTGCCCTTCTTGTCATCGATCGACGCACGAAGGGGCACCCAGGTCGCCCGAGAAAATGGACGCCTAATCTCAGATGCTTGAAGAATCCAGGCTTCGTTCATGGAGCGGGTCTCTTGTTGATCGCGACTGCCACTACGCTGATGCGGCGGGCCGCGCAGGAATTATGTGAGGCTGCCCGCTCATCATCATTGGGCAAGCCAGTGCTGATGTCTTCAAGGTCAGCAGGGCGCGGATGCCGACGGCGGCAAGCGCGGGCTCTCGGCTACCTTGATGTGCTCATGGTACGGT
The DNA here is from genome assembly GCF_058787015.1 of Roseateles sp. FW305-36. Taxonomy (NCBI): domain Bacteria; kingdom Pseudomonadati; phylum Pseudomonadota; class Betaproteobacteria; order Burkholderiales; family Sphaerotilaceae; genus Roseateles; species Roseateles sp. FW305-36. The sequence continues at coordinate 21,467 of NZ_JBYSZK010000026.1, read as the reverse complement.
CGGCTGCATGAAGTGCGCGCTGTGCCTGCTTGAACGTCCGATTCGGCGGTCTCACATCGTTCCAGAGTTCCTGTACCTCGGCCTGTACGACGAAAAGCACAGGTTCGAACAAGTCAGCGCCGATCCAAGTGAGGCCGCTAGAACCCTGCAAAAGGGGCTGCGGGAGCCGCTCCTTTGCGACGAGTGCGAAGGCTTGTTCGCCAAGTGGGAACGGTATGTGAGCATGGTCCTTCGGGGAGGCGCGCCAGTCAGCGTTCGTCGAGACGGCGACCGTTTGCACCTCGGTGCACTGGAGTACAAGCCCTTTAAGCTGCTTCAGATGTCGATCCTTTGGCGCGCGGGCATGTCGACGCTGCCGGCCTTCAGTGAGGTTCAGCTCGGCCCCCATGCCGAGCGCCTGCGGAAGATGCTGTTGAGCTCGGACCCCGGGCCACCAGATAGGTACGGGTGCCTGATGTTCATGGTCATGAATGAGAGGGCATTGGTGGAAGGACTCGTGGTCCCTCCCACATCGGCTCGGCTGCGCCAACACAAGGTATACCGGTTTGTCTTTGGAGGCCTGGCGTTCCTGTACTTGGTCACTTCTGAGCCCATCCAGCGATTCATCTCGGAGCACTTCCTTCAGACGTCCGGCACGGCGGTCGTCAAGCTCCAGCAGATCCAGGAGATGAAGTACTTGATCAAGACGATCAACGAGATAGCTAGCCTAGGCAAACTGGGTAGCGACGCCGTCTAGAGCAGCTCGAACTTCACTGCGACTTCGGCGGCCCAGGCGAAGACCTGCGCCATTGGTTCAGCTCCAAAGCGGCGTCGAACGCCAACTGCGAAGAGGCGATTCCCCTCAGGCGCCCTAGGAGCGACCTTGCATGCGGCGCCGAAGGCCGTCTCGATAGAGCACCGCGCCGATGCTCGTCAGCACGACTTGATCCTGGCCGGTCAGACGGCCTTCTGCCAGGTCCATCCAGGCCGCGAAACGCGCAACAGCATCGTCTAAGGTTGACCCGTCTCTTTGGATATCAAGCAGTTCAGCCCCTGCTTCGAATTGGGCGATGCGTGGATGGTCCATGATGTCACCCCTTCAGTCGAAAATATCGTTGAGTGCCTGCGCCAGCCGCTTTCCGGCCTTGACGATCTGCCCCTTGACAGTCGCGACACCGGCCGCGTCGTAGGCGTCATCAGCCGCAAACGACAGATGCTTCGCCTTACAGCTGAACCCATCGAAGTTGTAGGCGATTTGCCTGGCAATTTCATTGGACTCCATCGCCCAAACGTCAGCGCCGTTCGACTCGATTGCGGCCGTGGCTCCCGATGCTCTGGACCAGCTCGTCGCGGCGGCCTCTTCCGACATGCCTCTAGCTGCGACCTTCACCAAGCTCGTGTCCCAGTACGTGTGGAGCTTGCAGGCGGTCGGTTCCGTTGCACGGAACTCGACACATTGCCTGTTCGTGACCGTCACCCCGTTGCCGCCGAAGTCCCCGTTGTCTGCGGCGTGCAGTGGCTGATGGATGTCGCCAACCAGGTGCACCAAGACCCGCAGCGCTTTCAGCGCCTCTGACGGGCTGCCGGTCCTCAATACCTCGCGCGCCCACTCGATCCGACCCGACGCGCAGTTGCCGTTCTTGCAAGACGCTTGCGCGTGCCCGCACGCGCGCATGGTGACGAAGTGCCAGCGCTGCATCGTCCTGCCTTCCGGCGTGTCCCTTACCTCGTCCATCCAGGTAGCTACCGACGACAGCGAGTCGGCGTGCATGATCTTTCGGACTGCGATGCGAGTGCGAGGCGTCAGCTCAGCATCGGCGACGTAGCCCACCATGCGATGCCCTTGGCTGCCCCAGGCCCAAGCTCCAGAGCTTGCGAGCAGAACGTACGCGGCGATATAGATTCGGAGCCTATTGAGCATCTCCAAATGGTCGCACGCGGCCCCTCAAGACATGCCGTCATGTTGTGACCTCGATGTTCCTCGAGGGACATGCCGCTGCGCTAGAGTTTGAAAAAAACGTGGGGCGATACGGCAGTCCAGAAGGTTCTCGGAAGAACCCAGGAGGTTGCCTTCGTTGAGGACATGCGATGCAGTTCAAACTCGTGGAAGGCCACGTGCTGCTTACCGCCGAGCAGAGCGAGGTGCTGCCCCATGTTGTCCTGGTGAACCCCGCGCAAACGCGAGGTGCTGCCTACAACAGCCGACGCGCATTGATCGTTGCTGACGTGAGCCCCGAGCTCCTGCGCTTCGCTATCACGCGACATGTTCACATGGGCCTGTGGGAGCCTGGCCTTGAACGCGGCCCTAAAGAGCGCCCCACCTGGATGCCCCGAGGCGACCTTGAGGACTGGCTGATGTACTGGGTGCGAGACGAGTTCTCAACGGCAGAGCACCTCGAAAGTCTGCCGGTCGAGTGATCCAAGCTACCTGAGCTGCAAGCGGTCATGAACGCACTGGGTGCTTCTTCGCGACCTCGTAAAAAGAAGACCCCCGGACGAGGCCGGGGGCTGAATCCGACGTTGTCATCGTGTCGGACCTGCTCAGGGAGGAAAAGCAGGGAGGGCCACCAACGGCAGCCCTCAACGGGGAATGTAGCCGCACGCCGTGCGCTGCACGTCCTAGGGATTTCATCAGCGTAAAGACAGGGCGTGCTGGTCGCTCCTGCGCGGATAAGCTGGCGCGTCACGAATCGCCGGTCGCAACTTCGTATGGAAATCCCATTGCTGCACCACATCTCCTTCGGGGTCCAAGACCTTCAGGTGATGGCGGCGTTCTATGACGCCGCATTGGCACCGTTAGGACAGGTCCGCGTTTGGGACGGGCCCAACTCCGTGGGATACGGGTACCCCGGGCAAGAGGACAAGCTCCTGCTTACGGCAAGAAGCGAAGGCGCGCGTGCACCGGGCCACGGATTCCATCTCGCCTTCGCGGCGGCCTCTCGAGAGGCGGTCGACCAGTTTCATGCCGCGGCCTTGGCTCACGGCGGAACAGACAACGGAGCACCAGGATTGAGAGCGCACTACGGGCCGAACTACTACGCGGCGTTCGTGATCGATCCCGAAGGCTACCGGATCGAGGTCGTCATCAATACGCCGCCATGAGCGCTCCACCACGACGCCCATGTGCGGAAGGAGCCATCCCTGCGCCTCGACACCCGAGGTCGAACTGAGCGGCTTTGCATGCCGAGGAGTCGTTGCTATAACAGTGACCATGCATCCCAAACCTAGCATCTCCGCCGAGAAGGAGGCGACGCGCGATGTCGAAGCCGTCGTCTGCGCGGTGTTGCCCGAGTTTCGTCAGGTGATAGTGGAGGACGACGAGGGCAACCGATACGCCCTCACACGTAGCACCAAGGGGCTTGACCTGGCTGCTCTACGTGAAGGCCAGAGAGTTGCATGCAAAATCACCGTGAGTCTTTCTCGCGTGTTGATCGCAACAAGCGCCGACTAGATCCCCGAGATGTTCAAGACGGTCAACCCGTCGTCCATCTCGTCAAGGCCTCTGGCGCCTAGGACGGCTATCGTCGAGGTGCGTCTCTCGTGGTCCTCCTACAGCGCCATGCAGAATGGCTCGATCGTCAAGGAGACTTCGAGTGAGTAGGCCACCTCTTGAGCTTAGACCTGCGATGCGTGAGGCGTCCGGACGATGGTCCGTCATACGGCACGTTTCAAAGAATTTGCTTCCTAAGCGCGACGATTTTCAGGACGTGCCGCCGGCAGTTCTAAGCCTTGCGACGCAACCTTGGTGGAGGACCCTCGCAAAGCTGCCCAACGCTCAGCGCCTCGAAATGGCGAAGGCATGGCGGGATGTGGCTGAAGCCTGCAGATCGGCCCACGTCGAGCCCGTTGAGCCCCTACGCGGCCGTCGTCCGGGCATCTTCCTGCGCTCGGAGGTGCTCTGGGATCACCTCGACTTCGTTCGCGGCCCGTGGTACCAGCAGTTCAATGGGGTGACAAAGACCGACCACAACAGTCAGCTCATCCCAGCGAACTTTGAGAACCCGTTTGGACGGTTCGTCTCCGAGCGGCGGATCGATGAGTTCCAGTTCGATCTATCTGATATCGAGTGCATCACGCATAGTCGGTCGGATGACAGGCATTTCGACAGCGTCGACGCGTTCGGGGTCGACTACATCGAGTTCAAGCGCTTCCCGGTCGACGAAGGTGGCCTTCAGGCGCTTCTATCGCACTATGAGATCCGGATCATCCACTCGCCCGGAAGCGACGTCCTCACACTATCCGCATGGGATGGCCGGCTGACCTTAGGCAACGCGGGCGGCTCACACCACCTGGCCGGTGCTCAAGCCGTCGCACGGCGCCTTGGTAAGGCGGTACCGCTGAAGGGGCGGCTCTACGTCCGATGGCTCAACGCAAAGGCGTTCAGCTGGCTCATACACAGCTTCTACGTGATCCACGTCAATTGGAAGAAGGAGTTCCAGCTCTTGCGCAGCATCGCACGCATAACTGGGGCCTGCTTCTCGCTGACCCTACCGACTCATGTGGCCGCCGGTCAGTTGGTCTTGTTTCCTCGCAGCGCCGTGGCCTCACCCGCAGTCGCTCGCCTTTTCAACGAAGTAGGTTCCCCGGAGGTATCCGAGGACCTGCGCAAACTGCTGGACGAACAGGCGCGCTTGGCAGAACGGTGCAAACCGCATCTCCTGGATCTTTGCCGCCAAGCCATGGCCGGCGGGCGCCCGTCGAAAGACAACGGACTGGCTGCCGGCTTTTGACATGAGTCCAGATCCCTCGCCGTGCTTTGTCAACTTTGCCTATGGCTCGAACATGAGCACGACACGGCTGAGAGCCCGCGTTCCGTCGGCACGTGTGCTTGGCAAAGGGGTGCTACGAGGGCACAAGCTGCTCTGGCACAAGGTCAGCACCGATGGGTCTGGCAAATGCGACATCGTGCCTACGGATGAGCCGGGTTCTGAGGTCCACGGCGTGGTCTATGAGATCGACCTGGCTGAGAAGCCCGCCCTGGACCGGATTGAGGGACTCGGAAAGGGCTACGACGCGCGACAAATCGTCGTTGAGGTTGATGGGGCCCCCGTCGAGGCCACGGTCTATTGCGCGACTCGTACGGACTCCTCTCTGAAACCCTACGGTTGGTACAAGGCGCACGTGCTTGCCGGCGCCTACGAACATGATCTGCCTCCGGCGTACATCGCGGCCCTGGAGGCGGTCACACACGTCGAAGACCCCAAGCGGGACCGGCATGCCGAACAGATGGCGCTGGTCCCTACCCGTTCATAGGACTTGCTTGACTGCGATGGGTGGAACCTACAACCTCGCCGTTGTGAAACCGGCGATCGCCACGGTCGTCGAGTCGGTGCGCGGGTTGGAAATGAGCGTCACCGATCTGTTCGGGCGTGACTTCGACCGTCTCATGCAACTGCGCATGGAGGTCGCCACGTCGATTGAGGAAGGCCGCCCAGCCTACTTGTGCGCCGAATGCTTCACCCCGGTGTACATCTGCCAGCGCAAGGAAGCAAAGCGCTTCTTCTTCCGCCACACCCTGGAAGAGGGACGCTGCAGCGCCATCACCCGAGGTGAGCTGTCCCATGACGAGATCAAGGCTCGCAAGTACAACGGAGCAAAAGAGAGCTGGCTGCATCGCGACATGAAGCTATGGCTGGTGGAGTCACTGAGCGCGGATGGTCAGTTCAGCGAAATACATCAGGAAAGGCGATGGTCCGGGGCCATCACTGGCCGATGGCGTAGGCCTGACGTGATGGCCACGTTCAACGGCATCAAGATTGCGTTCGAAGTCCAGTTGTCGACGACGTTTCTTGACGTGATCGCGGCACGGCGCCTTTTCTATCTGAAGGAAGGTGGTTTGCTGTTCTGGATCTTCGCCGCCTTCGATGATGTAGCTAGGCGACTCACGCTGGACGACGTCTTCTACAACAACAACCAAAACGCTTTCGTCGTGTCCCACGAGACGCGAAACGCTTCAGTTGCAGGTGCCGAATTCATGCTCGACTGCATTTGGTCCGACCCGCGAAGGTTCGACGGCCCGCTTGAACGACAGCGAGTCTCGTTCCGCGACCTGACGCTGAACACCAAAAAACAGCAGGTCTTCTTCTTCGACTATGAGGCGTCGCGAAGCGACCATGAAGCGTACGAAGCCGCAGAGCGGGCAACCTGGCCTGCGCAATTCGAGCGGTGGTTCATCGAGATCGCCAGCAAGCACGCGTCCCAGTACGACCAAGAGGACGAAATGGCGAGCTTTCCAGAGCACGTTCCCGTGCACTGGGGCGACCGAGCGATGCTCACCGACACCCCACTGCGGTTCTACGGGCCGCACAGGCGCCTTCCCGTCGCGATGCTCAACGCCTTCTATTCAGCGAAGCATGGGAAGCCGATAGGGATCAATCGGAAGCAGTTCATCGAAGTGGCCCACTACGTCGCCGCGTCATATCCAAACTACCTCCTTTGGTTTCGGCGGGCTCTTGAGGTCCACGAACGCGGTGGCTTACTCAGGGAACAAGATCGCAGTGGCAACTGGGAGAAGCGTGTTAAGGCTTACCGGACCGAGATGAAGGACGACCCTGACAAGTACGTTGCGGATCAGCAGCACCAGCTGCTCTTCGAATTCCTATTCCCGGAGCTGTTGCCTCTTCCGCTCTGGCCGGATTGACCTGACCGGTACTGTCATGGCTTCAGCAGTCAGCACGCGTAGGTTCACGCGCGCTCGCGTTGCCTCTGCCTCAGTCTCTTCACATAGGCTGAGTCGACAACCTTATCCGGATCAAGTCCTAGCGCACAGCTCATCAAGATGGCGACGCTGCGATCTGTGAGCTCGAAGTCGCGCGGCAGGAAGCCGAAGTTCCGCGCACTCCCTTCTTCGAGCGCGACGAAGAAGGCTCTGAAGGTGTCAGCAAGGCCGGCACGTGCTCCTTCCGCCCCAGCTTCTGTCACGGGGTCATGCGGCGTCGGAATGGCGGCCGCCGCGTCATCCCCTATAGCCTGCACGACGTCGGCCAGGGTCGGCCAGTACTTGAGGTCAAACTGGTACGTGACGGCCTCTAGCTTTTCCTTCACCCAATGCTCGTAGCTGTGGTGACGCTCGGCTGCGGCATGAATGGCGTGCACGGGGTGATAGAGCGTGTCGCAAGAAAACCCTGAGTGGTTCTTTAGGTCAGTGCGTTCATTCAACAACTGCGCAAGCTCAGATGCAGCGTCTGCGATCTCGCGGTTGACCTGAATCAGCCTATTCCTGCCCTTTCGTGCCTCCCGGTTCGCCTCCGGGCTCCAGAAGGCAGCCGTGCTCTGCAAGAGATCGAAGAACACTTTCAGGGCCGGCGGCTGCCGGCCGAGCTTGCCGTGGAGCTCTTCGTAGGCTTCCTCCAACTCGAGGCCCCGCTCCAGCAGTCGATTTATGACCACGACCTCACTTTGCAGGATCGACTTCTGCAGCCTGTCATCGCGTTCAAATCTCAGCAGCGCCTCGCAGATATCTCGGGCGTTCTGGGGGGAGGGCTTTTGAATCGCCATTTTGGATCCTCGCTTCATGGCCGCAAGGTTAGCGAAGGTGCCCGAGGATGTCGGTACCTGAAGCACCGACATTCGGCGATCTTTCAGGTACCCACCGGGCGAAGTGTGGCCATACATGCGTGCATACCAATGCGAGGTAGCAGGCGGCGGCGTTGCAGACTTTGAGCTCGCGCCACCAGCTCTCACCATCACTGCGGGCGACGCAGCCTTGCCAAGCGACCATCTTCCCGAGTCACTTCCAGGTGCACCAGACCCGCGTGATCTAGCAACTGAATCCGCTCCCAGGTGCCAGGGAAGAAGCGATCAAAATGGCTGATCCGAATGCGTTGCGTCACAACCATCTCGTCATCTTCGTAGCCGTTGAGTAGGAAGTTGTTCGTCTCTTGCCGGTCTGGCAGCGAGAGTGTCCAGCCCGGCTGGCCAAACCCTTCCAGCGCTCGATGCAGTGATCGCAGTCGGTCTTCTTCCATCCAAAACGCGAGCGTCGGCAGGCAGTTGACGCTGAAGGTCAGATGGGTCTTCCATGGCACATCCCTGAAGATCGAAACGACATGCTGGTCGTCCTTTGAGGTGTGCTTGACCAGATCCATCGACAGAGGATGACTCAACCGCGCCCAAGTCGAGGCGGAAGGAATAGCTACGGCATTCAGAAACGTCAGCGAAGGCACAAGCACTAACTTCCCATTGCAAGGTGCGGCCATCCATCCATTGCTGCCAACGTCGTCCGGGATGCCGAGCGCCTGGAGGCGCCCCTTGGGCGGTTCGTACGGCCGCCAAGCGGACATCGAGATCCGGACATCGCTCGCTAGCGCTCGGCGCCAGAGCGGTCGCGACGATTCCGGTGGCTCGAATGCCACGGCCGTCACGATGAGTTTTGAGGTCGACTTCTGCGGGCACCTCAAGACATCGTGGCGACGTGCGTTCAATCCTTGTACAACATGTTCCTCCTCAACTAGTAGTCGCCCTTCGTGCAGCCGCAGCGACCGCCGCCACGCAAGGCGGTCCTCGTTCAATGCCGAGCGGATGTCCAAGATTGAGCGCAGGTGTGCGTTCCACCGAAGAGACTCGCCAAGCGGACGGTGGTACTTACTCATGATCAAGCGAGTCCGTCATGCACCCACCCAGGCGTCGATGTGGAAGAGATGGCCGACGCCGTCGAGTGCAACCTCCGGGTCACTCTTAGTGCGTTTGCACTGGTGCACGATTCGCCGGATATCCAGCGGTGGCAGAGCGGCGTGCGCTTGGTCGATCTCCGCCTGCTTCGTCGGCGCTTTGCTGCGCATGGAAGGGCGGCGCTTAGCAGCTCGGATCGCCTTGTCCACGATGTCCATCGCTCGTACGCTGGGGTCTTTCGCTGCCTCGCTGTTCGCAAAGCTTTGCGCAGTCTCCGCATTGGCGATCCCCATGGACTGCATGACCCCTGTCGCAACTGCCGCTGCAGCTTTCGCTGCAGCGGCATCGTTGGTGCGAGACCGCCCCCGCCTGGCAGAGACGTTCATCGCCTTTTCTGCGATGAATTGTCGGATGTAGTCCTCAACGTCGGTGGGTTCGGCGTCGTAGATGAAGGTATCGCTTTCACTCGCTCCGTTCCTCATCTGCCTCAGCGCCGGCTGGATGAAGTCCATGTGCGCCTTCGCGCACTCCCTGACGAGGTCCACGGTGATCCTCTCCGACTCGTTCGCAATCGCCGTTGCTTGAACGAAGGCCATCAGTCGAACCGCCAAATCTGGGATCCCCAAGGTCTGCTGCCAGAACTCGCTCACGAGCTCGGGTGTGCATTCAACCGGGTTCGTCGTGTACTGAACCATGAACAACATCTGGATGAAGGCGTCCCAGACCTCACCCGGAGGAGTCTTGCGCATGTAGCAAGTTCCCAGTGACGTCACCCGCCTGCTTGAACGCGCCGTCGACCTCAGGATGGGCAGCGCCTCCCATGTGCCGATGATCACGACGACACAGCCGATTTCGTTCACAAGCGTCGTCAGAAACTCGACGGCGTCCTTGTCTACAACGCTCCCCTTCTTGAGCCAATGCTGGATCTCATCGATGACCAGAGCCCCAAGGTTCATCATCTTGGCGATGATTGCGCACTCAATGCCCAGGCGCCGCGCCGATCCACGCACCCTGGCGCGCTTCGCCCCAACCGCGATAAGCGTTCCGTACAGGTCTTCATAGATGACCTCCGCCAGTGCCCTGTCGGTCTTGGTGGTGCCGGCTTCAGCCCACACAAAAAGACGCTGGTGGATGAAGGCGTGCTGTGGGTGTCGAAGAATGCTGTCCTGGGAGAGGCGCCGCAGTAGTCGCTTGACGAGTTGCGTCTTGCCGCATCCAGGAGTACCAATGACAGCGATGCAGCTGGGCAGGTCCGTCAGCTCGGTGCCATCCCTGGGTGGCGGTTCGCCAGCGGCAAAGGCTTCAAACATCGCGCGGAATGTCGCCGTGGTCTTATGAACTGTCTTGCGCCTGTAGGTTCGAGCGTAGGTTTGACAGATGGTGTTCCAGACGTGCACGCCGACCTGCAGTTGCTCTGGAGAAGGAACAAACAGGTCGAACAGCCGCTGCACGTATTGCAGTCGGAGCTCAGGGGACGCAGTGCGCTCCTCCTCCGTGCAAATCCGGAACGAAGTCATTGCTTTGAGCACCTGCGGCTCATACACAGGCTCCAGAAACTCGATCAACGGAACATTTCGGTAGTCTTCGTTTTCCGCCGGGTAGTAGGTATCGATATCGATGATTCGCATGATCGTCAGGCTCCGGCCTTGCTGAGGTTTTTGATGTGGTCGAGGAACCGATTGAGCGTCTTGCTGGGCGCGGCCGCAGGCACAGATGACACTACGTTCACGTCTGTCGCCTTCGCCGGCGAACCCATGGCGTTGGACTGCTCGGTCTCGGTTGATTGGCGCCGGTTGATCTCCGGCCGGAACGCCTTCTGCGGCTCGTCGGCAAACCGTTCGGCACGCCGGGCTGCAGGCAGATCCCGCTTCTGCTGAGCACGGGTACCGTGGTCCGGCGCCGCGGCCATTTCCTCTCGCGCCTCTTCAAGGATCGCCTTGTGCCCTGCTTGGGTCGCCTGGGTCGAATCCTCTTGGTACTGACGAGCTGCCTCATCGTTGAGCGCCTGCTTGTTGGCGAGCTCCTTGACTTCCATAAAACACTTTCCGAAGTAGTCGAGCTGATGGTCCAGCTTGTCACTGAGCCGACAGATCAACGGGTGCTCAAGCTCGTCACGCTCGATATGCGTGATGTAGACCTGATCGACCAGGCGATCGTCGTAAGCGACCTCCACAGTCTTGCGACCGAGGCGCCTCGCCTTAGCGAACTCGTGGCTAGCCGAGAGCTCGTCGTTGAGATAGGCGCAGCCCTTGAACAGCACTCCCGATTCCGTGATGGATGCGGTGGCGCGGCGCATGAGCAGAAGCTGCACTTCACTCATATCCCAGCTGGTGAGGCTCGCCCCTTCATGCTCGACCGAGTAGCGCCAGAAGTCGAGCGGGGATGACGTCAGGCCTTTGCCGATCATCTTTGGCGGCAGCTTCATGTCTGGACGACGCTGCTTCATTCGGTCCAGCTCATGCTTCAAGATCAGGCGCGTGAACTGTTCGATGTCGAGTTCGGCCTCGAACTTCCAGCCAGCTCGCGTCTGCTGTTCCCACGTCTGCACGCAGGCTGCAGGAGTCTTCCCATTCAAGCGGATCTGCAACGTCCGGAAGTCGGACTCAGAGCCACCTTTCAGGTCGGGACGGTCTCCGGGCAGGTTCTTGACCCGGACACCCGTTTTTGCGGTGAGCTTGTCGGGCCCGGTGTTGTCCGTCTCCCCACGGTCGAAGACAAACTCTGCTGGGAAGCCTCGGCACGGCCAGTCCTTTTCTTTGATCTTCAGTCCGTAGCGCGCACAGAACTCGACCTTGTCCTCCAAGCAATTGGCGATCGCTGCGGCTGCCAGCGTCCAAGACGCGTCGGCCATCGTGATGGCGATTCCAAGCAACATGCCGGTGCGTGTGCAGCGGATGCGAAACACCAGAGGCGGCCCAACCACTCGACGGCCGTGCATGCGGCTGACGATGGAGATGTTCCAGATCGTGGCATCGCCGCTGGCGCGTATGCCTGCCCTGCGAACCCTTGAGCGCTCATTGCCAGTCCGCTCACGATCGTTTTTGCCGTAGCCCTTTTCGCCGCGGATGCTCACTCGACGGCTCTTGTAGTCGATGAGCTCGTAGTACCAGTTCTCGAACAGGTAGTAGCGCGGATGAGCCCGTGCGGCGATCTTGCGTATCGATCCGTCGCGGTTGGCTGTGACAAGCTCCTCGGCGCACATCCTTTTGTAGGCGTCGCGGATCGAGCGACCCATCTCGGCGTGCTTCCATTTGTAGTACTCAACGAAGACCCGAAGGATCCTGCGATCAACCTTTATCGTGGTTTGCCTGACGGGCGCGCGCCTCTGGCGCGGCCGGCCGTCCTTCGTGTGATCCGGAAGCGAAGTGCGCGCCTTCTGGACCGACCTCTCGATCGAGAGGCACTGCTTCACCAAGTGCCTCTTCGCTTCCGCCAGTGGCACTTCCTCCAACTTCTCCCTGTCAATCGACTTGCGTCCGCAGTTGGCGTAGTTGTCAGTCAAGCTGACGTTGGTCATGCCTCCTCGCCACCATGCTCGCAGCGCTTGTATGAGGACCTTAAACGTCAGGCTTGAGTAAAAAAGCTTCAGCGCGTGGAGGGCCGTCGTCCGCCCCTCGGGGAACAGGATGTTGTCCCGATGCTCTTCGTCGTTCAGGATGGGTTCGAACTTTGAGTAGCGCTCCTCCGCTCGATGGCGCTCGGAGGCACTCAGCGCTGGAGCTTCACCGGGGCCATCGTTGATCAGATGCTCGGCATCGATTTCGGCCTGAACCTCCTGCGCGTTTCGCCACTCCGGCAACGCCAAGCGCCCGTCCATGTCGAACAGCATCGCGTCTTCGCCGCTTTTGAGAACGACTCGCCATCGAGCGGTGTCGTCGGCCAACCTGAGGATGTCGCGCTCTTGGAACGCTTTCATTGCTGACCACCCTTCTTTCGATAGGTGCGCGTGCGTGCGGCGATCTCCAGTACGTCATGCTGAAGGAGGTTTGGGCGGGTGACGTCGTAGTCCAAGCGTCGGTGGTAGAGCAGGTTGAAGAGGACCGCGGTGAACTTGTCGACGGTCGTGTTCGTCTGGCTCGCGAGCGAATGGGCAACGTCGTTCAGCGAACTGGTTTGAGACGCATCCAGGACGGCGTGTTCCAGCATGTCCGCTCGGTGCGAGAAGCTCAGCGTGGCTGCTTCTTCGCTGCGCTGCTGATGCATGAAGCGGTGCTGCATCAGGTCGCTGCAGTTCTGTCGGACGGCGACCGGAATGCACCGATCCGTCTCGGTCACCACGCGCAGGCGCTTGTCCTGGCGCGACCAGTAGATTCGTTCGATCTCTAGGTGCTCGGCGATGTTGTAGTCAAGGAGGTCCCTTGAGAACTTGCACTGAACCGGGATCTCGACCGTGCCGTTCGGGGTCCGGTAGTGCACCAGGAAGTCGGTCGTCATCGTCAGTGGCGTCCCGGTGTCTGTGCACCGCGGATGCTCCACGTTGAGGTCCTCTGCAATCCTCATCGTCTCTTCGAGGTCGAGGGGGAACTGGTCGTAGGTCTCCAAGGTGTTCGGATCACAGTCCGATACGTCCAAGAAGCTTGTCTCGACATCGCTCAACGTGAGGACGGGCCTGCGATGACGCCCTTCGACTTGACGTCCTTTGGTGCCGCGCGAGGCGACCTCACCGTACTTGATCCAGGCTAGGTAGTGAGCTCCGGCGCCACCGCCGCGCCCCTCAGCGATCTTCTTGAGCCTGCGCTCTTCGGTCTCTCCATACCTATACATTTCGTCCCCCTTGCCTGTCTGAGGAAAGCGATGGAGTACCGTCTTGGCGTCCTAGCGGCTCCATCGAGCGGAGTTGTTCAGTCATGTAGCTCTCTTTTGATGTCTGCTTTGGATGCAGGCCATGGAGGCAAAGGCTCCGTTAGGGGCGAGCCAATCCACACGCCTTGCGACGTGTCTTTGTCGCGGCGAGGCCTGCTTAATGAGGACGTGGCGTCGGAGGAACGAAGCCGCGAACGGATCCGTAAAGCGCCCCGGGCAAACCCAGGACACCCTCAGTCGCCTTGTCTACGATTTGTCGGAGTTGCGCCTATGGCCGGGGCACGCTTCAGACCGTGCCAGAGGCATCGGTCGTTGGGTGCCACAAGGGGACTGCCGCGGGGGCTTGCCCTTCACGCGTTGTGTCTACCCGAAACTCTCCCGAGCTTTGCGGATATTGGGTTGCCTGCGCGTCTAATCGATACCATCGCGCGAATGGCGACTCGGTACCTGAAAGCGGTCGAAATGCACCACTTTGAAGGTGCGAGGAGATACTTCGTCAAAATACTCGAACAGCACACCTCCCTTGCCAAAAATGCGACAAAAGCTGTAGCGTCCACGCGCGTTTTGAACTAATATCTGCTCCGCAACTGAAGACGAGACATCCCCTCCGGATCAATCGGATGAAGCTTGCGGCTTGCGCTAGTCCTGCCCTTGCGGGCAGGTTTTAGACAAGTCTGATGGGGTGCCCGCTAAGCATCTCGACTCCTTTCTTATGTTCGGTTTGGTTTTAGCCACGCGCCCGGCAGTTCTGTTCAACTGCGCGGGCGCACTCTTTTGTGCGCCGCTATTTGAGCGAAGTCGAGGGATCGACTCGAGCGGCATGAGGTCGTTGAACCTCATTTGCCAAGCACGGTTTGTCGGTTCGCTATGGAAAACTTTTCAAATCCGACCTGGCGAATAGATTCTAAATCTGCATCTGTTTAAACCGCAAATGCGGCGCGCCACAAAGTATCGACCTAGATCCGTCGAAACATGCTTATGGATTTTCGGTCCTTGAAAAGGGCGAAACGACCGCGCTTTGAAGCATCAAGGCGTGGGTCAATCTAAGTTATTGGGGCAACCAGCAAACTCCTCTTGAAGAGAGGAATGAACCCTATAGGGTTCTTGTTGTCAAATTGTGATTCCCGAGTCTTTTACTCGGGAATTAGCCGCCCCCTTCGCTTGGCGTAGATCGCGCGCGGCCCGGTGAAAAGGTCTCATCCGTTGCAAGCCTCTCTTCACAGAGATGCGTCCAGCAACCCTTTACGCGCCTGCCTGGCTCGGCTCGGCTCGGCTCGGCTCGCATGCGTTCAAGTGGTCGCGGTTTCCGTCTTTTTTGCTGGGCGTTTTCCAACTTCTCGCTGAGCTTTCCAACTTCAACATGCCTTGCCAGAGGTCCGCCACCGCGCATCCGGGTGCTTGACGATCACTGTCCACGTGTACTACAGTACTAGTACACATTGGCAGCCACGATGGATCCCACCCATTTCGTCCACATCAACACCGGCTCGCCGGAGCCCATCTACCGCCAGCTCATCGAGCAGGTGAAGCGTCGCGTCGCGGCCGGGCAGCTGAAGGCCGGCGACGAGATTCCGTCGGTGCGCGAGCTGGCCCAGGCCCTGGCCGTGCACCCCATGACGATCTCCAAGGCCTATTCGCTGCTGGAGAGCGATGGCGTGCTGGAACGCCGCCGTGGCCTGTCCATGGTCGTGGCGGCCCAGCACCAGAAGGCCCAACCCACCGCCGACCGCGTCGAGCTGCTGCGCCCGACGCTGGAGAAGGCCGCCGCCGAAGCACGGCAACTGGAGCTGCCCAAGGCCCAGGTCCTGCAGCTGTTCAAGCACATCCTCGACGAGCAAGACAAATGACGCACTTCCCGCATTCCGACGTTCCCAACGCCGTACTGGCCGGCGTGACCCTGGCCTACCCCAAGGGCGAGACCGTCCTGAAAGGCCTGGACTGGCAGCTGTTGCCGGGCCAGGTCGTGGGCCTGCTGGGCCGCAACGGCGCCGGCAAGACGACGCTGCTGGAAACCCTGCTGGGCCTGCGCGATCCGCAGGCCGGCAGCGTGCGGGTCTTCGGCCAGGACGCCCGGCGCATGGACGACACGGTGCGCGCCCGCATCGGCTACGTGCCACAGCACAACGACCTGTTCGAGAGCTTCTCGGCCGCGCAGCTGCTGGCCTACTTCAAGAGCTTCTACCCGCGCTGGAACGAGTCGCGCGTCGAGGGCCTGCTGTCGCGCTGGGACATCGCCCGCGACAAGCCCATCCGCAAGCTCAGCGGCGGCCAGCAACAGCGCCTGTCCATCATCCGCGCCCTGGCCCACGAGCCCGACCTGCTGGTGCTGGACGAGCCCGTCGCCAGCCTCGACCCCGTCGGCCGGCGCGACTTCCTGCGCGAGCTGGTGGACCAGGTTCTGGACCGCGGCACGACCGTCGTGTTCTCCACCCACATCCTGTCCGACCTGGAGCGCGTGGCCTTCAACCTCGCCTTCCTGAGCGACGGCCGCATCGCCCTGCAGGCGCCGCTGGACGAGCTGCTGGAGCAGGTGCGCGCCTTCACCGGCAGCGTCACCGAATTGGCCGGCCTGTTCGCGCGCCTGGGTGCGCAGCCCCTCAAGCGCACGCCGCTGGAAGCCGGCCGCGAGCGCGTGCTGGCGCGGCTGCCGGCCGACGCGGCGCTGCCGACCAACGTCGCGGTCGAGCGCGTCAACCTGGACGACCTGTTCACGGAGCTGACCTGAGCATGAACGCCAGCCTCAACCAGATCCTGCTGGCCTTCTGGCGCCAGCCCCAGTCCGACGCGCCGCGCTGGCTGCGACCGCTGTTCTACGGCCTGTGTGCCGTCGGCCTGGCCGTGGCGCTGTGGTTCGTGCCCACCCACCCGATGCGCATGGCCATCCTGGCCGCCGTCGTGGCGCTGTCGCTGTTCGGCCTGTGGATCGCACTGATCGCCAGCCTGATGGAGCAGAACCACCCGGTCGCCGCGCGCCTGGTGCCGGGGCATGTGCAGCGGCTGCGCCAGGCCTTGCTGTTGAGCTGGCTGACCTTGTCGGCCGTGCAGGGCGGGCTGATGTGGGTAACGCTGGGATTCACGGTGTCACTGCCGCTGATGCTGCTGGGCTGCGCCGTGGTCAACGTCTTCTTCGCCCTGGCGCAGCGCCACTGGGTGCTGTGGTTCGTGTTCTCCATCGGTCCGGGCTTCGTGCTGCCGTGGCGCCTGCACGAACGCTGGGCGCCGCAACTGTCCGCCATCGCCGCAGCCTGGCAGGCCCTGCCGTGGCTGTGGCTGGCGCTGTGCCTGCTGGTCCTCGCCACCGTGCTGCCGCGCGTGCTCGGCCGCGGCGACGCCGCTCACCACGCCATGTACGCCGCCCATACCCGCATTCGCAAGGCTGCCAAGGAAGGCATGGGCGGCAACCGCGCCGGCCTGGCCGTGTTCGGTCGCACCGGCGAGCGGCTGGCCGGACCGGCCGACGCTGTTGCCCGCTGGTGGCTGGCCCGGCTGCTGGCCGGAGCCCAACCCACGCAGGCGAGCGCCATGGCGCGTGCCGAGGTCGCGCTGCACGGCTTGCAGCACTGGCTGCGGCAGGCGATCAACGTATTCACCGGCTTCGTCGTCGTCGGCCTGGGCTTCGCTGTCGGCTTCGCGTTCGCCGGGCCGGCGATGGTCGTGGCCTGGAAGTCGGCCGCGCTGGGCCTGGGCATCGCGCTGGTCAGCGCCGGCCTGAGCCCTGGCCTGCAGTTGCCCGCCATGCTGTGGCATTCGCGCCGCGAGCAGGCTTTGCTGGCGCTGCTGCCCGGCATGCCTCAAGGCCGGGGGCTGAACCGCGCGGTGGCCTGGATGCAGCTGCGCCACTTCGCCGTCGCCTGGGTGCTGACGATGGGGGCGATGGCAGCGCTGGCGCATGCAGCCGACCAGCCGGCGCTGATGAGCCTGCCGATGGCCGCGCTGCCCGTGGCGGCGCTGTGCCTGACACGCGCACCGGCGCGGCTGCATGCGCCGACACCGTGGACGGCGGGCCTGCCGCTGCTGGCCTTCTTCCTGCTGTGCGGGCTGCTGCTGCCCTTGCTGGCCTGGGCGGGCGTGACCATGCCGGCGCTGGTCATCGCGGCCCTCAGCGCGGCACTGCTGGCCTGGCGCTGGCCGCGGCTGCTGAACGCGCCCGCCGCGATGCCCGCCGGCCGCGCCGCGGCCTGAGCAAGCCCGTCGCAAGCTTCGAAACCGCTTGTCGCGAGCCTCGCGCCGCTCGCCGGGCGGGGGTGTCCGTTCGTGAACTGACGCACGGACAAAACACGGCTTACATCCGCACACTTGCGTCCATGCAGTCGGCAAACCCGTCGAAAGGCGGGGACGCAAAGCCACCGGTCTTCATGCTCCGCAAGGGGCAAAAGACAGCGGGGCTGCCCTAGGCGGACAAGGTCATGTCCGCAGCGTGGCACACGGGGAGGTGCCGGCTACTGCCCAGTAGTCCCACCCTTTGCATCAATCCGAAAGACCACGCCATGAAGTACCAAGCCACTGCCCTCGCTGCCCTCGCCCTGTTCGCCCAGGCCAGCTTCGCCGCCGACCCCACGGCCCAGCTCACCGGCCTCGTGCGCATCGTCAAGAGCGACGGCCAGACCGTCGTCGCCCAGGCCGCGCCGATGCTGGTTGCTGCCAACGGCAGCGCATCGGGCGCCATGCCGCAGATCACCGTCAGCGAGAAGGACGCCTTCATCTCCAGCCTGGGCCGCTGCGCCTTCAACTTCAAATACGACGAGATCAGCGCCACGGCCGTCGCGACCAGCACCAACCGCATCTACAGCAATGACACGCTGATCGCGCAGAACACGCAGATCGCCCTCACGCCCAAGGTCGTCAAGACGATCTGGACCCAACCTTATCTGTTCGCCGGCGCCAACAACGTCAAGGTCGTCGTCAATGTCGACGGCGTGCCGAGCACCGGCTGGGTGCGCATCAACGTGACCGGCAACTGCGGCAAGCCCACCACCGCGCCGGCACCCGCTCCCGTGGCTGCGCCGCCCGCACCGGCGCCCTCGCCGGCGCCCGCACCCGTCAGCTACATCCAGCCGGGCTCCGGTGACTGGAACAACCTGAACACGGCCTGGGGCTACAGCAACTATGCCGTGACCCAGCTCAAGGGCAAAGGCTTCGCGAAGTACGACGCCCTCGTCAAGCTCAATGCTTCGATCACGGCCGCGATCAATGCCAAGAAGATCTCGACGGGCGACTACGCCGCGCTGATGGCGGCCTGGAACGCGATGCTGGCTGACCCGGCCTTCAAGGCCGCGATGGCGGCCATCGTGCCCGGGACCGGTCCGAAGTGAGCGAGCTGCTTACTGGTTGATCTCAGGCTCGGCCAGCTGAGCCAACAACTGCAGCGACTCCTGCCAGCCCATGTAGCAGGCCTCGACGGGGATCACGGCCGGGATGCCTTCCTGCTTGATGTGGACCTCGGTGCCGCAGAACACGGCGCGCAGCTCCACCGTCGTCGTCATCTCGCCGGGCAGGTTGGCGTCGTCGAAGACGGCCGTGTAGCGCAGCTTCTGGCCCGACACCAGCTCCAGGTAGCGGCCACCGAAACTGTGGCCGCCGCCGGTCGTGAAGTTGGTAAACGACATCTTGTAGCTGCCGCCCACCTTGGCGTCCATCTCGTGGACGGTGCCCGTGAAGCCGTGCGGCGGCAGCCACTTGGCCATGGCGGCAGGCGTCGTGAAGGCGCGGTAGACGCGGTCGGGCGGGCAGCGCAGCACGCGGTGCAGGGTGACGGTGTTGGTCATGATGCTTCCTGGGTTGGACAGAGGACTGGCCCTCTGCCTTGACGACGAACGACCCGCAGTGGAATCGACAACCCTCAGATGGGCAACTCGGTGAAGTAACGGCCACCGTGGAAGATCAGCGGCTGGGCCCCGACCCGGACCGTGCAGCGCTCCACCTCGCCGACGAAGATGACGTGGTCGCCTTCCTCGTAGCGGCTGCGGTTGGCGCACTCGAAGGTGGCCACGGCGCCGTCCAGCACCGGGGCGCCGCCAGCGCCCTCGCGCCAGGCGACGCCGGCGAAGCGGTCGATGTCGCGCATCGCGAAGCGCTGGGCCAGCTCCTTCTGGTCGGCGGCCAGGATGTTGATGGCGTAGTGCGAGCCGTGGGTGAACACCGGCATGGAGCCGGCGCGCCGCGACAGGCTCCACAGCACCAGCGGCGGGTCGAGCGACACGGAGTTGAAGGAATTGGCGGTGAGGCCGACGAGGTTTCCTTCCGGCGAACGCACGGTGACGATGGTGACGCCGGTGGCGAACATGCCCAGAGCGGCGCGGAATTGCTGGCTGTCCATGCGTTGATTGTCGCCAGTCCCGCGCCGCCGTCCTACGAAGCCGGGCTTTGCCGTCGAAGCACAATGCCGGCATGGATGCCGATGACTTCCAGGTCCGCGACGACCTGCAGTTCACCCACCCGCCGACGCGCAGCTTCGGCGACTGTGCCGATTGCGCCGCCGGCCGCTGCGGACGCCCTGCGCGGGGCCGACGCCTCTTCACCGGCCTGCTGGCTGCCAGCGGCGCCGCCGCCTTCATGCCCGCCTGGGCACGCGAGGGCGTGGACGTGGGGCCCAAGAGCAAGTTCACCGGCTTCGTGTCGGCCGATCAGCTCGAGCAGGCTGGCGGCCAGCAGTACGCACAGATGATGCGCGAGGCCGGTCAGCAGCGCGCCCTGGCGCCGATGGAGCACCCGCAGGCCCAGCGTCTGCGCTACATCGCCCAGCGCATCATCCCGTTCAGCTATGAATGGAACGACCGGGCGCGGCAATGGAAGTGGGAGGTCAACCTGCTGGCCAGCAGCCAGCTGAATGCCTTTTGCATGCCGGGCGGCAAGATCGCCTTCTTCTACGGCATCCTCGACAAGCTCAAGCTCGAAGACGACGAGGTGGCGGCCATCATGGGCCACGAGGTGGCGCACGCCTTGCGCGAACACGCGCGCGAGCGGGTGGGCAAGTCGGCCGCGACCAATGCCGTCGTCGAACTGGGCTCGGCCCTGCTCGGCCTGGGCAATGTGGGTCGCGGGCTGGCCGGCATGGGCGCCCAGCTCGTCAACCTGCGCTTCAGCCGCGATGACGAGAGCGAGGCCGACCTGGTCGGCATCGAGCTGGCTGCCCGCGCGGGCTACGACCCGGCCGCCGCCGTGCGGCTGTGGGAAAAGATGATGGCGGCCAACAAGGGCGCACCGCCGCAGTGGCTGTCCACCCACCCGGCCAGCGCGACGCGTGTTCGCGACATCCAGGCCAACCTGCCCAAGGTCGAAGGTCTCTACAAGCGGGCGCCCAAGCCGGACCAGCGCTTCCCGGTGGCGCCGCCGCTGCCGGTACGGTCGAGTTGACGTCCGGCTACCAGCGCGCCGGCAGGTTCTTCAGGCGCTGGTATTCGCCGGCGGCCACGCGCTTCAGATAGCCGCCCAGCTCCAGGTCCTTGACCAGCTTGGACACCATCTCGCGCGAGCAGCCCAGGCGCTGGGCCATGCCCTGGTGGGTCAGCTCCAGGTGGCGGCCGTCGCCGGTGGAATCGTCGACGAGGCTCTTCAGCCGGCCGTAGACGTCGTTGAGCGCCAGCTGCTTGGTCGACAGCGTCGCAGCACGGGCGCGGCGGATGACCTTGGTCAGCAGCTCGAAGGCGAACTCGGGATGCTCGCTGATATGGGTCAGCAGGCTGGCCCGCGTGACCATGACGAGGCGGCTGGCCTCCTCGGTGATGACGCTGGCCGAACGCGGCCCGCCGTCCAGGCTCATCTCGCCGACGTATTCGCCGGGGCCGTAGACGCCGTAGGTGATCTCGCGGCCGCGGGCGTCGCTGCTGAAGGCGCGCAGCGAGCCGGACAGGATCAGATAGAGGTTGTCGCCGACCGAGCCCTCCTCGATCAGCACGATGCCCTTGCGATAGCTGCGCGCCATGCCGCGCGCGGCCAGCAGCCGCAGCGAGGGCGGCAGGGCCAGGAGTTCGGTGTCGAGGGTGTCGTCAGGCATCCGGCGGCGGGGGGGGGGGGGGGGGGGGGGGGGGGGGGGGGGGGGGGGGGGGGGGGGGGGGGGGGGGGGGGGGGGGGGGGGG
>NZ_JBYSZK010000025.1:0-42925 GCF_058787015.1 Roseateles sp. FW305-36 | reverse complement strand
GCGACCTGGAATGCCGTCAAGCATCTGCAGTCTCCATCAGAGGCTTGACACCGAACACAGTTGCTCGGGGGACCGGCCAAGGTATGCCTTGGACGAGGGGCTCCATTTAATCGACTTTCGCGCCCGATGCCTTCACGACCTTGGCCCACTTGGCAGTTTCTGCGGCGATCAGCGCCGCGAACTCCGCCGACGTGCCGCCACCGGCCACCGCCCCCTGTCCCGCCAGCCGCTCGCGCAGGGCCGGCGTGTTCAGCGCCGCCGCCGCTTCGCGCTGCAGGCGGGCGACCTGGTCGGCCGGCTGATGCACGGGCGCCAGCAGGCCGAACCAGGAGCTGGCCTCATAGCCCTTCAGCACCGCGCCACCGGCCTCGGCCACCGTCGGCAGGTCGGGCACGGCGGGGCTGCGCTGGGCGCTGGTGACTGCGATGGCCAGCAGCTTGCCGGCCCTGATCTGCGGCAGGGCCGAGGGCAGGTTGTCGAACATCAGGTCCATATTGCCGGCGATCAGGTCCAGCAGGGCCGGGCCCGAGCCGCGGTAGGGGAAGTGCAGCATGTAGCTGCCCGTCATGCTCTTGAACAGCTCGCCGGCCAGGTGGATGGACGTGCCGTTGCCGCTGGACGCCATGTTGAGCTTGCCGGGGTTGGCGCGGGCGACACGGATCAGATCGGCCACCGTCTTGATGCCAAGGCGTTCGGCATTGGCCGGGTTCAGCACCAGCACATTGGGCACGGCCGCCACCAGCGTGATGGGCGCGAAATCCTTCACCGGGTCATAGGGCAGCTTGGGATACAGCGCGCTGTTGATGGCATGCGTGCCGACGGTGCCCATCAGCAGCGTGTGGCCGTCGGTGGCCTTGGCGACTTCGGCCGAGCCGATGTTGCCGCCCGCGCCGGCCTTGTTGTCGACGACGACGGCCTGGCCCAGGCGCTGCTGCAGCTCGGGCGCCATCGCGCGCGCCAGCAGGTCGGTGGTGCCGCCGGGCGTGAAGGGCACGACGAGGCGGATGGGCTTGCTGGGCCATGAGGCTTGCGCGAAGGCGGGCAGCGCGACGCTGCCGGCCAAGGCGGTGACCTGGCGGCGGTTCAACTTCATGGCAGTCTCCATCGCAGTTGTTCGTATTCGGGCCGAGCGCCGGGCCGCTCCCTAGCCGGCCCGCGTTGGCGATGTGCATGCGGCTCAATGCCGCGTGCATCGTCGTCCCCGCGGGGGACCGACCAGGATTGCCGCGTTTAGCGGGCAAGACTGGGCGAGGGGCTCACTCTATCTGTCGACTTTGACACCCGAGAGTTGGACGACGCGCGCCCACTTGGCCGTCTCGGCGGCAATCAGCGCGGCAAACTCGGGGCCGCCGCTGCCTTGCACGAGCATGCCACGGCTGGTCAGGCGCTCGCGCACCGTCGAGCTCGCGAGCGCCGTGACGCTGTCGCGCTGCAGGCGCGCGAGCTGGTCGGCCGGCTGGCTGCTGGGTGCGAACAGGCCGATCCAGGCACTGGCCTCGTAGCCCTTCAAGACCGGCCCGCCGGCCTCCTCGACGGTGGGCAGCTCCGGCAGGCTGGGGCTGCGCCGGGCACTCGTCACCGCCAGCGCCAGCAGCTTGCCGGACCTGATCTGGGGCAGGGCCGAGGGCAGGGTGTCGAACATCAGGTCCATGTTGCCGGCAACGACGTCCTGCTGGGCCGAGACCGTGCTGCGATAGGGAAAGTGCAGCATATAAGTCTGGGTCAGGCGCTTGAACAGCTCGCCGGCCAGGTGCGAAGGGTTGCCGTTGCCGCCGGAGGCGATGTGCAGGCGACCGGGCTGGGCCGTGGCCGCATGGACGAGATCGGTCAGGCGGCGCACGCCCAGGCTCTGGGCCACGGCCGGATTCATCACCAGCACCAGCGGCACGGTGGCGACGAGGGAGACCGGGGCGAAGTCCTTGATGGCGTCGTAGGGCAGGCGCCGCGACAGCAGCGGGTTGATGACATGGGTGCCGACGCTGCCCATCAGCAGGGTGTGGCCGTCGCTCGCGCCGGCAACCTCGGCCGTGCCGATATTGCCGTCGGCGCCCGGCCTGACTTCGATCGTCACCGGTTGACCCAGGCTGCGTTGCAGCTCGGGAGCAAGCAGGCGGGCGGCGACGTCGGACGCACCGCCGGCCGGATAGGGCACGACGATGCGCAGCGGCCGCGTCGGCCACGGCCCGTTGGGTTGGGAGTGGACGGCCGGCGCCGCCGAGGAGGCCAGCCACAACATCAGGTGGCGGCGCTGCATCGACAACCTCATGCGGGGCCCGGCAACTGCCTGAGCCTGACCTGGCCATTCATGCAGGCGGCGTCGAAGTCCTGCAGCACGGCGGCCATCGAGTGGTTGTCGGGCGCCTCGACGGCGCTGATGCCGACGCCGCGATTGCGGCCCTCGGCCTTGGCCTTGTAGAGCACCATGTCGGCCCAGTTGACGGCCTGCTCCCAATGCAGACGCAGGCCGGCACCGGCCGCGCCGCCCAGCGGGAAGCTGGCAAAGCCCATCGACGCCGTGACGCGCAGCGGGCCCTCGGGCGTCTCGACCGGCTGGCCGCCGATGGAGCGCAGGATGCGCTCGGCCATCAGCGCGAGGTCGTCGCCGGGCAGTTCGGGCGCGAAGACGAGGAACTCCTCGCCGCCCCAGCGCACGACGAGATCGGTGTCGCGCACCGCGGCCTTGATGCGGCGCGCCACCTCGACGATGACGGCGTCGCCGGCGGCATGGCCGTGCCAGTCGTTGACGTTCTTGAAGTGATCGATGTCGATCATCATCAGCGCGCCGACGAAGCCTCCGCCCTTGGCCTCGCGGGCCCCCTGGTCCATGACGGCCAGGAAGTGGCGGCGGTTGGAGAGGTCGGTCAGCGGATCGCGCTCGCTCTGGGCGCGCAGCAGGCTCTGGTTGGCCGTCAGGCGGGCCTGGGCACGGCGCATGCGCACCAGGGTCACGCCGATCAGGGCCACCGACAGCAGCAGCAGCGCGCCGACGGCAAAGCCCACCTGCTGCGCGAGCTGCTGGTTGGCGATCTGCTGGTCCTTGAGCTGGCCATCGCGGGCCAGCAGGTCGAGGTCGCGCTGCTTGGCGGCGCTGTCGTATTTGCGACCCAGCTCTTCCAGCGCGGCAGCGCGATTGCGTTCGTTGGCGCGGGTGTTGAGGTCGCGCTCCGCATGCAGGGCGGCCAGGGCCTCCTTGTACTGGCCGGCCTCGGCCCAGGTCTCGGCCAGCTCGCGCAGCTCGCGGGCACGATAGACGAGGTCGGCCGGATCGGTGCCAAACTCGCCCACCTTGGCAAGCTCCATGCGGGCCTGGTCGAACTGGCGCAGCTTGATGTGGGCGACAGCCAGGTTGTGGTGCGTGCTGCGCTCATAGAAGCGGTCACCGAAACGCTGCAGCACCGGCAGGGCGCGCTGGGCGGCCGCGATGGCCTCCTTCGCCAGGCCCAGGTGCATATACGAATCGACGAGGTTGGAGCGCAGCTGCGCCGCCAGATGCGGCGCGTCGGCCTGCTCGGCCAGCAGCAGGGCGGCCTCGACGGCGCTGCGCGAGGCCGGCATGTCCTTGGCCCGGCGCTCGACGGCGGCTTCGGAGTTGCGCACCCGCGCGCCCGCGACGAGGTCGCCCGCGGCTTCCGTGGCGGCCGTGCGCAGCTCCGCGCGCGCGGCGTCCAGCCGGTCCTGAGCCTGCAGGGACACGGCGAGCATGCCGTGGGTGAGGGCGACCAGATGCTTGTCCTCGCCGGCCTTGACCAAAGCCAGCGCGCGCCGGATGCTGGCCTCGGAGAGCGCAAAGGCGCCCTGGGCGTACTGCTCGCGCTGCAGGATGCGCAAGGCCTCCCAGGCGCTGCGGAAGTCGCAGCCCAGCTCGCGCACGGCGCGCACCTCATCGCCGGCCGGGCAGTGCTTGTCCAAGCCCGACAGAGCGCGGCTGGCCAGGGTCGAGGCGGACTTGCCGGTGCGCTCCTGCGCCAGCGCGCGCAGCAGCCAGCTGCGGTCGACACCGTCTTCACGCGCCATCAGCTGCACGGCGACGGCATCGGCGGCCTCGGCGCGGCCGGCGGCCAGCAGCACGCGGCCGCGCGCCATCAGCCATGGCGCCTCGCGCGGCTGGCCGGGCTCGGCGTGGGTGGGCCAGCGCTGCTGCAGTTCGGCCAGCATGGCCTCGGGCGCATCAAAGGCACGCCGGGTGATGTTGGCCAGCAGGGTGTCCTCGGCCACCGGGTCGGGCGCGACGACGGGCGCGGCCCCGGCCATGCCGAAGGCCAGCGACAGCAGCAGGGCGGCCGTGCGGCGGCTCATGCGTTGGCCGGCCGGCTGGCCGTGTCGGGGTGGAAGCTGCTGTCGGCCGGGCGAACCGGGCCGCTCAAGGCCTGCAGGCCGACCTGACCCTCCGCCCAGGCGGCCTCCAGCCGGGCCGTCAACTGGGCCGCGGCCAGGGCGTCCTCGGCATGGATGCGTTCGACGCCATAGGCCTTGTTGCGGCCATGGGCCTTGGCGAGATACATGACGGTGTCGACCAGGTCGATGGCGCGCTCCCACGACAGGCGCAGGCCATGCGGCGGCACCGGCAGGCTGACGAAGCCGATGGAAGCCGTCACGGGCACCTCGCGCCCTTCGTAGACGACGGGCTTGCCGCCGACGAGGTCGAGCAGGCGCTGGGCCAGCTGGGGCGCGAACATGCCCTCGCGGCTGCGCGCGACGATGAGGAATTCCTCGCCGCCCCAGCGCACGATGAGATCGTCGTCACGCACCGCCTGGCGCAGCCGGCCGGCGATCTCGATGAGAACGGCATCGCCGGCCGCATGGCCGAAGCCGTCGTTGATGCGCTTGAAGTGGTCGATGTCGATGAGGAAGACGCTGGCGGCGAGGCCGCCGCCGCTGGCCAGGCTCTTGATGGCGGCCTGGAAGTGGCGGCGGTTGGCCAGGCCGGTTAGCGGGTCGGTCTCGCTCTGGCGCTTCAGCGAGGCGTTGCTGTGGGCCAGGGCCTCGTTGGTGCGGCGCACACGGCGGAAGGCCTGGTAGAGCAGGCCCAGCGACACGAGGACGCAGCCGCCCATGGCCGACCACAGCGTCAGCGCCAGGTTGCGCTGGTGGACCTGCTCGGCCTTGAGGGCATTGTCGCGGTTGAGCAGCTCGATGTCGCGGGCGCGCTGCTCGGCGTCCTGACGCTCCTGGGCCTCCAGCAGCAGCTTGCGGGTCTCGTCGCGCAGCACGCGCTCGTCCATGCGGCGGTGCTCGCGGTAGGCGGCGATGGCGCCGGCCAGGTCGCCAGCCTTCTCCAGATAACCCGCCAGCTCCTGCCAGCCGGCCGAGGCATAGGCCAGGGCGCCCTGCTGCTCGTCCAGCGTGATGCCGGCGCGCACGTCGTCGCGGCCCTCGGCAACGCGGCCCATGGCGATCTTGGCCAGACCGATGTTGGAGCGCGCCACGCTCTCGGCGCTGATGTTGCGGGTGTCGCGCGCCAGCGGCAGGGCCTGCTCGGCGAGTTCCAGCGCGCGCGCCGGATGGCCCTGGCGCAGGTGGTAGTCGGCGAAATTGGCCAGGCCCAGGGCGCGCACCGAGTCGGCGCCGGCCCGGGTGGCCTGCTCCAGCGCGTCGGAGTTGGCCTGCAGGGTGATGCTGGAGTCGCTGTCGTCGGCATAGACGATGCCGCGCATCGTGTAGACCCGGTTCAGCGTCATCGGGTCGGGGTCCTTCTGGGCCTCGGTCAGGGCCTGGCCGATGAGCTGGCGGGCACGCGCCGGCGTGTCGGCGCGGCTGGAGGTGAAGGCCAGGTCGACGAGGGTCAGGGCGACGCGCCAGGGCTGGCCCATCTGCTCGGCCAGGCGCAGCGCCGAATGGCCCTGGTTCAAGGACAGGTCGAGCTCGCCGGAGTCGCTGGCGATCGCCTCGAGCTGGTAGTGGTAGCGCCAGCGGAACAGGGGCGCGGCGGCATTGAGCTGGGCGGCGTCCACGGCCAGCAGCAGCTTGCGCGCTTCGCGCAGGTCGCCGTGGGAGCGCAGGTACTCGGCGCTGACGCTGGCGGCCGCCACGGTGGCCGCGGCACGCAGTTCGCCGGCCGGCCAGTCGCGCAGGCGCTGGCCGACCTGGTCGGTCACGGAACGGTCGCGCGCGTAGGCGGCAAGCAGGCCGCGCAGGGCCAGCACCTCGAGCTCGGCCGCACTGCCGGGCGACAGTTTTTCGCCGCGGGCCCGCAGTTCCAGCTCCAGGGCCGCCGGCCTGGCGCGCGCGGCGCGCTCGATGCGCTCGAGGTCGCGGGCCAGGCCCTCGTCGCGCACGGTCGACTCGGCCGCCGACGGCGCACGGGGGCCATCGCCCGGCGAGCAGGCGCACAGCAGTGCCGCCGCGGCCAGCGCCGCGCACAGCGTGGGGAGTGAAGCCAGTGGTCGATGCATCGAAACGCTAAGAGGCGGGGCATGCCGCGCCGCGCCTCTGATTTCAGCGCGGTTCGGCACGGCTGTCGTGGTAACCACGCACGAGACCGTTGAAATTGCACGCAACCGTAAGAATCACCCGGGCCAGGCGGGCCGGACGCCCGGGCCCTGGTAGCCGCGCGGCACGGCGCCGAGCAGGCGGCGCGTGTATTCCTCACGCGGCGCCCGGATGAGCTCTGGCGTTGCGGCCTGTTCGACAACATCCCCGTTCTGCATGACCAGCACCTCGTCCGAGATGAATTTGACGACCGCGAGGTCGTGGCTGATGAAGATGTAGCTGAGGCCGAATTCGTCCTGCAGGTCCTTCAGCAGATTCAGCACCTGGGCCTGCACCGACACGTCCAGGGCCGACACCGCCTCGTCCAGCACCAGCACCTCGGGCTGCAGTGTCAGGCAGCGCGCGATGGCGATGCGCTGGCGCTGGCCGCCGCTGAACTCGTGCGGGTACTTGGCCATCGCGGTCTCGTCCAGGCCCACGCGCTGCAGCAGGGCCACGGCACGCGCCTCGCGCTCGGCCGTGTCTTTGCCGATGCCGTGGATCTCCATCGGCTCGCGCAGGGTCTGGGCGATGGTGAAGCGCGGGTTCAGCGAGGCATAGGGGTTCTGGAACACGACCTGGATGCGGCGGCGCATCTGCTGCCAGTCGGCGCCGCTCATCTTCAGCAGGTCCCGGCCCTCGAACAGCACCTGGCCCCCGGTGGGTTCGTGCAGGCGCAGCAGGGTCAGGCCCATGGTCGTCTTGCCCGAGCCGGACTCGCCGACCACGCCCAGGGTGTGGCCCTTGCGCAGCTTGAAGCTGACACCCTTGACGGCCTTGAACTCGCGCTTGCCGAACAGGCCCTGCTTGAGCCAGAAGCTCTTCTGCAGGCCGGTCACTTCCAGCAGCACGGGAGCGCTGTCGTCCTTCACCACGGCGTCATTGCCAGCGGCGCGCCCGGCGATGTGATCGTCGATGACCATCAGCCGCGCCGGGTTCTCGGTCAGCGAGGGCCGGCAGGCCAGCAGGGCCTTGGTGTAGGCGTCCTGCGGGTCGTTGAAGATCTGCGCCACCGCTGCCTTCTCGCGCACCTGGCCGTGGCGCATGACGACGACCTGGTCCGAGATCTCGCCGACGACGCCGAGGTCGTGGGAGATGAAGAGCAGGCTCATCTTGTGCGACTCCTTGAGCCGCGCCATCAGCTCCATGACCTGGCGCTGGATGGTCACGTCCAGGGCCGTCGTCGGCTCGTCGGCGATGAGGAGCTTGGGTGAGCAGGCCAGGGCCACGGCGATCATGACGCGCTGCTGCTGGCCACCCGACATCTCGTGCGGATAGGCCGCCAGGCGCCGCTTCGGCTCGGGGATGCCGACCTCGTGCAGCAGTTCCTCGGCGCGCACCAGGGCCTGGCGGCGGCTCATGCCCATGTGCTTCATCAGCGGCTCGCAGATCTGCGTGGCCACGTTGAAGACCGGGTTCAGCGAGCTCATCGGGTCCTGGAAGACGCAGGCGATCTCCTTGCCGCGGATGGCCTGCAGTTCGCGCAATCCCGTCTGCAGCAGGTCGCGCCCCTGGAACAGGATGGCCCCCGAGCGCTCGGCATTGCTGGGCAGCAGGTTGAGGATGGACATGGCCGTCACGCTCTTGCCCGAGCCCGACTCGCCGACCAGGGCGACGGTGCTGTTCTCGGGCACGTCGAAGCTGATGCCCTTGACGGCCAGCTGGCGCTGCATGACGCCGCCGACCTTGCCCATGCGGAAGGCGACCTTGAGGTCTTGGATGCTGAGCAGCATGGTCACTCCAGCCCTCGCAGTTTCGGGTCCAGCGCATCGCGCAGCGCGTCGGTGAAGAGCGCGAAGGCGGTGACGAAGACGGCCATGAAGACGGTCACGGCGGCCAGTTGCCACCAGTAGCCCAGGATGAGCTCGCCCTGGGCCTCGCTGAGCATGGTGCCCCAGCTGACCTGGTCGACGCCGACGCCCAGGCCAAGATAGCTCAGGATGACCTCGCTCTTGATGAAGCTGACCACATGCAGCGACAGCTGCACCAGGGCCACGTGGGACACATTGGGCAGGATGTGCTTGAACATGCGCGACCACTGCGAGGCGCCGATGGCCTCGGCCGAGCGCACGTATTCGCGCACGCGGTGCTTGATGAACTCGGCACGGATCAGGCGATAGATGCCGGTCCAGCCGGTCAGGGCCAGGATCATGGCCACCATCAGCACCTGGCGGGTGGAACGGCCGATGGCCGCGTCCAGGCCGCCCAGGTCCATGTGCTGGGCCACCGCCGCGAAGGAGAACAGCAGCACGATGTAGGGGATGGCGGTGAAGACGTTGTAGACCCACTCCAGCAGGTCGCCCACCTTGCCGCCGAAGAAGCCCGACAGCGCCCCCAGCACGGTGCCGATGAGGGTGGCCACCACGGCGCCGAGCAGGCCCACCATGATGGACACCTGGGCCCCCTTGATGACCTTGGCCAGCACGTCGCGGCCGAGGCGGTCGCCGCCCAGCGGCAGGGTCTCGGCCCGGGCGATGTCCTCGGTCTTGAACTGCTTGGCGCGCTCGGCCCATTCGGCATAACGCGGCGCCAGCGGATCGATGTCCGACAGGTCCACATTGGGGCCCTTGGGCGTGGCGATGGTGCCGGTGTCTTCCGCGGGCTGCGGACCGACCAGGGTTGGCGGCGCGTTGGGCACGCCGACTTCCTTCTGCCAGCCCGAAGCGACGAGGTTGGTCGCCGCCAGCAGCACCAGCACCAGGAAGAGGCCGACGATGACCATGCTGGTCATGCCGACGCGGTCGGCGCGAAGGCGCCGCCAGGACGCGGCGAGCACGCCGCCGGAAGCGGCTGGCGACGGGGAGGTGGTCAGGACCGCACTCATTTCAGCACCACGCGCGGGTCGACCAGCTTGTAGAGCAGGTCCACCACCAGGTTGACCGTCATCGTCAGCGCGGCCAGGTAGATGGCGAAGGCCTGGATGACCGGATAGTCGCCGCGGTTGACGGCCAGCAGCAGCTCACGGCCGAGGCCGGGGATGGAGAAGAACACCTCGATGAGGAAGCTGCCCACCAGCACGCCGGGCACCAGCACCGACACATTGGTGAGGATGGGGATCATGGCGTTGCGCAGCACGTGCTTGAGCAGCACGGTGCGCTCGGTCAGGCCCTTGGCGCGGGCCGTGCGCACGTAGTCGTGGCCGATCTCGTCGAGAAAGAAGCTGCGGTAGAGGCGGATCTGCGGCGCCAGCGACACCGCCACCGCCACCAGCACCGGCAGCGGCGCATAGGTGGTCAGGTTGGTCCAGTGATTGCCCGTCCAGCCCTGCACCGGGAACCAGCCCAGGCGGAAGGCGAACAGGTATTGCGCCAGGATGACGTAGACCAGCAGCGAGATGGACACGGCCACCGTCGTGCAGACCATCACGGCGCGATCGGTCAGGCTGCCGCGCACGGCGGCGACAGCCATCGCGAAGGGAATGGCCAGCAGCACTTCCAGCACCAGGATGGGCACGGTGACCGTCAGCGTGGCCGGCAGGCGCGTCGCGAAGAGGTTGGCGACCGACTCGTTGGTCGCCCAGCTCTTGCCCCAGTCGAAGGTGACGATCTGCTTGATGAAGATCCACAGCTGCTCCCAGACCGGCTTGTTCAGGCCGAGCTGTTCGCGGATGGAATCGATCTGCTCCTGGCTGGCATTGAGGCCGCCGAGGATGACGGCGGGGTCGCTGCCGAAGTACTTGAACAGGAAGAACACCAGCAGCACGACGCCGAGCAAGGTCGGGATCATCTGCCACAGGCGTCGGACGAGATAGGCCGCCATCGAGGACTCCAGGGGCTCCTAAAACCACAAACCCCGCCGGGGACGCGGGGTTACACGGGAAAACGGGGCGGAGTCTATGCGAGCTGACTTGCAGTTTGGCCTGACGGTTTCACTAGACTCCGCGACTTTCCCGACGTCCGAGCGCGCCCGCGATGAAAGCCTCCTCCCTGCTGACCGCCCTGCTGCTGGCCTGCACCCTGCCCCCCGCCCTGGCCCAGGGAGGGCCGGCGCCCGAGAAGGTGCTGCGCTACGCCTTCCGCAGCGCCGAGACCGGCTTCGACCCGGTCCAGATCACCGACACCTACTCCAAGGCCGTCGTCGCCGGCATCCTCGACGCGCCGCTGGAATACGACTTCGGCGCCCGCCCCTTCAAGCTGCGCCCGGCCACGCTGGCCGAGATGCCGGAAATCAGCGCCGACTTCAAGACCATCACGATGCGGGTCCAGCCCGGCATCTATTTTTCCGACGACGCGGCCTTCAAGGGCGCCAAGCGCGAACTGGTGGCGGCCGACTACGTCTATTCCCTCAAGCGCCACTACGACCCCAAGCTCAAGAGCGGCAACCTCTACCTGCTGGAGAACGCCAAGATCCTCGGCCTGTCGGAGCTGCGCCGTGAGCTGATGAAGGCCAAGAAGCCCTTCGACTACGACCGCGAGGTCGAAGGCCTGAAGGTGCTGGACAAGTACACCTTCCAGATCAAGCTCGGCGTCCCGGACCCGCGCTTCATCTACCAGCTCAGCGATGCGGGTGCCTTCGGCGCCGTGGCCCGCGAGGTGGTCGAGTTCTACGGCGACAAGATCATGGAGCACCCGGTCGGCACCAACGCGTTCCGGCTGGCCGAATGGCGGCGCAGCTCCAGGATCGTGCTCGAGAAGAACCCCAACTTCCGCGACAAGCGCTACGCCGAGACGGTGCCACCCGAGGCCGATCCGCGCGTCAAGGCCGAGGCTGCGGCCCTGCAGGGCCGCAAGCTGCCGATGGTGGACCGCGTCGTCATCGAGATCATCGAGGAGGCCCAGCCGCGCTGGCTGTCCTTCCTGCGCGGCGAGTTCGACGTCATCGAGGAAGTGCCGGCCGAGTTCGCCAGCATCGCGATGCCCAACAACCACCTGGCACCCAACCTCGTCAAGCAGGGCATAGGCATGACGCGCTATCCGCGCGCCGACGTCTCGGTGTCCTACTTCAACATGGAAGACCCGATTGTCGGTGGCTACACGCCCGACAAGATCGCGCTGCGCCGCGCCATCAACCTGGCGGTGGACCTGGACAAGGAAATCCGGCTCGTGCGCCGCGGCCAGGCCGTCAAGAGCCAGAACGGCATCCCGCCCCTGGCCTTCGGCGGGGACCCGGCGCTGAAGACCGAGATGAGCGAGTTCGACCTGGCCAAGGCCAAGGCCCTGCTCGACCTCTACGGCTACACCGACAAGGACGGCGACGGCTGGCGCGACCTGCCCGACGGCAAGCCGCTGGTGCTGGAGTACGCCACCTCGCCCGACACCAGCTTCCGCCAGCTTGCCGAGCAATGGCAGAAGAACATGGACGCCCTGGGCGTGCGCATGATCTTCAAGATCGCCAAATGGCCCGAGCAGCTCAAGGCCTCCAACGCCGGCAAGCTGCAGATGTGGGGCGTGGGCTGGGTGAGCACGACGCCCGACGGCGACACCTTCCTCGCCCTGGGCTCCAGCAAGGCCAAGGGCAATGCCAACAAGGCCCGCTTCGACCTGCCGGCCTTCGAGGCCCTGTACGAGCGCCAGAAGGCCATGCCCGACGGCCCCGAGCGCGCTGCGCTCATGCAGGAGGCCCAGCGCCTGATGGTGGCCTACGCGCCCTACAAATTCCACGTCCACCGCATCTGGACCGACATGGCCCAGCCCTGGGTCAAGGGCTACAGCCGCAACCTCTTCGTGCGCGACTTCTGGAAGTACGTCGACGTCGACACCGCCGCGCTGCCCAAAGCCAGGTGAAGCCAAACAACGCCCAGCAAAGCCCCGCCGTGATGAAACACCTGCTCGCCGCGCTCGCCCTCGGCCTGTCACTAGCCACCCCGGTCCATGCGACCGAGCCGGTGAAGACGCTGCACTACGCCTTCAAGGCGGCCGAGACCGGCTTCGACCCGCCGCGCATCTCCGACATCTATTCGCGCACCGTCACGGCCCACATCTTCGAAACCCTCTACGCCTTCGACCCGCTGGCCCGACCGACGCGGTTGATGCCCCTGATCGCCGCCGGCGAGCCGGAGATCAGCGCCGACTTCAGGATCTTCAAGTTCAAGATCCAGCCGGGCATCTACTTCGCCGACGACCCGGCCTTCAAGGGCAGGAAGCGCGAAGTCACCGCGCCCGATTTCGTCTACAGCATCAAGCGCTTCGCCGACCCGGCCAACAACGCCCAGGGCTGGGTCAACTACGAGGACCAGGCCATCGTCGGCCTGGACGAGCTGCGCGAGCAGATCATCAAGTCCAGGAAGCCCTTCCCCTACGACGCCGAGATCGAAGGCCTGAAGGCCCTGGACCGCTACACGCTGCAGATCAAGACCCGCGGCCCGCGCCCCCGCCTCGTCGAAGCCATCTTTGCCGGCAACGACCTCTACGGCGCCGTCGCCCGCGAGGTCGTCGAGTTCTATGGCGACAAGATCATGGAACACCCGGTCGGCACCGGCCCCTTCGTGCTGAAGGAATGGCGCCGCAGCTCGCAGATCGTGCTCGAGCGCAACCCGATCTACCGCGAGCGCCACTACGAGGCCCAGCCCGCGGCCGACGATCATGAGGCCCAGGCCATCTATGCGAAGTTCAAGGGCCGCCGCATCCCGATCATCGACCGCGTCGTCGTCGACATCATCGAGGCCGACCAACCGCGCTGGCTGGCCTTCCTGAACGGCGAGCACGACTTCATCGAGCGCGTGCCTGAAGCCTTCATCACCCAGGCCGCGCCGGGCGGAAAGCTGGCACCGGGACTCGCCAAGCGCGGCATGCATGCCGTCTTCACGCTCGCATCCGACATGTCGCTGGTCAGCTTCAATCTCGAAGACCCGGTCGTCGGCGGGCTCACGCCGGACAAGGTCGCGCTGCGCCGCGCCCTGTCCCTGGCCTATGACGTAGACAAGGAGATCCGCATCGCCCGCCGCGGCCAGGGCGTTCCTGCGCAAGCGCCCATCGTGCCCAACACCAGCGGCTACGACCCGGCGTTCAAGAGCGAGATGAGCGACTACGACCCGGCCCGCGCCCGCGCGTTGCTGGACATGTACGGCTACGTCGACAAGGACGGCGACGGCTGGCGCGACCTGCCCGACGGCCGGCCCCTGCTACTGACGCGCAACACGCAGTCCGATTCGCTGAGCCGGGCGCTGGACGAGTTGTGGGAGAAGGCCCTGCGCGCCATCGGCATCCGCATGCAGACCAAGGTGGCGCAGTGGCCCGAGAACCTCAAGGCCGCACAGGCCGGCAACTACCAGATGTGGCCGGTGAATTCCTCGGCGGCATCGTCCGACGGCCAGGAAGCCCTGCAGCGCCTCTACGGCCCCGCCTCGGGCACGCAGAACCTGCCACGCTTCAAGGACGCCCGCTTCGATGCGCTGTACGACCGCATGCAGGGCATGCCCGACGGCCCCGAGCGCGAGGCGCTGTTCAAGGAGGCCAAGCGCATCGCCGTGGCCTACCTGCCCTGGAAGGTCGGCGTGCACCGCGTCGTGACCGACATCGAGCAGCCGGCCATGACCGGCTACTACCGGCCGCTGTTCTGGCAGGACTTCTGGCAGTTCATCGACATCGATCCGGGCAAGCAGCCTGTCCATTGATTTCCGCGGCCGCGTCCCACCGATTCGACCGACTGTCGCAAGCCCGTGGCCTGCACGCACAGGACCGCTAGGCTTCGTCTCATCAACACCGAAAGGAGCCCCGGATGAACGACGCAGAAGAACTCAACAAGCTGGCCGACCTGCATGCTCGCGGGGCGCTCAACGACGAGGAATTCGCCAAGGCCAAGGCCCGCGTGCTGGGCGGCCAGACGAGCTCCGCTGCCGGCAGCGCGCAGAGCCCCAACATCGGCGCCGTCAACAGCCTGCGCCGGGCCCGCATCGACCGCTGGCTGGGCGGCGTCTGCGGCGGCATCGCCCGCGTGACCGGGCTGGATTCGTGGATCTGGCGCCTGATCTTCGTGATGCTCTTCCTGGCCTTCGGCACCGGCGTGTTCCTCTACATCCTGCTGTGGATCTTCGTTCCTGAAGAGTGACGCGGCGGGCGGCCCGGGAAGGGTCGCCCCCGAGACGCCGGGGGCCGGGAGCGCGGGTATGCTGGGCTGAAACAGCCGCCCAGGAGACGCCCCGATGAAACAGCTCGCCGGCCTCGACGCCAGCTTCCTCTACCTGGAAACGCCGCAGATGCCGATGCACGTCGGCGCCCTGCACCTGCTGGAGCTGCCCGCCGGCTACGACGGCGACTACATCGAGGACCTGCGCGAGCACATGCGGGCCCGCATGCCGCTGCTGCCGGCCCTGCGCCGCCGCCTCGTCGCCATGCCGCTGGGCCTGTCCAACCCCGGCTGGGTGGACGCCGAACCCGACCTCGAGGAGCACATCGTCGAGATCGCCCTGCCCGAGGGCAGCGGCATGGCCGAACTGGAGGCCCAGGTCGGCGCCCTGCATCCCGTGCTGCTGGACCGCAGCCGCCCGCTGTGGAAATTCCATGTCTTCACCGGCCTGGAACCCGGCCCCGAAGGCCAGCAGCACGTCGCCCTCTACACCCAGCTCCACCACGCCGCGGTGGACGGCCAGGCCGCCGTCGCGCTGGCCCAGGTCATCCTCGACCTCAGCCCCGAGCCCCGGGCCCTCGACGCCATCGCCGCGCGCGGCAAGAAGCGCGGCCAGCTCGGCACCGTCGGCATGCTGCGCGCCGCCGTCTCCCAGCAGTGGAAGCAGACCGTCAAGCTGGCCCGCTCCCTGCCCAGCGCGGCCAACATCCTCGGCAACATGGCCATGGGCTATGCCGGCGGCGCGGCGGCCGGCGCCTCCATCGACAAGCTGCGCCACCTGCTGTCCGACGTGGCCGCCCAGACCACGGCGGTCGTGCGCGGCAAGAAAGCCGTCTCCAGCCTGGGCCCGGCGCCGCGGACGCGCTTCAACGTCAGCCTGTCGGACACGCGCTCCTTCTCCGGTGTGACCCTGTCGCTGGCCGAACTCAACCGCACCCGCAAGCGCCACCAGGCCAGCGTCAATGACGCCGTCCTCTTCGTCATCGGCGGCGCGCTGCGGCGCTTCCTGACCAAGCACGGTCCGCTGCCGCGCAAGAGCCTCGTCGCCGC
The DNA here is from genome assembly GCF_058787015.1 of Roseateles sp. FW305-36. Classification (NCBI taxonomy): domain Bacteria; kingdom Pseudomonadati; phylum Pseudomonadota; class Betaproteobacteria; order Burkholderiales; family Sphaerotilaceae; genus Roseateles; species Roseateles sp. FW305-36. Next base: position 27,403 of record NZ_JBYSZK010000025.1, on the reverse strand, counting down.
CGTGCCCGTGTCCACGCGCGCCGCCGGCGACACCACCTCCAACAACCAGGCCACCATGACCTTCATGAGCCTGGGCACGCACCTGAGCGACCCGGGCGAACGCCTGGCGCACGTGATGGCCTCCAGCAAGGCCATGAAGGCGCAGATGAGCCAGCTCAAGAGCCTGATGCCGACCGACTTTCCCAGCCTGGGCATCCCCTGGCTGATGCAGGCCGGCGCCATGCTCTACGGCCGCGCCAAGGTGGCCGAGAAGCTGCCGGTGGTGGCCAACGTCGTCATCTCCAACGTGCCCGGGCCGCAGCTGCCGCTGTATCTGGCCGGCGCTCGCATGCTGACCAACTACCCCACCTCCATCGCCGTGCACGGCCTGGCCCTGAACGTGACGGTGCAGACCTACAACCAGTCCCTGGACATCGGCCTGATGGCCTGCGGCGAGGCCATGCCGGAGACGGCCGAGTTCGCCGCCTATGTCGAGGCCGCCTTCATGGAGTTCCAGGCCCTGCCGGTGGCCGAGGTCGTCGAACCCGAGCCGGCGCCGGTGGTGAAGAAGGTGGCGGCGAAGAAGACACCGGCCAAGAAGGTCGCAACCAAGAAGACGGTGGCGAAGAAGGCGGCGGCGAAGCGACGCGTCGCCAAGGCGGCCTGATCGCCGATGGGCGAACTCGACTGGGATTCCTGGATTGGAATCGGCGCGCTGTTCCTGGGTGGCGCCGCCGTTTTGTGGGGTGTCACGAACGGCAAGATCAAGCTGCAGCTGAATCGCCAGATATCGATTGAGGAGCGCCTCGCGCGTTACCCAGTCAGCGCCGGTGCCGTCGTCATCAAGGGTCAGCGTGGGCGTGCATGGTCGCGGCAAGCACCTGCTCTCCTCCTCGGAGTCGTGTTGGCGCTGGCCGTGCCCTATGTGCAGCGCAACGGATTGCCCTTGCTGTGCGACCACCTGAGTGCTGCCGAGGCCACTCGCTGGACGCTGCTGCTGTACTTCCCTGTCCTGCCGGCGGTATTTGCGCTTGCAGCGGTCTTCACCGCCATCAAGGCTGTGAGGGTACTGCGAGGCGGCTACTCGCCGCCGCTCGACGCCGTACTCCTGCAAGACACCATCGCCGTGACCGGATGGCGCGCCAAGCTGCATGGCACGGCGGGGCTGCTGGTCATGCCATTGCTAATGGGCGGCATCTGCTACCTCGGCTATGAAGCCCGCCAAGCGTTCGACGAAGTCAAGCTCCAGACGCGCATCGCGGCGAAGTGCGCCGCTCGCCAGCCCGGCGAACAACCGCACTGAAGTCACCCACGCGACACCCCAGCCCCCCGGGCAAGCACGCCCCGGAAACAGGCGACAGCTGGCTAACATCGCCATGCTTTGCCTGCTCCCGATTCCCATCGCATGCCCGCCATCCGCTCGCCGCGCTTCTCGCGCTGGAACCAGCCCCCCGCCCCCCCGCACCACGACTGGTCCGACCTGCGCGCGCCCAACGCCTGGCTGCTGATGCTGGAGGGCCGCGCCCCCTGGGAGTACGCGGCCCTGCTGGCCAGCATGCCGTGGATGAAGAAGCTGCCGCACGGCGACGGCCATCCCGTTCTCGTCTTCCCGGGCCTCGGAGCGCATGACTTCACCACCGCGCCGCTGCGCTCCATGCTCGACTCGCTCGGCTACGCCACCCAGGGCTGGGGCCAGGGCTTCAACTTCGGGCCGCGTGCCGGCGTGCTGGACCAGACCAAGGCCGACCTCGTCGAGCTGCATCGCCGCCACGGCCGCAAGGTCAGCCTGCTGGGCTGGAGCCTGGGCGGCATCTACGCCCGCGAGCTGGCCAAGGAATGCCCGGAGCTGACGCGCAGCGTCATCACCCTGGGCACGCCCTTCACCGGCCATCCGCGCGCCACCAATGCCTGGCGCTTCTTCGAGATGGTCAGCGGCCATGCGTCCAACGATCCCGAGCTGATGGAGCAGATCCGCCAGGCGCCGCCGGTGCCGACGACCTCCATCTACTCCAAGACCGACGGCGTCGTGGCCTGGCGCTGCAGCGTCAACGAGCCCTCGCCGCTGGCCGAGAACATCGAGGTCCAGGCCAGCCACATCGGCCTGGGCGTGAACCCGATCGCGCTGTACGCGCTGGCCGACCGCCTGGCCCAGCCGGAAGGGGAGTGGAAGCACTTCGAGCCCAAGGGCGCGAGGCGCTGGTTCTACAGGACGCCGGTGCGGCCCTAGCCCCAGCCCTTGTGGGAAGCTGGCACTGGCTGCATCTCCTGCCCGAGCCACTTCCGCCATCCCCTCGAGAGACAGCCAAGCGCTGATCGCCGCCGCCCATGCCCTGGACCTTCGCCCATCCCGCGGCCATCCTGCCGCTGCGGCGGCTGTGCCCCCGCTGGTTGTCCCTGCCCGCCCTCATCCTCGGCACCCTGGCGCCCGACATGGGTTACTACGTCGGCATGCACGGCAAGTGGCGCGCCTTCTGCCACAGCCCGGAGGGCGTCGTCATCGCCTGCCTGCCGGTGTGCCTGCTGCTGCTGGCGCTGCTGCTGCGCTTTGCCGCGCCACTGACCGTGCTGCTGCCCGAGCCGCACCGCGCCCTCGTGCGTGCCGAGCTGCGGCCGTCGCCCCACCCCGTGTGGACAGCCGCAGCGGTGGCCGTGCTGTCCATCCTGCTCGGTGCCACCACGCATCTGCTGTGGGACTCGTTCACGCACGACGGCTTCTGGGGCACCGAACTGCTGCCAGAGCTGGACGAGCCGCTGCTGGACGCCACGGGGCAGCAATTCAATTTCGCGCAACTGCTGCAGCACCTGAGCACCGCCATGGGCGTCGTGCTGCTGGCCCTCGCCTACCGGCGCTCGGTACGCGCGCGGCTCCCCGCCACGCCGCCCGCGCGCGACCCGCGGCGCACCAGGTTGCTGCTCGCCTGCGCGGCCGTGGCGGTCATGGTCGGCGCCACGTCCGCCTACGCGCTCACACCCGCGACGCTGCCGGCCTACATCTCGCACCGCCTCGTGCGCACGGTCGTCTGGAGCACCAGTTGCTTCGCCACGCTGTTCATCCTCGCGAGCCTGCTCTGGTGGCACCGGCGGCGCGATGGCTGATGCCCCCGCCCAACGCCGCCTGCCGTTCTCGCGGTAAGGTATCGCCCTCAACCGGACCCCGACCATGCATCACCACACCCTCGCCGCCGAAGACAAGGCCGCCAAGAAAGAAGCCCCCGAGAAGATGGAAGAGCAACTGCTCTTCAAGGGCCGCTTCGTCATGGTCTTCGGCGAGATCGATGACAAGATGGCCCTGGCCACCTGCCGCCGCCTGCTGGCCCTGAGCCAGGAATCCGACGCCCCCATCACGCTGCTGATCTCCTCGCCCGGCGGCCATGTGGAGAGCGGCGACGCCATCCACGACATGATCCGCTTCGTGCGTGCGCCGGTGAACGTGGTCGGCACGGGCTGGGTGGCCAGCGCCGGCACCCACATCTATCTGGCCGTGCCCAAGGAGCGCCGCTTCGCCCTGCCCAACACGCGCTTCATGATCCACCAGCCCGCGGGCGGCGCCGGCGGCCAGGCCAGCGACATCGCCATCCAGGCCAAGGAAATCCTGCGCACGCGCGCCCGCATCGCCGCTGTCATCGCCCGCGAGACCGGCCAGCCGCTGGACCGCGTGGCCGTCGACATCGAGCGCGACTTCTGGATGAGCACCGACGAAGCCATCGCCTACGGCCTGGTGTCGCGCGTCATCGAACGCCAGGTCGACCTCGGCTAAGCCCTCGTCCATGCAGGTCAGCGCCAACGGCGTCCGCATCGAAGTCGACATCCAGGGGCCGGCCGACGGCGAGCCCCTGCTGATGATCATGGGCCTGGGCATGCAGCTCATCGCCTGGCCCGAAGGCCTGGTCGAGCAGCTGGTGGCCCGGGGCTTTCGCGTCATCCGCTTCGACAACCGCGACGTCGGCCTGTCCCAGCCCTTCGACGAACTCGGCGTGCCCAACATCCCGATGGCGGCGCTGATGCACACGCTGCGCCTGCCGATCAAGGCGCCCTACCAGATCGCCGACCTCGCGCGCGATGCCGTCGGCGTGCTGGACGCCCTGGGCATTGCCCGGGCCCATGTCTGCGGCGCCTCCATGGGCGGCATGATTGCCCAGCACCTCGGCTTCGCCCATGGCCAGCGGCTCAAGAGCCTGACGCTGATGATGACGACCAGCGGCGCCCGCGGCCTGCCCAAGGAAAGCCTCAAGGTGCGCCGCGCCCTGCTGTCCCGGCCACGGCCGGGGACGACGCCGGAGCAGAAGTTCGAGAACGTGCTCGACCACTACGTCGGCCTGTACGGCATCATCGGCAGCCCCGGCTTCCCGCCCGAGCCCACCACGCTGCGCGAGCGGCTCGCGCTCAGCGTCAGGCGCGCCTTCCGGCCCCAGGCCGTCGCGCGCCAGCTGGTGGCCGTCGCGGCCGACGACCGCCGCGCCGAGCGCCTGTCGCGCATCAGCGTTCCCACCCTCGTCATCCATGGCCAGGGCGATGCGCTGATTCCCGTCGCCGCGGCCCATGACCTCGCCAGGCGCATTCCCGGCGCACAGCTGCAGACCATCCCCGGCTGGGGGCACGACCTGCCCGAGGCGCTGTGGCCGCAACTGGCCACGTCCATCGCGGCCATCGCCGCCAAGGCTTGAGGTCCCCGCCGGGGCGAACTCAGCCCGCGGCGCCCAGCTGCTCGACCGCCTCGTAGGCCTTGACGGCAGCGCCGGCTTCCGCGGCTCGCCCGCTGTTCGCCAGAGCCTGCGCCTGCTTCGCATCGGCCAGCTTGGCCTCATAGGCCTGCCGCTCCCGCGGCGACACCTGGCCGTCCTGGTCAGTGTCGGCCGGGTCGTAGGTCTGGCTGCTGCTGGGGGTGCTGCTGACGCCGGCGGCGCTGCCGCCACCGCCAGCCGGTGCCTGCGCACGTGCGCTCGCGCCGCCGCCCGCAGGGGGCGCCGGGGGCTCGCTGGCCTTGAATTGCTGCGCGCTGACCTGGCCTGCGCCGCCGCCATCCAGGCGGGCCGACAAGTTCTCGGCTTGGGGCGCAGCGGGCGCCGCCTGGGCAGCCGCTTCGGCCCGCTTCGCGCCTTCGGCGGAAATCTGCACCACCGCGGCCTGCGCGTCTTCGGCAGTCGCCGGGCTCTTGTTGCCAGGATCCAGCCAATCCGCGGGGCGAAGCAGGGTGCCGACCAGCGCTGGGGTGTTGACGGCGGTGACCATGGGCGACTCCGGTGTATTGCCCGCCTATCGGCAGGCCGGGCGGGAACTGAAGCTGCTTTACACCGGCTTCACACACTCGCTCGCTGGGGGTCGCCCAGCTCACCATTCAGGGCGACGGCGGCCCTCACCAGGGCCAAGGCCGTCGCGCGCTCGAGGGGCGTGTCCTCGCGCAGCTCCAGGGTGCGCAGCTCGAACTTGCCGCTGCCGCGCATGCGCGGCTCCAGGTCCAGCAGCCGCTTGCCGCGCCAGAAGCCGAACAGCAGGCGGGTCGGCTCGGCGCGGATCAGCAGCACGGGGCCGTTGCTGAAATAGACGAGGTGGCCCCACTTCAGCTTCTCTTCCACGCCAGGCGCAGCCTCCAGCACGGCGGCACGCAACGCCACCACCCGGGCCTGCTGCCAACCGTCCAGCGCGGCGACGTAGCTTTCGGGGTCGGTGGCGTCAACGCGATACATCAGCGCGATATCAGCGAGCGACAGCCCTGATCTCGACCGTGGTGCGCTGCTTGTCCTCACCCTCGACGGTCAGCGACAGCGGCACGGTCTCGCCGGCCTTGATGGGGTTCTTCAGGCCCATCAGCATGACGTGATAGCTGCCGGGCTTGAGCGCCACGGCCTGGCCGGCCGGCAGCGGCAGGGCGTCGACGGCGCGCATCCTCATGACACCGTCCACCATCTTCATCTCGTGGACCTCGACCACGTCGGCGATCGGTGAACTGGCCGCGACGACCTTGCCCGGCTTGGCGGCAGTCAGCTGCATGAAGGCGCCCGTCGTCTTCTGCGGCGCGACAGTGGCCCGCACCCAGGCGTCGTCGACCTTGACTTGGGCCTGGGCGGCAAGGGACAGCAGCAGGGCGGAGGCGATGAACAGGCGGCGCATGGTGGATGACGAAGACCAGGACATGGACTCCATTGTGCGCAAGGACCGCCAGCGCCGCCGCGCCGGCAGCCGGAACCCATGCACGGCCAACGGGAGTCCTCGGGCAGCGAGGCCGAGGCTCAGGGCAGGCGGCAGACGCGCGGCGCCATCACCTCGCGGCCGATGACGGTACGGGCATAGAGATAGTTGGACAGCGCACGTTCGCTGAGGTGGTCCAGGTCCACCTCACCGCGCGCGTCGCATGGGAACACCCAGGCGCGGCCTTGCTGGAACAGGGACTGGAAGCGCAGTTCGAAATGCGGCGTGCTGGAAGCGGCAAACGTGGCCATGGCGGTCTCCTTCCTGGGGGCGGTGCGGAAGGTGGGCTGCCGGTGCCGGGTGGTGTTGGCCGGCACGTCGCAGCGCAGGCGCCTGGCGCCCGTCGGGGAACGGCTGAGCCCATCATGCGGCGCCCCTGCGGCGACGGGATCATGAAAAGAGAGGAGAAGCCGGGGCTTTTCCCGCCGGGGGCGACGAGGTGGGAAGGCCTGACAGAGTCGGAAAGCAACTCCGTACGAAAGTAGGAAACCGACCCGGCCTTTAAGTTGGAAATAGCCTAATGCTTGGGCTCAGCACTTGCGCCAGCCCAAAGTAGCGCATTTCCATCGCATTCGCGGGTCGGAGACGCCTGAAATCCTCTGAAGGTTGATCTGGTTTCCTGCACCTGGGACCAAGAAGCCGGGAGGCGTCCACTGCGCCTTGGCAGTCTTTGGAGGGATCCACTGTTCAGCTTAAAGCATTCCGACGCGGTCAAGTTCGTCCCGGACTCGAGCAAGGGCGGCAGCCACGTCGCCCTCATCGCCAGGGCAGTAGCAGAGAGTCAATAGAGTCAGCGGGTGAACCCCCAGAACGCTTGCCAATTCATCGATTTTCCCAAGCGTGGGGATGCGCTCACGCCGCTCCAGCTTGCTCACGTAGGTTCGCCCGGACACAGCGTCGAACTGTGTCTGCTGAACCTCGAGGGCGAGCCTCAACCTGCGAAACGCGGTCGCGAAATCGGAAGAAGGTGAAACGGTCATGCCATAGGTGCCAGAGTGCAGTGCTCCGGCTAAAGGCCTGCTGCCAGGGAGGACGCGCAGCTTGCGCAGCTCCCAGACATTCTGAACGCGTTTTGCGTCGAAATGCCCCTCCGACCCGACCGAGCAGGATCGCCTCCAGCGTAGGCGCCCCCAGCTACGATGCTTCGATCTGACCTAAAACACCTGAACGTGCTGGAAATCAAGGGCGAACACATCGCCGCGCTTGGCGATGAGGATCTGAGGGCGCTGGTCATCCAGTTGGTCGAGGCGGAGATCCGCCGCCGGGACCTTCCGTGGTCTTCAATCTTGGGCGGCGGCAATCAGACTGCGCCCGACGGCGGAATCGACGTGCGTGTGCGACTGCCGGCTGACGGCGGGGAGCTTGACTTCATCCCGAGACCAAGCAGCGGCTTCCAGGTGAAGTGCGAGGACATGCCCCCCGCCAAGATCACGAAGGAGATGCGCCCTGGTGGTCCCCTTCGTCAGTCGATCAAGGATCTGATTACCGAGCGCGGTGCATATGTCATCGTCAGCTCCAAGGGCACGGTCGCAGACGCCGCCCTGGCCAACCGGCTGGCCGAGATGCGCAAGGCAGTTTCAGACGAGCCCGGCGCCGAGTGGCTGATGGTCGATTTCTATGACCGCGATCGTCTCGCTCGATGGGTGAGGCAGTACGCAGGGGTCGAAATGTGGCTGCGCGACCGGGTGGGCGCCCGTCTGCAAGGCTGGCAGCCCTATGGCCCCTGGGCAGGCGTCAAGGCAAGTGAGGCGTACCTTCACGATGACTCGGCGCGCTTGCTGGAACGCACTGCCGGGCGAAGCGCACGAGCCGTTTCCGTTGTCGAAGGGATCGATCAACTCCGGGAGAAGGTCGGTAAACCTGGCCAAGTGGCTCGATTGGTCGGTCTCTCCGGCACTGGTAAGACCCGCCTGGCGCAGGCGCTTTTCGAGGCGGGTGTCGGCAGTTCAGCGCCACTCGACCAAGCACTGGTGATCTACACCGACCTCGGTAACGCGCCCGAGCCGAACGCTCGAGAGATGTTGCTCAGCCTCGGTGCTGGGGAACAACGCGCCATCGTCGTGGTGGACAACTGCAACCCGGAGACTCACCGGGCATTGGCGGCAGTCGTGCACCGGTACCCCGGCTGTCTGAGCCTGTTAACAGTCGAATATGACGTCGCCGATGACGATGTGCCGGAGGCGACCGACGTCTTCGAGTTGGAGCCGGCGTCCAGTCAGGTTCTTGGTCAAATTCTTGAGCGCTACGCGCCGCATCTCAATGCGCCAGACGCGTCCCGCATCGTTGACTTCTCCGGTGGCAATCCGCGAATCGCCATCTATCTGGCTCGAACCGTCACCACTGGCGAGTCACTTGGGACCCTCACCGATGGCGATTTGTTCCGCCGTCTATTCCGCCAAGGGCAGGCCGACGATCCCGCCTTGATGAAGGCGGCCGAAGCGTGCTCTCTGGTTTACTCCTTCGACGGCGAGGACATCAAGAGTGACGCTTCGGAGCTGCGAGTCCTGGCAGGGTTGATCGGCGTCAGTGCGCCCGAACTTTTCAGACACGTCGCGACTCTTAAGAGCCGAGATTTGGTGCAGAGCCGAAGCACCTGGCGCGCGCTGCTGCCACCTGCGCTGGCCAACCGTTTGGCGAAGGCCGCGCTGAAGAGCATTTCTCCAGGCGACATCCTGGACGCTTTTGGACCGAATCAGCGCTTGCTAATCTCCTTCAGCCGACGGCTCGAGTATCTGCACGACAGTGAAGAAGCCCGAGCGATAGCAAGCCGTTGGCTTGCCGACGAGAACTGGCTGGCGAACCCAGCTGCGCTGAATGACCTTGGCCGCAAGCTCTTCTTCAACCTCGCGCCGTTGGTGCCAGACGAGGTGCTGGACGCCATCGAGCGGGCCATGTCCCCGGCAACCATCGCGGATTTCGCGAGCCGGCAGAAGGGATCGCTACGCTCATGGAGCGCGCTCGTACGGCACCTGGCATTCGAGCCGGCGGCTTTCGACCGGGCGGCGGCGCTACTGCTGGCGCTTGCAGACATTGAAGGCTCTGATGTCATCGACTGCCAAATCGCTTGGAAGGAGTTGTTCCGCGCAGCTCTTTCTGGAACCAAGGCGCCGCCCGACCAGCGGGCACGGCATCTTGAGCGCCTCCTCGCGTCGGAAACCGGCCGGCGCCTTGAGCTGACATGGGAAGCGGTCAAGGCGACGTTGGACGTATTCCAGGTCAACTCATCACACGACTTTTCGTTTGGTGCTCGCCCTCACGGCTATGGTTGGGAGGCGCAGAACGACAAGGACGCTCAGGTCTGGTTTGATCACGCCTTCAAGCTTGTGACACAGATTGCGACGTCAAGCGCTGCTGGGCGGGATTGGGCCAAGAACGCAGTCGCGGAGCATTTCCGGGAGCTTTGGAGCTGCGGCGCCCAGAGTCAGCTTGTTGCTTTGGCGCATGATTTTGCTGCCCACGAGGGCTGGCCTGCCGGCTGGGTGGCCGTCAAGAGTGCGCTCCGTTTTGATGGGAAGCACATGCCTCCCGACCTCCTCAAGGCGCTGCGGGAGCTGGGCGCATCCCTTGCGCCGAAGGGCCTGCTGCAAGACATCCGTACTTACGCCCTTGGTCATGCGAGCGGCTTCCTTGACGTCGCCGACCATCTGGACGAATCAGACGAGGAGGAGGAGCAGAACCCCATCGATGCATGGCAACGTGTGGAGGCAAAGGTTCTTGAGCTAGGGCAGACGCTTGCGCACCACGAGGAGCTTCTGCGCCAGGTCCTGCCGGAGCTGTTTGCAGCTCGGGAGGGGCGCCATATTGCGCTTGGACGTGGTCTCGGGACTGCGGCAGTTGATCCGTCGCCTGTCTGGGACTTACTGCGCGAGGCCTTCCTCAATTCGCCCGCGAGCCCACCCAATATCGGGATACTGAGCGGCTTTTTTGCTGGTTTGAAGAGCCGCGATGCAAAAGCGTCAATGGCTCTCCTAGCTACCGTTGTTGGGCACGAAAGATTGGACCCGCTCCTTCCCACCTTGATGGGTGCCCCCACTGACGACAGCGAAGGCGACGAACTCATAGCCGCGATGCAGCGACCAGGCGCCGTCGCGCATCGGTTCACGCTGCGAGTCGCGCGCCCGGACGCCGACGGGTTGTCACTTGGAAAATTTTGCGAGGCCGTCGAGGAGTTGTCGCGCTTGGACCGTGGCCTGACTTCTGCGTTCGACGAGTTGTGCAGCGAGCTGTTCGCTCGCCGAGGGCGATCTGGCCCTATGCCACCGGAGCTTGTCCACCTTGGGCGCAGCCTGCTTGCCAAGTTCAACTGGGACGTTGGCGACTATCGCGTTGTCGGGCAGATCAACGAGGTGGCGCGCATGGCCCTAGTCGGCCCTGAAGCAGCAGAAGCAGCAAGCGCGCTGGCCACGAGGTTCGCGGCCGCCCTCGACGACTACCGCACCCACAGTGACTCGTACGGCCAGCTTGCGATCACCGTTTTCAAGCTGCAGCCTCGAGCCGCGCTCGATGCATTCTTGGCAGAGCCACGGAAGCACCGCCCATTCGGATTCCGTTCGAAATTCTTGGCACGCAACGGGCCAATCATCCAGTCTGCGCCTGAGGAGATCATCCTCGACTGGGTTCGAGTTGATCCCGACGCGCGAGCGCCGGTCATTGCCGCTGAAATCAACATCGTCAGCGTGGATGCCGCGGCAGGTCTCAGGCTCAGCCCTCTGGCCGAGCGTCTGTTGGAGTTGAGTACCGAAAAGAAGCCCGTCCTGGAAGCGCTTGCCAACCAACTCCATCCGAATGGATGGTCTGGGAGCCTTGCCGACACGCTGGCGCCGTTTTTGGCGCTGTTAGAGGGCCTGACCCGTCGGACGGAATCAGAAATCGCAGACTGGGCCCACGAGCACCTGGCGAAGGTGCGCGCGCGAATCGAAAAAGAAAAGACCTTCAGGCGGGCCCAAGAGCAGTCGTTCGAATCGTTCGAGTAGCGCAGCTAAATCCTGTCGGCTCGGCACCGGCGAGACGGCCGCACAAGCTCTTCACGAAGGGTCCAGCGGGTCCCGAAACCTCTCTGGGTCGACCAAATCCTTCAGAGGGACGCTCAGCGCAGAAGCGAGTCGGCTCATGTTGTCGATCGATATGTTTCGCTCAGCCCGTTCGACGGCGCTGACGAAAGTTCGATCCACGCCGGCCTCGATCCCCAGGACCTCTTGCGACCATCCCACGATGTGCCGCGCACGCTTCAGATTTTTGCCAAAAACCACGCGGTCGCTGGTCGGCTTCTTGGACTCCGTCATTGGAGAGGAGCATCGGCAAACCTCATCCGCCGCGCCACTGCGTTTGCGACGCCTTATGATGTGTTTGCGATTCATTTTGGATCGCGCGATCCACTGAATGAACTACAGACGCAGCCATTGCCTATTGGGAGGCACGGCTGACGGTCTGGATCTAGCCTGGGCAGGTGCGGAAGCACCCTGCCGTCACGCAATGCATCTGGGAGGAACCGAGCGTGGCTATCCATCGTCGATTGGTCTTGGTGGCATTCGCCATATCCCTGACCGCCTGTTCAGGCAAGCCGTCGGATGCAGAGGCAACACGCCTTTTCATCGACGAGAACAAGACCATGGACGCCCTGAAGTTCTTCGACGTTGAGAACGTGAAGAAGGTCAACGGCTACGAGCGCAATGCCCAACAGTACGTCGTCGAGATGCAGTACGACTTGCTTCCGAAGATGGACTCTCAGGAACTGGAGGACGTGTTGACGCGAGAGGCGGGCAACACTCTCTTTGGCCGCCAGCAACTGCAGGCCGATCTTGGATACCTTCGGCGGGAGTTCGGTACGTTCAAGAAGGGGCAGCGCTTCACGAAGAAGCGGCCCATGGTCTTGGTAAAGACTGAAGCCGGCTGGGCGCTTGCCAGTCGCTTGTGAGGGGCAGTCCCCTCGAACGCCCCGCTGGTCCGCTCGTTTCAACTATTTCCGAAACCGCAACGCGCCTCAAGCTATTGCCGGCTAGTGTGAGCCAACTGGGCTTGTCGCCCGCCTCTGCTCACCACTCAAGGATCCAGATCATCCAGCTGACAGGGGATGCTTCCAATCGCGCAGTTCCCCACCATCTCAGCCCAAGTGTCGCGGCCGTGAATGAAGTATTGGTACGTATGCGCTTCAGGATTCCAGCGCATGGGACGGAGCCTGTGCTGTTGGCTGCTTCCGACGACGAAGATTTGCAGCTCGCCCCCAGTCTTTCGAGCTGCTTTCGCTCCGAAAAACACTCGATCGAACGCCCTTAGCGGATCTTGGTCAATGCTCGCCTGTCTGCGGCCAGGCCTCGACTTGGACAGCCGCTCGAGCTCTTCCTGAAGAAGCGCTCGATCGCTCCCCGTGACATACGGAAAGTCCGTCAATTCGCGAACTTCGTAGTCCAGGGACGGGCCGGTGGCTGGCTTTATCGCCATCGCGGCAGGAGACCCTTGGGCATCCAGCCCTGCAATGATGACCTCGCATGCGGCGCTGCTCCCCATATTTTCTCGAGCATCAAAGCCGATGTCATTTGCGACGATGCATGCGTAGTTCGCCACGTCTCTCACGTCGGGAGCCGACGGGCCCACAAGGTACCGCAGCGATTCTTGAAGGCAAAAGATGATGTTGTAGGCAATCAGCGTGCTTCCGGCTACTGCGACCACAAAGGTTTTGAGGACGATGCCGTCCTTCGTTGAGACTCTCGCTTCTATCTCGACGACCTTGGCGCATTTGTTCGAAAGCTTGACGATCCCATCTTTACCGGGCCTTGTAGTTCGCGAATCGCTCACCACAAGGATTGATGGATTACCAACGTTTAGCTCAAACTCCAGCGCCTTCCAAACAGCAATCGTCGTCATATCTGCTTCGGCCCTTGAGACCTGATGAACGTAGAACCCTGGTACGGCACGGATTGGACAGCTACGGCGCCGGACAGCTTGAAACGTCGATCACGCCGACATAGGGCTGCGGACAGTCCTGATCTGAGGCACGGATCTCGGCGGCCATCGCGCGAAGACGAAGAACGACTTGGTCAAACCCAATGAAGGTGCCATCAGACATCTCCCAGCCTTTCGCCCGCGCATCCTGATGAACAAGCAGGAGGATTCCCTCCCGACCGTCTCGGGCACGCAGGTACTGACCGCACAGCTGTTTGACTAGCGCGGATTCGAGCTGAGAGAGCGACCAACTTTCCGCGACCTTGATCTCCATCGCAACCCTTGCGCTGCTCGCGCGAGCTCTGAAGCGAATGTCCGGCTCTTTCTCACCGGCAACATGCGGCTCACGCTCAATCGTGTACGCGACACCCTGAAGTTGCTGAAATCTATCCGCCATCCAGTTTTGGACCGCAGGCTCGTTTGGCAAGGCCTTCAACGTCTTCCCTTGCTGGTAGTCCCCATGAATCAGCTCATGTTGGAGGTCCTCAAGGCGATCCAGCACCGCGACCTGCAACTCCCTTCCGGTTACAGGTGGACGCTCGAAACTTTGCTCGAAGTTCGCCGCCTCGCCGGCTGCCCATGCTGTGTTCTCGGCATCGTTAGACGCGCGGTCGAGGGCCAAGGCATTGACCCGTGACGCTGAGATTGGAAACTGATTTGCGATCAGACGCTTGATCGCTTCGAACGCCGCTTCACCAGTCGTATTTATCAGGGCGTTGAAGGCCGCAGACCTGGCGGCCTCCGCGTGATCTCGTAGATCAGGCGAGTAGGCACCTTTCCTTGAGCGATCGCGGTCGTCCTCCATCCGCACGCGCCGATATGCCAGCAAGACAAGCCGTTCCAAGGTGCTCAGGTCGATGGCAGACGTTACCGAGATGGGCCCATGCCAACGCGAACCGAATATTTGCGGCAACGTCCTCAACACCAGAGCGGTTCCTTCCGCCTCTTCAAGGAGGCTCAGCTTCGACATCAACGTGTCCGTCGCGCCATGAGCATCAACTGCATACGCGGCGCCCAAGTACTGCGCGCTCACATCCGGGTCGGCAACGTCATTGAACCGTTCGATGGCCAGCCTATAGAACTCAGCCTTGCAAGCATCTGGCAGGCCATGCACGAGCACGGGCAACATAGGCCGCAATGCCTTCGGGTTCAAATCCGGCCGCGCTACGAGTTCTCTCCATAGGCACGGCCACATCAAAGCAGCAAGATTCTTCGAACTCCGCTGGATGAAGTCGAGGAACTGGTACGGCACTCCAGGCGAAGGCTTGTCGAGGTCACTCGCGACTTCCTTCGCCAGGACCTCCTCCACCGGTTCCGGCCAGGCATCAACTAGAGCCGCGAGCCAGTCCGGGAACCCGTTGATTTCCAGTGTTGCGTATCGGATAGCAAGGACGGCCTCTGCCCGCGAAAGCTTCGATGCCCATTTCGGATCGCTCGCTGCCTCGATGGAGACGCCTGCAATGCACATGCAATCCACCGAGCTGATCTGGTTGTCCTGGCCTTGCGGGCGCGCACTGCGAAGGGTCGGAGTCCAGTCGCGCCAGATCTTCGACAGGCCGCTAGCCAAGGCAGACGCGACCTCCTTGCCGACGATCTCCTCAATCGGCTCGACGCTGTCGATCGCATATCGTGAGTTGCGTGGCCGAGCTTGATCGAGCAGTTGCCACAGGTGAAAGATGCGGCTATCGACCCCCGCAGGAGTCGTGGGACGCAACTGCCTTAACGCCGCGGGGTCGGAGCGTGCTTCGCTAACGAAATCGATCCACGACTGATCCCGTTCCGCCTGCTTACTTTCTGCAGCTCGAACAGCTTCCGCCGACCTGCGTTCGCTCTCGATCTCCGAGTCGGACTTCACGCGTGGCGTCATCCATTCGGTGACGACAGTCTTCATCTCGCCGTCAGCTTCGGCAACCGCGGCAATTCGGTTTTTCAGTCCCTCGTCCCTATCCCCGTCGTTCGACCAGAGATTCATCGCAGCATCGATGGCAAGCCGGCGCTCCGTTGCGAGCTTCCGCCCAGGTGCGTCCTCCAGCAGCCAGGCGACGTCCTCTAGCTTGAGTTCGCCCGGCCATCCAAGGAAGCGCATCTGGAAGAAGTGGAGCAAGGGGCGGCCGTCCAGGGTCGGATGGTTTGCCAGGCTACCTGCTGCCCTCCAGAAAGCCGCACGCCTTCGTTCAGAGGTCAAGGACGCCAGATTGACCGCTTCAGCCACGCCTTGGCGGACTGCCTGAAGGTATCCAAATCGGTGGTCGCCCAGCCGCACGAGCGCATCGATCGCAGCGTCTGGTGCATCGCTGGAAGGCGAGAGCTCAAGCAGCTTCCTGGCCGCCGAGCAAAGTATCGACTGGTACTGCGCCTCTAGCGAGTCGCTGTCATATGGATCAAATTCTCGCGGCGGCTCACCGAGATTGCGCAAGAGTCCTTGGATCAATCGAGTGAGCTCATCCGCGGTTGACAGCCTCCTCGCAAGCTCTTCGCCCCTCCAGTCCAAGTGGAAGCCCCCACCGTCGTCATCGCCGAGCTTCACGCGTTCGACGATCTCGAGGAGATCGTCCACAGATAGAAGACGCGGGAAGAGATCCTCGACAGCTTCCCAGGCCACCGTGGTCGTGGACAGCGATGCGCAATCGCGCTTTACGTACTCGACGTATGCCTTCAGCTGCCGGTCATCTCCTAATGCAAGCAGGGCGCGGCCGGCGAGGACGGCGCTGTAGGTATCCGGGTAGCGGCCAAATGACGCGGCCTCAGCAATATCCGCGCAGTCACGTAGCTTCCCGACCCAAATCAGCCGAAGCATGAACTGGCGGATCTCCTGGTCTTCCTTGTTAGCCTCCCAGATGACTCTCACTGCAGGAGAGAGGTCTGACTGGGCGAATCGCATCAGGCTGCTGTGGGCGAGGAAGGGGGTCTCTTCCCCTGCCCGCATGCGCTCAACCAAGGCCGTCAGTGCTGCCTTGCGCATTTGGAGGGACAAGCTTCCTGGATCGCCGGCAGTGAGCAGAAGGAACGGCGCTCGACGGATCACCTCGGCCGCAACACTCTGGTCCCACAGGCTCAGCCAGGCTGACGTTTCGAGCAGGGACGGCCTGACTAAGTCGATGCCATACGTTCGCGCGAACAGAAGCTGGTGCAAGCGACGCTCGGGAAGGTTTGCCTGACGCAGCCTGACAAGCCATCGTGCAGTCAAATACGCACGGACGACTCCCTCGTTGTCGTTGTGCAGCCTTGCTCGCCCAAAAGTTGCCGGGTCGAAAGCCGGTCGAGTCAGCAATTGCACGCGGTCTTCGCTTGACCAATCGGGAAGAACCTCTTCAAGCTCCAGAGGAGGCGTCCAGGCGCCCCGTGCGTCTCCCACTTCCCCATCAGGGATCGCGATAGCACTCTGCCGGCCGAAGACCATTGAGGCCCCAATTCGCTCCAGCGCTTGCCGAACACGGCCCTGATCAAGAGGGTCTTTTCGAGCGCGATCTGGATCGTGTTCTCGAGCACGTTTGACCAGGCTGAGCTCAATCATCTCGGTCAGACTGCCGAGCCGGCCGTGATCGCGCCAGTAGCTGACGATCCAGTCGAGATCCAGTGGTCGCCGAGCAAACTCCCAAAGGTTGTGCGCCTCAATTGCGGCAATCAAGGCATCAAGATTCGGTGCCTCCTTTGCAGCCGCATATGCACGCACCTTGTCTTCGTCGAGCGGCGCCATGACGACGACCAAAGGCACCTCCGCCGGCTCAGGATCCGGCCGCTTTTCCTTGCGCAGTACACGGCGAACCAGTTCCTCTAGCGAAAGGCGGGGCTCCTTCGAGGATCCGTCCGGAATCGGAAGCTCTTCTTTCAGTCGGCTTACGTCGCGAGCGAACTCCCAGTCCGTGTGACGGCCGGATAGAACGATGTGAGCCCGTCCATCGGCTCCATGGATGCCAGAAGCAATCTCCTTCAGAGCCTGCTCCAAGCGGACGTTGTCAAGCTTTGCCTCGTCGATCGAGTCTATGAAGAACCAAGCGGGGTCAGCGCTTTTGTGCCACTCGCAGAACCGTTGCCTATCGGCGACCCTAAGGGCCTTTTCGAGCCCTCCACGTGCAACCTCCTGAACCGTTGCGTAGAAGGCAAATTTCCCAGCTGCAGACTTGAGACGCGCTTGCTCCTTGAGTTCCTCAGTCTTGCCGCTGCCAGCTTCAGCCAGGATGACGACACGACGCTTGGCAAGCAAGTCGGACCAGGGAAGGTTGTCCCCTTGCAAGCGCAAAGCCTGTCGGTGGATGGATCTGACCTGAGCATCAGGTTCATCAACCCATTCGTAGAAACGTCGATCAAGGGGAATGGTTGTCATTTGGCCAGCGAGCACTTTCGTTTCCAGCGATCCAGCCGACGCGAATGGGCCGTTCGAGAAGGCTCCGCGAGCCTCAATCCACCGCGGTTTGCACTAGCGGCAACTCGAAGCAGAACGTAGCTCCATGCTCGGTGTTCTGCGCCCATATCCACCCGCCCATCTTCAGCATGTTGATTCTTGCTATGTAGAGGCCCTGTCCGCGGTTGTCCGACTCGTCTTGGGCACTGATTCCGTAGTCGAAGATCTTCTCGAGCATCTTGGAATCAATGCGAGGGCCCTGGTTCGAGATCGAAAAGACTGCGGACTGATCGCCTACCACTAGGCGGAGGATGATTGGGCTGCCTTCCGGCCGATAGCGATCTGCGTTACTCAGCACATGGGACATCGCAGTCTCCAGCGCGAAGCTATCGCCTCGGGCGAAAACTGGAGTCGCGACACCTTCATAGATAACGTTATTGATGTTCTCGAGAGCGCAATTCGTAGCAAGCTGCTGCAGGAACTCCGCGATATCAAATGGCTGACGCTCGATGGTCATGCCAGACATGGCATCACTCAACGACGCAGATCCAACCAGCACATCCAGTGCCTGCTGCATTCGTTGGACGTAGCGCGCGATCTCCGTGTCTGCTTTCGAAGCCGCAAGTGCACCCAGCCCAATCAATGGCCCTCGAACCTCATGGCCGATCTCTTGCCATTGCTCGCGCTCGCGGATCAAGCGCTGCGACTCCATAGTGATGGTTTCGTTGAGCCTGACGGTCAACTCATCCAGGCCAGCGGCGAGAACACCCAGCTCATCCGACCCTCGCATCGATTCAAACTTGCGCTCGAGCTCGCCACCGTTGTGGAGCGACTCCGTGATCTCTGCTGCTCGACGCTTCATAGTGGTGACTCGTCGCAAGATCGTCCTCTCGATCGCCAACCAGAACATTAGAGTCGCCGCGATGAACAACGGCAGGACATACGCTGTCGCCTTAACGACGCTTGCGAGCGGCACATCCACGTTGCCTTGATCACCTGTAAGCGTAAGGCGATAGAGACTCTTGCGGACGGAGACGTCGGTCGTCCTTGTCCAGTGCTTCGATTCTCTCTCTGGCAGTGATGCCAGGTAGTCGAGGACTACGAGAATTGGATCTCGTTGCGTGGGCGCGCTGGTGCCCAATACGAGTGGGTCGCTTGTTGTTAGGTCGCTATGTGCCGCTGCTTTGATCACTTCGCCAGGACGCAGCGAGTTGGCGAGAGAAGACCATGAAAGCGTGCGCGTGCCTTTGTGTACGGCTGAATTGAGCACGACGTTCCCATCGGGGGCTGTGACCTTTACGACGAGCGTCAAGTCCCGGAACGTCTTTGGAGGCCAGACCCCGTCCGCTTGAGCCTCCTGCCAAGGTCGGATAGGTAGCCTAAAGACGTATGCGCACTCGTCCTCGTCTGTGACTAAAGCAGTTCCTGAAAAGTCGCGCTCGAGTTGTTGCAACTCGCGAAAGGCGGTCATCTGCAAAAGCTTCGGCGCAGGCTTCTGTTGCGCTACCGCGCTGATCACAGTCTTTGCTCGGCTCAAGAACGGCTTGCGGACGGGCGGTGGCACCTCGAAGACGATCTTCCACGTCTGCTTGTCGTCAAGTCCCGCTGTGGAAACCTCAACGATGGTGCTCCCGTCCAGTGGACTTCTAGGCTCGTGAGCTTTCAAAAACTTTCCGTTGAACTTTCCGGCCAAGAACACATAGGCGCCGATCGTCCGAGACCCAGCAACGCTCGCGCAAACACGACCCTTGTCGCCGTAGTCCATCCAACATTGGGTCTGGTCGATGTTCGACCAAGCTTGCCTAGCGCTCCCTACATCGATCGAGTCGTATGGAAGGACGTACGGGTGGATGCGCCCATCCTTCTCCAAAGCAAGGGCAGCACCATTCAGCAGACCCAACTGACCGGACTGCAGGCTCATCCGTTGCTGAATTTGCGTCAGGCGTTCAGCCATACTGGCCTGGTAGGTCTCAAGGCTTGTTTGGCGTAGCCAGGCCAGGATGCCCCATGCCGTGAGGATCGCAGCGAGTATGAGCAAGACGAATCCGACTCGCACGAGAACTCGGAGCCGATAGACAGCAAATCTCGTTGGCGCTTTTGACATCAGGCCTCCAAGCCTCAATGCTGTCCAGGCTCAGAGGATGAACTTGTAGCCGGCCTTGGGCTCATTCTTGATCGGGTCCGGGAGACCCGCATCCCTGAACGCTTCGCGGATGTTCTGAATATGCTTCCTCACGTTCGCCGGATTTTTTCCCGACTTAGCAGCATCGGCCAAGGTCGCATAGGAAACCATCTGCCCACGCTGGGCGACGAGCATTCCCAACATGCTCCTTGCGATCAAAGGTACGGAGAGTCGCTTCCCGCTCCAGTTGGGATTGAACGGGTCGAACGTTCCGTGGCCCAAGTCCGAGGGCACCGACGGTCGGCGTTTCATCTCCATCTCGATGGCGACGTTCGCATCCATGAATTCGCCCTTCAATGAGTCCATGTCGGAACTCTTCTCCACGTATTCCCAGGCGTCGAGCGCCGTGAAGGCACCCTTGTAGAGCGCTGCTGGCACAGACGTGATCACGAGAACAGGGACTGGTCGAGTCATGTTGATCGCGTTGATTACGGCGAAACCGCCATGGCGATCATTCTGTAGGTGCACGTCGAGCACGACCAGGTCGAACCTCTCGGCTTTGATGCCTGCTATGGCCTCATCCCGCGAGTAGTAGGGGTAGATCTGCGCACCCCGCCAAGCTTCCTTAAGCCAAACGGCGAACGTGGCGCTTTGATGCGCGTCATCCTCTACAAGAGCGATCTTCATAGGTTCCTCACTGTGAGTGAGGACGATCTTCTCAGCCCTGCCAGGCTAGAAATCTCACCTGTGGTGAGCCTTAACTCACAGCGGTCGGACAGCGTACGAATTCGGTGAGCAAAGACGTGTTGCTTGCACCAGATGCACACCCCCGTCATCTAGGTGTTTCCCTGATACTGACTTCAACGCGAAACAGAAAGCGCGTTGCGAAAACCCTCAACAAGCCGTCCTCACAAGGAGTTCGAAATGTCCAAGATCAAATTGTCGCTCGTCGCCCTCATGCTGGCAGCCGGTTTCGTGTCTGGCGCTTCGGCGCAATCGCAAAACCTGGCCTGCCAAACGCCCAACGGCGTGTTCCCGATGCCGGGCGGCATCCCTCAACCGGGTCTCCCGTGCTTCGGCCCCGCCGGGCAAGGTGTCACCATCTTCATTGGTGGTGGCCTTCCTGGCGG
The DNA here is from genome assembly GCF_058787015.1 of Roseateles sp. FW305-36. NCBI lineage: Bacteria > Pseudomonadati > Pseudomonadota > Betaproteobacteria > Burkholderiales > Sphaerotilaceae > Roseateles > Roseateles sp. FW305-36. The sequence continues at coordinate 6,705 of NZ_JBYSZK010000025.1, read as the reverse complement.
CCAGGTCCCCATCTCCGCGCCGCTGCCCTTCCCCGGCGGCATGCCTGGTACCTTCCCGGTCCGCATGCCCGCACCGTTCCCGGTGCCGCCGATTGGACCCACTGGCCGATTGGCGGGCGCTTTCGGTGTCAACCATGAAGGCCAGGTCGCGGCGCAATGCGTGGCGCAATACGGCGTCACCTATGCCGCTGGTGGCTGCGTCGCAGGTCGTTTGACGGCCGACGAGTTGAACAAGTGCTTTACGGACGGCATCGGCGGTCGCGGCTGCTTCGGAGACAACAACACGCTGATCAGCATGATCCGCGGCAATGCCGAAGCGGCGCAACGCGAATCGACGGTGCCCGGCGGCATCATTCGTTTCACGTTTGGCATCAGCCCCGATGACATTCAGAAGCATGGCCCCCTCGGCGGACAGAATAGCGAAGCCCGCAAAGCATGCAACGCCGTTGCCGGGATTTTTGGCGGCCGTTGCTGATGCAGACTAGTGATCGCCAGGGGCGCATTCGCGGCCCTTGGCGGTCACCTTCCGGCCGACTGATGTGGCACTTCGTCGCGCCGGCTTTCGGGGACACTGGGTGCCAACAACGGTGGGGGAGCGGCATGAGCACTGGTAGCTTGAAGCGCGATGGGGTCTGGAATGAAGACTTGAAGTGCTGCTGGATCAGCATAGAGAGCACCGACGCCACCACGATGACCTTCACCGTTCCGGATCTTCATAGCACCGACATGTACGGCACCGTGGCGTTCGCCAGGCGCCTAAATCCCGACGTGCGCACCATATTCATTAAGCAGCTGGACGCGTATTACCACCTCTACAAGCTGGATGTGGACGAGGACTCCAACGCAGATGCTTCGAATTGGAGTTCCTATCGTCGCGACACCACCCGTCCGGGCTTGGCGTTCGCGCTGTCCGGCGGCAAGTCCTATCGCGATCGCGACGAATCGTAGAGACCGGCGCTCCTTCTGCTTTACTGAGCGACGTGGCTTCGGCTTCTGGATGACGGACAAGCGCGCGATCGCGCACTTGTCCGCAGCGCCGCTCTCACCACATGCTTACCCCATACGAAAACATCATCATCGGGAATTTCCTGTACAGCCTTGGATTGGCCATGGGCAGGAGTCCTCGTCCAGTTGAGGCCTGCATCAACCTCACACAGCAGACGCCGCTGGATCAAGTGCTCGGGGACGTGATGCTTCAGTTCCCGGGCGCTTGGCGCCTGATTGAGTTCAAGCGTCCCGGCGCGAGCCTCGCCAAGGAGGACACAAAACTCCAGTCGTTCATCGGCGCGGCACGTGATCCTTCGGTTTTGAAGACTTCGCTGTTGACGCATTGGTTTGTCGGGTCGGGCGATGAGCAGCGGCGCAGCGACGGCGCTCAAGCAATTGAGCCAATCCGAGTTCGTCCCTACCTAAAGATGCACGACACGGGCGGCATCGGCATGGATGCTTTTGCGGAGTCGATCGTCAGGGAAGCCCACGGACGCAGTCTGTCTGACGACCAGCTTGACCTCTACATGCGGATCATTCAGGCATTTGGCGTCATCAAGGGCTGTACCGCCGGACTGCTCGTAGGTATCGACACGTCCAGCACAAGTGGAGGCCTGTACTACCTACCGCTTGAGAACATCGCCGACCTACGTGCCACATCGCAGGTACTCCTTGAGCGCCAGGAGAAGCAGCTTGACCAAGCCAAGCAGCAGCAGGCTGCGCTGGATTCCGCGAGACAGCAGATCCGGGAGCTTGAGATCGAGCGGGATGCGACCTACGAACGCTCCAAGGTAAAACAGCGGTCGGCAGACCTGTCGCTGTGACGCGAGCCTTCCGCGACCACTGATTTCATTCACTTGTGGCCTTCGCGGCCCGGCCCACGAAGAAGATGAACTCTCAATCTCTAGTGCCCTCGCCCGGCAAGACGCCACAAACCGTTGACGAGCTGATTCCTGTGGTCGCCAACGTCATTGAGCACACGCGTACGCTACAAAGGAACTCGGCTGCCGCGATCCTGAAGGTTGACGGCGCCAGTGCTGACCTCAACCGATCGGCTGAGGCGCTTCTCAAGGTCAAGGAGGACGTGACGGTATCTGTTGCCGAAGTCGTGGGGACCGCGTTCGAAAACGCCTTAGATAAAGCCGGGGAGAAACTGGCCGACCCTCTGACCGAGGCGCGCGATCAAGCGATTGCGGCGATCAAGCGGCTTACCGTTGCGGTCGACAAGGCGAAAGATGACCTAAATACTGCGTCAAAAAACGCATCAAGAGACTTGGAGCTCCAAGCCGGGAAGGTGAGCAATGCCTCGAAGGAACTCATCGCCAGGAAGTCGCTCTACGTGCTTGCGGGCCTCTTGCTCGGCCTAGCCCTCGGCGCAGCTGTGACCACCGTGTACTTCACGGTCTTCTCGGATCGCTCTGCCGACATGGGGGTGCCTCGCAGGACGTTGCCGCCCTGAACCAATCTAAAAGGATGGTCGAGCTTGCCCGCTCTGGTGTACGTCGCGAGCAAGGGATGGGGACTAAGGCTCGCGATTCGCCTCCAGAGCCGTGTCGTTGGCCTCGAGCCAGCGCTCAAGGCTTTCGAAATGCGCAGGCCAGACCTCGTTGTACTCGGCATGAAAAAGCACGATGCAAGCACGCATGCCAAGCAGATGACTGCTCGCGTACTTGTCCTTCCACATGTTGGCGAAGGATGTGACACGGTTCTCTGTGTCGACGGTTGAATAGCCGACGCAGATGCCCTCGTAGTTGGGATGGGCGCTCTCGGAGAGGTTCGCATACAGCGACATCAAACCGGGATAGCGTTTGTCGCAGTGACCTAAGACAGTGATGATGTTGATGGCGGCGAAGGACGTCGCCTGGTTTTTGGACCCGAGCAGTAATTGCGTCGTCTTGTCCGAGAACTCCGAGAAGTCCAGTCCACCGTCCAACACTTTTGAGGTCATCTGGTTGAGATAAATCAGCAGCGCTAGCGTCTCGAACCCGCTACGCAGCAGGATGCGGGCGCCGAGGATGTGGCCAGATTTGAAGAGCAAGAACGACTGCGACAGCAGGTCGTGCAAGCGCCAGCAAACCGATTCCCTGAGCGTCAGGCTTCGAAATGGCGCCTTCCACTTGTGGGCGGTCGGGCTACGTGCGTATAGGCTGCCGCCGTCAATGTCGGGACACAAGCTCGACTGCCAGCGGAGGAGGTCTTGCTCGATCAATCGTGCTTCGTCCATGCGTCATTTTCCGACGTAATGAGTGAAGGGGCAGCGACGACCATTCTGCGATTTGCGGCTGGAAGGGTTCAGCCTTTAGGCTAGTGTCTCGGCCAACGGTGGCGTTCATCTGAAATCTCGGCTCTTGGTCGACAGACCACCCAACAGCGAGGTCCAGTCCTCCATGTGCTTGGCGATGATGTTGCACACGTTGCCTTCGCGCTGCCAGCGCCCCTTGACCGCCATCAGCCGTGAGCCCAACACGACCGGGCGGAGGTGCTTCTTCTCCGAGACGGACGGGTAGACGATCAGCCGCACCTTGCCATCCTCATCCTCCAGCGAGATGAAGATGATGCCCTTGGCCGTCTCGGGTCTCTGCCTCATGGTCACGAGGCCCACGGTCTGGACTTCGCGCCCGTCAGGCACGTCCATCAATTGCGTCGACGTCAGAAGCCTGCGCCTTGGCATCGCGAGGAACTCCGACCGCAACAAAGCCAGCGGATGGGAGCGCAGCGTCAGGCGCAGCGCGGAGTAGTCGAAGACCACTTCCTCGCCCTCTGGCGCTTGAGGCAGCTCCAGGTAGTCCTCGTGGACCGGCGCGTCTTTCAACAAGGGCGGCACCGTTCGCAGCGCCGATGCTGTCCACACCTGCTGTCGCCGATGGCCGCTCAGGCTAGCCAGCGCGTCGGCTGAGGCCAGCACGGTCAGTTGCTGCTGGTTGAGCCCTGACCGGCGCGCCAGGTCCTCCGTGTTCGAAAAGGGCGCGTCCCTTCTGGCAGCGCAAATTGCCTCCGCAGACTCCAGCTGCAGCCCCTTGACGATGGTCATGCCCAGCCGCACCGCTGTGCCACTGTCGCAGGGCTCCAGCACGCACTCCCAGTCGCTGTGCATGACGTCCACCGGCAGCACGACGACGCCGTTGCGCCTGGCGTCTTGCAGAAGCTCGCTGACGCTGTAACAGCCAAGCGGTTGGGAGTTGACCATGGCGGCGAAGAACTCCATCGGGTGATGACACTTGAGCCAGCAGCTCGCGTAGACCAACAGCGCGAACGACGCCGCATGCGATTCTGGGAAGCCGTACTCGCTGAAGCCCTCGATCTGCCTGAAGACCGACTCTGCGAAGTCCGGGTCGTAGCCGCGAGCAGCCATGCCCTCGGTGATCTTCGTGTAGTGCTTCTTCAGTCCACCCTTGCGCTTCCAGGCCGCCATGTCGCGACGCAACCCGTCGGCCTCACCGCCCGTGTAGCCCGCCGCGATCATGGCGATCTGCATGACCTGTTCCTGAAAGATCGGCACGCCCAGCGTCCGCTCCAAGGCGGCCAGCAACGCCTCGCTCGGAATCGTTACCGGCTCGAGCCCTTGGCGCCTCTTCAGGAAGGGGTGCACCATGCCCCCGTGGATGGGCCCTGGCCTGACAATGGCGACCTCAATGACCAGGTCGTAGTAGGTCCTTGGCTGCATCCGCGGCAACATCGCCATCTGAGCGGGCGACTCGATCTGAAACACGCCGGTGGTCTCGGCCCGGCAGATCATTTCGTACGTCTCAGGATCCTCAGCCGGGATGTCCTGCATGACGAACTCGTAGCCCATGGTCTGGCTGACCATGCGCAACGCCCTGCGGATCGCGGTGAGCATGCCCAACCCGAGCACGTCGACCTTCATCAGCCCGACCGCGTCGATGTCATCCTTGTCCCACTGGATGATGGTGCGATCCTCCATGCTGGCGTTCTCGACCGGCACCAGGCGCGTCAGCGGCCCGTTGCTCAGCACAAAGCCGCCCGGGTGCTGCGACATGTGGCGAGGCATGTTCAGGATCTGCCGCACGAGCCCGACGAGCTGCTTGACGGCGAGGTCGTTGACGTCGATGCCCACCTCCAGCAACCGCTGCGGCTCGACCTCCTCCTCCCACCAGGGAAAGTTGTCGTTGAGCTTCAGCAGAAGTTCCAGTTCGAAGCCCAGCGCCTTGCCTACGTCCTTCAGCGCGCTCTTGATGCGGTAGGAGATGACGACAGCCGTCAGCGCGGCGCGCTCGCGGCCGTACCGCTTGTAGAGGTACTGGATGACTTCTTCCCGGCGTTGATGCTCGAAGTCAATGTCGATGTCGGGTGGCTCATCGCGCTCGCGGCTGATGAAGCGTTCGAGCAGCGTCGACAGCCGGGCCGGGTCTACCTCGGTGACGCCCGTGCAGTAGCAAACCACCGAGTTCGCCGCCGAGCCTCGCCCCTGGCAGAGGATGTTCTGACTTCTGGCGAACTGGACGATGTCCGCCACGGTGAGGAAATAGTGCTCGTACTTCAGCTCGGTGATCAGCTCGAGTTCGCGCTCGATTTGGTCGTTTACCGAGGCCGGCACACCGTTTGGCCATCGCCGGCCCGCACCTTCGTAGGTGATGCGCCGCAGATAGCCCGCCGGCGTCTCGCCTTCGGGCACGACCTCGCGTGGGTAGTTGTAGCGAATTTCCTCGAGCGAAAAGTCGCAGCGTTTGGCAACCTGCATCGTCTCAGCGATCAAGTCTTCAGGGAACGTCCGCGCCAGGCGACCACGCGTGCGCAGGTGCCGCTCTGCGTTGATGTCCAGGGCCTTGCCGCACTGGGTCAGCGGTTTGCGCAGGCGCACCGCCGTCATGACGTCCATCAGCGCCTTGCGGCCGCGCACGTGCATCGTCACGTCGCCGACAGCCACCAACGGGATAGCGGTCTCCGTGCTGGCGGCGCGCAGGCGTTCCAGGCGGATCTCGTCGTCGGTGCGTCGAAGCTGGTCGAGGCCGAACCAGACGCGGCCGATGAAGTGCGTCAGCAGCCAGCGCCCGAGCTGGACCAGGGCCTCCTGCTTGGCGTGACGCTCGGGGCAGGCGATAACGACGCAGTCGTCAAGCGCGCCCGGCTGAACATCGTCGAGCGCCAGCTTGTACGTCCCCTTCTTGGCCGCGCGCCTGAGCTGGGAGATGAACTGGCAGAGGTTGCCGTAGCCGTTGATGTTGCAGGCCAAGACGACCATGGTGAATGGGAAAGCGCAGTTCACCGCGAACTGGCTGCCGATCAGGAGCTTCATGCCGCGCTCCTTGGCCTCCACGTGGGCGCGGACCACGCCCGCGACGCTGCACTCGTCCGTGATTGCGATGGCCGAGTAGCCGAGTTGCTGGGCGCGCTCGATCAGCTCCTGAGGGTGGCTGGCCCCCTTCTGGAAGCTGAAGTTGCTGACGCAACGCAGCTCGGCGTACTCAGGAAGATCTGCCATCGCCTCACCATGAGCTCAGGCGTAGGCGCCGTCGAGGAACCAGGCGAGTTCGCCGTCGTCCATCTGCGTGCAGAAGATGGACAGCGTGCCAGCGGTCTCCGAGACCGCAACCCAGTAGTCGCGCTGTTGGCTGCGAGTGATGGACGTGCCGGGGACGCGGTCCCACCAACCGCACTCAACAAGCTCGGGGCCGGTCAGCAGGGCGGATTCAACCGGTCATCGCAACACATGCGCTGAATCTCTCAGCGGGCGTCTGGAAGCCGAGCGTCTTGCGCGGC
>NZ_JBYSZK010000024.1:0-43836 GCF_058787015.1 Roseateles sp. FW305-36 | reverse complement strand
TTGAGGAAAACAGCAACGGCAACTATCGAATACCGCCCACATCAATCCGGTTGATTAACCGGGAAGTCCCTGTAGAGAGGTTAGATTTCACAGCGCTTGAGTGCTATGCCATCGAAGGGAAACGTCGAACGCATTGCCGTGTCATCGATTTCTACCTTCGCCATCCCCTGACGCTCCTCTGAATTCAGATAGACCGTGAATTCGCCACTGCCGGGTGTATCGGCGGTGACCCAAATGACGATCCCTGAGTACCTGGCACCGCCCTCACAGGAGAAGCAAGCCTGTGTCTTGATCAGCCGGCGTTGCTGCTTGTTGCGGAACTCGACGGAACCTGCTCCGACAAAGACGCCGAGTTCCGACTTGCAAGAAGCACCCACTGGGACCCAGTAGCCCTGCGACTCCTTTGGAACAGGCGGCTCGCCGGCGAAGACATGACCAGCAACGAGTGCGAGAGCGGTGACTAAGAATCGACGCATGCACGTTAAATCTAACGAAGCTGAGCCGCGTGCGGCGGCCTGCTGACGCGAGTCGGCTCGAGCGACTGGTTGGGCCTCTGGCGCACTTACTTCTGCGCCACCGCAAGTAATGCCTTTGGATTCGTGCTGGCAATAGCCAACAACGTGCGCGCCGCACCGCTTGGCTGCTTGCGCCCCTGCTCCCACCCTTGCAGTGTACGAACCGAGACCCCCATCAGCGCCGCGAACTGCGACTGAGACAGCCCGGTCTTGTTTCGCGCCTCAATGACGGGAGAGGAAATGACGCGAACTTGTCCAGCCTTCATTTCCCGCACTGATTGCAGCAGCTCGGCTGCTAGATCGCGCTTGGCTTCGTGAGCGGTGAGTTCCGCGTCGGTCAGGGGTTTACTCTTCGAGGGCACGACGAATCTCCTTCAACTTGGGCCCAGTGAGGTTGTCCGTCTTTGCTTTTGCGTAGAGCGTCAGCAGGACCACCTCACCTTCGGCATTGCGAGTGAAATAGATCACCCGCACGCCACCCGACTTGCCCGAACCTGCGCGACCCCATCGAACTTTGCGAATGCCGCCGGACTCGGGCACGACATCTCCGGCGGTGGGATGCTCCGCGATGTACGCCGCGAAGACGCCTCGCTCTTCCTCGCTCCAATAGAGCGGCCACTGGCGCTGGAAGAGCGACGTTTCAACGACCGTGAGCATGGCGGGACTATACGCCAGAGGCGTATAGCGGTCCAGTCTCCATCAAGAGGCACAACGTTGAAGCTGAGCCGCGAGCGGCGGCTTGCCGACGTAAGTCGGCTTGAACGAATGGTTCGGGCGCACCGGGAGGCCGTCAACATCTGAGTTCTGCCGTTTAATCATCTATCGCTCCATCGTCGCGCCTGCAGCGACATCCGTACCGTTCAGGAACTGCTGGGACATGCCGACGTGGCGACCACGATGATCTACACCCACGTACTGCGCCTGGGAGGTGGTGCCGTGCGAAGTCCACTGGATGCGCTGCCGGTCAACGCAGCGCTCTGAAGCGGGCGCTTGGGATCGACCGCAGGTGGCCCACCCAAGCCCGGGCTTGGCTTTCCCGCCTACTTGTCCGCCACCTTGTCCCGAGCCGGTAGCCGGCTGATCAGCGCTTGACCTTGCCGTCGCCCGTCAGCATGGAGAGTTCGACAAAGCTCGAGCCCGCATGCTTGGTGGGCGAGAAGTGCAGGTGATAGCCGCGGGCCTCGTAGCCCGACAGGCCTTCCAGCGCGGCGATCAGGGCGTCGCGGTTCAGGCGTCCACCCAGGCGGCGCAGGCCGTCGACGATGACGCGGGCGGCGACATAGCCTTCCATGCTGGTGTAGTTGGGCTCGGCCTTGGCGTCGGCCTTGTGCAGGGCGAGCTGGTAGTCGTTGACCAGGCCGACGGCAGTGCCGAAGGGCGAGGGCATGACCTGGGACACGACGATGCCGGCGGCGTCCTTGCCGAGCTCATCGGCCAGGGCCTGGGTGCCGACGAAGGACACGTTGTAGAACTGGCCGAAATAACCGGCCTTGCGGGCCTCGCGGATGAAGGCGGCGCAGCTCTTGTAGGCGCTGATCTGCACGATGGCCTCGGCTTGGGCCGGGACCAGGGTCTTCACGGCCGCCGCCACGTCGACGCTGTTGCGCTCCACGGTCGCCACGGCCACCGGCTGCAGGCCGCGCTTTTCCAGCGCGCGCACCACGCCCTTGAGGCCGGCCTGGCCGTAGGCGTCGTTCTGGTGGAAGACGGCGATCTTCTTCAGGTCCAGCTGGGTCAGCTGTTTGACGATCAGCTCGGTCTCGTCGTAGTAGGAGGCCCGGACGTGGAAGAGCAGCCGGTTGAAGGGATCGCGCAGGGCCTCGGCGCCGGTGAAGGGCGCGATGAAGGGGATCTTGGCGGCGTTGACCAGGGGCAGGGCGGCCAGCGAGGTCGGCGTGCCGACATAGCCGAACAGCGCGAAGACGTCCTCCTGGATGAACTTTTCGGTGTTGGCCTTGCAGCGCGCGGGGTCGTAGCCGTCGTCCAGCGTCTTCAGCACGATGGGCAGGCCGCCGACGCCGCCGGCCGCGTTGACGGCATCGAAATAGGCCTTGGCACCCAGCTGCATCTGCAGTCCCAGCTGGGCGGCCGGGCCGGTCAGCGGCACGGACTGTCCGAGCACGATGGCACGGCGCTCCTGGGCGCGTGCGAAGCTGGCCGGCAGCATGAGGCTGGCCAGGGCGAGTTGGGCTTGGCGACGGGTGAACATGGACGAGCATGATGCCCCAAGCCGCGCAAGGTTGTTACAACCGATCGGCGCCTGGGGCGCATCCGGCGTGAATTCGCCCCGGCTGAAACAATTCCTAACTTGTGCGTGCGCGGGCGCGGGCGGCGCGCTTGTTGGCGAACATGGCCTCGTCGGCATGGCGCATCAGCGCATCAGGGGTGCCGCCATCGACCGGGAAATGCGCCAGTCCCAGGCTGCTGCCCACGGCCACCTGCACGCCGCTGCCCAGCGTGATGGGCTGCATCAGCCCGTCCAGCAGCCGGTTCAGCACGGGCTCGGCTTCGGCCGGCGCCTCGGTGGGCGTCAGCAGCACGACGAACTCGTCGCCGCCGAGGCGTGCCACCGTGTCGCTCGCGCGCAGCCCGGTCTGCAGCCGCGCGGCGACGGCCTTCAGCACCTCGTCGCCGGCGTCATGGCCATGGTTGTCGTTGATCTGCTTGAAGCCGTTCAGGTCCAGATAGGCCAGGGCGAAGACATGGCCGCTGCGCTCGGCGCCGGCGATGGCCTGCTTGAGGCGGTCGCCCAGCAGCAGGCGGTTGGGCAGGCCGGTGAGGGCGTCGTGCAGGGCAGCGCGTTCCATGCGCGCCTCGTGGGCCTTGCTCTGCGTGATGTCCACCATCATCCACAGCGAGGCGCCGTCGCTGCCGGGCAGCTCGACGCCGGCCAGGTCCACCCAGATCAGCGAGCCGTCCTTGCGGCGCATCTGCAGCTGGGTGCGGAAGCGCCCGCCGGCGCGCATCTGCGGGTAGGCCATGGCGCCCAGGGTCTCGTAGGCCGCGGCGTCCTGGTAGAGGTCGCGCACCGGCACGCCCAGCAGTTCGCCGTCGCCGAAGCCGAACATGCGCTCCAGCGCATGGTTGCGCCAGCTGATGCGGCGGTCGCGCAGCTTGGCGATGCCGATCAGGTCGCTCTCCAGCATGGCTTCCTGGTCCAGCGTCAGCTGGTGCAGCTGCTGGCGGATGCGGTGGGTCTCGCTGATGTCGAACATCACGGAGCGGCTGCGCAGATAGTTGCCGCCGGCGTCGTAGATGGCGGTGGCCGACAGGCTGACGCGGCGGGTCTGGCCCTGGCGGCCGGTGAGGTTGAATTCCAGCTCCGAGACGCGGCCTTCGCGCATAAAGCGCGGGAAGGCCTCGCTGAAGAGCTTGCGACCCTCGGCGTCGAAGAAGTCGAAGGGGCTGGCCAGGCCAATCAGCTCCTCGGCCGTGCAGCCCAGCCAGCTCAGGCCGAGGGCGTTGATCTGCAGGAAGCGGCCCTGGCTGTCGAGCGCGTAGTAGGCGCAGGGCGCGTTGTCGTAGAGGTCCTGCAGGCTGGTGCGTGCCTCGTCGGCCTGGGCCTGGAGCAGCTTGCGCGCGGTGATGTCGGACTCGATGACCATGAAGCCGCTCAGGTCGCCGACGTCGTCGCGCAGCGGCTGGATCTCGATGTCCACCCAGTAGTCGCGGCCATCCTTGGCGCGCTGCATCAGCTCGGCCTTGCAGCCCAGGCCGACGTTCATGGCCTCGCGCATGCCGTGCACGGTGTCCTCGTGGGTCAGCTCGGAATGCAGCAAATCGCTGGGCCGCTTGCCCTGGGCCTCGGCGCTGGTGTAGCCGCTCAGCCGCGTGAAGCCGTCGTTGACCCAGGTGATGTGGCGCTCCGTGTCGGTGATCATGACCGCATTGGTGGTGTGGCTGGCGACGTTGGCCAGCCGCGCCAGGTCGGCCGTCATGCCGCGCGCCATCTGCTCGGCGCGCGCCCGGCCGGCCGCCAGCAGATAGACCGTCACGGCCAGCAGCAGGCTCAGCAGCGCGCCGCCGAGCTCCAGCCCGACGCCCGACAGTCCGAGCAGGCGCACGGCGGCGTCGTGCGTCAGCGCCGCCTCGAGCCGGAACTCGCGTCCGGCGACGCTGAACAGCACGCTGTCCGCGGTGGTTTCGTCCATCGGCGCGAACTCCGCCGCCTCCTCCAGCGTCAGCGCCTGGCCGTTGCGCGTCGCGAGCAGCGGTGCGAAATCGCCTTCCAGCGTGCGCACCGACAACTTCAGGTCCAGCAGCGCCGCGGCCGGCTCGGCGACGCCGTGCAGCAGCTCGTTGGCGACCAGCGGCGCGTAGAACAGGCCCTGCAGGGAGCGGCGGCGCTCGGTTGCATTGCCGGGGTCGTGCCCCTGCCTGTAAACCGGCACCAGCAGCAGAAAGCCCGGGCCCTTCAGCGGGTCCTGCACCAGGCGCACGGCGCTGGAGAGCGTGGCCTCGCCCGTGTCGACGGCCTGCTCGATGGCCTGGCGGCGTACCGGGTTGGCGCCGGAGTCGATGCCCCAGGCGCCGATGTTGCGGGAGAAGGGGGAGATCTGCGTGACCACGTAAAGGGTCGGGTCGTTTCCAGAACCGTGGACGCGGAACTCCGTGGCGCCGGCGCGCTGGTGGGCGGCGACGAAGGCGTCCAGGTCGCGCCTCTCCACCCTTTCGATGAAGCCGAAACCGCGGGCGCCGGGGAACTCGTGCGGCAGGTCGCGCGACTCGACATAGGCGTCGAAGGCCGCGCGGTCGAGCTTGCCCTCCAGCGCCGCCAGGGCGCCGCGCGCGCCCTTCAGGCCATAGACCGGCGTGGCGAGGCGCTTCACGATGTCGGCCTGCAGCCTCTCGATCTGCCGCTCCTGCTCGGTGTGGACCTCGGCGCGGGCCTGGCGCTGCTGCCAGATGACGGCGGCGGCGGTCAGCGCCAGGCCGATGGACAGCACCGCCGCGGCAGCCACCCATGCCGTCGTGCTGACCATCTCTGGCCCGGTGTAGCCGTCTCCGATGCGCAAGCTTGTCTCTTTACTTTGCGGTGCGGCCATTGAAGCATGTCCCGGCCTCGCCGTCAGCCCCAAGCGGCTGCGGTCCACGCACAATGCCCGCCATGAATCTCCTGCTGATCCAGGCCCGCGCCAACCGCCTGGCCAACCGCCGCCTGCTGTCCGCGGTGGGCGAACTGCCCCAGGCCGACTTCCACGCGCCGCGCACCAGCTTCTTCCCCAGCCTGGCGCTGACGCTGAACCATGTGCTCAACGTCGACCACTACTACATCGCCGCCCTGCAGGGCGACGTCGCCATGCGCCACATCTGGGCGAGTTATGTGCCGGCGAAGACGGCGCAGGAACTGGCTGCGCGACAGGATGAAAGCGACCAGCGCCTGATCGATCTGTGCGTGGACCTGAAGCCCGGCGACGAGGAGCGCATCGTCGCCTTCGACCGTGGCGCCGGCCTCGAGAACGGCCCGCGCGAGCCGCTGGGCCGGGTGATGGCCCATCTCTTCATGCACCAGACCCACCACCGCGGCCAGGCCCACGCCATGCTGGCCGGCACGGCCGTCAAGCCACCGCAGCTGGACGACTTCATCCTGCTCGGGGACGACAAGCATCGCGTGCCGGACATGGCGGCGCTGGGCTGGCAGGAACCGGTCTGATCACCCGCCGCGGTGCGCCGCGGCCTGCGCACGAATCTGCAGCCTGTCCTCGTCGGTCATGTGCGCCAGTTGCTGCAGCGGCCCGGCCATGCGCGGATTGCCGGCCAGCCTGGCATGGTGGCGCATCAGGAAGTCCCAATACAGCGTCGTGAGGGGACAGGCCTGGTCGCCCCAGCGCACTTCGGGTCGGTAGCGGCAGCCCTGGCACAGCGGACTCTGGCGGGCGATGTACTGGCCGCTGGCGGCATAGGGCTTGCTGGCCATCAGCCCGCCGTCGGCGTATTGGCTCATGCCGAGGGTGTTGGGCAACTCCACCCATTCGACGGCATCCACATAGACGCTCAGGTACCAGCTGTGCAGCTCGGCGGGCTCGACGCCCCGCAGCAGGGCGTACAAGCCGGTCACCATCAGGCGCTGGATGTGGTGGGCATAGCCGTGCTCCAGCGTCTGCCGGATGGCGTCGCGCAGGCAGGCCATGTCGGTCTTGCCTGTCCAGTACCAGGCCGGCAGCGGTTCGTGGGCGTCCAGCGCGTTCGCGGCAGCGTAGCCCGGCATGCGCGTCCAGTAGATGCCGCGCACATACTCGCGCCAGCCGAGGATCTGGCGGATGAAGCCCTCGCCGCTGGCCAGCGGCACGCGGCCGGCGCGCACCTCCGTCTCGGCGGCCGCCACCACTTCATGCGGCGTCAGCAGCTTGAGGTTCAGCGCTGCCGACAGCTGGGCGTGGTAAAGCCAGGGCTCGCCGGGCCAGATCGCGTCCTGGTAGGGCCCGAACAGCGGCAGGCGCTCGGTGATGAAGGCACGCAGGGCCTGCAGGGCCTGGGCCCGTGTCAGCGGCCAGGCAAAGCTGTCGAGCCGGCCGGGGTGGCTGCCGAAGCGCTGGCGGACGAGTGCGATGACCTCCTGCGTGACCGCATCGGGTGGGAAGCGCGGCGGCTGCGGCAGGTCGAAGCCCGGCCCCTGGGGTCCGAAGGCCCGGCGGTTGTCCGTGTCGAAGTTCCAGCGGCCGCCCAGGGGCCCGTCGCCCGCCATCAGGATGCCCAGGCGCTGGCGCTGCTCGCGGTAGAAGAACTCCATGCGCAGGCCGCGCTCGCCGCGTGCCGCGGCATGGACGGCGAAGTCGGCCGGCGTGGTGAAGAAGTGGCGGTCCTCGCGCAGGTCCAGCGGCAGGCCGGCCTCCCGGGCCACGCCCTGCAGGGCCTGCAGCACGCGCCAGTCGCCCGGCTGCGTCAGCACCAGGCGGCGCGGCTGCAGCGCTTGGATGTCCTCGGCGAGCTGGGCGGCCAGGCTGGCGCGGGTGGCTGGGTCGTCCAGCCGGCGGTAGTGCAGCGGGCGGCCGGCTTTGCGCAGGGCCTCGGCGAAGTGGCGCATGCCGGCGAGGAAGAGGGCGATGCGCGGCTGGCTGCTCCAGACATGCGTGGATTCCTCGGCCACCTCGGCCATCCACACGGCGTCCTGCGTGGCGTCGAAGCCGTCGAAGGCGGCGGCGTCGAGGTCGAGCTGGTCGCCCGGCACCAGCACCAGGTCACGCATCGCGCGGCGCCCCCTGGCGGCGGCAGCGCTCGCTGCAGTACTTCACCTGTGTCCAGTTGCGCGCCCAGGCCTTGCGCCAGCTCATGGGCCGCCCGCAGGCCACGCAGGTCTTGCTGGGCAGATGGGCCTTGTGGCCCTTCAACGGGGTCGAAGGCATGGCGCCCAGCATAGGCCGCCGGCGACGGCATCTCCCGGGCTTGGGGCTATCCTCGAAACAGGCCCACCATTGGCATCTTGCGCGCAGCAACCAGGAGGTAGACATGCCGGTCTACATCATCAACAACATGTCCATCCACGATCTGGACGCGTACAAGACCTATGCCCGGGCCTTCATGCCGACGCTCGAGCCTTTTGGTGGCAAGGTGCTGGCGGCGCAGAACGCGCCGGTGCCGACCGAGGGCCAGTGGCCCTACGACCGGACGGTGCTGCTGGAGTTCCCGAGCCGCGAACTGGCCCGGCAATGGGCCGAGTCCCCCCAGTACCAGGCCATCGCCGTGCACCGCAAGGCCGGCACCAGCAGCAATGTCGTGGTGCTGGACGGCCTCGGCTGAGGTCTACAGCTCGGCCACGCCCTTCACGCGCACCGGCATCGCCACCGGCTGGGCCGCCACCTCGACCGCGCGGCCATGGAAACGGTCCAGCAGGGCCTGCCACTGCTTCTTCACCGCGACGACGTTGGCATGCTTGACATGGCCGTAGCCGCGGATCTTCTCGGGCAGGCGGGCCAACTCGACGGCGGTGTTCAGGTTGTCCGCGCTCAGTGAAGCCAGCATCTCGTCGACCAGTTTTTCGTAGTCATTGATCAACTGGCGCTCCATGCGGCGCTCGTCGGTCTTGCCGAAGACGTCCAGGGCGCCGCCGCGCAGACCCTTCAACTTCGCCAGCCACTTGAAGGCCGTGAAGGTCCAACTACCCATCTCGATCTTCTTCGCGCGGCCGTCGGCGCCGGGCTTGGCAATCAGCGGCGGGGCGAGGTGGAAGGAGAGGCGCTCCCAGTTCTCGAACTGCTCCTTCATCGCCTTCTCGAAGCGGCCGTCGGTGTACAGGCGCGCGACCTCGTATTCGTCCTTGATGGCCAGCAGCTTGGCGTAATAGCGGGCCACGGCCTGGGTCAGCCGCTGGCCCTTGCCGAGGGCGGACTCGGCGGCACGCACGCGCTCGACCAGGGCGCGGTAACGTGCGGCGTAGGCGGCGTCCTGGTAGTCGGTCAGGAATTGGGCGCGCCGCTCGATCAGGCCGTCAGGCCCGTCGAGCTGGTCGAAGTTGAAGAGCTTGACGACGTTGACGTCACCGGCCAGGCGCTGGATGGCATCCGGCGCGGCGATGGCCAGGCGGCCCAGGGCGAAGGCAGTCTTGTTGGCTTCGGCGGCGACGCCGTTCAGCTCGATGGCGCGCATCAGCGCGGCCTCGCTGACGGGGATGAGTCCACGCTGCCAGCAGGCGCCCAGCATGATGATGTTGCTGGGCAGGGTGTCGCCCATCAGGCGCTGGGAAATGTCCTGCGCATCGATGGTGCTGAGCTCGCCTTGCTCGCCGACGGCGAACTTCATCTTGGCGATCAGGGAGTCGCCCTGCAGCGAGGCGTCCGGATTGCGCACGAAGCCGGCGGTGGGCAGCTCATGCGTGTTGGCCAGGATGACGGTGCGACCGGCCTTGACCGTGCCCAGGGCGTCGGGCGACGCGCCCACCACCATGTCGCAGGCCAGCAGCACATCGGCCTGCTGGGTGTCGATGCGCACCTGGTTGAGCAGGTCCAGCGTCGGCGCGACGCGCACAAAGCTCAGCACGGCGCCACCCTTCTGCGCGAAGCCCATGAAGTCCAGCACCGAAGCCTGCTTGCCTTCCAGGTGGGCTGCCATGGACACCAGGGCGCCGACCGTGACGACGCCGGTGCCGCCGACGCCGGTGACCAGCAGGTCGAACGGCCCCGTCCAGTTCCACGCCGCGGGCGGCGTGATCGCCGCGATCTCGCGCGCCAGGTCTTGCGCCGTGTAGCTGGCGCCGGCCTTCTTCTTCAGCACCGGCTCATGCACCGAGACGAAGCTGGGGCAGAAGCCGTTCACGCAGCTGAAGTCCTTGTTGCAGCTGCTCTGCTCGATGGCGCGCTTGCGGCCCCAGTCGGTCTCGACCGGCACCACGCTCAGGCAGTTCGAGGCCACGCCGCAGTCGCCGCAGCCTTCGCACACCGCCTCGTTGATGAAGATGCGCTTGGGCGGATCCGGGAATTCCTTCTTCTTGCGGCGGCGGCGCTTCTCGGCGGCGCAGGTCTGGTCGTAGATCAGCACCGTCACGCCTTCGATCTCCCTCAATTCGCGTTGGACCGAATCAAGCTCGCTGCGATCGTGGAAAGTGGTGCCCGCGGGGAACAGGCCATGGTGGCCGTCGTACTTGCCAATCTCGTCGGACACCACCACCAGGCGCTTCACGCCCTCCGCCTCCACCTGGCGCGCGATCTGCGGCACGCTGGTCTGGCCGTCCACCGGCTGGCCGCCGGTCATGGCGACGGCGTCGTTGTAGAGGATCTTGTAGGTGATGTTGGCCTGGGCCGCGATGGCCTGGCGGATGGCCAGATAGCCCGAGTGGTAGTAGGTGCCGTCGCCCAGGTTCTGGAAGACGTGCTTCTCCTTGGTGAAGCGGGAATGCGCCGCCCAGTCCACGCCCTCGGCGCCCATCTGGATGAGGCCGGAGGTACCACGCTCCATCCAGCTCGCCATGAAGTGGCAGCCGATGCCGGCCAGGGCCCGCGAACCCTCAGGCAGCTTGGTGGAGGTGTTGTGCGGGCAGCCCGAGCAGAAATAGGGTTGGCGGCGCACCGCGTCGGCGGCGTTGGACAGCAGTTGCGGCGTCAGGAAATCGACGACGAGGTGGCGGCGGTCCAGGGCCGGGTTGAGGCGTGCCAGCCAGTCGGCCACCGTGCCCATGATGCGGCTGGGGCGCAGCTCGCCCAGGGCCGACAGCACCGCACAGCCATGCTCGTCGGTCTTGCCGACGACGCGCGGGCGCTGGAAGTCGGGCAGGTGGTAGAGCAGTTCCTTGATCTGGCGCTCGACGACCGGGCCCTTCTCCTCGATGACCAGCACGTCGGTCAGGTTGGAACAGAACTCGACGATGCGGCTGGGTTCCAGCGGGAAGACCAGGCCGACCTTGTAGACCCGCACGCCGGCCGCGGCCAGGGCGTTGGGGTCGAGGTCCAGGCGGCGCAGCACCTCCATGAAGTCGTAGTGCGCCTTGCCGACCGTCACGATGCCCAGCGTTGCGGCGGGGCTGGTGACGATGTGCTTGTCGATGCTGTTGACCTTGGCGAAGGCCTTCACGGCGTCGATCTTGTGCGCCAGGCGCGACTCCAGCTCCAGCGAGGGCAGGTCGACCGAGCGGATGTGCAGGTTCGTCGGCGCCGTGTAGTCGACGGCATGCTCGAAATCGAGGGGCACGGCGTCCAGGTCCACCGTCATGCCGCTCTCGACGACCTCGGAGATGGCCTTGAAGCCCACCCAGGCGCCCGAGAAGCGGCTCAGCGCCCAGCCGTAGAGGCCGAACTCCAGGTACTCGGCGACGTTGGCCGGATGGACGAGGGGCATGCTCCAGGCCTGCAGGGCCTGGTCGCTCTGGTGGGGCGTGCTGCTGGAGACGCAGCCATGGTCGTCGCCGCAGACGACGAGGACGCCACCTTGCGTGCTGGTGCCGTAGACATTGCCGTGCTTGAGCGCATCGCCCGAGCGGTCCACACCCGGCCCCTTGCCGTACCACATGGCGAACACGCCATCGACGTTGCGCTGCGGGTCCAGGGCCACGCGCTGCACGCCCAGGCAGGCGGTGGCGGCCAGGTCCTCGTTGATGGCGGGCAGGAACTCGATGTGGGCCTGGTCCAGGAACTTCTTGGCCTTCCACAACTGCTGGTCCACCATGCCCAGCGGCGAACCGCGGTAGCCCGAGACGAAGCCGGCGGTGTTCAGGCCGGCGCGTTCGTCCTGCTTCTTCTGGGCCAGCAGCAGGCGCACCAGGGCCTGGGTGCCGGTCAGGAAGACGGCGCCGCTGTCGGCCGCGAGGTTGTCGCTGAGCTGGTAGGGGCGCAGGGCGGGGTTTTCAGCCATCTGTCTGTCTCCTTGGGGGCGGGAAATTCTTCCCTCCCGGCACCGGAAGAACTTGCCTTATTGCCGGCGTGGCGGCATTCGAATGAGATGATTCTTCTCCAAAGAGGCAGATCATGGAAACGAATCAACTCGACCGCGCCAGCCTGCAGATCCTCGAGGCCCTGCAGGCCGATGCGCGGCTGTCGACCCAGGCCCTGGCCGAGCAGGTCGGGCTGTCGGCCACGCCGGTGTGGCGCCGCGTCAAGGACATGGAGGACCGCGGCGTCATCCGGGGCCAGGTCGTGCTGGTGGACCGCGAGAGGATCGGCCTGTCCATCCTCGTGCTGGCCAACGTCAGCCTGGTGAGGCACAGCGAAGGCGCGGTGGAGCAGTTCGAGCAACTGGTGTCCACGCGGCGCGAGATCATCGAATGCCACGCCATCACCGGCGAGGCCGACTACGTCATCAAGGTGGTCGCCGCCGACATGAAGGCCTATGACCTCTTCCTTCAGCAGCACATCTTCAAGCTGCCCGGCGTCAGCAGCGTGCGCAGCAACGTGGTGTTGCGGGAAGTGAAGTACGAAACCGCGCTTCCGGTGGGCTGAGCCGCTCTACAGTAGGCCGGTCGCGACTCCGCCGTGCCCATGGACTCCTTCTTCGCCCAGCTTTCCGATTCCGTCTCCTCCGCCCGCACGCTGGAAGACCTGACCCGGCCGCTGCTGGAGATGCTGGAGGCCGTCACGGGCCTGGAGTCCACCTATCTGACGACCGTCGACCTCGCCGAAGGTCTGCAGCATGTCGTCTACGCGCGCAACTCGCACGAGCTGCAGATTCCCGAGGGCCTGGTCGTGCCCTGGGGTGACACGCTGTGCAAGCGGGCGCTGGACGAAGGGCGGCCCTACACGGACAACGTCGCCGAGGCCTGGCCCGATTCCGAAGCGGCGCGCCTGCTCGGCATCCAGACCTATGTCAGCACGCCGGTGCGCACCGATGACGGGGCCCTCTACGGCACCTTGTGCGCCGCCAGCTCACAGCGCCAGCCGCTGACGCCCGCGGCCGAGCAGGCGCTGCGCTTGTTTGCCCGTCTCATCGAGCAGCATGTGGAGCGCGAGCGCCTGGTCGAGAAGCTGCAGCAGGCCAATGCCGAGCTCAAGACCCAGGCCCTGACGGACGCGTTGACCGGCCTGATGAACCGCCGTGCCTTGATGCAGGAGCTGGCCCGGCTGACCGCTCTGGCCCAGCGCACCGGCAGCTGGCTGCTGGCCGGCGCCATCGACCTGGACGGCTTCAAGCAGATCAACGACAGCCGCGGCCACGATGCCGGCGACGAGTTCCTCTGCGCGGTGGCCGCCAGCCTGCAGGCCGCGCTGCGCGGCGGCGACGTGCTGGCGCGTATGGGGGGCGACGAATTCGTCGTCGTCGGCCTGGGCCCGAAGCTGGCGCTCGACGGCGAATCGGCCGCGCGCCTGCTGCGGGACAGGCTGGCGCTGGCCACGGTTGGCCTGCATGCCGCAGGCGGCCAACCCATCGACTACGCGGGCGCCAGTGTCGGCGTCGCCTGCCTCGATCCTCATCAGGCCGGCGCCGAGCAGGTGCTGAGGGAATCGGACGCAGCGATGTATCGCGTCAAGCTGGCACGTCGCCAGCAGGGCTGAGGTCCGCCAGCAAGCCCAGGGCGGCGTCGAAATCCAGGCGGTCCAGCGCGCTGTTCAACTGCACGAAGCCAGCCTCGCCGCAAGCGGCACGCAGGGCCGGTGCAAGCGGCTGGAACTGATCCAGGGCCGCCAGCTCATGCATCCGCAGGGCCTGCTTGAAACGGGTCAGCGCCTGAGCGTCCAGCGGCTCTGCCGGGGCGGGTGTCGCGATGGCGCGGCGGCCGTTCAGCCAGGGACGGGCCTGTGCCGCCAGCGCGGCCAGCTGCTGGGCCACCTCGGCCAGCGAAGCGTGGAAGTCATGTCCTGTACGGGCCTGGGACTCGCCGCGCTGCGCCGCTTCGCGCAGGGGCCCCGCCGCCAGCAGGCCGGCGCTGCCGCCCAGCTTGTGCAGCCGGGATGCCGCCTGCCCGGCATCCAGCGGCGCCGCGGTCCTCAGGTCGTCAAACTCGTCCAGCAGGCGCTCCAGCAGCCGGGCGAAGAAGTCCAGGTCGCCCCGCAGACGCTGGCTGGCTTCTTCGCTGTCTATGCCCTCCAGCGCAGGCCAGGCCTCGCGGGCGCGGGCCTCGGCGACGCGCGCGGCCACGGGCAGGCGCTGGCCCTGCGCGGCTTCGACCTGCTCGCGCAGCAACTGCACGAGGCCGGCCGGGTCGAAGGGCTTGCTGATGAAGCCGTTCATGCCGGCGTCCAGCGCGCGCTGGCGCTCGCTGAGCAGGGCCCCCGCCGTCAGCGCGAGGATGGGCAGGCGCTGCAGGCCGAGGTCGGTGCGAATGCCGCGCGCCGCGGCCAGGCCGTCGAGCACCGGCATCTGCACGTCCATCAGCACGGCGTCGAAGTCCTGCGGTCCGGCGCGCAGCCTGGCGACGGCGACGGCGCCGTCCGGCGCCAGCGTGACGACGGCGCCTTCCTGTTCGAGGACGCGCCTGACCACTTCGAGGTTGATGGGACTGTCGTCGGCGACGAGCACGCGCACGCCGGGCAGGCGTTGCACCGCGTTGGGGTCGGGCACGGCAGCCAGCAGCGCTTGGGGCATGCCCTTCGCGGTCAGGGCCGCCTGCACCGCGTCGAAGAGGGCCGACACATCGGCCGGCAGCTGCAGCTGGCCCACGCCGGCGCTGCGGCTCATCAGCACGCAGGGCAGGGCGGCCAGGCGGGCCTGCAGGGCCTGCTGGTCGCCTGCGGGCAGCGGTGGCAGCAGACGATGGTCCAGCAGCACGAGGTCGGGCGCGGCGCCGTCCAGGCGCGCGGCCAGAGCACGTGCGTCAGCCAGAGGCTCGGCCTGCCAGCCCAGATCCGCGCACAGCCGCAGCAGGGCATCGCGCTGGGCGTCGTCGTCGCTGGCCAGCAGCAGGTTCAAGCGGCGTGCCGGCGTCGCCAGCCCGAGGGCTAGCTCGAAGGGCAGGCGCACGACGAAGCGCGTGCCCGCGCCGGGGCTGCTGCTGACGCCGACCTGGCCGCCCATCAGTTCGCACAGCTGTCTGACGATGGACAGGCCCAGGCCCGTCCCCCCGTAGCGGCGTGACGTGGAGCTGTCCGCCTGGGTGAAGGGCGTGAAGATGCGCGACAGGGCGTCGGCGGGAATGCCGATGCCGCTGTCCTGCACCGCGATCTCGAGCTGCAGCGGCCGGGCGTGCGCATCGGCGCAATCCAGCTTCAGCATCACCTCGCCCTCGGCCGTGAACTTGATGGCGTTGGACACGAGATTGCTGACGATCTGGCGCAGCCGGGCCGCGTCGCCGAGCAGCAGCGGCGGCAGGTCGGCGTCCAGGTCCAGCGTCAGCGCGATGCGCTTGGCATCGGCCTGCGGCTGGAACAGGCTGGCGACATCGCGCAGCAGCGCCTTGGCGTCGAAGGGCATGACCTCCAGCGCCATCTCGCCGGCCTCGATCTTGGAGAGGTCCAGCACCGCATTGATGACGTCCAGCAGGGAACGGCTGGCGCTGCTGATCTTGGCCATCAGGTCGCGCTGTCCGGCGTCCAGCTGCGTGCGCTCGAGCAGGTAGGACAGGCCCATGACGGCATTCATCGGCGTGCGGATCTCATGGCTCATATTGGCCAGGAAGTCGCTCTTGGCCGCGCTGGCCGCGTCGGCCGCCTGCATGGCGCGGCGCAGGGCATCCGCGGCGGCTCGGCGTTCGGTGATGTCCTGCACGGCGCCCAGCAGCCTGACGACGCGGCCCTCCTCACTCCCGGTCGCACCGACGGAATGCAGCCAGTGCCGCCGGCCATCGGGAGCCAGCAGCTCCAGCTCCAGGTCCCAGCCTTCGCCCGTGGCTGCCGCCCTGTCCATGGCCTCGCGCAGCTTCTGCGCGGACTCGGGCATGAAGCCGCGCAGCACGGCCTCGATGTCGAGACCGTCGCCCTGGGGCAGGTGATGGATGGCAGGGATCTGGGCCGTCCAGCTGAGCCGGCCGGTGGCGAGGTCCAGCTCCCAGCCACCGACGCCCGCCATCTGGCCGGCGCGCTCCAGGAAGGCCTCGTTGCGTGCGAGCTGGCGGTTGGATTCACGCAACTCGCTGTCGCGCTGCTGCAGCGAAGCGGTCATGGCGTCCAGGGCCTGTGACAGCTGGCCGAGCTCGTCCTTGCCCGTCAGGCCGCTGCGGGCCGCCAGGTCGCCACCCTCGACGGCCTGGGTCACCCGGCGCAGCCGGTCGATGGGCGCCAGCACGCGGCGCAGCAGCAGCCCGGCCAGCAGCAGCGTCAGGGTCAGCAGCGTGGCCTGGGTGGCGACCGCCAGCCAGCGCTGGCGCGTGGCGTCGCGACGGCGTGACTCGACCAGGTTGCGCGACAGCTCGAAGGCACCGTCGCTGACGCGGCGCGTCTCGTTGACGAGCTGGTCGGTCAGCATCTCGCGGCGGGCCACGACCTCGGCGTCGACGTCGGGTGCCTGCGTGGCCTGCCGCAGGGTGGCGAAGATCTGCGGCAGGCCGCGGGCGGTGTCCTGCAGGTCATCGACCTCGTCCGCGCTGGCCGCGTCGGCGGCGGCGTAGTCGGCCAGGGCCCGGCTCAGGCGCTGGTGCACGAGATTCCACTGGCGCGCGGCGCGTTCGCTGCGGTACAGGCCGTAGTCCTGGGTCAGCACCAGCAGGCCGGCGGCGTCGCGGGCGATGACCTCGACCGTGGTGCGCTGCGCGTCGTTGCGCTCCGAGGCCTCGCGCTCGATGGCGATGGTCGTCAGCCGCGCGCCCACCACCAGCAGCGCGGCGATCACGCAGGTCATCAGGGCCGGGCGCAGGCGCATGGAGACCTATTTGATGATGGTCATGGCCCGTGGATCCAGCGCGCGCAGCGGCTCGACGCGCACCAGCTCGAGGTAGTCCGGCACGGCCTTGTTGTCCACCAGGCCTTCGCGCACGGCCCAGCGCGACTCGGCCTCCAGCGTCGAGAGCAGATTCTGGTCCAGGCTGAGACGGAAATCATAACCGTCGAGCTGGGCGGCGGCGTTGCGGGCATCGACCTTCCAGCGCGCACCGAGCAGCTCATGGGCGCGGCCGGGCTGGCCGTTGAGCAGGGCCACGCCGCGCTGGGCCGCCTTCAGCAGGCGCAGCAGCACGTCCTGGCTCAGGCCGCGCTGGGCCACCAGGTTGACCATGACGGTGTAGGGCCGCAGCGTGGGCAGCTGCAGGCCTTTGGCGCCCAGCTGCTGCAGGGCCTGGGGCCCGGCGGGCCGGTAGAGGCCGGCGGCGTCGACCTCGCCGCGCAGCAGCGGATCGGCGCCGCGGTTGGGGTCGATGAAGACCAGGTTCACCGAGTCGCGCGGCACGCCGTTGATGAGCAGGAAGACATTGGTGAAGTAGTGGGCGCTGGTGCCGCGCACGACGCCGATGCGTTTGCCCGCGAGGTCGGCCGGCGTGCGGATGCCGCGGTCGGTGCGGGCCACCAGGGTCGCGTCCCGCGACGAGGTGCCGAAGGTGGCGAGGATGTCGAAGCGATGGCCGGCATGCAGGGCGAAGACCATGGGCGTATCGGCCGCCGTGGCAACCTGGGCCTCGCCGTCGGTCAGGTGCTTGAGGCAGCGCCGGCCGTTGATGCAGCTGATGACCTGCACGTCCAGGCCCTCGGCCGCGAAGAAGCCCTCCTGGGCGGCGAGCTGCAGTGGCGCGAACAAGGTCGACTCGCCGATGGCGATGACCAGGGGGGCGGCCTGCAGCGCGAAGCTGGCGGCGGCCAGCAGCAGGCCGGCGGTCCACCGGCGCACCGTGATCGGCTTCATGTCGCGACGGGCGGCTCGTGGCCAGCGGTCGTGGCGGCGCTGGCATAGATGCGGCCGGGACCGGCTGCACGGGCAGCGGCCAGGGCGGCAGCGGCTGCCGTGGTGGGGTCGCCGTCGCCGGCCAGCAGACCGATGCCGATGGCCAGAGTCAGCTCGCTTTCGCCGGCCAATGCCTGCTGCAGCTGCTGGGCCAGCACGGCGGCGCCGGTGGCCGTGGTATCGGGCAACAGCAGGGCGAAGACGTCTTCGCCATGGCGGGCGACGAGGTCGGCAGGTCGCTGCAGGGCCTGCTGGGCCAGGCCGGCGACGTGGCGCAGCGCGTTGTCGGCGGCGCCACGGCCATGGCGCTCGAGATAGCCAGGCAGGCCTTCAAGGCCGGCCAGCAGCAGGGCCAGGGGCTGGCCGCTGCGCCGCGCGCGGCGGCATTCCAGGTCCAGTTCCTCGTCGAACTGGGCACGCTCGGCCAGGCCGGTGAGGGCGTCGCGGCGCGCCAGGCGCACGAGGCGCTGGGCGGTGCGGTGCAGGCGCAGCTGCATGGCGACGCGGGCGCGCAGGGCCGGCCCGGCAACGGGCTTGGCGACGAAGTCGGCCGCGCCGAGCTCGAAGACGGCCGACTCGACGCGGGCATCGGTGTGCTGGGTGACGAAGATGACGGGCACCTCGGCCAGCAGCGGATCGGCCTTGAGCTGGCGGCAGACCTCGAAGCCGTCGATGCCGGGCATCTCGGCGTCCAGCAGCACCAGCTCGGGCTGCCAGCTGCGGGCGATGGCCAGGGCCTGGTCGCCGTCCGTGGCGAAGCGCAGCTGGCTGTAGCCCGACAGCAGCCGGCCCAGCATCTGGATCATGCCGGGGTCGTCGTCGACCAGCAGCACGCGCGCATCCGCCAGGGCCGGCAGCAGGCTGTCGAGCCGGCTGGCCAGCGGACTGGGCGCGGCGGGGCGGATGGCGCTGGGGATGGTCAAGGGCATGGCGCGATCCATTGTGGGGCCGCTCGGCGCGGGCGTGCTAATTCCTGTCGTCAGCGGGCTGGCCGGCCGCCAGCAGGATCTCGAAGCGACAACCCCGCCCAGGTTGGCTCTGCACTTCCAGCCGGCCGCCCATGGCCTGCACGAGGTCGCGCGTCAGCGTCAGGCCCAGGCCGGTGCCGGGGATGCTGCCGCCGGCGCGGCCGAGGCGGTTGTAGGGTTCGAAGAGATGGGCCAGCTGCTCCTCGCTGAGGCCGCAGCCATGGTCCTGGACGGACAGGGCGACCTCCGCGCCACGGTCCTCGATCTCGACCTCGATGCGCAGGCCGTCGCGGGCGTACTTGATGGCGTTGGACAGCAGGTTGTCCAGGCACTGGCGCAGCCGGCGCGCGTCGGCGCGCATCAGCACCGGCGGCGTGCGCGGCGGGCTGTTCAGCCGCATGCCGACGGCTGCGGCCTGGGCGGCCGCGGGCTCGCAGGCCTGCTCGACCAGGGCCTTGAGCTCGACCTCCTTCAGCTCGACATGGAACTGGCCGGACTCCATGTGCGCCACGTCGGCCACATCGGCGAGCAGGCCCGACAGGCGGCCCACGGCGTCGAGGATGTGGGCCAGCTTGTCGGCCTGGCCGGCGCTCATGCGCTCGGCCTGCATCAGCTGGGCGAAGCCCTTGATGACGTTGACGGGGTTGCCGATCTCGTGGGCGATGTAGGACAGCATGGACGTGGTGGCGCGGCGCGCGGCGGCGGCCTCGGTCTGGCGGCGCGCCAGTGCCTGCGCGCGGTCGCGCTCGCGGGTATCGCGCAGCACGTGCACGGTCAGGGCGTCGGCGCCTTCGCCCTCGGTCGAGGTGCTGACTTCCACCGGCACGCGCTGGCCACCCGGGAGCTGCACGCAGTGGCGCTCGTCGGCGCCACGGATGAGCAGCTCGTCGAGATGCCGCTGGCCGAGCAGCTCGGCCTCGACATTCAGCAGGCCGCAGGCGGCAGCGTTGGCCATGACGATGTGGCCGACGGTGTCGACGACGAGGATGGCGTCCTTGCAGGCCTGGACGACGGCGGCGACGCGGTCGTTGCCGATCTGGCGATGGCGGTGGTCGACCTGGTCGAGATAGCGCTCCAGCGAGCGCTTGCGGTCGACAAGGCGGCGCACGCGGGCGCACAGCACCGGCGCGCTGAAGGGCTTGCGCACGAAGTCGTCGCCACCCAGCGCCAGCGCGCGGGCTTCGTGGCCGATGGTGTGGGAGTTGGTCAGGAACATGATGGGCACCTGGCCGACCTCGGGGTCGGCGCGCAGCTTCTTGCAGACGCGAAAGCCGTCGCTGTCAGGCAGGTCGATGTCCAGCAGGATGAGATCGGGTCTGAGCTCGCTGACCAGGGTCAGGGCCTGAGCGCCGTCGAGGGCGAAATGGCATTCGCCGATGTCGGCCAGCAGGCTGCGCACGAGCTGGATGCTGGTGGGGTCGTCGTCGATGATGAGAATGCGCGTGCGGCGCGCGGCGGCCTCGGGGTCGTCGGGGCGCTCGGCGGCGGCTCGAAGCTGGGTGCGCAGGCGGGCCAGCACCTGCACGTCGTCGAAGGGCTTGCGCAGGAAGTCGTTGGCACCCTGCCGGAGGGCCTGGGCCTCGGTGCCGGCGTCGGCATGCGAGGTCGCGAAGATGATGGGCAGGTCGGCCAGGCCGGGCGTGGCGCGCAGGCGCCGGCAGACCTCGAAGCCGCCCATGCCGGGCAGTTCGACGTCCAGCAGCACGAGATCGGGGCGATGCTGCTCGGCCAGGCGCAGCGCGTCCTCGCCATTGGTCGCGAAGCTGATCTGGGCGAAGCCCTTGAGCAGTTGGCCCAGGTATTCAATGACGGCGATGTCGTCGTCGACGACGAGCAGATGGATGAGGCAGCTGCGTTCGGCGCGCGTGCCGGCCGTGGCGGCTGCGGGCCGCCAGAGACTGCGCGTGTTTCTTGACGGTGGCGCGAGTCTGGCGCTCTGCGTTGTGGTGCTCATCATGTTCTCTCCCTGAGAAACAGAATCGGTGTCGGATCAGCGGCCGCCGTGCCGGGCGAGGGCGTCGGCCAGGCGGCCGGCGAGCTCGAGGATGTCCAGCGGCTTGGTCCAGTAATCGTCGAAGCCGGCCTGCATGGCCCGCTCGATCTGGCCCGGCGTCGCATCGGCCGACAGCGCGATGCACAGCGTGCCGCCCAGGGCCGCGTCTGCGCGCAGCTCCTGGACGACGTCCAGGCCGGACAGGCCCGGCAGATTGATGTCGGTCAGCACGACGTCGGGCTTGCGGGTCCTGGCCAGGGCCAGGCCGGCGCGGCCGTCGGCGGCGTGCAGCACGCGCCAGTCGGTGCGGCTGCGCAAGGCCTCCTGCACCAGCAGGGTGTTGAGTGGTTCGTCCTCGATGTAGAGCAGGGTGAAGGCGTCGGCGGCGGCCTCGCCACCATCGAAGCTGCCGGGGTGGCCGGGCCTTTCGCGGTCGACGTCCAGCAGCCCGTCGACGAGCTGGTGCAGGCGCTTGGCGGAGTCCAGCACCCATTCGATGCGCTCCTGCTGGCGCGGTGTCAGCGGTTCGTCATGGTTGAGCAGCAGCAGCTGGCTGAAGCCGATGACGGCGTTCAACGGGGTGCGCAGCTCATGGCTGGCGCGCGACAGGAAGGCGCTCTTGGCGGCGCTGGCTTCTTCGGCGGCCAGCTTGTCGCGGCGCAGGGTCTCGATCTCGATGTGCTCGTCGACGTCGGCGATGAAGCCGTGCCAGAGCACGCTGCCGTCCTCCTGGGTCGAGGGGCTGGCGCGGCCGGAGCGCCAGGCCGGCTTGTCGGCACCGGGCAGGCAGACGCGGAACAGGCGCTGCCAGGGCTGGCCGCTGGCCTCGGCCTCGCGCATGCCGTTCAGCAGGCCGGGCAGGTCCTCGGGGTGCACGCGCTCGGCGAAGACGCGCAGGCCCTCGGGCTGCAGCGGCGAGATCGGGCCGAAGATGTGCTCGGCCTGGCCGCCGATGAAGCCGAGCTCGCCGCCCTGGCCGGGGGCGCTGCGGTACTGGAAGAGCATGCCGGGCGTCTCGGTGCTGAGGCGGCCGAGCAGCTCGGCCTGCTGCTGCAGGTGGGTGCGGCTGGCCAGCAGGTCGACATGCTCGCGGCGGTGGCTGAACCAGGCCTCGACGGCATTCGCGATGTCGGCCAGCAGCGTCGCCTGCACGGCGTCCAGGCGGCGCGGCACGGTGTCGCCGACGCACAGGGCGCCCAGCGTCACGCCGTGCAGTCGGATGGGCAGGCCGGCATAGGCGCGCAGCGGGGTGTCGCCGATGACCCAGGGTCTGCTGGCGAAGCGCGCGTCGGCCCGCGCGTCGGCCACTTCGAACAGGGTCTCGCCGAGGATGGTGTGGGCGCAGAAGGAGGCCTCACGCTCGCAGTCGATGACCTCGGTGCCGTAGCGGGCCTTGAACCACATGCGGCGCTCGCCGACGAGGCTGATCAGCGCGATGGGATAGCCCAGCAGATGGGCGGCGCAACGCACCAGGCCATCCAGCACCGCGTCGTGCTCGGGCTCGCGTGGCGGCTCGCTCAGGCCGAGTTCGGCCAGGCACTGCAGGCGCAGGGCTTCATCCAGGGGAATTTCGGCAGCTTTCATGGGGGGCCAATCTAGGCCCCCCCCCAAGCCGGCGATGCGGGGAGTTCTTGATCCGGGTTGTCGGGGCGCCTGAGCAGCCCTCGATTCAGGCGTCGTTGCTGATCAGGCCGTGACGTATTGCCAGCTTCACGAGCGCGGTCACGTCGGGCGTGCCCAGCTTGGCCATCAGCCGGCTGCGGTAGCTGTCCACGGTCTTGGGCGACAGATGCAGGGCGGTGGCGATCTCGGTGCTGGAGTGGCCGTCGACGACCATGGTGACGACCTGGCGCTCGCGCACCGACAGGCTGGCAAAGGGGTCGTCGCCCACGCCTTCCGCCAGGGCGCGGGCGGCCAACTCGGCGACGCCGGGGCCGAGGTGGCGGCGGCCGGCGCGCAGGGCTTCGATGGCCTGCAGCAGTTCCTCCGACGGCGAGCCCTTCAGCACATAGCCGCAGGCGCCGAGCTTCAGCGCCATGCCGACGTGGCGGGGCTGGGCCGACATGGTCAGGACCAGCGGCCGGATGGGCAGATGGCGGCGCTGCAGTTCGGTCAGCAGCTCCATGCCCGAGCGTGGACCGATGGACAGGTCGACGAGGACGATGTCGGGCGTCAGCTGCTGCAATTCGGCCAGGGCTGCCGTGATGTCGCCGTTGTCGCCGACGACCTCGTGACCGGCCTCGGTCAGCAGCGCGCGCAGGCCCTGGCGCACCATGGCGTGGTCGTCGACGAGGTAGACGCGGGCGCTCTGGGTCATTCTGGAGCCTGCCATCTCAAGGTGAGCTGGGTGCCGCCGCCGTCACGTGGGCCGAGTTCCAGGCTCGCGCCGATGGCGCGGGCGCGTTCGCGCATGCCGATGAGGCCGAGGTGGCCGGGGCGGCGCTCGAAGTCGGCGTCCAGGCCGCCGCCGTCGTCGGCCACGCCGAGCTCGATCTCGTCCGGGAAGCCGTAGAAGGTCACCCTGACCTCGGTGGGCCGGGCGTGGCGCAGCGCGTTCTCCAGGCCTTCGCGGGCAATCATGAACAGAGCGTACTCGAGCTGGACCGGCCAGCGCTGCATCAGCAGCGCATCCTCGACATCCAGCAACAGGCGCACGTCGGGGTAGAGGGCGCGGCGCTGGGCCATCTCGTTGTCCAGGGCCGCGGCCAGGCCCTCGTCCTCCAGCAGCGGCGGGCGCAGGTCGACGAGGACCTGGCGCACCTCGCGCAGGGCCTGGTCGATGAGGCCGCGGGCCTGATCGCGGGCATCCGGCGCGCCGAGGTCCAGGGTCAGGCGCAGGGCTGTCAGGGTCTGGCCGAGCTGGTCGTGCAGGGCCTGGGCCAGGCGCTGGGTGGTGCGCCTCTCCTGGTCCATCAGCTGTTCGGCGAGAGCCGACAGGGCCGCCTCGGCATCGATCTGCACCGAGATGTCGACGACGACGCACAGCAGCAGTGGCCGGCCGCCCAGTTCGATGGGTTCGGCGACCAGCTTGGCGTGCAGCCGGCAACCCGAATGCGGGCGCAGCTCGCGGTCGTCGATCTCGGTGCGGCCATCCTTGCCCGGCAACGGCGCCATCCCCAGGGCTTGCGCCGTCTGGCCGACGACGGACAGCGTCGGCCAGCCGAGCTGGCGGCCGAGTTCGTCGTTGGCCTCGACGACAGTCTCGCTGGCGATGTCGAACAGCGCGATGCCGACCGGCACGGTGTGGAAGAGGGCGCGGAACTTGGACTGGCTGTCCGTCAGGGCCTGCTCGGTGAATTTCGCGATGCTGATGTCGGACAGCGTGGCCAGCACCCGGGCCGGCTGGCCGCGGGCATCGCGCTCGGTCCAGCCGCGGCAGCGCAGCCAACGCGCGGGATGGCCGTGCGCGCCGGCCAGGCGCAGATCGATGTCCAGCGGCGCGCCGTGCTGCAGATGGGACTGCAGGGCGGCCCGCCACTGGCCCTGGTCGTCGGGATGCAGCTGCGCGGCGAAGCGGTCGGGATGGCCCAGCAGGGCCCGGGCGCGCGGCGAGAAATACTCGCTGTCGGCGGCGACGTCCCATTCCCACAGGCCATCGGCGGCACCCTGCATGGCCCGGGCATAACGGGCCTGTTCGGCGTCAACGCTGCCCAGGTCGCGCGCGATGCAGAGCCAGCCGGCGCCGTCGGGCAGGGGCGCGATGCTGGCTTCGAAGCGTGCCAGCCGACCGCTGCGGGTGCGCAGCGAGTAGGCCAGGCGCTGCGGGCGGTCATTGCAGGCGGCAGCCAGGCGTTGGGACAGCTGCCGGGGGCCGACGCTCTGCAGCGGCCGCCCCTGCAGCGTGGCCCAGGGCGCGTGCAGGTCAGCGTGATCCGGGAGGTTGCAGGCCGCGAAGCGCAGATCGGGGCTGATCAGAAAGCAGAGATCAGGCAACGCCGCCGCGATGGCCGGCGCGGCCTGGGTCCAGGGCTCGCTATCCGGCGCTGAAGGCATGCGCTACAGCGTACCGTAGCTGTGCAGGCCCGAAAGGAACATGTTCACGCCCAGGAAGGCAAACGTCGTCACCAGCAGGCCGACCAGGGCCCACCAGGCCGAGGCCATGCCGCGCAGGCCCTTCATCAGCCGCATGTGCAGCCAGGCCGCGTAGTTGAGCCAGACGATCAGGGCCCAGGTCTCCTTGGGGTCCCAGCTCCAGTAGCCGCCCCAGGCCTCGGCGGCCCAGAAGGCGCCCAGGATGGTGGCGATGGTGAAGAAGGCAAAGCCCAGGGCGATGGCCTTGTACATGAGGTCGTCGAGCTGGGGCAGTTCGGGCAGGCGCGCCGTCAGGCGGCTGCGCAGCGCGACGGTCAGCGCGAGGAAGAGGGCCACGCCGGCGATCTTGCGGGCCCAGCCGTCCAGGCCGGTGACGGTGGCGGCATCGACATTGGCACCGAAGCGCACGGCCAGGATCAGGGCGACGATGCCCAGCGGCATGGCGATGAGGCCGACGGCGAGGGCGCGGGTCGTCGCCGTCTTCAGCAGATAGGCCAGGGCCACCATGGCCGCCAGCGCGAAGCTGCCATAACCGACGAAGTTGGCGGGCACGTGGATCTTCATCCACCAGCTCTGCAGGGCCGGCACCAGGGGCTGGATCTCCTGGGCCTCGCGGGCCAGCGTGTACCAGAGCAGGAAGCTGACCGCGCCGCTGACGACCAGCATCACGTAGGCGCCCAGCGAGCGCGTCGCGAAGCGCTGCTCGTAGTAGAGGTAGAACAGCGTCGTCAGCCAGCAGAACAGCACGAAGACTTCGTAGAGGTTGCTGACGGGGATGTGGCCGATGTCGGGGCCGATCTGGTGGCTCTCAAACCAGCGCACCAGGGTGCCGATCAGGGCCATCAGCACGCCGCCCCAGGCCAGCTTG
Source organism: Roseateles sp. FW305-36 (assembly GCF_058787015.1). Lineage (NCBI taxonomy): Bacteria > Pseudomonadati > Pseudomonadota > Betaproteobacteria > Burkholderiales > Sphaerotilaceae > Roseateles > Roseateles sp. FW305-36. The sequence goes on along the minus strand of NZ_JBYSZK010000024.1, from coordinate 18,300 downwards.
GAGCCGATGACCTCGGCCACGCTGTTGCGGCCGGCGCCGGTGAAGAAGCCGCCCCAGTAGAAGAGCATGCTCATGTAGAAGAGCAGGCTCATCCACAGGATGGCGCTCTGGCTGGACAGCAGGTACTTGAGCCAGAAGACCTGTTCTCCGGCGGCCAGGTCGGCGCCGAAGCTGTCGGTGTGCTGGCCGTAGAGGGCGATGGCCAGCAGCGTGGCCGCGCCGGCCGTGACGCTGAGCCAGCGCAGCGGCTTCCAGAACCAGCCCAGGGCGATCAGGGCCGGCATGGCGCACAGCAGGATGCCCCGCTCGTAGACGTCCATGCTGGCGTGATAGCGGCTGAAGGCATAGCCGCCGCCGAGCAGCACGAGGGCCGCGAAGATCCAGTCGAGCAGGTCGCGGCGTTGCAGCGCATGGCGGCGCGGCAGGTCGAAGGTGGTGGTGTTCATGACGGGTCCTTCAGCACAGCGGACTTCAGCTGGGCGAACAGCGTGGCGTTGTCGGGCGACTCGCGGGTGCTGGACATGGCCATGCGCACCTGGGAGCCGCCCATGTCGGCGCTGGGCGTGATCCAGACCCACAGCCGCCTCTCCTTGATGTAGAGCATGGCGAAGACGCCGACGATGAGCAAGAGGGCCCCCAGATAGACCAGCTTCTGGCCAGGGGCACGCGCGACCTGGAAGACGCTGGCCTGGACCTGCTCGAAGTTCTCCAGCTGCAGCAGCACCGGCGAGGGGTAGTAGAGGCTGTCCGACAGGGACAGCACGGCCTGGGTCATGAAGGCCTGGGCCGCGGCGTCGGTGCCGCTCGGTTGCAGGCCGGCACGTTCGCGTGCAATCTGTTGCAACTCGAACAGGCTGCCGTTGAGGATGCGCAGCAGCACCTCGGAGACGCGCTGGCGGTCGGACTCGGGCACGTCGCGCTCGATGAATTGCGACAGGGCCGGCAGGCCGCCCCTGACCTCGTCGCCGGGCTTGGCGGCGGCGCCGGAGAACAGGGTCAACGCGCGCTGGGCCGTGAGCTTGAGCTGGGGCGTCAGCTGGGGCTGGTTGGGCGGCGTGGCCGAAACGGCATAGCGCTGCGCAGCGGCATCGCGCAGGGCCGGCGCGGCCAGGGCCTGGCGCAGGCGCAGCCAGCCGTCCAGGCTGGCGTTCTCGTCGGCCGGCATGCGCAGATAGCGGAAGTTCTCGGCCGGCGTGTCGCGCACGCCGGCGAGGAAGACCTTCTGGCCCTCCAGCTCGACCGGCAGCATGTAGTTGTTGTATTCGCGGGCCTGGCCGGCGGCGTCGCGCAGCTTGTAGCTGAAGCTCGGGCCGACGTTGTGCAGGGTCTTGTCGCCGCTGCCCTTGGCGCCGCTGCCCAGGTGCTTGTTCAGGCGATCGCCGAGGTCGACCTTGCGCACGTCGGCGCCGCTGGCATTGGCATCCCCGCCGCCAAGGTTCTCGACGTTGATGACACGCAGGCCGTCCAGTTCCAGCGACTGGTCGCCGAACGCCATCTTGGTGCCGACGCGGCCGGAGATCGGGATGGGCGTGCTGCCGCCGGCCAGCGGGAAGCCCTTGAGCTCCAGCTTGCTGCCGCCGTCCTCGAAGCTGCTCTGGTAGATGGCCAGGCCCTGGTGGATGACGGGCTCGTTGACCTTGACGGTGGCCTCGCGGGTCGTCGCGCCGTCGTGGATGACGATGTCGCTGGCGAAGCTCTTGGGCATGCCCGTGGGGTAGTAGTCGACCTTGAACTTCTTCAGCTCGATGTCGAAGGGCAGGTCCTGCAGCACGACGCCATTGGGCAGGCTGAGCACGGCGATGCCCTGGCGCTGCTTCTCGGGCACCGACACGTTGCCGCGAAAGCTCGGGTTGCCGGTGGACAGGCGGTGTTCGGGCTTGATGTCGGACACGAAGCCCGAGCCGGTATAGAGCTGCTTGCCCTGGGCCCACATGGCCAGCTTGACCATGGCGTTGCCGTCCAGCACGCCGCCGATGAGGATGAGCACGATGGCCGAATGGGCGCAGAGATAGCCGATCTTGTTGGCCGCACCGCGCCGCGCCGCGATCATGGTGCCGTTCTCGCGCTGCTGGACGCGGGCCTTCCAGCCCAGCTGGGTCAGCGTGCTGCCGATCTCGGCCAGCGCCATCTGCGGGTTGCTGTGCAGCTCGGCGATGGCCTTGTGGTGGTGGGCCTGCAGGGATTGCTCGCGCACGCCTTCCTTGAAGCTCTTCAGGTCGACCAGGATCTTGGGCGTGTTGCGGGCGATGCACAGGCTGGTCGAGATGACCAGGAAGGTCAGGATGACCAGGAACCAGGACGCGCTGTAGACCGTGTAGAGACCCAGCTTGGCGAACACCTCGGCCCAGAAGGGGCCGAACTGGTTGACGTAGTTGCCCATGGGCTCGCTCTGGCGCAGCACGGTGCCGATGACCGAGGCGATGCAGATCACGCTGAGCAGCGTGATGGCGAAGCGCATGGACGACAGCAGGTCCAGCAGTTCGCGGGCGGTGGAGGGGCGGGGGGCAGCGGCTTGGGACATCAGGCGCTAGACGGGTGCTGGTGCTGGGCAGAAACAAAAAAGGCCGGTGGAGGGCACCGGCCTTCGTTCCTCGAGGCTTGCGAAAGGTTCAGCGCAGGCCGGCAATGTAGTCGGACACCGCCTTGATTTCCTTGTCGTTCATCTTGGCGGCGACGGTCGTCATGACCGGGTTGTTGGTACGGGCGCCGCTGCGGAAGGCCGTCATCTGGGCTTCGACATAGTCGCCATGCTGACCACCCAGACGCGGGTACTGGGCCGGCAGGCCGGCACCGGTCGGGCCGTGGCAGCCGGCGCAGGCCGGCACATTGCGCTCGGCGATGCCGCCGCGGTAGATCTTCTCGCCGATGGCGACCGTGTCCTTGTTCTTGGCGAAGCCGGGCTTGGCGGTCTTGGCGGCGTAGAAGGCGGCGACGTTGCGGATGTCTTCTTCCGACAGCGGAGCTGCCATGCCGCTCATGACGGCGTTCTTGCGCTTGCCGCTCTTGAACTCGGTCAGCTGCTTGACCAGGTATTCGGCGTGCTGGCCCTGCAGGATGGGGTTGGCGGGGCTGCCGCGCGAGCCGTCGGCCGTGTGGCAGGCGGCGCAGACCTGGGAGGAAATGGCGCCGCCCTTGGCCGAATCGGGCTTGGCCGCTGCAGCGGCGGGCTCGTTCGCATGAGCCGTGGCGGCCAGCAGCAGACTCGACAGGAGGAGAGCGACAGTCTTCATGGATTTATGGGGCTTCGTTGGGCGCAACTTTCGAATTTTACAATGCTCAATCACAGCGTCCGACCCTGCCATGACCAACGAAATCCCTGAGGCCGCTTCCGCGGAGGCCCTGACCGAGAAGCAGGCCCTGGCCTGGACGCACACCACGCGCTTCCTGACCACCGCCAGCCAGCTGGTGCATCTGCCCGCTACCGAGCTGCCCGAGATCGCCTTCGTGGGCCGCTCCAACGCCGGCAAATCCACGGCCATCAACACCCTGGCCCAGCAGAAACGGCTGGCCTTCGCCTCCAAGACGCCGGGCCGCACCCAGCACATCAACCTGTTCGAGCTCGGCCCGAAGGATGCGGCCGACGCCCTGTTCGCCGACCTGCCGGGCTATGGCTATGCCGCCGTCAACAAGTCGGCCAAGCTGCGCTGGCAGAAGGTGATGGCCGATTATCTGGAGGTCAGGCGCAGCCTGTCGGGCGTCGTGCTGATGGTGGATTCGCGCCTGGGCCTGACCGACCTGGACCGGCAACTGCTGGAATTCGTCGCGGCCCGCGTCGCCACCGGCGAGATCCGGTTGCTGGTGCTGCTGACCAAGTCCGACAAGCTCAACCGCAAGGAGGCGGATGCCGCCCTGCGCACGACGACCGAGTTCCTGGCCGGCATGACGACGGAAGACTCCGACGTCGCGGTGACGCTGTTCTCGGCCCTGAAGAAGAGCGGCGTCGGCGACGTCGCCATGGCGCTGCGCGAATGGGTGCTGGCGCATCGGAGCCCGGGCGAGGTGCCCGACGCGGTGCTGGCCGCCGCGCCGCCGGCCGAGCCGCAAGACTGAGCTTCAGCCCCCGTCCAGATCGCTCATCAGCGTGTCGACGGCGCGCTGCACGACGTTGTCGTCTTCCAGCGCGGTGATGAGGCCGTTGGCCAGCAGCGCCTCCAGCGCGCGGCGCGTCAGCGGCAGGCGCACCTCGGCGTCGCGGCCGACGAAGAGCAGGAACTGGCGGCCTTCGCTGATCCAGGCGATCTGGGCGGTATGCCAGTCACCCTGGATGAAGAGGTGGAACCAGCGGCCGATCTGGATGCTGTCGATCCAGCGCTGAAGGGCAGCGCGGGCGTCGGGCGAGTCGTTCTCGTTGTAGAGCTGCACCGGCACGGTCGGCAGCTCGCCGCGGTCGACGTCGGCACTGAGCCAGAGCGAGGGGATCTGGGAGTCCCGCTCCTCCATCAGGCGCTTGACGATCTCGTCGGCCGAGGCCGGTGCGCTGCTGGCTGCTGACGCGGCGGGCGGCGGCACGGCAGGGCGGCGCTCGGCCGGGTCCAGGGCCGGCAGGCCGCGCAGCAGGCGGGCATGCTGGGCCATCAGCTCTGCCAGGGCCGCTTCGCGCTTGGGCTCGGCCAGCTGGATGCTTTCGCAGCCGGCGACCAGGCTCTCGATGAGCACGGGCAGGCGCATGCGCAGGGCTTCGCGGTCGGCGAGGTCGCGCGGCGTGACGAGGCTGTCCAGCACTGCATCGACCAGCTCCATCTGGCCATGGGCCTCGCGCGAGTCGCGGCCGTGGCGCACCATGGCGTCGACGATGACCTCGACCCAGGCCGTCTGCAGGAAGCGCAGCATGCGTGGGCCCAGCGGTGCGCCGATGATCTGGTGATCGATCTGCTCGCGGATCAGCTCGCGCCATTCGCTGCGCTGCTGCTCGCGCTCCAGGGCGGCCAGCGCGACGGCATTGCGCTCACTGCTCTGGCGGGCCTGCTGGTCGATCTGGGCATCCACGCGGGCCAGCACCTGCTGGAAGAGCAGGGCGGTGGGTGTCGGCGCATCCACCAGCAGCTGGGCTTCGGCTTCCATGAAGCGCAGGAAGTCGACCAGGCGCGGGTCGTCGGCGCGCCCGAAGGCCATGCCGTGGGCGGCGACGCGGTTCAGCAGGGCCCAGGTGGGGTGGTCCTGGCGGCGCAGCAGCATGGAGTCGCTGCGTGCCAGGCGCACGACGGCGATCTGCAGGCGCGCCAGCAGCGCCTTCAGCGGCGGCAGCAGGCGCGGATCGGCCAGGATCTGGTCGTAGAGCCGGCTCAGCATGTCCGGCCCGGTCGAGCGCACGAAAGGCTGGGGCGCCAGCGGGTCGCGCTGCGTGAGCGGGCCCTGGGTGCTCAGCCCCTGGGGCCGGGAGTTCACGGCGTCGACGCGGCGCGACAGGCCGTCGAAGGTGGCATGCGCGCTGGCCCGCGTGCTGACGCCGCGCGCGGCGGCCAGGCGCTGGTGGGCCAGCGGGTCGGACTGGGCGTGACCGTGGGACGACACCATGGCGCTGATGTCGGCGGCGTGCAGCATGGCGCAGGACTGCACATAGAGGCGGTTCAGGGCCCGCGCCAGCGGCGTGGCTGCGACGCGCATCAACTCGTACTGGGCCTGGGCACCCAGGGGGCTGCAGGCCAGGGCGTGGTGCAGCGCATGGGCGAACAGGGCCGGGCGCAGCGGGTTGTCGCGCTCGCGGGCCCGGGCAATGCCGCGCAGGGCGGCGAAGAAATTGCCGATCTGGTGCAGTTCGGCCCGGCTCAATTCCTCGGCCGTGTGGGCGACGTGGGCGATGGCGACGTCCTGCAAAGCCTGCTGTTCGTCGACGAGGCTGAGGCTTTCGAGTCCGCCCAGCTGGGAGGGCGTGCGATGCAGAGGGTCGTCGCCGCGGCGGCCCGCCTGCAGCAACTGGATGAGCTTGCCTTCGAAGTCGGTCGCGAAATGCGGGCGCACCTTGCGCCAGGCCTCACGCAGCGGGAAGTGCTGGGGCTGGGCGTCGAGCTCGTCCTGCACGGTGTTGAGCAGTTCGCGGGCCAGCGGGCCGGCTTCGGTCAACGCATGGTCGAGCAGATTGTGGGAGTGCGGGCTGAAGGGCATGGACGCTATCGAGGTGCGTGATGAGATTATCCGGCGCCAGGCTGGTGCGTTCCGGCGTGTTGCCCCTTCTTACTGACCCCCCGATCACATGGCAAACGCCGCACTTCAAGACCTTTTCACGCTTTTCCAGGCCGGGCGCCACGCCGAGATGGCGGCCCGGGCTCGCACCCTGCTGGCGGTCCAGCCCCAGGACGGTCAGCTGTGGAAAGCGCTGTCAGTGGCCCAGCAGATGCTGGGCGAGGACGCGTTGCCGGCCCTGGAGCGCGCGCTGGCCCTGCTGCCGGGCGATGCCGAGTTGGCGGCCAACCTCGGTACACTGCTGGCGTCGCGGGCGCGCTGGCCCGAAGCCCGGGCGGCCTGCGAACGCGCGCTGAAGCTGCAGCCGCGTCTGTCGGGCGCCCACAACAACCTGGGCAATGCACTGCTGGCCCTGGGCCAGCCGGCCGAGGCCCTGGCTGCTTTCGACACGGCCCTGGGGTTGCAGCCGGACCTGATTGCGGCCTTGGGCAATCGTGGCCGGGCGCTGCTGGCCCTGGGTCGGGCCGCGGACGCCGCGCGAGCCTTCGAGCAGGCCGCCGCGGCGCGGCCGACGGACGCCGGCTTGTGTGCCCATGCCGCAACGGCCTGGACGGCGGCGGGGGAAATGGGCGCCGCCGTGGCGATGCAGCGCGAGGCCGTGGCCCGCGCGCCGGCCGATGGCGGCCAGCGCTTCGCCCTGGGCCAGCTGCTGCGCGACAGCGGTGATGCGGCAGGCGCGGCGGCGGCCTGGGAGGACGTGCTGGCGCAGGATGCCGGCCATGCGGAGGCCGCCTGCAATTTCGCCCTGCTGCGGCCTCAGCGGGGCGAGGCGGTGCTGGTGGCGGCGCTGGCCACGGGTCTCGCCGGCGAGCGCCGCGCCGCCGTGCTGGCCAATCTCGGCGGGCTGATGGCCGAGCAGGGGCGGCAGGCGGAGGCCGTGACCGCCTACCGTCAGGCGCTGGACGCGACGCCTTCGTCACCGCCTGCCCTGAGCAACCTGGCCCATGCCTTGAAGCATGCCGGCCGCCTTGACGAAGCCGATGCCTTGCTGGGACGACTCATCGAGCTCGAGCCAGCGCTGCTGAGCGCGCGCAGCGACCGGCTGTTGTTGCGCAACTACCGCCAGCGCACGACCGACGAGAACGTGGCCTTGCGAGCCGAGGCCGCGGATTTCGGCCGTGCTGCAGGAGGGTCGCGCGTGCAGCGCCAGGCCATGCCGTCGCGAGGCTTTCGCGTCGGCCTGGTCAGCGCCGATCTGCGCAGCCATCCGGTCGGGCGGCTGGCCGAGGCTTGGCTGCCGGCCCTGGCGGCCCGCTGCGAACTGTTTGTGTATTCAAATGCGCGCGTCGACGATGTGCTGGCGGCCCGGTTGCGGGCCGCGGTCCCGAACTGGGCGGCCGTAGGCGGGTTGGACGACGCGACACTGGCCGCGCGTATTGCCGCCGACGGCATCCACGTGCTGGTCGACCTGAATGGTCACACCGGCGGCCATCGGCTGGGCGCGTTCGCGCGCCGGCCCGCACCGCGCCAGTTCAGCTGGCTCGGCTATGCCGGCAGTACCGGCCTGGAAGCGATGGACGGCTTCATCGGCGACCGCTGGCTGCTGCCGCCGGGCAGCGAGGCCGGCTTCGTCGAGCCCCTGCTGCGCCTGCCGGACAGCTTCACGGTCTATGCGCCGCCCGCCGAGGCGCCCGGTGTCACCGTGCGCGATGGGCCGGTCTGCTTTGGCAGCTTCAACGCCGTGCACAAGCTCAACGACGCGGTGCTGGGGCTGTGGGCGCGCGTGCTGGCGGCGACGCCGGGCAGCCGCCTGCTGCTGAAGGCGCCGGGCCTGCAGCACGAGGCGGCGCGCGCGGCCCTGCTCGGGCGCTGGCCGGGCGATCCGGCCCGCCTGGAGCTGCAGGGGCCGGGGCCGCTGGCCGACTATCTCGATGCCTTCGGACGCGTCGACATCGCCCTCGATCCCCATCCCTACAGCGGCGGCATGACGACGTTGGACGGGCTCTGGATGGGCGTGCCGGTGCTGACCCTGCCGGGTCCCGCGCCGATCTCGCGCCAGGGCCTGAGCTTTCTGCAGACCCTGGGTCTGGCGCAGGACTGGGTGGCGGTCGACGAGGAGGACTTCGTGCGTCGCGCCGTGCGAGGGGCGGGTGACCGTGCCGGTCTGGCGGCACTGCGGGCCGGCCTGCGCGAGCGCATGGCCGCCAGCCCCTTGTGCGATGCCGAGCGCTTTGCCCGGGACTGGCTGACCCTGGTGCAGGCATGATGCGCGCCGTCACCACTCGTCCCCGCGTCATGAAGCGTGTTCTCGGTTTCGGCCTGGCCTGCGTCGCGACCCTTGTGCATGCGCAGGATGCGCAGACGCCGAAAAAGCCCGATCTGCCGCTGTGGGAGCTCGGCCTGGCTGCGGGCACGCTGTCACAGCAGGCCTATCCGGGCGCCGACCAGCAGGTCAGCCGCACGCTGGTGCTGCCCTATGTGGTCTACCGCGGCAAGGTGCTGAGGGCCGACAACGAGGGCGCGGGGCTGCGTGCGATCCGCACCGAGAGCTTCGAGCTGGACGTGTCGTTCGCGGGCTCGCTGAGCGCCGGCGGCAAGTCGCTGCGGGCGCGCGAAGGCATGGCGCGCCTGCCCTCGCTGGTGGAATTCGGGCCGGTGGCGCGCTGGTATCTGAATGGCCGCGACGCGGCCAACCGCCTGAGCTTCGAGGTGCCGGTGCGCGGCGTGTTCGAGGCCAGCGACCTGCGTCACCATCGCGGCATGAGCCTGGAGCCCGAGCTGTCGCTGGAGCGGCGGCAGCTGGCGGGCTGGAGCTATGGCGTCAGCGCCGGCCTGCTGTTTGGCGATCGCCGCCTCGGGTCGATGTACTACACCGTCGAGCCCGGCGAGGCCCTGCCGGATCGGCCGGCCTATGCGGCCCGCTCGGGCTTGATCGCGTGGCGGCTCAAGGGCGGCGTGTCGCATCAGCTGACGCCCGATCTGCGCCTGTTCGCCATCGGCCGCGTCGACAGCGTGGCTGGCGCGGCCAACCGCGCCAGCCCGCTGGTGCGTCAGACCACCGGTGCCACCCTTGGCATCGGCCTGACCTACACGCTGACCCGCTCGGCGGCGCGGGCCACGAGCGACTGACAAGAAAAAAGGGGCTGCTCGCGCAGCCCCTTTTTCTTGAATGCTCGATCAGTTGGGGACAGAGCAGCCGGGCGGGTACGCCCGTCAGGTCTGTCCCCAATGTCTTACATGTCCATGCCGCCCATGCCACCCATGCCGCCCATGCCACCAGGCATGCCGCCGCCGGCGGCTTCTTCCTTGGGGGCCTCGGCAACCATGCACTCGGTCGTCAGCATCAGCGACGCGACGGAGGCGGCGTTCTGCAGGGCAGTGCGCGTCACCTTGGTCGGGTCCAGGATGCCCATTTCGATCATGTCGCCATAGGTGTCGTTGGCGGCGTTGAAGCCGTAGTTGCCCTTGCCGGCCAGCACGGCGTTCACGACGACGGAGGCTTCGCCACCGGCGTTGTAGACGATCTCGCGCAGCGGGGCTTCGATGGCCTTCAGGACCAGCTTGATGCCGGCGTCTTGATCAGCGTTGTCGCCCTTGATCTCGCCAGCGGATTGCTTGGCACGCAGCAGGGCCACGCCGCCACCGGCGACGATGCCTTCTTCAACGGCGGCACGGGTGGCGTGCAGCGCGTCTTCCACGCGGGCCTTCTTTTCCTTCATCTCGACTTCGGTGGCAGCACCGACCTTGATGACGGCGACGCCGCCGGCCAGCTTGGCCACGCGCTCTTGCAGCTTCTCGCGGTCGTAGTCGCTGGTGGCTTCCTCGATCTGGATGCGCACTTGCTTGACGCGGGCTTCGATGTCGGCAGCAGCACCGGCGCCATCGATGATGGTGGTGTTTTCCTTGCCCACTTCGACGCGCTTGGCCTGGCCCAGGTCAGCCAGCGTGACCTTCTCGAGCGACAGGCCGACTTCTTCGGCGATGACCTTGCCGCCCGTCAGGATGGCGATGTCTTCCAGCATGGCCTTGCGGCGGTCGCCGAAGCCAGGAGCCTTGACGGCGACAACCTTCAGGATGCCGCGGATGGTGTTGACCACCAGGGTCGCGAGGGCTTCGCCTTCGACTTCCTCGGCAATGATCAGCAGCGGACGGCCGGCCTTGGCGACGGCTTCCAGCGTGGGCAGCAGGTCGCGGATGTTGGACACCTTCTTGTCGTACAGCAGCACGAAGGGGTTGTCCAGGATGGCGGATTGCTTTTCCGGGTTGTTGATGAAGTAGGGCGACAGGTAGCCGCGGTCGAACTGCATGCCTTCGACGACGTCCAGCTCGTTGTTCAGGCTCTTGCCGTCTTCAACGGTGATGACGCCTTCCTTGCCAACCTTGTCCATCGCGTTGGCGATGATCTGGCCGACGTCGGCATCGCTGTTGGCGGAGATGGTGCCGACCTGGGCGATTTCCTTGGAGGTCGTGGTGGCCTTGGAGGCCGCCTTCAGCTGGGCGACGAGGGCTTGCACAGCCTTGTCGATGCCGCGCTTCAGGTCCATCGGGTTCATGCCGGCGGCCACGTACTTCATGCCTTCGCGGACGATGGCCTGGGCCAGCACGGTGGCGGTGGTGGTGCCGTCACCGGCGTTGTCGCTGGTCTTGGAAGCGACTTCCTTGACCATCTGGGCGCCCATGTTCTGGAGCTTGTCCTTGAGCTCGATTTCCTTGGCCACGGACACGCCGTCCTTGGTCACGGTCGGGGCGCCGAAGGAGCGCTCGAGCACCACGTTGCGGCCCTTGGGGCCCAGGGTCACCTTGACCGCGTTGGCCAGGATGTTCACGCCTTCAACCATGCGGGCACGAGCCTCGCCGCCAAAGATCACGTCTTTTGCTGCCATTTGATTCTCCGGATATCCAAATTGGGGTCAGAGTCGAATTCTCTGAATCAGTTGGGGACAGAGCTCGCGCTGCGCGCTTCGGTCTGTCCCGCAAGCCATTACTTCTGCACCACAGCGAAGAGGTCCTCTTCGCGCATGACCAGCAGCTCTTCGCCGTCGACCTTGACGGTCTGGCCGGAGTACTTGCCGAACAGGACGCGGTCGCCGACGGCGATGTTCAGGGCCACGAACTCACCCTTGTCGTTGCGCTTGCCCGGGCCGACGGCCAGGACTTCACCTTGATCGGGCTTCTCGGCGGCGTTGTCGGGGATGACGATGCCCGAGGCGGTCTTGGTTTCTTGCTCCAGACGGCGAACGATCACGCGATCGTGCAGGGGGCGCAGCTTCATGGAATCTCCTTGAGAGTTGGAACTGGAGCGGCCGTGACGTCGCGGCACGCTGAAAAAATGGGGCCACCAGCTCAACACCGGTCAGCCCGATCTCGTTAGCACTCGAATGCGTTGAGTGCTAGCAGAGAGGCATTATAGGGACGGAGGATGGCGATTCAAGAGCTGCATCATGGGAATGGCCCGTCGCCCGACCGTTTCAAAGCGCCGGCCCCGCCTGCGCCTGTCGGCGATGGCTGCACGCGCCGGCGGCCCCATGAAAAAAGACCGCCGGGGCGGTCTTTGCTTTCGGTGCGGGTCGCTCAGCGCGCGGCGCGGCGGCGAACCCAGCCGAGGCCACCAAGGGCAGCCAGGGTCAGGGCGACGCTGGCGGGCTCGGGCAGGCGGCCGGGAGGGGCGACGTTGACAGTCTTGAAGCTGAGGTCGTCGATCAGGATGGATTGATCGACGCCTGAGAAAACGACGGTGCGGGCCACGCCGCTGAAGGTCAGGGTGGCCTGAGACCAGTTGCAGAAGGAGAAGGCGCCGCAGGATTTGCCGGCCAGTCCCGACAGGCCGGGCTTGCCCAACTCGACGCCATTTTCGTCGAAGGCATGCACCGCCAGGTTGATGGTTTCCGTGCTGCCCGAATAGAAGAAGGAGATGGCGTCGGAGAAACCGAGGCCGGCAACGGCATTCAGCGTCATCGAACTGCCCATCAGCACGGCGCCACAGCTGTTGTCGCGCTGGAAGCTGAAATCGCCGCCGCAATTGCCTGCTTCGGAGACGCCCGTCCAGGCAGTGCCGGTCACGGTGACGCCCTTGGATGCGTACTGGTTGGTCAGCAGCTCCGAGGTCGTCACGTCCTCGAAGTTCAGGGTGACCGCGCCGGCCATCGCCGATTGCATGGTGGCCGTCAAGGCGAGTGCCAGAAGTTTGCTCATCGCACGCATGGCGTTCTCCGTCCAGGGTTTGTTCGAGTTGGGTTCTGGCACGAACTGTAAACAAGGCCCCACATGACGGGCTGGCTGTCTCCCCTTCAGTTGGGGGGGAGTCAAGTACCTGGGGGCCTCGCTTAGGGGGGATCGGGCGCCTCACGCGCACGCAGATCTGAGTCGTTCTGCACGCACGGCCGGAATGAATGCCTTGGCTACACTGCCGGCGGTGGAAACCAAATGGCTTGAAGACTTCGTCAGCTTGGCCGAGACGCGCAGCTTTTCCCGCTCCGCCCAGCTGCGCCACGTGACCCAGCCGGCGTTCTCGCGCCGCATCCAGGCGCTGGAGGCCTGGGCTGGGGTCGACCTCGTGGACCGATCGTCCTATCCGACGCGCTTGACGGCCGCGGGCGCCACGCTGCTGGCCCAGGCCGTCGAACTGCTGGGCAATCTGCAGGCGACGCGGAACATGCTGCGCAGCCACCAGGCGGCCGACCAGGACATGATCGAGTTCGCCGTGCCGCACTCGCTGGCCTTCTCCTTCTTCCCGCACTGGCTGATGGGCCTGCGCCGCGGCTTCGGCGCCATCAAGTGCCGGCTCAATGCGGCCAATGTGCACGACGCCATGCTGCAGCTCAGCGAAGGCAATTGCGACCTGCTGCTGGTCTATCACCATGCCAGCCAGCCGCTGCAGCTGGACCCCGAGCGCTATCAGATGGTGTCGCTGGGTCATGAGACCTTGTCGCCCTATGCCAAGGCAGACAGCCAGGGTGAGCCGCAGTTCCGCCTGCCCGGCCGGCCGGGCCAGAAGATCCCCTTCCTCAGCTATGCCTCCGGTGCCTATCTGGGGCGCCTCGTCGAGCTCATCGTCAAGGAGGCCGACTGCGCGCTCAACCTCGACGCCATTTATGAAACCGACATGGCCGAAGGCCTGAAGGCGATGGCGCTCGAGGGCCATGGCTTCGCCTTCCTGCCCGCCAGCTCGGTGCAGAAGGAGATCGCCAGCGGCCGCCTCGTGCCGGCCGCGGCGCCGGGGACTTTCAGCGTCAGCATGGAGCTGCGCATCTACCGCGAGAAGCCCGAGCTTTCGCGCCGGAGCAAACCTGCCTCCTTGGCTTTGTGGGACTATCTGTCGTCCCAGGCATGAGCTCATCCCGGTTCGGCATGCATCGTGTAAACCCGTATTCGGGCTGAACCTGGGGCGTGGTCTGCTCACGCCTGTTATCGATATCCACTTCCTGTTGTTGGAGCCTCCATGAAGAAAGTTCTGCTCGTCGCAGCCCTGTTCGCCGGCGTTTCGGCCGTCCATGCCGAAGACACGCTGAAGAAGATCAAGGACAGCGGCGTCATCACCATGGGCGTGCGTGAGTCCTCGGGCCTCGCCTACACCATCGGTGACGGCAAATACGTCGGCTACCACATCGACGTCTGCGACCGCGTCATCGCGGACCTGCGCAAGCAGGTCGGGGGCAAGCTGGAAGTCAAGCACCAGCCCGTCACCTCGGCCAACCGCATCCCGCTGACGGTCAACGGCACCATCGATCTCGAGTGCGGCTCGACGACCAACAACATGGCGCGCCAGAAGGACGTCGCCTTCGCCGTGACGACCTATGTCGAGGAAGTGCGCATCGCCGTGAAGGCCAATTCCGGCATCACCAACATCGCCCAGCTCAACGGCAAGACCGTCGCCACGACGACGGGCACGACCTCGGTGCAGACCCTGCGCAAGCACGAGCGTTCGACCGGCGTGGACTTCAAGGAAGTCTTCGGCAAGGACCACGCCGACAGCTTCCTGCTGCTGGACTCCGGCCGCGCCGACGCCTTCGTCATGGACGGCTCCATCCTGGCCAAGAACATCGCCACCTCCAAGAATCCGGCCGATTTCAAGATCGTCGGCGAGGTGCTGTCCGTCGAGCCCATCGCCATCATGATGCGCAAGGACGACCCGGCCTTCAAGAAGGCCGTGGACGACAGCATCAAGGGCCTGATGAAGTCGGGCGAGATGGCCAAGATCTACGACAAGTGGTTCATGCAGCCCATCCCGCCGACCAACACCAAGATCGGCCTGCCGCTGTCCGCCGCGACCAAGGACGCCTGGGCCAACCCGAACGACAAGCCGATGGAAGACTACGCGAAGAAGTGATTCGCGCAGTGATCTGAAAGGCCGCAAAGCGGGTGCCTGGCACCCGCTTTGCTTTAGACAAGAGGCTTGAGGAGAGGCCCATGAGTTGGGATTGGCAGTTCTACTGCAATGACACCGCCACCGGGGAGGCCGTCGCCGGCTGCTTCGGCCCGGGCGGCAAGGAGCAGACCTATCTGCAGTGGATGTTGAGCGCCTGGGGCTGGACGCTGACGGTTTCGCTGCTGGCCCTGCTGCTGGCGCTGGTCGTCGGCTCGCTGATCGGCATCATCCGCACGGCGCCCAACAAATGGCTGGCGCGCTTCGGCGAGGCATGGACGGAGCTGTTCCGCAACATCCCGCTGCTGGTGCAGGTCTTCCTCTGGTACCACGTCATCCCGGCGCTGTTCCCGGTGCTGCGTGAGGCCCTGCCGCCGTCGGTCCTCATCGTCTTTGCCCTGGGCTTCTTCACCAGTGCGCGTATCGGCGAGCAGGTCAAGGCCGGCATCCAGACCCTGCCGCGCGGCCAGCGCTATGCGGGCCTGGCCGTCGGCATGACCCTGCCGCAGACCTATCGCTTCGTGCTGCTGCCGATGGCGTTTCGCATCGTCATCCCGCCGCTGACCAGCGAGAGCATGAACATCGTCAAGAACTCGGCCGTGGCCTTCGCGGTCAGCATTCCCGAGCTGGCGCAGTTCGCCCAGCAGGCCTCTGAAGAGACCTCCCATTTCGAGGAGATCTTCATCCCCGTCACGCTGCTGTACTTCGTCTCCGCCTTTGCGATCAACCGTGTCGCCAAGTTCGTCGAGGCGCGGGTGCGCATCCCCGGCCAGTCGGGAGGCAAGTGATGCTGAATCTCGACTATTCCTTCCTGAACTGGGCGGTCATCCAGAGCTTTGTCGCCAAGGGCTTCTGGTTCTCCATCCAGTTGACGCTGGTCGCCATGATCGGCGGCATCATCCTCGGCACGCTGCTGGCCATGATGCGCCTGTCCAGCCACAAATGGCTGTCGGCGCCGGCGGCCCTGTATGTCGACACGCTGCGCTCCATCCCGCTGGTGATGGTGATCCTGTGGTTCTTCCTGCTCATCCCCAAGCTGCTCGGGCCGCTGGGCGGCGAGACCTCGGCGCTGATCACCTTCACGCTGTTCGAGGCCACCTACTACTCCGAGATCATGCGGGCCGGCATCCAGTCGGTGTCGCGCGGCCAGGTCAACGCCGGCTATGCCATGGGCATGACCTACGGCCAGACCATGCAGCTCGTGGTGCTGCCCCAGGCCTTCCGCAACATGCTGCCGGTGCTGCTGACCCAGACCATCATCCTGTTCCAGGACACCTCGCTGGTCTATGCCGTCGGTGCCTATGACCTGCTGAAGGGCTTCGAGGTCGCGGGCAAGAACTTCAACCGCCCGGTCGAAACCTACCTCGTCGCCGCCGTCGTCTATTTCGTCATCTGCTTTGCGCTGTCGCAGCTCGTGCGCCGCCTGCAGAAGAAGATCGCCATCATTCGCTGAGGGTCAAGTTGTGATTGACATCAAGAACATCTCCAAGTGGTACGGCAGCTTCCAGGTGCTGACCGACTGCACGACGTCCATCAAGAAGGGCGAGGTCGTCGTCGTCTGCGGGCCCTCGGGCTCGGGCAAGTCGACGCTGATCAAGACCGTCAATGCGCTGGAGCCCTTCCAGAAGGGTGACATCGTCGTCGACGGCACCTCCATCGCCGACCCCAAGACCAACCTGCCCAAGCTGCGCTCGCGCGTCGGCATGGTGTTCCAGCACTTCGAGCTGTTTCCCCATCTGTCGGTGACCGAGAACCTGACCATCGCCCAGACCAAGGTGCTGGGCCGCTCGGCGGACGACGCCAAGACCCGCGGCCTGAAGATGCTGGACCGTGTCGGCCTGTCGGCTCACAAGGACAAGTTCCCCGGCCAGCTGTCCGGCGGCCAGCAGCAGCGCGTGGCCATCGCCCGTGCGCTGTCCATGGACCCCATCGTCATGCTGTTCGACGAACCCACCTCGGCGCTGGACCCCGAGATGGTCGGCGAAGTGCTGGACGTGATGGTGCAACTCGCCAACGAGGGCATGACCATGATGTGCGTGACCCACGAGATGGGCTTCGCCAAGCGCGTCAGCAACCGCGTCATTTTCATGGACGCCGGCAAGATCATCGAGGACTGCAGCAGCTCGGACTTCTTCAACAAGCCCGACGAGCGCTCGCCGCGCGCCAAGGACTTCCTGGCCAAGATCCTTCAACACTGAGGACAGCGCCATGAGCAGCGTCGGCACCGGTTGGGAAGAGATCATCGGCGCCGACGAGGCGGCTCGTCATGCCGAGGCGGCGCGCATGATGGCCGCGATGCAAAAGCGCAAGGACGAGCGCTTCGGCAGCGGCCGTGCCCTGCACCGCAAGGCCCTGGCCGCTGTGCGCGGCAAGCTGCGCGTGCTGGACGGCCTGCCCGACCACGCCCGCCACGGTCTCTTTGCCGCACCCGGCGAGCATGAAGTCTGGGTGCGCCTGTCCAACGGTGCCATGGACAGGCAGAGCAACCGCCGCCCCGACATCCGCGGCTTCGCGATGCGCGTCTTCGGGGTCGACGGCGAAGCGGCCCTGGGCGGCCGCACCGATCACCAGGACCTCTCGCTGATCAACCAGACGGCCTTTGCCTTCCCGGACAGCCGGCACTTCTTCGGCCTGGTGGAAGCCGCCGGCCGCAGCCCGGGCGCCGTCATCGGCTGGATGTTCAAGACCTTCGGCCTCATCGGTGGCGTCAAGCAGATCAAGAAGCTGGCTGCGACGGCCGGCAAGCCTTTCACGGGCTTCGCGACCGAGGCCTTCGCCAGCACCCTGCCCATCAGCTGCGGGCCTGCGGCCGTCAAGATTCGCCTGCTGCCGCCGGCCGGCCTGAAGCCGCGCGCCAACGTCGATGGCGACTGGGCCGGCGACCTCGCCGCGCAAGCCGCTGCCGGACCGCTGAAGTACCGGCTGCAACTGCAGTTCTTCGTCGACGAGGCGCGCACGCCGCTGGAAGACGCCTCCGTCGAATGGCCCGAGTCCGTCGCGCCCTTTGTCGACGTGGCCGAGCTGGTGCTGGAGGCGCCGTCGACCGACGCCGACTTCATCGCCCGCGTCGAGTCCGGCGTCTTCGACCCCTGGCAATCGCTGGTCGCGCACCGGCCTCTGGGCGAGGTCATGCGGGCCCGCAAGGTGGCCTACTTCAGCAGCCAGCAGGTGCGCGGCGCCGCCTAAGCCTGGCGGCGCGCCACCTCGACGGCGGCCGTGTCATACATGCCGACGAAGCGCGCGACCTTGCCGTCGCGCAGCGTGAACAGATGCACCCAGGGCGTCTCGAAAACACCTTGCCCGGGCTTGGCGCGGGTGCGTTCCCAGCCCAGCACGGTGACGTGGTCGACGCCGGCGAAGAACTCGCGCGGCTCGAAGGCCTGGATGTCGTCGAACTCGGCGACGAGGCCGAACCAGCGCAGCAACTCGGCCTTGCCCTTGAACTGACCGATGTAGGGCAGGTCTATGCTGCCCAGCATGGACCAGTCGACATCGTCCTTGCACAGGCCGAGCAGGCCTTCGACATCGCCGCGGCCGAAGGCGGCGTACATGGACTGGACTACGGCGGTGGGGCTGGTCGTCATGGCGGTCTCCGGGTTGGGATAACCGCCTTTACGCGGCCCTGTCCGTGCCGGATGCGTCATCCCGGTTGCTGGACCGCGCTTTGCCGGCTGCGGGCCGAGCGCTGGGCCGTTCCCGAGCCGGCCCGCGCTGGCGATGTGCTTGCGGCTCGATGCCGCTAGCATCGCCGTCCCCTTGTATCTTCCCAATTGGACGCTCAGCCGGTGTTGCTGAGAGTCTGCGATGTCGCGGTCGCT
>NZ_JBYSZK010000023.1:0-102091 GCF_058787015.1 Roseateles sp. FW305-36 | reverse complement strand
GATCAAGCGACCTGGAATGCCGTCAAGCATCTGCAGTCTCCATCAGAGGCTTGACACCGAACACAGTTGCTCGGGGGGACCGGTCAGACTTGCTGGCGTTCAGCCATGCAAGGCTGGACGAGGGGCTTCAGTCGCGGGACGGGCCCTTCTCCGGCGCCAGCGGCTCGAAGACGAAGCGCATGCCGCGCGTGTAACTCTCGGCCTTGGTGCCGGCATGCCGCTCGCCGTCGATGGTGCGGTTCTCGAACACCAGGCCGGGGTGCTTGAGCTCCGGCAGCAGGGCCTGGTAGCGCTTGATGCCGGCCAGAAAGCCCGGCCATTCGTTCTCGGCCCCTGTCACGTACAGACGCGCCTTGATGGGCTTGCCCGTCGCGGCATAGGCCTTGGCCTGGCCGATGATCCAGTCGCCGCCCACCACCACGGCCGGGCTGGCCGCGATATAGCCCTTGAAGAGATCGGGCTTGGCATACATCGCATGCAGGGTGAACAGGCCGCCCAGCGAACTGCCGGCCAGATAGCGCTGGGCCGGGTCACCCCGGTAGTCGCGCTCGACCAGCGGGAAGATGTCCTTCTCCAGCGCGGCAATGAATTGGTCCGCATGGCCGGTGCCCAAGGCCAGCGGGCTCACGCGCACCGGCGACAACTCCCAGTTGCGCAGCTCGCCGTAGTCCAGGTTGTCGCCGGCATAGCCCAGGCCGACGATGATGAACTCCGGCACGACCTTGTCGTAGTTCAGGTTGTTGTAGGAGGCCACGACGGTGGCGAAGTCCCAGTAGCCGTCGGTCACGTAGAGCACCGGGTAGCGGCGCTTGGGGTCCTTGGCGAAAGAGCCCGGCAGGTGGACGTGCAGCTGGTAAGTGCGGCCGTCGGCGTTCTTGGGCAGGGCGCGCAGCTGGGTGTTGGGAATCGTGTGCGGCGGATAGGCCGCCTGGGCCTGCGCCTGCAGGGCGGTGAACAGGAAGGCGAGAGTCAGGACGAATCGCTTCATGACGGGCAGCACGGATGGCAACGCTGTCAGTTTAGAGGGCGGCGACAATGCCGCCCGTGAGCCTGCCCAACAAACTTTCCCTGTTCGTGTCCTGTGCCGGCGGCGTCGAGCCGCTGCTGGAGGAGGAGCTCAAGCGCTTCCTGCCACCCGGCGTGCGCAGCAAGGTCGAGGTGCTGCGTGGCGGCTGCGGCGTGCTGGGCACGGCCGAGGACGTGCTGCGCATCAATCTCGAGAGCCGCCTGGCGCAGCGCGTGCTGGTCGAGCTGATCGAAGGCCCCTACCGCCACGAGGAAGACCTCTATGCCCTGGCCCGCCGCGTCGACTGGCGCGACTGGATCACGCCACGGCACACCCTCCGCGTCGACACCGTCGCCCAGCGCTCGCCGCTGAAGAGCCTGAACTTCACGACGCTGCGCATCAAGGACGCCATCTGCGACCAGCTGCGCGAGCACACCGGCGAGCGCCCCAGCGTGGACACCCACTCGCCCGACCTGCCGGTGCTGCTGCACGTCGGCCCCGAACGCGCCGCGATCTACGTCGACACCTCGGGCGAACCGCTGTTCAAGCGCGGCTGGCGCGTCGACAAGGGCGATGCGCCGCTGAAGGAGACGCTGGCCGCCGCCATGCTGGCCGCCGCCGGCTGGCGCGGTGAGTCGGCCCTGCACGACCCCTGCTGCGGCTCCGGCACCATTCCCATCGAAGCCGCGCTGATCGCCTGCGATTCGGCGCCGGGCCTGCTGCGCCGCTTCGCCTTCGAGCGCCAGATCCCTTTCTCCACGCCGGCGCTGAAGGCCGCGTGGGGCGAGATGGCCCAGGCCGCGCGCGCCCGCATCCATCCGCCCGCCGTGCCCATCTACGCCAGCGACGTGGCCTTCCGCATGGTTGACTTCGCGCGCCGCAATGCCGAGCGAGCCGGCGTCGCCCAGTACATCCAGTTCAACGGCGGCGACGCGCTGGAGCGCCCCGCGCCGCAACTGCCCGAGGGCATGGCCGGCGCCATCGTCATGAACCCCCCCTACGGCGAGCGCATCGAGGTGCGCGGCAAGGCGGCCATGACGCGCGATGCCGGCGGCAGCGAGGAGCGCGATGCGGGGGATGACTTCTTCCCCCGCCTGGCCGCACACTGGAAGCGCCAGTACACCGAGAACCCGGCCGGCTGGACGGCCTGGATGCTCAGCCCCGACATGAAGCTGCCCAACAAGATGCGGTTGAAGGAATCACGTCGCGTGCCGATGTGGAACGGCCCCATCGAATGCCGGCTGTTCCGCTTCGACCTCGTCAAGGGCTCGGCGCGCAAGCCGGCTGAAGGCGATGCAGCCGCGTGAGCTGATCGCTGCGACGCTGCTGGCGCTGGCCGCCGCCGCCGCGCCCGCCGCACCCTGCACCCTGGTCTTCGGCCAGGGACGCAATCCACCCAGCGAGAGCGGCCCGGACTGGGACGCGCTGAACCAGAACTTCAACACCGCCGTCGCCAACGCCCTCGATGTCGACGACCGGCGCATCGTCTCGATGGCGATGCCGGCCGTGCAGGCGGATCCGGCGGCGGCCGGCGCCGCCCTGCTCGAACAGGCCGACAACCTGGGCTGCAACACGCTCATCGAAACGGCCCTCTTCCAGGACGAAGCCGGCACGCTGGTGCTGCGCCTGCGCGTCTACCCGCTGCTGCCCACGCTGGGCGACGGCGGCGTCATCAACGGCCTGCGCATCGGCACGCCGCTGTTCGTGACCCAGCGCGACCTGGACATCAAGTCACTGCCGCGCCTGAAGCCAGACCTCGTCGGCCAACAAATGGCCGCCGAATACCTTCAGCACGATCGGCGCTGAAGCAGCGCCAGCGCGGCCAGCGCCGCCGCGCACAGCGCGATGGGCACCAGGCTGGCCCAGTTCATCCACTGCCAGCCGCCCGTCGTGACCAGGGCGCCCGACGAGAACGAAGTCAGCGTCATGGTCGCGTAGACGCCGGTGTCCAGCAGCCCCTGGGCGCGCGTCTTCTCCTCGGGGCGATAGGCCTGGGTGAACAGCGTCGTGCCGCCGATGTAGAGGAAGTTCCAGCCGATGCCCAGCAGCAGCAGGGCGCCGAGGAAATGATCCAGGTCCTGGCCCGACAACGCGAAGGCCACGCAGCCGAGATTGAGCAACACGCCCACCGCCATCACGGGCAGCACGCCGACACGCTTGATCAGCGGCCCGGTGAAGAAACTGGGCACGAACATGCCCAGCACATGCCACTGCAGCACCGTCGTGGCGTCTGCGAAGGGCAGGCCGCACTGGCCCATGGCGATGGGCGTGGCGGCCATCAGCAGGTTCATGACGCCATAACCGAGCGCACTCGCGGCCAGCGCGACCAGGAAGACGGGCTGTCGCGCCAGCTCGGCGCTGGAGCGGCCGCCGGCACCGGGCACGGGCTGGGCCAGAGGTGGGAAGTCGATCAGCGAGATCAACAGGAAGCCCACAACGGCGACGCCTATCAGCAGCAGATAGGCGCCGGCAAAGGGCGCCACCAGCAGGTTCTTGCTTTCGCGCGCCAGGACCGGTCCGACGATGGCGCCCAGGCAGCCCCCGCCCAGCACCCAGGAGATGGCGGCCTCGCGCTTCTCGGGCGCGACGATCTCGGTCGCGGCGAAGCGGTAGAGGGCCGCGTTGGACGTGTAGTAGCCCGCCACCAGCGTCGCGAGCACGACACCCCAGAACTGCGAGTGCAGCACGCTCCACAGCGCGACGGCGCAGCACAGCATGGCGACGACGAGACCGATCTGGAAGGCACGCCGGCGGCCGAAACGCAGCTGGTGTCGGCCCACCATGCGCGCCATCAGCGCGCCGCCGGCCACGTAGGCGCAGATGGGCAAGGTGGCCATCCACGGCCGCGGCGCCAGCGCCAGACCGACGAGGCCATTGATGGCCATGAAGCAGATGTTGTTGGTCAGGAACAGGCCCTGGACCAGGACCAGCAGGGCGAGCTTGCGGTTCAAGACAGGGCGAGCCAGGAGAGCACGGCCAGCGGCGCGGTGTCGGCACGCAAGATGCGCGGGCCCAGCGTGATGGCCACGAAGCCGCGGGCGCGGGCGGCCTCCTCTTCGGCGTCGCTGAGGCCGCCCTCGGGGCCGCTGAGGAAGAGGGCACGCTGCTGGGGAAAGCCGGCCAGCGGCGAGGCGGCGCGCGGGCTCAGCAGGCCGCGCCACTCATCGTCGCGAGGTGGCAGCGAAGCGAGCCAATTCGCCAAGGGCAGAACGGGCTCGACGCGCAGCGGCACGGTGCGGCCGCATTGCTCGGCCGCGGCGACGGCCACGCCCTGCCAGTGGCTGCGCTTCTTGTCGGCGCGTTCGCCGTTCAGGCGCAGCACCGAGCGCTCGCCCATCAGCGGCTGCAGGGCCGCGGCGCCGAGTTCCGAGGCCTTCTCGACCAGGAAGTCCATGCGGTCATTGGCCGGCATGACGACGGCCAGCGTGATGTGCAGTGCCAGTTCGCGCTGCGGCTGCTCGGCAGCAAGCAGCTTCACCCTGACCTCGCTGCGGCCCATGGCCGTCACCTCGGCCTGCCATTCCGGGCCGCTGCCGTCGAACAGGGTCAAGGCATCACCGGGCTGCAGACGCAGCACCTGCACATGGCGGGCGGCGCCGGGCGGCAGGGCGATGTCGCCATCGGTCGCGGCGAGCGGGGTGTCGACGAAGAAGCGGGGCAAGGCGGACTCTGCAGGCGGTAGGCCCGCGAGTGTCCCTCAGCGCAGGCCGAGGGCGTCGCGCACGGCCTGGGCGGCGTCTTCGCCCTTGGCCTTCTGCACGCGCTCGACGAGTTGCAGGGCCAGGCCCTGCAGGGTGGCGAGACTGTCGGCGCGTTCGACCTCGAGGGCGAAGGCATAGCCCTTGAACGGGCCGAGCAGCTTGGTCGCCTCGCCGCTCAGATAGGTGTACAGGGCCGCGCGGTCCAGCAGCGGCGAATGACCTGCCGCCGCCGGGGCCGGCGCCGCGGGAGCCAGCGGCGCAGGTGCCGTCGCCACGGGGGCCGGCGCTGCCGCCGGCGGTTGGGTCGCCATGGGTTGGCCGGCAGCGTTCTGGGCCGCGATCAGGCCATGCTGGCGCAGGGTCTCGAAATCGGCCTCGCTCGCACCGGCGACGAGGCGCACCCACTCGCTGCCCGGCTTGCTTGCGTCCAGCACAAGCAGCAGGTTGCGCGCGGTGCGCGACAGCGGCAGGGTCCGCGCGCGAATCTCGGCGCGGCCAGCATCGGTTTTGGAATACAGCAGATCGAGCACGTTATCGAACCTCGCCTGCGGGCGGGTTCACCACCCGCGGGCCATGGGAAAGCATCAGCTCTTGTCCCGCAATTCCCTGCGCAGGATCTTGCCGACCGGCGTCTTGGGCAGTTCGGTACGGAACTCCACGATCTTCGGACGTTTGTAGCCCGTCAGGTTGGCTTCGCAATAGGCGCGAACGTCAGCTTCCGTGACATTCGGGTCTTTCTTCACGATGACGACCTTCACCGCCTCGCCGGCCTTGCTGTCCGGCACGCCCACGGCGGCGCATTCCAGCACGCCGGGCATCTGGGTGATGACGTCCTCGACTTCGTTCGGATACACATTGAAGCCGCTGACCAGGATCATGTCCTTCTTGCGGTCGACGATCTTGAAATAACCGCGTTCGTCGACGGTGCCGATGTCGCCGGTGCGGAAATAGCCGTTGGCCGTCATGACCTTGGCGGTCTCGTCCGGACGCTGCCAGTAGCCGGCCATGACCTGCGGGCCCTTGATGGCGATCTCGCCCGGCTGGCCCATGGGCACTTCGTTGCCGTCGTCGTCCAGCAGCTGCAGGTCAGTCAGCGGCATGGGCAGGCCGATGGTGCCGCTGTAGGCGGTGCTGTCGGTCGGGTTGCAGCTGGCCGACGGCGAGGTCTCGGACAGGCCATAGCCCTCGACGATGGGGCAGCCAGTCTTTTCCAGCCACAGCTTGGCCGTGGCCTGCTGCACGGCCATGCCGCCACCCACCGAGATGACGAGGCGGCTCCAGTCCACCGTGCCGAAGTCGGCATGGTTGGCCATGGCCATGAACAGCGTGTTGACGGCCGGGAAGCTGTGGAAGCGGTGGTTGGCCAGTTCCTTGAACACCGCCGGCAGGTCGCGCGGGTTCGGAATCAGCACATTGGCGCCGCCCATGTGCATGGACAGCATCATGTTCGTGTTGAAACCGAAGATGTGATACAGCGGCAGCGCGCAGATGGTCGTGACCTGCTCGCCGACCGGGATCTTCTTCAGGGCCGGCTGGTACCAGGCCTCGCTTTGCAGGATGTTGGCAACCAGGTTGCGGTGCAGCAGCACGGCGCCCTTGGACACGCCGGTCGTGCCGCCGGTGTACTGCAGCACGGCGATGTCGTCGGGGCCCAGCTTGGGCGCCTTGTAGGTCAGGCCGCGGCCCTTGGACAGCGCGTCGTTGAACTTGATGGCGCCCGGCAGCTCGAAGGCCGGCACCATCTTCTTGACCTTGCGGACCACGTAGTTGACGAGCAGGCCCTTGAGGCCAAGCATGTCGCCCATGGACGCCAGGATGATGTGCTTGGTGGGCACGTTGCGCACCACCTGCTGCAGCACCGAGGCGAAGTTCTCGATGATGATGATGGCCTTGGCGCCCGAGTCCTTGAGCTGGTGCTCCAGTTCGCGCGGCGTGTACAGCGGGTTGACGTTGACGACCACATAGCCCGCCCTCAGCACGGCGGCCACGGCCACCGGGTACTGGAAGAGGTTGGGCATCATGAGGGCGACGCGGTCGCCCTTCTCCAGGCCCAGGCTCTGCAGATAGGCGGCCATCGCACGCGAAGCCTCGTCCACCTGCGCAAAGCTGACGCTCTTGCCCATCATCAGATAGGCGGGCTTGGCGGCGTTCTTCTTGAACGAGGTGTCCAGCAGGTCGACCAGGCTGGGGTAGAGCGACACGTTGACGTCGCGCGGCACAGCGGCCGGGTAATGCTTCAGCCAGATCGGCTCCATGCCTTGTCTCCTTCTTTGTTGCGGCGATTCTGACCGAAGGCTGACAGCCCACGGGTCAGGGGATTCGATAGCGCTCTCTAGGGAGCGCTTTCCGCAGGGCTATTCGACGGCCTTGAGCATGTCCTCCACGACCTTCTTGGCGTCGCCGAAGACCATCATGGTCTTGTCCATGTAGAAGAGTTCGTTGTCCAGGCCCGCATAGCCGGCCGCCATCGAGCGCTTGTTGACGATGATGGTCTTGGCCTTGTAGGCCTCCAGGATGGGCATGCCGTAGATGGCGCTGCCCTTGACGTGGGCGGCCGGGTTCACGACGTCGTTGGCGCCCAGGATGATGGCCACGTCGACCTGGCCGAACTCGCCGTTGATGTCTTCCATCTCGAAGACCTGGTCATAGGGCACCTCGGCCTCGGCCAGCAGCACGTTCATGTGGCCCGGCATGCGGCCGGCCACCGGGTGGATGGCGTATTTGACGGTGATGCCCTTCTCGGTGAGCTTGGCGGCCAGTTCCTTCACCGCATGCTGGGCGCGCGCCACGGCCAGGCCGTAGCCCGGCACGATGACGACGCTTTCGGCATTGCCGAGCACGAAGGCCGCGTCGTCGGCACTGCCGCTCTTCACGTTGCGCTGCTGGGCCGCACCCGCCGCCGGGCCGCCGACCTCGCCGCCGAAGCCGCCCAGGATGACGTTGAAGAAGCTGCGGTTCATCGCCTTGCACATGATGTAGCTCAGGATCGCGCCGGAGCTGCCCACCAGTGAGCCGGAGATGATCAGCATGCTGTTGTTCAGCGAGAAGCCGATGCCCGCCGCCGCCCAGCCGGAATAGCTGTTCAGCATGGACACGACGACCGGCATGTCGGCGCCGCCGATGGGGATGATCAGCGTCACGCCCAGCACGAAGCCCAGGGCGATGACCAGGCCGAAGTCCATGGCGCTCTGGCTGTGCCAGAAACCGAAGATGAAGAAGGCCGCCGCCAGGCCCAGCACCGCGTTCAGCGCATGTTGGCCCTTGAAGACCACCGGCGCGCCCTGGAACAAGCGGAACTTGCTGCCGCCCGACAGCTTGCCCCAGGCGATGACGGAACCGGTGAAGGTGATGGCGCCGATGAAGGCACCCAGGGCCAGCTCGATGCGGTTGCCGCCCGGAATGGGCGCCAGCGTGCGCGGGGCGACACCGTCTTCCGGCGCGATGGCCGCCAGCGCGGCGTCCATGGCCGGCGTGATGCCGAAGGCCGCCGGCTCGGCGACGGCCGCGACCGCGATGGCCACGGCGGCCAAGCCGATCATGCTGTGGAAGAAGGCCACCAGTTCGGGCATCTTGGTCATTTCGACCGTCTTGGCCTTCCAGGCGCCAAAGCCGCCGCCGACGACCAGGCCCAGCAGCACCCAGGTCAGGCCGACGCCCGAGCCAGCCAGCTTGACGATGAGGGCCGCCGTCGTGAGGGCCGCGATGGCCATGCCGGTCATGCCGAAGAGATTGCCGCGGATGGACGTTGTCGGATGCGACAGGCCCTTGAGCGCCTGGATGAAACAGACGCTGGCGATCAGATAGAGCAGCGTGACGAGATTCATGCTCATGGCTTGCCCTCCGCGACCGGTGCCTTCTTTTCCTTCTTTTTGAACATCTCCAGCATCCGTCGCGTGACGAGGAAGCCGCCGAAGATGTTGACCGCGGCCAGGGCCACGGCCAGCACGCCCATGCCCTTGGCGAAGGGCGTCTCGGTCATGGCCGCGGCCAGCATGGCGCCGACGATGACGATGGCCGAGATGGCGTTGGTGACGGCCATCAGCGGCGTGTGCAGGGCCGGCGTGACCGTCCAGACCACGTGGTAGCCCACGTAGATGGCCAGCACGAAGATGATGAGATTGATGATGGTGTGGTCGACGACATCCATGCTCAGCTCCGGGTCACTTGACCGTCTTGGGTCACGCGGCAGGCCGCGACGATGTCGTCATCCAGCGGCACGTTGAACGTGCCCTCCTTGGAGATGACGAGCTTCAGGAAGTCCAGCACATTGCGGGCATACAGCGCCGACGCATCGGCCGCGACGAGCGCCGGCAGATTGGTCTCGCCGATGATGACGACGCCGTGCTTGGTGACAGTCTTGCCGGCCTCGGTCAGCGGGCAGTTGCCGCCGGCGGGGGCCGCGATGTCGACGATGACAGAGCCGGGCTTCATGGCCTTGACCATGTCCTCGGTGACCAGCACCGGGGCGGCGCGACCGGGGATCAGGGCCGTCGTGATGACGACGTCGGCCGCCGCGACGCGCTTGGCGACCTCGGCCTTCTGGCGGTCCAGCCAGCTCTGCGGCATGGGGCGGGCATAGCCGCCGACGCCTTCCGCTGCTTCCTTCTCCTCGGCCGTCTCGTAGGGCACGTCGATGAACTTGCCGCCGAGGGACTCGACCTGCTCCTTCACCGACGGCCGCACATCGCTGGCCTCGATGACGGCACCCAGGCGCTTGGCCGTGGCAATCGCCTGCAGGCCCGCGACGCCGACGCCGAGGATGACGACGCGCGCCGCCTTCACGGTGCCGGCCGCCGTCATCAGCATGGGGAAGAAGCGCTGGTAGCGGTCGGCCGCGATCATCACGGCCTTGTAGCCGGCGATATTGGCCTGGCTGGACAGCACGTCCATGCTCTGGGCCCGCGTCGTGCGCGGCGCGGCCTCGAGGGCAAAGCTCGTCAGGCCCGCACCGGCCATGGCGGTGAGCCCGTCGCGGTCGAAGGGGTTGAGCATGCCGACCAGGGCGGCGCCCGATTTCATCAGCGGCAGCTCGTCGGCGCCAGGTGCGCGCACCTTCAGCACCAGCTCGCTGCCGAGGGCGGCGGCCTGGTCGACGATCTCGCAGCCCACGGCCTCGTAGGCGGCATCGGTGACGCTGGCGGCGACGCCGGCGCCGCTCTCGATGCGCAGCGTGTGGCCGGCGGCCTTCAGCTTCTTGGCCGTCTCGGGCGTGACGGCCACGCGGGTCTCTCCGGCCGCGCGTTCGCGCGGTACGCCGATCTGCATGGAAGCTCCTGTCGGGGGGCAAAGGGTGCGCGGCAGCTTACACAATGGATGGGCCAGTCCCGTGCGGGATTTCGATGGGAGGTTTCATGACTGCCACAGACCGGTTTCGCCCCAGCGTGACTGTCGCCGCCGTGATTGCACGGGAAGACCACTACTTATTGGTCGAAGAAGACACACCCGAGGGCCTGAGGCTGAACAACCCCGCGGGACATCTGGAGCAGGCCGAAAGCCCGATTCAGGCCGTCGTGCGCGAAACGCTGGAGGAGACCATGCGGGCCTTCCAGCCCGAGGCCTTCCTCGGCGTCTACCTGGCCCGCTTTGTCCGCCCGGCACGTTTAGAGGATGTGACCTATGTTCGACTGGCCTTCAGTGGTGCAGTGGGCGAGGAAATCGCCGGCCGCACCCTGGACCAGGGCATACGCCGCACGCTATGGCTGAGCCTGGACGAGATCCGCGCCTGCGCCGACCGCCACCGCAGCCCGCTGGTGCTGGCCTGTGTCGAGGACCACGCGGCCGGCCGCCGGCTGCCGCTGGATACTGTCTTCGCCCATCCCTCGCTGGCCCAGCCCTGGGTCAACGCCTGACACCGGATCTCCCATGCCCCATCTGCTGCTGCGCTGCCTGCTGACTGCCCTGCTGTCCTTCGCCGCCCTCGGCGCCTCGGCCCTCGACTTCAGCGGCGCCCGCCAGCCGCTGGTGATCGGCGACACGCTGATGCTGGAGTCCCGCGTGCTGGGCGAGACGCGGCGCATCAACGTCTACGCGCCGCCGGGCTACGCCGAGAGCACGACGGCCCGCCTGCCGGTGCTGGTGATGCCCGACGGCGGCCTCGCCGAGGACTTCCTGCACGTGGCCGGTTTGCTGCAGGTCGGCTTCGCCAACGGCACCGTGCGGCCCTTCCTGCTGGTGGGCATCGAGAACACCCAGCGCCGCCGCGACCTGACCGGCCCGACCACGCAGGACAGCGACCGCAAGATTGCGCCGCGCGTCGGTGGCTCGGCGGCCTTTCGCGCCTTCATCCGCGACGAACTGCTGCCGGCCGTGGCCGCGCGCTACCGCGTGACCGATGAGCGCGTGCTGATGGGCGAGTCCCTCGCCGGCCTGTTCACCGTCGAGACCTGGGTGCTGGAGCCCGAGCTCTTCAGCACCTATGTCGCCTTCGACCCCAGCCTGTGGTGGAACGCCGCCGGCCTGACGGTACCGGCCCAGGCCGCACTGCGCCAGCGCAAGGGCGTGGCGCCGCGTCTCTTCATCGCCACCAGCTCCGAGCCCAGCCTGGTGGCACCGGCGCAGGCCTTCGTCGACATGCTCAAGCGCGAGCTGGCCCCCGGCAGCGACTGGCAGGTGCTGAACCTGCCGCAGGAGACTCACGGGACGATTTATCACCCGGCCGCCCTGCTGGCGCTGCGCCAGCTTTTCAAGCCGGCGCCCTAGACAACGTGAATTTCGACGCTCGGCGGGCCGCGGCGCGCGGTCGGGGCTGAAGGGTGGGCGTCACAATTCTTGGCCCCCCGCCCAACATGCCCGACACGCCGTCCTGCTCCCACCGCCTGCGCCTCGCCGCCTGCCTCGCCCTGCCCCTGGGCCTGGCCTTGCGTGCCACCGCCCAACCGCAGCCGCCGGTGCAGATCGCAAGCTGGGACCGCACGACCAATCCCCTGATCGGCGTCAGCGAGGCCGTGCTGACGCGGCTCTATGCCGACATCGGTCAGCCCCTGCAGTTTCTCGACCTGCCGGCCCGCCGCGCCGGCCTGCAGCTGGCCAGCGGCGAAGTCGACGCCAACACCCACCGGGCCCGCGACTACATCGAAGCCAACCCGGGCGTCGTCGCCGTCGCCACGCCGCTGGGCCAGGTCGTGCTGCGCGCCTACACGCGCGACCCCACGCTGCGCATCAGCAGCTGGGCCGACCTGACGCGCTGGCGCGTTGCCCACCTGCGCGGCGTCGTGCGTGTCGAGCAATTGATGCCGCCCGGCACGCACCGCGTCGAGGCCGGCAGCCTGCGCGAGCTGTGGCGGCTGCTCGCCACGGAAGCGGCCGATGTGGCCGTGCTCAGCGAGCTGGCCGGCAGCCCGGCGCAGAAGCCCGCGGGCGTGCCAGGCCTGCAGCGCCTGGACGTCGTGCTGGACGAGCACACCGTCCACCATGTGCTGGCCGGCCGCCACGCCGCCCTGGCCCTGAAGCTCAATGCCGCCCTGCTGCGGCTGCAGGCCAGCGGCGAGCTGGAGGCCCTGCGCCAGTCGACGTTGCAGGCCCTGCTGAAGCGCCAGGTCGGCGGCTGACAATGCCGGCATGACATCCCCTGCCGACTTCATCGAGGTCTACGACGGCGCGCTGAGCCCCGAGGCCTGCCGCGCTCTGGTCGAGCGTTTCCAGGCCAGCAACCGCCTGCAGCGCGGCGAAACCGGCAGCGGCGTCGACGTGACGATGAAAGACAGCTGGGACATCGCCATCAGCCGCCACCCCGAATGGGCGGACGCCTGCCAGCAGCTCGACAACGCCGTCATCGCCGGCTTCAAGCACTATCTGCGCCGCTATGCCCATCTGGCCCTGGCGCCGCTGAAGCTGCAGATGCAGAAGGCCGATGGCAGCCTGGCACCGCTGGATGCCGAGGCCGTGGCCGGGCTGAACGACGAGATGCTGATGGGCCTGATCGCCAAGGTCTTCCGCCCCGGCGCCATCAATCTGCAGCGCTACACGGCCGGCCAGGGCGGCTACCCCTACTGGCATTGCGAGCAGTACCCGCGGCTGGACCAGGGCGAGGCCCTGCACCGGGCGGTGCTGTGGACCCTCTATCTGAACGACGACTTCGCCGAGGGCGAGACGGAGTTCCTTTACCAGGGCCGCAAGATAGTTCCTCGCACCGGCAGCCTCTTGATCGCGCCCGGCGGCTTCACCCACACCCACCGCGGCAACCGGCCCCAGGGCGGCGACAAGTTCATCGCCACCAGCTGGGTGCTCTACCAGCGCGCGGAAAGCCTGTTTCCAAAAGGCTGAAGGGCCGTTTGGGACAATCGGGGCATGAGTTCCGCTGAGAAAAAGCATCGAGTCGTCGTCGGCCTGTCCGGCGGCGTGGACTCGGCCGTGACCGCCCACCTGCTGAAACAGCAGGGGCATGAGGTCGTCGGCATCTTCATGAAGAACTGGGAAGACGACGACGACGACGAGTACTGCTCGACGCGCCAGGACTTCCTGGACGCCGCCTCGGTGGCCGACGTGCTGGGCATCGACATCGAGCACGTCAACTTCGCCGCCGAGTACAAGGATCGCGTCTTCGAGAGCTTTCTGCAGGAATACCAGGCCGGCCGCACGCCCAACCCCGACGTGCTGTGCAACGCCGAGATCAAGTTCAAGGCTTTCCTCGACCATGCCATGCGCCTGGGCGCCGAGAAGATCGCGACCGGGCATTACGCGAGAGTGCGCGAGGTCGACGGTGAATTCCAGCTGCTCAAGGGCCTGGACCCGCTGAAGGACCAGAGCTATTTCCTGCACCGCCTCAGCCAGGCGCAGATCAGCAAAGCCATGTTCCCGGTCGGCCACCTGCCCAAGACCGAGGTGAGACGCATCGCCGCCGAGATCGGCCTGCCCAATGCGAAGAAGAAGGACTCGACCGGCATCTGCTTCATCGGCGAGCGGCCCTTCCGCGAGTTCCTGAACAAATACCTGTCGCACCAGCCCGGCCCCATCAAGGACGAGCGCGGCCGCAAGCTGGGCGAGCACGTGGGCCTGAGCTTCTACACCCTGGGCCAGCGCCAGGGCCTGGGCATAGGCGGCGTGAAGGAGAAGGGCAGCCCGCGTGGTGGTGGTGAGCACGAGCCCTGGTTCGTGGCGGCCAAGGACATCCCGAACAACACGCTGATCGTCGTGCAGGGCCACAACCACCCGCTGCTGCAAAGCCCGGCCCTGGTCGCCGACGACCTGAGCTGGGTCTCCGGCCGGGCGCCGACCACTGGCGAGGCCGCGGCCAAGACGCGCTATCGCCAGGCCGACGCCCCCTGCAGCGTCGGCTTCGACGCCAGCGGCCATCTGCAGCTGCGCTTCCCCGACCCGCAGTGGGCCGTCACGCCGGGCCAGAGCGCCGTGCTCTACGACGGCGAGGTCTGCCTGGGTGGCGGCGTGATTTCCGCTGCCCTGCCGGCATGACCAAGTTCGACCGGCTGCTGGCGCGGCTGGCCGAGCCCGGCGTCGTGCTGCGGCTGGCCGCCCTGGTCGTTTGCGTGATGGAGCTGGTCAGCGCCGGCGCGGCGCTGCTGGGCGCCCGCACCGAGCCCTACGACGGCCTGGTCGCCTGGGTCTGGCGCGCGGCCGGCGGTGGCGCCAACGACCGCGGCCTGCTGCTGCTGTGCGTGGGCCTGCTGCTGGCCTTCGTCGCGCTGATGTGGCGCCTGGCCAGCCAGGGTGGCGGCGTCGTCGCCGTGAACCGCCGCCTGGCCTGGCTGCTGCTCGTCGACCTGCTGGCCTTCGGCGTGACGCCCGGCCTGCCCTTCCTGGTCACGGCGCTGGCCGCCGTGCTGCTGCCGGCGCGGCTGGCCCTGGGCTTCGGCTTCGCCCAGGTGCTGCTGAACACCGGCATCTATGCGGCTCCGCAGGCGACGGCCTGGCTGGACCAGTTCGGCCTGCTGTCCTCCATGCTGGCCCTGCACGGTCTGGCCTTCGGCCTGGGGCGCATGGCCGCGGCCGAGGCCGAGAAGCGCCGCTGGCTGCAGGCCGTGCTGGCCGAGCAGATGGCCGGCGAGCACCTGCTGGCCGAGCAGATGCGCTACAACGAACGCATGCAGATCGCCCGTGAGCTGCACGACCTGATGGGGCACCACCTGACGGCGCTGAACCTGCAGCTGCAGCTCGGCGGCGCCCTGCTGGTGCGCCAGGACACCTCGGGCGCCGGCCAGGCCATGGGGCGCGCCGAGGGGGTGGCGGCCCAGTTGCTGGCCGATGTGCGCGAAGCCGTCTCCCAGCAGCGCAGCTCGCAGCGCATCGATCTGTCCGCCGCCCTGCAGGCCCTGGCCGAAGGCATTGCCAGCACCCGCATCGAACTGGCCCTGGACGATGCCGCCCGCGACCTCGGGCCCCGCGCCGCCCATGCCCTGCTGCGCTGTGTACAGGAAGGCGTGACCAACAGCGTTCGTCATGCCGGGGCGCGTCGCGTCCAGGTCGAACTCAGGGGTGATGGGGATGAGGTCGCCGTCAGCATCGACGATGATGGGCGGGGAGCGCCGGGCTGGCGCGAGGGCCGCGCCGAGGGCTTTGGCAACGGTCTCTCGGGCATGACCGAACGCATGGCCGAGCTGGGCGGGCAGATGTGCGTGACCCGCACCAGCCCGGGATTTCGAATCGAGCTGAGATGTCCGCGATGGGTGTGATCAAGATCCTGCTGGTCGAAGACCAACAACTGGTGCGGGAAGGCCTCAAGGGCCTGCTCGCGCTGCATGACGAACTGCAGGTCGTCGGCGAGGCCAGCGACGGCGCCGAGGCGCTGGAATGGCTGTCTGCCGCTGCGGCAGACGACATGCCCGACGTCATCCTGTCCGACATGCGCATGCCGCGCCTGGACGGCATCGGCCTGATCCGCGCGCTGGCCGCGCGTGCCCTGCGCCTGCCGGTCATCCTGCTGACCACCTTCGACGACACCGCCGCCTTCGACGAGGCGGTGCGCGCCGGCGCCCGCGGCTTCCTGCTCAAGGCCATCAGCCCCGAGACCCTGGCCCAGGCCCTGCGCGACGTACACGGCGGCGGCACGGCGCTGCGGCCATCGCTCACCACGCGCATGGAAGCCAAGGGCGGCGAGCGCGCCTTCACGGCGGCCGACCATCCCGACCCGCTGAGTCCGAAGGAGCTGCAGGTGCTGCGCCTGGTGGCCAGCGGCCGCAGCAACACCGAGATCGCCGGCCTGCTGGGCAACAGCGAAGGCGTCATCAAGAACCACTGCTCGGCCATCTTCTCCAAGATGGGCGTGCGCGACCGCACGCAGGCCGTTCTGCGCGCCATCGATCTCGGCTGGATTTAGCGGGCCGAGCGCCGGGCCGCTCCCTAGCCGGCCCGCCTTGGGCGATGTGCATGCGGCTCAATGCCGCATGCATCGGCGTCCCCTCGGGGGACCGGCCAAGGTACTCCTTGGACGAGGGGCTTCATTTTTTCGTGGGGGCCGCCATGTGCAGCACCCAGTAGCGCTGCAGCCTGCCTGAGCCCACCGCACAGGCCAGGCCGAATTCCTGGAAGTCCGGCGCCATCAGGTTCTCGCAATGCGCCGGGCTGGCCAGCCACTGGGCCATGGCCTCGTCCAGGGTCTCCGGGCCGCCGGCCAGGTTCTCGCCGGCCGACTTCATCAGATAACCGGCCTCGCGCAGCCGCGTGCGCAGCGAGGTGCCGCCTGCGCCGACATGCTCGAGGCGGTCGCGCCTGGACAGCTCCAGGGCATAGCGGCGGGCCGATTCGGCCAGCAGGGGATTGGCGTGCAGCGGCGCCACCGCCGGCCAGGCGCGCTCGCCACAGGCTTGGGGCTGGGCACGAAAGGCGTTCAAGGCCGCCCGTACGGCGGCCTCGCTGGGCTGGCAGCTCTCCTGGGCCCTGGCTGGCGCCAGGGCGGCAAGGCCAAGCAACAGGCATGACAAGGCTCGCATGCCGGCATCCTAGTTGTTGCCAAGGACCGGCACGGGGCCCAACATGGGGGCATGAAAACCCATAGCTTGCTCGCCGCCCTGCTCGCCGCCGCCGCCCTGGCCAGTTGCGCACAGACACCGCCGCCGGCACCGGCCCCTGCGCCGGCCGCCGCCGAAACCGAGTCCGTGCGGCTCGGGCGCGAGCTGCGCGCCCTCGTCGGCCCCGCCGCCTGCACCGCCGACTCGCAATGCCGCACCATCGCCGTCGGCGCCAAGGCCTGCGGCGGCCCGGCCGGGTACCTGGCCTGGTCCACCCAGGGCACCGATGCCCAGAGGCTGGCGGCGCTGGCCGCACGCCAGGCCGACGCGGAGCGGCGCGAAACCGACGCCGGCGGCCTGCGCTCCAACTGCATGTTCGTGGCCGATCCCGGCGCGGCCTGCGTCGCGGGTCGCTGCGAGCTCGCCGGCCCCAACAGCGCCCGCTAGCCAAGAAAAAGGCCGCATACCTCGCGGCATGCGGCCCGATGGCGCCAGGGCGAAGGCCCTGGCGAGATGGCTTGGCTTACTCGCCGGTGGTGGCTTCGACCAGCTTGCTCGGCATGTTGGTCGGCACGTTCTGCACCGGCACGCTGCCGTCGGTCGAGACACGCAGGATGGTGGTGGCCTGCACCTTGCCGGAGGCATCCAGCCATTGCGCGCCACCCACGGTGCGCTTGCCCGCAGCCAGGCCCGACCAGCTCAGGCCGACCGTGGCCGTGCTGCCGGCGTAGACCGAGCTCGGCACCAGGGCGTTCAGGCCAGCGGCGTCGCCAGGCATGACGATCCAGCTCGACAGCTTGTGCTTCATCGGCGCGACACCGGCGTAGGCCAGCACGCAGGCGCGGTAGGTGGCGGCTGCCGGTGAGGCGATCTGCACGACTTCATCCGACCCGTCGTTGCCCGAGTAGCCGGCGACGGTGGCGGCGGTCATGTTGATGACGACCATGTCGTGGTCATCAACCGCCGTGCCCACATCGGCCTGGCGCAGGGCCCAACGAGCCACGATGGCACCCGCCGGCACGGTGAAGTTGTACTTGGCGATCGACGCGTAGTTGTTGCTGCTGTAGCAGCGGTTGGCCAGCGTCGTCGAACCGGTCGCCAGCGGCGACAGCGACGTTTCCGCGCCCATCGTCACGTCCTTCAGGCCACCCTTGAGCACGCCCATGCGGCCGGCGAAACCGGTGCGCACCGTGAACAGCTTGCTGCCCGAAGCCTTGGTGTCGGTGAACTCGGCGGGTGCCGAGATCGCCTTGCCGGCCTTGACCTGGATCGGGGCGCGCACGCTGTGGCCGGCGCCGTCGTTCCAGACCAGCTGACCGAATTGCCAGACGCCTTCGGCGGCGCCGGCAGCGGCGATGGTGACGGTGAAGGACTTGGTCTCACCCGGGGCCAGCGTCAGCGTCGACGGCGACACCGTCGTCGTGAAGCCGGCCGGCGTCGTGACCGCGGCCGTGTAGGTCGCGGCCGAGGCGCCGACGTTGGTGACGTTGCGGGCGACGATGGTGCTGCCCGTCACCGTGCTGACCGTGATGGACGGCAGGTTCAGGTTGTAGGTTTCGTCCAGGGTGCCGATGTTGGTGCAGTCGCTGGCCGGCTGGACGGCAGACTTGTTCACCTTGCACTGGTACTTGACCCAGTCGTTCTTGCCGGCGTTGTAGACCAGGCCGGGATCGTTGGCCTTGTTCGGGTCGATGTGGCCAGCGCCCTGCGACCAGGGCAGCAGGCCGTTGGAGGCACCGGCCACGCCGTCGTTCAGCGTCGAATAGGCCGTGGTCATCAGGGCCGACTTGATGGCGCCCGGGCCCCAGGTCGGGTGAGCCTGCTTCAGCAGCAGCGCCACGCCAGCCACGTGCGGGCTGGACATCGACGTGCCCTGGTAGGAGGCCCAATCGGGCGGGGGGACCAGGGTGCCGGCAACGACGGCATTGCGGTCGGCCTGGCTCAGGGCCGGGGTGACCTGGGCAATGATGTCCACGCCGGGGGCGGTCAGGTCGGGCTTGAGGATGTTGCCGTCACCGCCGTTCG
Source organism: Roseateles sp. FW305-36 (assembly GCF_058787015.1). Taxonomy (NCBI): domain Bacteria; kingdom Pseudomonadati; phylum Pseudomonadota; class Betaproteobacteria; order Burkholderiales; family Sphaerotilaceae; genus Roseateles; species Roseateles sp. FW305-36. The sequence goes on along the minus strand of NZ_JBYSZK010000023.1, from coordinate 83,459 downwards.
GGCCGCGCGACGAGAAGTTCGCCATGATCGGCGCCGGGGCGGTGCCGATGTAGAACTTGGTCATGTCGGCGCTGGCACCGGCAGTCTGGGCGTAGGTCTTGATGGCGGCACCGTCGGCCGTGGTCACGTGGACCGTCGGCACCGAGTGGGCCTCGGCCACCAGGCCGGAACCGTTGTCCATCATGACCATGCCGACGCCGCCGGCGTTCAGCACGGCCAGGCTCTTGTCGACGCGGGCGTTGTTGCCGCGCGTGCAGACGACGATCTTGCCGGCCACCTTGGCGGGATCCAGCTCGAGCGGGTTGCTGAAGCACAGCGGCAGGTTGGCGCTGGCGCCGGCGATGCCGGCATCCTCGGCGCGGATGATGGACTTGCCCGTCAGCGCGGTCAGGCTGTTCAGCGAAGCACCGGTGTACTTCACGCCGTTGCCCAGCGTGACGTCGCCCGAGAAGGCGCGGTCATGCGTGGACGCGGCCACCGTTGTCAGCCAGGGGCTGATGTGGGCGACCGCCTGGCCGGGGCCGCTGTTGCCGGCCGAAGCGGCCACGAAGACGCCGGCCAGCGAAGCGCGGTAGAAGGCCTGCTCGACCGGATCGTTGACCGTGGTCTGCGAGCCGCTGATCGAGTAGTTGATGACGTTGACGCCGTCGGCCACTGCCTTGTCGATGGCGGCCACCGAGTCGGAGTTGAAGCAGCTGTTCTGGCTGCCGGTGCCGTCGGTCGCGGCGGCGTTCACATAGGTGTAGCAGACCTTGTAGGCCGCGACGCGGGCGCGCGGCGCCATGCCGGAGGCCTGGCCCAGGGCGATGCCGTTGACGATGGCGGTGACGTTGGCGTTGCCTGCCGCGGTGGACGCGGTGTGGTCACCGTGGCCGCCATGGCCGGTGGCGCCGCCCAGGTCGTCACGACCCGAGGCGAACGAGGTCCAGTGCGGGGTGTTGCCGGAAGCGATGAAGCCGGCGTTGAAGTGCTGGATGCCGATCAGCTTGTTGTTGCAATGCTTGGCCGGGTCGATGCCCTCGCCAGCCACGCAGCCGCCCAGATAGGTGGCGGGCTTGGGGCCGTAGACCTGCGCGTCGGCCGGGTTGTTGCTCGGCACGCCGTTGGCGTCCACGCGGTCGAAGAAGGCGGGGTTCTCGGGCCAGATGCCCAGGTCGACCACGCCGATCACCATGTTCTCACCCTTGAGGGCCGCACCACCCACGGTCTGAGACCACAGGCCGCCGGCGGCCGTCAGGCCGAGGAACTTGCTGGTGGAGATGGTGTCGACCTGGCGGGCTTCGTCCTGCCACAGGCCGACGACCTGGGTGTTGGTGGCCAGCGTGCGGGCCTCGTCGTCCGTCAGCCGGGCGGCGAAGCCGTTGAACACGGTGTTGTAGGTCGTCAGGACGGGCGCATTGCCGACCGTCGAGATCACCATGTTCTGCTGCTGGCTCAGGTAGTTGACGTAGGCCTGCACCGCGGCGCTGCCGTACCTGAAGGTTTCGCCGGCTGCCGGTTGCGTGGCGGCCAGGCCCGACACCGTGCCTTGGTAGGAGGCAGCGGGTTCGTCCTTGAGCTGGACGATGTAGGTCTTGCGGTCCTGTGCAAAGGAGCTCGTGGCCAAACCAGAGAGCAGGACCAGCGTCGCCAGTGCGGCGGGCTTGAGTTTCATCTTCATTGAATGATCCTTTCGGCGGGGGGCGTTCAGACAGCGCGACGACGACGGGCACCCAGGGCCGCCAGACCGGCGGCACCCAGCAGGGCCAGGCTGGCCGGCTCGGGCACGTGCTCGATGGTGATGTCGTCAAGGGCGAACTGGGCGCGGTTGGTCGAGAACGCCGAGCAGCTCGCGTTGGCGCAGGCATAGCCATAGGCATAGACGGCAGCGAACTCGTAGTCGCCGAAGGCCCCCGTATCGATGGCGCCGAAGTTCAGGTGGCCATTGGCATCGACGCCGCTCAGCGCGTAGTAGGCGGTCAGGGACATGCCGTCGGCCGTCACGCCCTGAAGAGCGAGATAGCCGGGTGTCGCATCAAGCGGGTCGCCGGAACCGATGAAACTGGCGTTCAGGCTCTTCACGGAGAAGGTGAAGTTGCCGGTCGAACCGAAAGCCAGGAAGGCGTCGTCGACCAGGCCGACATAGTTCGTCGCGTTGTTGATCGGGCACATCAGGTCGGCGCAGGCGCCGTTGAGGATGGCGCCGGTGAGGTCGCCAATATGGGCGTCGGGAGAGTTCGACGCCGGGTCGAACCACATCGTGCGACCGCCCAGCCCGGCCTGGTAGAACTCATCACCGTTGACCAGCAGAGGCGGGAAGAACAGCCCCGACGTGTCCACCGGATCGAAGGTCATCGTCGTGCGCAGCACGCCCGCCTGGGCGCCGACCGAAGCGGCAAGGGCCACCGCTGCAAAAGCGATCGACGTCAAAGTCTTCTTCATCTAACTACCCACTTTCTATGCAAAGTTGATCAATGCTGCGCAGGGCCGCGGCGCATAAGCACTGCCACCACCCCAACCGCCAAGGTCTGACGACCAGAGTGCCTGCGCGTAGATAGGCCACCAGGCCCAACTAGGCGGCCGATTCTGTTTGAGCAAAATTCCACGACCATCCCAAGTTCCCCGGCATCCAAGCAAGGGGGGAAGGGGTATTCCCCGAGTCCGCAGACTTGACTAGGTCGACAGAAATTCCCTCGTACAAATCACCTTGACGCCGCACTGGCCGCTGAGGCAGCGGAAGCGGGGTCGGCCGGCAGCTGCGCACCGGCCGTCGCATTGCGCGCGGAGAAGAGCAGGTCGCGCGCGACGCGCACCTGGACACCGTCCGGGCCGACGTCGCGCAGCAGCAGATGCTCCGAGCGGCTGCGTACCGCGCTGAAGGCGCCGGGCTGGCCGGCTTCGGGCACCAACTCCCAGTCCGGCTTGCCGGTGAACGGGTCCACGTAGACCCGGCGCAGATGGCGCCTGGGCGTCACGCTGCGCCGGTCCTCGACAAGATCGTCCAGGCTCTTGGGATATTGCTCGGGCGGGGGCGTGGTCTTGGCATAGGCCGCGATGGCCCGCGCAATCTCGCCGCCGCGGAACAGCAGTTCCCTCTCACGCTCGCGTTCGGCCGCCGTGCTCCAGGCCTGGCCCAGGGCCGCCAGGCCGGCCGCGGTCAAAGCGACGAGGAAGAGAACGGCCAGATAGCTGAAGCCGCGCTGCGGACGCGCCATCACCGGCTACCAGTCGGCGTAGAGACGGCCATCGGCGCTGCGGCCGGCCGCACCGCTGCGCACATCCCAGACCCGGCCATTGGCCTGCATCTCGGTGGGCGGCGGCAGCTCGACCCAGGTCTCGCGGCTGGACGTCAGCGGGTCCTCGGGCACGTCGCGGATGTAGCGCGCCGCGGCCAGCTCCTGCAGCGATTCTGGATAACGGCCCTTGTCAGCGGCATATTGATCGATGGCATCGCGCATCGTCGTCAGCGACTGCAGCAGGGCCGTCTCCTTGCTCTTGTGCAGGGACGCGAAATAGCGCGGCGCGACGATGGACGCGAGCAGGGCCACGATGGCCATCACGACGATGAGCTCGATGAGGGTGAAGCCCTGAGCCGGGCGCCGGGCCGCCCCTAGGCCGGCTCGCGTCCCCTCGGGGGCTGAGGCCGCGCAGAAAGCGCCCAGTGGGCGGTTTCTGGCTGCCGAAGAGTGGCGCCCTTGGGCGGCACGCGGCCTGCAAGGCCGACCGCGTACTCGCGAGCGGGGGGCTGGCATTTCGGGCTTCATCACCAGTCCTTCAGCTTGGAACCGTCCAGCGCCTTGCGCTCCGAGCGCGAGTAGACGTCGAAGACGTCCTTGCCCGCGCGCGGGTCGTCGGGCGGGCTGTCGTAGGCCCGCAGGCCCCAGGTCTCGGCGGCGCCCTGCTCGCTCGGCGCAAACGGGTCGCGCGGCAGGCGGCGCAGGAAATAGATCTTGCGGCCATTGGGTGACTTCACGTCGACCACGCCGTCGACGAGCAGGGTCAGCTTCTGCGGATAGCCGCTGTCCTCGGGGCTCAGCGCGATGCTGCCGGCCTCGGTGGCGTGCTTGTAGGCATCCAGGGCCTCGCGCAGCGTGCGCAGGGCCTGGCGCAGCTCGTGTTCGCGGCTGCGCTGCACCGACAGCTCGAGCAGGGGCCGGGCCGCGGACGCGAGCACGCCCAGCATGGCCAGCACGACCAGCATCTCGATCAGCGTGAACCCACGGGAGCGCATGGCCGGTTCTTACTTCACCGGTTCGACCGTCAGCAGGCCGGAGCCTTCCAGGCGCACCGCCGCCGACTCGCCGTTGAGGCCCGTCGCGGAGAGCGCGCTGACGCTGATGTTGAGCACCTGGCCGGCCGCCGGCGGCAGCGCGCGGAAGGCGACGACGCGGTCGCTGCGCGGCGCCAGTTCGACGGGGTAGCGCCCCGGCGCCGCGCCTTGCAACGGCTGGGCCGGCGTCAGGCGGCTGGCGTCGTATTCCAGCTCGCCCTTGATCTGCAGGGCGCTGTCGTTCTTCAGCGCGACGGAGACAGTGCCGCCGGGGGGAATCTGCGGCGTGACGTCCAGCTTCAGCAGGGCCTCGGCGGGCGGCGCCGCGGCGGGCTGGGGCTGGGCCGCAGGCGCGGCAGCGCCGGCGCTGCTGCTCGGCGCCACGCCGACCTTGGCGTCGCGGCGCAGCAGGCTGCTGAAGGCACCGGGGCTGGCGTCGGTGCCGCTGGCCAGGCGCGTCAACGACGCATCGGGCACGGCCAGGTTGCGCACCACGCGCGGCGTGATCAGCAGCACCACTTCGGTCTTGTTGCGCGTGTCCGTTGTCGTGCCGAACAGGCGGCCCAGCACGGGGATGGTGGACAGGCCGGGGATGCCGGTCGCAGCCTTGCGGTCCTCGTCGTTGATGAGGCCGGCCAGCACCTGCGTCTCGCCATCGGCCAGGCGCAGCACGGTGGAGGTGTTGCGGGTGCCGATCTCGTAGGCCGTCGTGCCGCCGGGGCCGGTGACCTGGCGGATCAGGTTGCTGACCTCCAGGCCCACCTTGATGACGACGTCGTTGTCGAGCTGGATGGTGGGCTCGACGTCGAGCTTGAGGCCGATGTCGAGATAGCTGACCGAGGCCGCCACCGACGTCGAGCCGGTGAAGTTGGTCGTCGTCGTGAACACCGGGAGCTTCTGGCCGATGTGGACCTTGGCCTTGTCGCGGTTGCGCACGCGGATCTTGGGATTGGCCAGGATGTTGGAGTTGCCGGCGGTGCCACGCAGCGTCGCGACGACGGCGGGGTTGGCGATGCTGGCGCGGAAGTTGATCGGGTTCTTGCCGCCGACGAAGACCGATGCCGGGATGTTGCCGGCCGCGTCGCTGATGCCCAGCGAGGCCTGCTCGGGCCATTTCAGGCCGAGCTCGTCGACGCGGTCGGTGGCCAGCTCCATGACCTCGACTTCCAGCATGACCTCGGGCTCGGGCAGGTCGACGGAGGCGATCAGCTTCTCGACGAGGCGCAGCACCTCGGGCGTGTCGCGCACGACGAGCAGGTTCAGGCGTTCATCGATGAAGACGTCGCGCACCTTGGCGATGGTGCGCACCATGGCCTGCACCTGCTTCACGTCGGCGTTGGTCAGGTAGAGGGTACGGGTGATCAGCTCCTGGTGCTCGCGCTGCTTGGCGGCGGTGTTGGGGAAGACCAGCACCGAGGTCTCGTTGAGCATCTTGCGGTCCAGCTGCTGGGTGCCGAGGATGACGCGCATGGCCTCGTCCATCGTCACGTTGCGCAGGAAGACCGTCACGCGCGCATCGGCGCGCACGTCCTTGTCGAAGACGAAGTTGACGCCGCTGCTGCGCGACAGCGCCTCGAAGACCTGCCGCAGCGGCGCCTCGCGGAATTCCAGCGTGACCGGCTTCTGGAAGGCGGCCCCAAGCTCGCCGACCGTCGTCTCCAGCGGCCGCGCCTGGGCGACCTGGCTGGCCAGCAGACGGGCGCCCGGATGCTGGGGCGACTCGGCCAGGATGTCACGCGCCACGGCTTCGGCACGCTCCAGCCGCCCTTCCTTCAGCGCCGCGCGGCCGGTGGCGAGCTGGGCGTCCTGACGGCGGCTGCGTTCGACCTCGGTCGTCAGCGCGGCCAGGCGCGGATGCCGGGCATCGGCCAGGGCCAACTGGCTCAACAGCGCCGAGGCCTCGTCCCAGCGGCTTTGCGCCCGCAGGGCTTCGATCTGCAGGATGAGGCGGGCCGACGCCTGCTCGCGGGCGCGCACCTGGGCGGCACGCAGCTGCGGATCGGTCGGATCCTTGGCGACCGCGTCGTCCAGCACGCGCAGGGCCGCGGGCCACTGGTTGCTGCGGCCGAGGTCTTCGGCCTGGCGCAAGGCCGGGTTGGCGCAGCCTGCGAGAAGCAGCGTGACGCCGAAAAGAAGGAGGAGCTGCTTCATGGCACAGCCTTGAAAACGATGTTCTGGGGAAGCTGGCCGGGCAGCCAGGTCAGGCGCACGCCGCTGTCGGAGACCTGCTCGACGCGCCACTGGCCGTCGATGACATCACCGGCTTTGGCGCTGAGGACCTTGTTGGGGCCGGTCAGCAGGGCGACATCGACGGCCTTGGCGCCCTCGCCTTCGACGACGCGACCGATCATCTGGTAGGGCGCCGGCGGCGCGACGGGCGGGGGTGGCGGCGGCGCCACCAGGGGTGGCGGTGCCGGCGGAGGCGGCGGCGGTGGAGGCGGCTGCCAGGCGGCGAGTTGAGACTCGGGCACTTCGGCCCAGGCCTCACGCGCCGAGGTCGTCGGCGCCGCTGCGAGGACTGCGGAAGCCGCTGGGGCCGACGAAGCCACGCGGCGCGCCGGCGCGGCCACGACGGCAGCCGTGTCGTCGTCGGGACGGGTGGCCACCCAGGCGGTGGCGGCCAGCGTCGCGGCCAGGGCGCCGCCGAGGGCCAGCTGACGCGGCGTCATGGCGCGGCCCTTCCGTGCAGCGACCATTGCAGCTCGGCGTCGACGCTGGCGCTCACGGGACTGACGCGACGCAGCTTGATGCCGTCCAGGCTCAGCGCCGGGTCGTGCTCCAGCGCCGCGCCGATGAAACGGCGCACCTGGGCATAGCTGCCCGTCACCGGCATGGTCACGCGCAGCCTCTCCAGGCCTTCGCTGCTGGACAGGCGGTGCTCGGTGCGAGCGCCGTTCAGGTCGAGGCGGATGCTGAGCTCCAGCAGGTCGGCGAGTCGCTGCTGGCGGCTGCTCGACGGCGGCAGCGAGGCCTGCCATTGCTGCACGCTGATCGGCGCGGAGGCGGCCGCAACTGCCGGCCGCGCCTTGGTGCGCAGCTCGCGAGCCTCGGCCTGCAGCTTGGTGGCTTGCGCGTCCCAGCGCTGGCCGAGCACGACGGCGATGATGGCGAGTGCGAGGGCCGCGAGGCCCAGCAGGCCGGGCCAGCCCAATGTTTTGAGGAGCGCCTTGACGAAGGCGGGGCGCTTCACGAGCCGCCTCCCGTCGTCACGCGGGCATTGATCTCGAAGCGCTGGCCGACCAGGCCGGCCTCGGCGGTCGAGAAGCGCGACAGCACGACCTGGCGCCAACCGGGCGTCGTGCCCAATTGCTCGGCCAGCTGCAGGGCGAGCAGCTTGTCGGGCGTCAGGCCTTCCAGGCGAAGCTCGCCGCGGCCGGCGCTGGCGTCCAGGCCCAGCCAGGCGATGGTCTTGGCCTCGGCGCCGGCAACTTCGACACGAGTCAGCAGAGGCTCCCAGGGCATGGCCAGCAGGGCCCGGGCTTCGATGGCGGCGCGGTTCTCGGCCGGCTCGGCGCGCGTGCTGCGCGCAGCCGGCTTGGGTGCCGCCGCGGGGCGCAGCGTGGCGACGCGGTCGCGCGCAGCCTGGGCGACGTCCAGCGCGCGATGGCTGTCAAAGGCGCTCCACGCCGCCGTGGCCAGCACCAGGGCGCCGGTCAGGGCCAGCGGCCAGGCCAGATTCGAGCGACCGCTGCGCGGCAGGAAGTCGGGCTGCGGTGTGGCGGGGCCGGGCTGCGGAACGAGCTCATCGGCCGGGGTGCCGACGGCCAGCGGCCCTTCATCGCCCAGGCCGCCGAGGTCGGCCAGGCTCTGCACGCGGCGCGACTGCAGGCCGGTGACGCGGCCGCGGTCGAGCTGGATGACGACGGCCGTCTTTTCCCCATCAGCGCCCTCATGCCAGACCACGCGGCCCGAGCCGGCGCGCGTGACGGCCGGCAACGAGGCCAGCCAGGCGGCCCAGGCGGGACGCACCGCATGCAGGCGCACGTTCGCGGCCTCGGCCTGGCTGCGCAGCGCGGCCAGGTCCAGCCCATGCAGGGCCGAAGCGCCGGTGGCGTCGCCCTGCTTCCAGGGCGCAATGGCAAAGCGCTGCGCGGAGGCGCCGAAATAGTGGGCGAACTGCTGCTGGGCATAGGCCTGCACGGCGTCGAGGTCAGCCAGCGGCAGGCCGGGCTCGACGACCAGCTCGTGCAGGGCACGGGCGCTGATCACCAGTTCGACGGCCGTGCCGGGCAGGTCCTTGCACCAGGCCGCGAACTCGTCGCCGCCGGGCGTGACGAAGACGCGCCGCGGCTTGGCCAGCCGCGCGCTCAATTGCCGGCGCAGGCGCTCACTCATCGAGGGTGACACGTTCCAGCTCCTCGAAGGTGGTGTCGCCGCGGCAGACGGCGGCCAGGGCCATCTCGCGCAGCGACTTCATGCCGCGCGCCTTGGCCGCGGCCTTGATCTCGGACATGGGCGCGCGCGCCGCGATCAGGTCGCGCAGGCCGTCGTCGAGCTTGAGCAGCTCGGCCACGGCGCGGCGGCCCTTGTAGCCGGTGCCGCGGCAATGGCCGCAACCCTCACCCTTCATGAAGTGGCCATTGACGACTCCATGTCGGGCCAGCGTGGCCGCGTCGGGCGTGAAGGGCCGCGCGCAGTGCTTGCATGTCAGCCGCACCAGGCGCTGGGCCAGCACGGCATTCAGGGCCGAGACGACGTTGTAGAGGTCCAGGCCCATGTGCATGAAGCGGCCGATGACGTCGAAGGCGTTGTTCGCGTGCACCGTGCTGAACACCAGGTGGCCGGTCAGCGCGGCCTGCACGGCGATCTGCGCCGTCTCGGCATCGCGGATCTCGCCCACCATGACGCGGTCGGGGTCGTGGCGCAGGATGGAGCGCAGGCCGCGCGAGAAGGTCAGGCCCTTCTTCTCGTTGACGGGGATCTGCACCACGCCGCTGAGCTGGTACTCGACGGGATCTTCGATGGTGATGATCTTGTCGGCGCCGGTGTGGATCTCGGCCAGGGTCGCGTACAGCGTCGTCGTCTTGCCCGAGCCGGTCGGGCCGGTCACCAGCAGCATGCCGTGGGGCTGGCGGGCCTGGTGGCGGATGGCGGCACGCTCCTCGTCGTCGAAGCCCAGGGCATCCAGCGTCAGCGTGCCGGCACGGGCGATGGCCGCGCGGTCCAGGATACGGATGACGGCGTCCTCGCCGAAGACGCTGGGCATGACGCTGAGGCGGAAGTCGATGTCGCGGCCCTGCACACGCAGCTTGAAGCGGCCGTCCTGGGGCAGGCGGCGCTCGCCGATGTCGAGCTCGGCCATGACCTTGAGTCGCGACACCAGCTGCTCGGCAACCTGCGGACTCTCGACCTGGCGCACCACGGCCATGACCCCGTCGACGCGGAAGCGGATGGTGGCGCCGCGGGCCGTGCATTCGATATGGATGTCGGAGGCCGTGTCCTGCAGCGCGTCGTAGAGAGTGGCGTTGAGCAGGCGCACGACGGGGCTGGCCTGTTCGCTCAAGGCCAGGGCCGACAGCTCCTCGGTGTGGTCCTCGACGGCGGTCAGCGCATCCTCGACGTCAGACAGGGCGCGGAAGTCGGCCTCGCCGGCGCCGAGGAAATGGGTCACCGCCTCGGGCGTGCAGCGCTGCCAGCCGACGGGCGCGTTCAGGCGCGACTCGACGCTCTGCAGCAGCATGGCGTCCTCGTCGCGCTCGGCCAGCAGCACGCGCTTGTTGCCCGCGCCCACGGCCAGCACGGCGCGCCAGCGCTGGGCCTGGGCCTGGGGCCACTGCTCGAAGTCGAGATGCCAGGGGCCTTGCTCGGCGGGCAGCCAGTCGGTGAGCGAGATCGCGCTCATTGCACCTGCTCCACCAATTGGAAGATCGGCAGATAAATCAGCACGATGATCCCGCCCGTCATGGAGCCCCTCGCCCCGCGGGTACGCGAGGCGGTCCCCCGAGGGGACGCGGCCCGGCTAGGGGCGGCCCGTCGCTCGGTCCGCAATGATCGGCTCGCCACTCCGCTCATCATTGGACTTGCTCCACGAGCTGGAAGATCGGCAAGTACATCAGCACGATGATCCCGCCGATCAGCACGCCCATGATCAGCATCAGCGCCGGGTTGACGAGGCGCGACAGCAGATCGGTCAGGCGCGCGGCCTCTTCGTCGTGGAAGGCGGCGGCGCGCTCCAGCATGGCCGCGACCTCGCCGCTGCGCTCACCGACGCGCAGCATGCGGCGCGCCACCGGCGTGGCCAGATCCTGGGTGTCGAAAGCGGCCGACAGGCGCTCGCCGCGCTCGATCTGCGCGGCCGCGGCCTGCACGGCGGCGCGCCAGGGCGCGGCGACCACGTCGACGACGATCTTCAAGGCCGCCAGGGCCGGCACGCCGGAAGCCAGCAGCATGGCCAGCGAGCGGTACAGCCGCGCCAGCGCCAGCACGCGCAGCCGCGGGCCCAGGCCCGGCAGGGTCCACAGCGCCGCCTGGGCGCGCTGGCGCACGATGGGCTGACGCAGCAGCGCGTAGACCGCAAAGCCGAGGGCCGCGAGGCCGCCGATGACCAGGCCCGGATGCGCGCCGGCCGTCTGGCCGAACTCGATCAGCACGCGCGAGGCCCAGGGCAGGTCGGCACTGGTCTGCTCCAGGATGCCGGCAAAGCGCGGCAGCACATAGAGCAGCAGGAAGAGGATGACGGCGCCGCCGACGCCCAGCAGCATCAGCGGATAGACCAGGGCGGCGACGAGGCGGGAGCGCAGCGCATCGACCCAGGCCAGATAACGCGCATGCTGGGCCAGGGCCGTGGACAGTTGGCCGGTCTTTTCGTTGGCGGCGACGATGGCGCAGATCAGCTCGTCAAAGGCCTGCGGCTGCTGGCGCAGCGCGATCGACAGGGGCTGGCCCTGCTCGATCTGGCCGATGACGGCGTCGAGCGCCGCGCGCACGCCGGGCTGGCCTTCCTTCTCGCGCAGGGTGTTCAGGGCTTCCAGCAGCGCGATGCCGGCGTCCAGCAGCACCGCCAATTCCTGGCTGAAGAGCTGCAGCGGAAATTTGCTGTTGCGGCGCCACGGACGGACGGCTTCGGTGCTCGCGACTTCGCTCACCTCCAGCACATGCTGGGGCGGCACGCCGAGCACGGCGGCCACGGCGGCGCGGTCGGGTGCTTCGACCCGTTCGCTGCTGACGGCGCCCGCGCGCATCACGCGGGTCTGGAACTGCGGCACGGTGCTCGCCTGCTACCAGGACGTGAGGTCGGCGTCCTCACCCTCGCCGCCGGGGCGACCGTCCTTGCCGAAGCTCAGCAGGTCGTATTCGCCATGCTCGCCGGGGCTGCGGTATTGGTAGTCATTGCCCCAGGGGTCCTTGGGCACGGCCTTGGACAGGTAGGGGCCGGCCCATTTGGGCTCGTCGGCCGGCTTGGTGACCAGCACGGCCAGGCCCTGGTCGGTGCTGGGGTAGCGGCCGACGTCCAGGCGGTATTGGTCCAGCGACTTGGTCAGCGCATCGATCTGGGCGCGCGCGGCCTTGACCTCGCTCTTGCCGATCTGGCCGAAGAACTTGGGGCCGACGTAACCGGCCAGCAGGCCGATGATGACCATGACGACCAGCAGTTCAAGCAGGGTAAAGCCGCGCGGGCGGACAAGACGGGGTCGGAACATGGGGAGCGAGGGTACAGCGGGAGGGCGACTGTTGTACGACAGGCGGCGGCGGGCAATCGGGATTTGACCGACCCGCATTCTCAGGGGAGGCATGTAAAGCCTCCCGCCGGGGGGCCGGCCGTTCAGTCCCCGACGATGGCGCCCTCGCTGAGGAAGACCAGCCGGCCGGCTGGCGTGACGGTGATGGCCGTGGGCTGGTTGATGTTGCCGCCCGGGCCCGGCTGCAGGGCCGACACCAGGCTGTTGCTGGCGATCACGGTACTGACCTGGCCGCCCGGGGTAATGCGCCGGATGGCGTTGTTGCCGGTGTCGGCCACATAGAGGTTGCCGCGGGCGTCGAATGCGAGGCCGCTGGGGTTGCTGAAGCGGGCGAAGGCGCCGATGTCGTCGATGAGGGCGGCGGAATAGGGGGCTCCCGCCACGGTGCTGACCTCGCCATTGGGCGCCAGCTTGCGCACGGTCTGGAAGCCGTCGGTGAAATAGACGTTGTCCGCCTTGTCGATGGCCAGATACCTCACGGCACCGAGCCGGACCTCGCCGCCCACCCCGTTGACATAGCCGTATTCGCCGGACTTGCCGGCCAGGGTGGTCACCACGCCGTTGGGCGTGACGCGCCGCAGCACGTAAAAGCTCTGCTCCGCGACGATGAGATTGCCCTTGCTGTCCACCACCATGCCGGCGGGCACGCTGAAGCGCGCGGCGGAGCCGACACCGTCCACGCAGCCCCAGTCCCAGGTCTTGCCGGCGATGGTGGTCACCGTGCCGCCAGTGCTGATGCGGCGGATCTGGCCGCCGTCGGAGACATAGAGATTGCCCGCCGCGTCGTAGGCCAGGCCGATGGGATAGGCGAAGGTGGCCGAGGCGGCGGGGCCATCGTCGCCGCCATAGGTCCCGATGCCGGCCAGGGTGTCCAGCAGGCGGGTCTCCAGGGAGAAACGCCGGATGCGGTGATTCGTGGTGTCGGCCAGGGTCAGCGAGCCGTTCGGTGCGACGACCAGCGCGCTCGGATGGCCGGAGTAGGCGGCAAACCGGGCCGCGCTGCCGACGCCGTCGGCGAAGCCCCCCGTGCGCCCTCCGCCCGCCAGCGTCGCCACCGTGGCGTCGACGGTCAGCGTGCGCACGGCATAGGCCGAACTGTCGAAGAAGGCGACGCCCCCGTTGGGAAGGCTGGCCAGCACCGTGGGATAGCCGGCCGACGCGGTGGCGCCCGGTCCATCGACGCTGGTCGGGTAGCCATCGCTGGTCATGCCGCTGCCGACGGCGGTCACGAGATTGCCGATGGTGGAGATGCGGGCAATGCGCTGGCTGTCGCCGACGAAGAGATTGCCACGTCCATCGAAGGCCAGTCCCTGGATGTAGCCGAGGCGGGCCGAGGTGCGGTAGCCCTCGGTCTGGCCATAGCTGTCGGGGGCGCCGGCGTAGTAGCTGACCTCGCCGGCCGGCGAGATCTGGCGGATGGCGTTGCCGTCGGCCACGAAGACGTTCTTGTTGGCGTCGACCACCAGCCTGCCGATGCTGGAGAAGCGCGCGGCAGGGCCGGCGCCATCGGTCTTGCCGCTCTCCGTGGGGCTGCCCGCCAGCGTGCTCACCACACCTGCCGCTGTGATCTTGCGCACCAGCTGGCCGTTGCTGTTGGTGCGCTCGGAGAAGTAGAGCGTGCCATCGGCATCGAAGGCCATGCCCATGACCTGGGTCACGCTCGCCTGGCTGAGGGCGCCGTCCCGGGTGTTGCAACCGTCGGCGCCCAGGAAGGTGGACACCACGCCCGCGGCAATACGGCGGATGTCGCAGTACTCGGCCACGTAGATGGCTCCGGCCCGGTCCACCGCGATTTCCGACGGGTAGTAGAAGCGCGCATCCGCCAGGGGGCCGTCGACGCGGGCCGGCGTCTTGGTCTGGCCGCCAAACAGCTTGACGGTGCCGTCGGGACTGATGCGCCGGATCACGCTGTTGCTGTTGTCGGCCACATAGAGGTTGCCGCTGGCGTCGGCGCTGAAGCCGCTGGCCCAATTGAAGCGTGCCAGGTTGCCCTTGCCGTCGGCATAGCCGCTGCCCCCGGTGTTGCCGGCCAGGATGCGCACCAGCGGCGTGACCTCCACGCGGGCGGCATTGCTGTTCAGCGTTGCGGCCGCATTGCTGACGGCCACCCGCACCCGGGTGTGCGTATCGGCCAGCGTGACGCTGCCGATGGAATAGGCGGAGAACGTGGCGCCGGGGATATCGCTCCAGCTCAGGCCCTCGTCCTGGCTCAGCTGCCACTGGTAGCGCAGCGGCGCGGTGCCGGTGGCGGAAACGCGGAAGGTGACGCCTTCGCCGTTGAAGAGCAGGGTGGCATCGAACGGCTGCTGGGTGATGGCCGGCGCCGCGGCATTCACGGTGGCGACGGCCGCATCGCTGAGGACGTAGCCGGCGCCATTGCCGACACGCACGGTGAAGCGGTCGCCGCTGCCGGCGATGGCCAGGGTGGTGGTGTAGCTCGCGTCGGTGGCGCCGACGATGGTGTTGCCGTTGCGCAGCCACTGGTAGGTCAGGGGCGCGCTGCCCGCGGCCGTGACCTTGAAGGTGACTGAGGCGCCGTCGCTGGTGGTGACCGACTCGGGCGCCGTGACGACGCGCGGGGCGACCGCCGTCACCGTGAGCCTGGCTTCCTGACTGGTGACGGCGCCGGCCGGGTTGGTGACGACGACCTTGAAGACCGCGGCGCTGTCGGCCAGCGCCAGGGCCGGGGTCGTGTAGGTCGACTTGTCGGCACCGGCGATGACGATGCCATTGCGTTGCCACTGGTACTGGATGGGCTCGCTGCCGGTGGCGGCGACGTCGAAGGACACCACGTCGCCGTCCTTGGCCGTCTGGGCCTGCGGCTGGGCCGTGAGGCTGAGGGCGATGGGCGTGACGGTCAGCGTGACGGCGCTGCTGGCCACCGAGGCATTCGGGCCACTGACCACCACCTGGTATTTGCCGCCGTTGTCGGCCATGTGCAGGACCGGCGTGGTGTAGCTGGCGCCGGTGGCGCCGGCGATGTTCTGGCCATCGCGTTGCCACTGGTAGCTCAGGCTGGAGCCGCTGGCCGTGACGCTGAAGGTGGTGGTGGCGCCGTCGCCGACCTTGGCGTCCGACGGCTGGGTGCTGATGCTGGGCGCGACGATGGCGGGGGTGACGGGCGGCGTCGGCGTGGGACTGTCGGAGCCACCCCCACCACCGCCACCGCAGGCGGTCAGCACGAGGCCCGCACACAGGCCCAGGATCAGCGCGCGCAGTCGTTGAGTTCCCGCCTGCGGTGCCACGCTTTCGATTCTCGTCATCACAATCCCCAGCTCTTGCATTCCAGCCGGGGCATGCGTGCAGGCCGCGGCCAGCCCGCGGGCCGTCCGTCCTGCTGTTGCGCGCCTCCCCAGCGCCAGCCCATCTTGGGGCCCTGTCGCGATGGCGCCGGAAACCAGCCGCCTCGCGACGGCGCCACGATAGAGGCGGCGCGGCGCGAGTGTCCATGGCAAGAATTCCCTGCCGGGCCCGGCCACCCCCGCGTTCGGGCGAGCGCCGGCCCTGGTGCAAACCCTGGCTGTGCCTGTCGGGGCCCGGCGGTTGGCGGCGGCGTCCGGGCAAGGACCGCCCCCCGGCGGATCTGCGTGGCCGCCGCCGGCGGCAGCGGCGCGCGGCTGTCCAGTGGGTGGCCGCGCACCCCGCTGAACGCGGCCGGTGAAGTCCACGCGCCGCTCGTGCCGACGTGGTGTTCCAGGCTGTGGCGGGGCATCAATGTCGGATTTATGCAACGCGACGTCCGCAGCGCCGAGAGCCTTCGCCGGGCTGCCTCAGCCCCGGCTCAGCACGCGCTCAGCGTCACCGGCGACCAGGGCAGCCACGGGAGGATAAACAGGCTCACGCGAGCATTCTTGCAGCGCAGGCGACCCGTTAGCGAAGCACAACTTTGGTGCAGTCTGCACCTTTCGCACCCAGCGAACCCGGGCTTACCCCAGTGCCGTGCACCTTGGCGGGGCAATAGAGTCTCGCCACTCGACGCGGTTCCGGGCTCCGGTTCAGGACCGCCGGGCGGGTTGTGAGGAGACAAATCAAGCGCCAAGCGCACAAGGTTGCTTCGTAACCCCGAAGACAATCCCACCGGCCACCAAGGCACCCCTTGGTGGCCGTTTTCTTTTGGGGCCGAACCGAAAGCCCCTCGTCCACGGAATAAGTGACCGGTCCCCCGAGGGGACGGCGATGCTTGCGGCATCGAGCCGCAAGCACATCGCCTGACGGGCCGGCTCGGGAGCGGCCCAGCGCTCGGCCCGGTCAAGGCACGACGGCCACGTTGCGCTCAGTGATAGAACCGAATACATGCTTGAACTCGCCACAGTCGCCCTCGCCTCTTTGCTCGCCGGTTTCATTGACGCAGTCGCCGGCGGTGGCGGATTGGTGCTGGTGCCGGCGCTGTTCAGCACCTACCCCGGCGCGGCGCCGGCCACGCTGCTGGGCACGAACAAAGGGGCCTCGGTCTGGGGTACGGGCTGGGCGACGCTGCAGTATGTGAAGCGGGTCGACCTGCCCTGGAAGCGGCTGATGCCGGCCGCCGCGCTGGCGGGCGCGGGCAGCTTTGTGGGCGCCTGGACCCTGACCCTGGTCAGCGCCGACGGCCTGCGCAAGGCCCTGCCCCTGGTGCTGGCGGCGGTGCTGATCTACACCCTGGCCAAGAAGAACCTCGGCCGCGAGCACAAGCCACGCTTCACGGGCCGGGCCGAGGCCACCGTGGCCGGCGGCATCGCGCTGGCGGTGGGCTTCTATGACGGCTTCTTCGGACCGGGCACCGGCAGCTTCTTCGTCTTCCTGTTCGTGCGACTGCTGGGTTACGACTTCCTGCACGCATCGGCCACGGCCAAGCTGATGAACCTGCTGACCAATCTGTTCGCGATCGCCCTGTTCGTCAGCAAGGGCCATATCTGGTGGCATGTCGCCGCGGTGATGGCCGTGACCAATGTGGCTGGCAGCCTGCTCGGAACCAAACTGGCCCTGAAACACGGTGCCGGCTTCGTGCGCGGCGTCTTCGTCATCGTCGTCGGCGCACTCATCCTCAAAACAGCCTGGGATGCCTTCTTCCGCTGAACTACGATCAGGCATTCCCCAGAAGAATCCACCCACCATGCCCGTCGATCCTCAACTGCGCAATCTGGACATCGAGATCCCGACCCAGCCCGAGGTCCTGGTCAAGCTCTCGCTGCTGATGGCGGCCGAGGACATCGACCTGCAGGCCATGTCCTCCCTGGTCGAGACCGACATGGCCCTGGCGGCCGCCGTCATGAAGGCGGTCAACTCCTCCCTCTATGGCCTGCGCGGCCGCGTGCAGACCGTGCACCAGGCCCTGACCTACCTCGGCATGCGCGAGGTCGCCGCCATCACCTTCGAGATGGGCCTGCGCGCCGCCTTCCCGGCCGCGGCCGAACTGGAGCAGGTCTGGACGCGCGCCTCGCAGCGCGGCCTGCTGATGGGTCGCATGGGCCAGATGCTGGGCGTCGACCCCTGGGCCGCCCACTCGGCCGGCCTGTTCGAGGAATGCGGCAAGGCGGTGCTCTACCGCCATGCGCCCACCCACTACCCCGCCATGCTGCGCGCCGCCACGCGTGACGCCGAGCTGGTGGAACTGGAGAAGACGGCCTTCGGCGTCAGCCACGACGCCCTCGGCGCGGCCCTGTGCGAAAGCTGGGGCCTGGCGCCGGCAGCCGTCGCCAGCGTGCGCCATCACGTCGAGATCCAGGCCTCGCTGACCATGCCCGAGAGCCTGGCGCGCCGCAGCGTCGCCGCGATCTCGACGGTGGCCTGGGCCCTGCTCAACCACCCCGACCAGCTCGACGACATCGCCAGCCAGATCGCCCCGCAGGCGCAGCTGGACGAGACCCTCGTGCTGCGCGCCGCGCGCCGCGTCAACGAGCAGCTGCTCGCCGCGCAAGAACACGGGCGCTAATTCCCGGACTTTTTGAAACTGTGGGGCGGCGCCGGGCCGCCCCAAGCGGACCCACAGGCGATGTGCTTGCGGCTCAACGCCGCAAGCATCGCCGTCCCCTCGGGGGACCGACCAGGCGCGCTCGCGTCCAGCGCAGCGAGACTGGGCGAGGGGCTTCAAGCAGCCAGGCTGAGCCGGTCGCGACCGGCGTGCTTGGCGATGTAAAGCGCCTCGTCCGCCGCCTGCAGCAGCGCCTGCGCACTCAGGTAGGGATGGGCCGGGCTGGCTGCCGCCAGGCCCACGCTCAAGGTCAGGTTGCCCGCGCCATCCGGCAGGCGCAGCGCCCGCAATTCATCCCGCAGCGACTCCAGCACGCCCTGGGCTTCGGCCATGCCGAAGCCCGGCAGCAAGGCCACGAACTCCTCGCCGCCAAGTCGGGCGACGACATCGGTATCGCGCTTGAAGCGCTCGTTGAGCAGATGGGCCACGCGCTGCAGGGCCGCGTCGCCAATGGTCACGCCATGGGCGAGGTTGAACTGCTTGAACTGGTCCAGGTCGAGCACGGCCAGGGCCAGCAGGCCGCGCTGGCGCTGGGCGCGCTTGAACTCGCGGCGCAGGGCCTCGTCGAAGGCGCGCTGGTTGGCGATGCCGGTCAGCGGGTCGACGCGCGCCAGGCTGGCGAGCTCACGCTGGTTGGCCTCCAGCGCCGCATGCGCTTCCTCGAGCAGATGACGCTGCTGCGTCAGCTCGCGCCGCAGTTCACGCGCATCCTGGTCCTGCTGCCACAGCGAGCCGCGGGCGCGCCGCATGGCGTGGCCGATGCGATCCAGCTCGGCGGTCAGTCGCGGTGTCGCGCTGGCATCCGGCGTCAGCGGAATGGGCGCCGACTCCATGGCCTCGCAGCCCGCCGCCAGCTGGCGCAGCGGCCGCAGCAGCAGCGCCTCGATCAGCAGCAGCTGGGCGGCACTGAGCAGCAGCACCAGCCAGGCGGCGCGGGCCAGGCCTTCGCGCGGCGACTCAAAGTCGCCCAGGCTCCATTCGAAGACGGCGACGATGCAGGCCGTCAGCAGCGGCACGCCGATCGTCAACCGCATCCGCAGCGATCCCAGCCGCCGCGGGCTGACGCTGACGCTGACGCTGACGCGGTCCAGGGTTTCGGCGGAGGAATCGGTACTCATGGGTCGGCGCTGACTGCGCACAAATTGTCACGGCCGCCTCCCGGCGCTTCGCTCGGGGTTTGTCTGCAGGGAGTGCTGCATGCCGGCAACGCCGGCTCCGACATGCGGGGCCTGCCCCGGTCCGGGCTCATGCCCGGCCGCTGGCAGGCGCCCGGGCCTTCGCCAGGCGTCGGACAAGCCGCAGGGCTTGTCCTCGGTCCGGGCTCAGTAAGGCACCTGGTCCGAGGGGTACTTCCAGAAGTCCCTGAGCAGATAGTTCATCGGCAGGTTCAGCGAGGTGTTCTTGGGCGGGATGGGCTTCAGGAACCAGCGCTCGTAGATGGCATGCGCCTCATGGCTGGTGACGAGGCGCTTCATCTCCTCATCGACGATGGCCTTGAGCTCCGGGTCGTTCTTGGGCAGCACGATGGACAGGGGCTCGATGGTCAGGAACTTGCCGACGACGCGGAACTTGGCCGCGTCGGGCCGGGCAGAAGCGAGGCCATAGAGCAGCACGTCGTCCATGACGAAGCCGTCGGCCTGGCCGGCCGCCAGCATCTCCATGGCCTTGGCATGGTCGGGCGCCTCGACGATCTTGACGTGCAGGGCGCGTTCGTCGTTGGCCTGGGTGATGGCCTTCAGCGGCGTCGTGCCCTTGCTGGACACCAGGATCTTGTTCTCGAAGCCGGCCAGGTCGTTGATGCCGCTGTCGGCCTTGACCAGATAGCGGGCGCCCGTGATGTAGTGGGGCACCGTGAAGGCGACCTTCTCGCGCCGCTCGGCGTTGTTGGTCGTCGAGCCGCACTCCATGTCGGCCTTGCCGTCGACCACCATCTGGATGCGGTTGGCGGGCGTCACCAGCAGGAACTGCGGACTCAGCGTGTTCATCTTCAGCTTCTTGCGCACGGCCTCGGCCACCTTCAGGCACAGGTCCACCGCATAGCCGACCGGCCGCCCATCGGGCAGCAGATAGCTGAACGGCACGGAAGACTCGCGGTGGGCGAGCACGATGCGTCCGCTGGACTGCATGCGCTCCAGCGCCGGGCCGGCCTGTGCGTTGTTGACGAAGCTGAGGGCGAGGAGGAGCGGCAGCAGGGTTTTCATGGCCGGACCATTGTGATTCAGACCCCTAGAGTCTGACCATGCGAAGTTGGCTTTGGCTGATGCTTGCGGCATTGGCCTGCTTGGCCGTGGCCGATCCGGGCTCACCTGGTCCCGCCCGATGACCAGGTCGGTCGCATGGGCGCCGAGCGGCGCTACCGGACCGTGAAGGCCCTGACGAAAAAACCGTGCTCTGGCCGGACGTCGGCCTGAGCGGGGGGCCGGACACGGTGACGCTGAACGCGGCCCCGCCGTAGCTTCAGCAGGCCACCGTGTCGACGCCTTCGGCGACGGTGCGGTTGCGCCCGCCACGCTTGGCTTCGTAGAGGGCCTTGTCGGCCGCGGACAGCAGGTCTGCAAAGCTGGTCGCGTTGGGAGTCAGCATGGCCAGGCCGGCCGACAGCGTCGCGCTGACCGTGCCGCCCTCGGGCGTCACGAAGGGCGCCTCCTGCACCATCAGGCGGATGCGCTCGGCCACCTCGCAGGCGCCGGCCAGGTCGGTGCGCGGCAGCAACACGACGAACTCCTCGCCGCCATAGCGCGCGGCGAGGTCGCCGGTGCGCAGGGAGCGCAGGATCAGCCCGCCCACCTGGCGCAGCACCTCGTCGCCGGCCGGGTGGCCATGGCGGTCGTTGATGGCCTTGAAGTGGTCGATGTCCAGGAACAGGCAGGCCAGCGGATAGCGATGCCGCACGGCCTGGCTGAACTCGATGAGGCTGCGGTGGTCGAAGTAGCGGCGGTTGTGCACGCCGGTCAGGCCGTCGGTCATGCCGGCGCGGCGCAGGCGCTCGCGGTTCAGCATGCTCTCGATGGCGATGGCCGCGATGGCCGCAAGGCGGTCCAGGAATTTGGTGCCCGAGGCAGCGTCGTAACGG
Source organism: Roseateles sp. FW305-36 (assembly GCF_058787015.1). Classification (NCBI taxonomy): domain Bacteria; kingdom Pseudomonadati; phylum Pseudomonadota; class Betaproteobacteria; order Burkholderiales; family Sphaerotilaceae; genus Roseateles; species Roseateles sp. FW305-36. The sequence goes on along the minus strand of NZ_JBYSZK010000023.1, from coordinate 62,508 downwards.
TCGGGGTCGCGCGAGCCGAAGTGCAGGCTGCCGATCAGCAGGCCCTGGCGGATCAGCGGCAGCAGGGCCGCCGAACGCATCGTCGTGTCTTCGCCGAAGGCCTTGAGCAGCAAGGCCTGGTCGGGGCCGGGGCCGACGAGGCGGGTGGTGCGCGCGGCGCCGAACAGATTCTTCAGCGGGCCGTGGCTGTCCAGCAGCTGCGGCGCCTTGATCATGGGCAGGGCCGGCAGGGCGCGGCGCAGTTCCTCGTCGGGGTCGAGCAGCCACAGCTCGGCGGCGTCCAGGCCGAAATCGTCGCGGCATTCGACGAGCAGCAGGTTGACCAGCTCCTCCATCGAGCTCACCGCGATGAGGCGGCGCTCCAGCGCGTCGAAGCGGTCCAGCTTGCGCTCGTTGGCCGTGGCAGCGTCCAGCAGGGACTGCAGCTGGCGGCGCAGTTCCTGGACCTGGACTTGAGGGTTGGGCGCGTTCATGAAGCCGCGATTGTGAGGGCGGCGCGCTCGAAGCTTCTTTGCAGGCCGGTGACCGGGTCCTTGAAAGCGATCGCGCGTGCAACCAATTGCAGCGGCGCGTCCAGCTTCGGCGGGTTCTCGTGAGGCTGCAGCACGGGGTAGATGCGGTCGCCCACCAGCGGCAGGCCGAGGGCGTTCATCTGGGCGCGCAGCTGGTGGCGCAGGCCGGTGTGCGGACGCAGTTCGTAGCGGGCCAGCCCACCGGGCAAGGCCTCGACCAGGTCGACCCAGGTCTCGGCATTGGGCTCGCCGTCAACGACCTGCATCTGCATGAAGTTTTCGCCCTCGGGCTCCTCCAGACGATGCTTCACCACGCGCGGCCAGGGGCCGGCGCCGGCCGGCGCGAGGGCTTCGTAGACCTTGGTGACGCTGCGGTCGCGGAACAGCCGGTGGTAGGCGTCGCGCTCCTCGCGCTTCAGGTTGAAGACGACGAGGCCGGCCGTCTCGCGATCCAGCCGATGCACCGGATTGAGGTCAGCCAGCCCGGTGGCATGGCGCAGCCGCGCCATCAGCGTCTGGCGCGCGTAGAGGCCGCTGGGCGTGACGGGCAGGAAGTGGGGCTTGTCGGCGACGAGCAGGTGCTCGTCCTGGAAGACGATGCGGGCCTCGAAGGGGATGTCGGGCTCGACGTCGAGATGGCGCCAGTAGTAGATGCGGCGGCTGCCGCGGTAAGGCGCGTCGGCCACGGGCCGGCCGTCGTCGTCCACCACGTCGCCGCGCTGCACGCGCTCGGGCCAGTCGTCCACGCGCGGCAGGCGTTCGACGAGAAAGGCCGTCGTCGTGGCCCAGGGCCCCGGCGGGCAGAACACGGCACTCGCCGCGACACCCTCGCGCAGCGGCAGCGCGGGTTTGGGCGGCCGCGCCACGCCCTACTCGATGCGCGGCCCGCCGCGGGCGCGCTCGTCCATGTAGGCATCGAGCCGCTTCCTGTCCTGCGGCTCGGCACGGTTGCCGCGCCATTCACGCACCCAGGCGTCGCGCTTGGGCTCGCTGGCCAGCTTGCGCACGGCGGCGTCGATGGCCTCGATATGCCGGCGGCCTTCCGGCGTGCGGCTGCAGGAGACCGTGGCCAGCAAAGTGCTCAGGCCCTCGGCCACGGGCAGGGCCACCAGGGCGCCGGGGTCGCCGACGCGAGCCAGGTAGTCCTTGACGACGCTGGGGTACTCCAGCGTGTAGTCCATGCGGCCGGCGCGCAGCATGTCCAGCAGCTGGGTGCTGAGCTGGGCGCCCACGGCCAGGCGCGGCACGACCTGGTGGGACAGCAGGTTGTCGATCTGCGGCCCGAAGGCGCGGTCGCGGGCCAGCAGCAGGCGCAGGTCCTGGCGCTGCAGCAGATCGGCCAGCACCAGGCGGCCGTCCTGGGGCCGGCCCTGGGACAGCTCGGCCATCAGCTTGCGCGGCACGATGACGTGGATCTCGCGCGAGATCAGCGGCGGGTAGAGGTGGGAGAAGTAGAGCCACTGCAGGCGCTCGGGCGTGCGCACATGCATGGTCGAGCACAGGGTCTCGCCGCGCCGGCTCTCGGCTTCGTAGCGCGCCGTGCTGGCCTCGACGAATTCATGCCGGTACTCGGGCATGCGCTTGAGCAGCACGCGCATGAAGCCGTCCACCTCGCCATGGCCGAGCTCGGCGATGGAACGCGGCGGGCGGCCCTGCACGAAGCTGAAATGCGGCGGCACGTCCTGGGCCACCCAGCGGATGGTTTCAGCGGGCGGCGGGGCAGCCTGGACGGCCAAAGCCACCAAGCCGGCGGCTGCGCACAGCCAGCGCAACACTCAATCTCCCTCTACCCATTCAATGCGGGCGCCGAGCTCGCAGATGTGCTCGACGAAGTTCGGGTGGGCGCGGCGAATGGGCGTCGCGTTCTTGATCACGCTCTTGCCCGGGATGCTGGCCGCCACCATCAGCAGCGCGATGGCGACGCGGATGATGTAGGGACTCTCGACCTCGGTCGGGCTCAGCGGCTTGCCGCCGAAGGTGATCATGCGGTGCGGGTCGCTCAGGAAGGCATGGGCGCCGAACTTGGCAAGCTCGCTGGTCCAGCCCATGGCGCCGTCGTAGATCTTGTTCCAGAACATCACGCTGCCTTCGGCCTTGACGCCCAGGGCCACGAAGATGGGCAGCAGGTCCACCGGCACATAGGGCCAGGGCGCCGCTTCGACCTTCTGCAGGATGTTGCGGGTGAAGGGTTCCTTGACCTTGAGCGGGCCGTTGGTGACGCAGCGGCTCCAGCCGTCCTCGTGGACGATCTGCACGCCGAACTTGGCGAAGGTGCGGTCCAGCAGCGGGAACATCTCCGGTGCGCTGTTCTTCACGCGCACGTCGCCGCCGGTGATGGCGCCCAGGGCCAGGAAGGTGACGATCTCGTGGAAGTCCTCGGTGAAGCTGTAGTCGGCACCGCCGAGTTCCTGCACGCCGGTGATCTTCAGCTTGGACGTGCCATGGCCTTCGATCCTGGCGCCCAGCAGCGACATGAAGTTGCAGAACTCCTGCACATGGGGCTCGCTGGCGGCATTGGTCAGCGTCGACACGCCGTCGGCCAGGGCCGCGCAGAGCACGAAGTTCTCGGTCGTCGTCACCGAGGCGTAGTCGGTCCAGTGGGCGTTGGCCGTGAGAGGCCGGTTCACGCGCAGCACCAGGCCGTCGGGCAGGCGCTCGACCTGGGCACCGAAGCGCTCGAAGACTTCCACGTGGGGGTCGATCTCGCGCGCGCCCAGGGTGCAACCCTTGACGTCGTCCTCGATGCGGGCGGCGCCGAAGCGAGCCATCAGGCCGGGCACCAGCATGATGGAGGAGCGCATCTCCTCGGGCAGGCGGTCGACGGCCGGGTCGAAATGCGTGTCGCGGTGGTGGACGTCGAGGATGCCGGTCTTGAAGTCCAGCTCGACCTGGGAGCCGAGCTTGCGGAAGACCTCGACGATCTTCTTCACGTCGGTGATCTCGGGCACGCCGCGCAGACGCACCGGCTGCCTGGTCAGCAGCGTCGCGCAGAGGATGGGCAGGACGGCATTCTTGTTGGCCGAGGGAATGATGCGGCCGGAAAGGGGGGTGCCGCCGTGGACGATCAGGTGAGACATCGAATGACAGTTTGCGGTGCGCGCAAGCGGCGCGCGGTCGCATTGTCGGGGTTTGCGGCCGGGCGCATCGGCCGGGGCCCGGAAGCTTTGCTCCGAAGCGGGGGAATCATTCCTCCGTAGTGGCGCCCCCACCGCAGGAACGGGGGGCAATCCGGATGACGCGGCCGGCCGGCCTTGCTGCAATCGCGGGCAAAACCAGGGAGCCCGCCATGTCCAGCCTGCCGCCGCCACTGCCCTATGCCCGCACCCCCCTCTACTTCGCGCTGGTTCTGGGGGCCGGCCTGTGGGGCTTCTACCCCTCCTATCTGTCGCAACTGAGGGAGACCGACCTCGGCCACCATGCCCATGGGCTGACGGCCTTTGCCTGGATGCTGATGCTGATTGCGCAGCCCACGCTGATCCGCCTGCGCAGGCGCGATCTGCACCGCCGTGTCGGGCAGCTGGCCTACGTCCTCGCGCCCCTCTTCGTCGCCGCCGGCCTGTGGATGACCTGGCAAACGGCCCACCCCGACAACCCCTTCACCCAGCGCTTCGGGCCGCGCCTGGTGCCGGTGGACCTGAGCTTTCTGCTGGGCTTCGCCGTCGCTTTTGCGCTGGCCATCAAGTACCGGCGCGACATCCATCGTCACGCCCGTTACATGGCCGTCACCGGCCTGCTCATCCTGCCGCCGGCCCTGGCCCGCGTCGCGCCGCAGATCCTGCCCGTGCACGGTTTCGAGCCGGCCTTCCACCTCGCCTATTTCGCGACGGAAGCCGTCACGGCACTGCTGATCGCCGTCAGCTGGCGGCTGCGCCAGCCGGTGCTGCCCTTCGTGCTGCTGATGGCCCTGCTGGTGCTGCAGCAGATCGGCTTCCGGGCTGGCTTCAGCCTGACGCTGGGCTGATCAGGACGCGGGGTCCAACCGCCTGGCGCGCGCCAGCCGCCAGGCATCCGCCGGGTCGCTGAAAACGTCCTCGGCCGTCGTGCCGGTTTCCCGTGCGGCGGCATCGATGGCGATGCGCTTGTCGAAGACATAGCACTCGCCCTGCCAGTCGCGGGCCGCGTCCTCGGGGAAAGCCTCGAGGTAGCTCAGGATGCCGCCGTCGAGCTGAGCCACCTGGAGTCCACGGGCCTGCATCCAGGCCGCCGTCTTCTCGCAGCGGATGCCGCCGGTGCAGTACATGGCCACCGTCTTGCCCCGCCACTCGTCGCGATGCGCCTCGACATAGGCCGGGAAGTCGCGGAAGTGGGCCACGCCGGGGTCGATGGCGCCGCGAAAGCGCCCGAGCTTGAACTCGAAGCTGTTGCGGTTGTCCAGCACGACGGTGTCGGGCTCGGCCAGCAGCTCGCGCCAGCGCTGCGGGCTGACGTGGGTGTCGGTGGCATCGCCGCTGACGCCGGCCACGCCGAAGGCGACGATCTCGCGCTTGACCGACACCTTGAAGCGGCTGAAGGGTCGGCGCTCGCAGGCGTTGTGCTTGAAGTGCAGGCCGGCCAGGCCGGGCTGGGTCTGCAGTTCGGACTCGAAGGCCTGCACGGCCCGGGCCTCGCCGGCAATGGCCGCGCTGATGCCCTCTTCGGCCACCAGCACGACGCCGCCCAGGGCCAGTTCCGCGCCGCGCACGCGCAGGCTTTCGGCGAAGCCGCTGGGGTCCGGCATCGGGGTAAAACGGTAGAAGGAGCTGTGGACGACGGACATCGAGGCGAATTGTCGACTCTTACACTGAAGCCATGTCCGATCGCCTCAAAGTCCTGCCCCAATACCTGATGCCCAAGCTGGCCCTGACACGCCTGGCCGGGCATTACGCGTCCAAGCCCATGGGCAGCTTCACGACGTCCACCATCCGCCGCTTCGTCGCGCGCTATGGCGTCAACATGGCCGAGGCGGCCGACCCGGACATCACGGTCTACAAGACCTTCAACGACTTCTTCACCCGGGCGCTGAAGCCCGGCGCGCGCCCTCTCGCCCAGGCCCCGCTGATCTGCCCGGTGGACGGCGCCATCAGCCAGGTCGGCCGCATCCAGGGCGACCAGGTCTACCAGGCCAAGGGCCAGAACTTCTCGACGACGGCCCTGGTGGGGGGTGATGCCCAGCTGGCGGCGCGCTTCCAGGACGGCCTGTTCGCCAACCTCTATCTCAGCCCCAAGGACTACCACCGCATCCACATGCCGGCCGCCGGCCGCCTGGTGCGCATGGTGCATGTGCCGGGCGAGCTGTTCTCGGTGAACCCGACGACGGCGCGCGGCGTGCCGGGGCTGTTCGCGCGCAACGAGCGCGTCGTCTGCGTCTTCGACGACGACGCCCTGGGCCGCTGGGTGCTGGTGCTGGTCGGTGCCACCATCGTCGGCAGCATGGCCACCGTCTGGCAGGGCCAGATCAAGCGCGAAGGCCCGGTGCAGGAATGGGACTACGCCCCCGGCCAGGTCACCCTCGCCCAAGGCGACGAGATGGGCCGCTTCCTGCTCGGCTCCACCGTCGTCATGCTGTTCGAGAAGAGCGGCCTGCAGTTCAACCCGGCGTGGCAGCCGGGGGGCTCGATCCGCATGGGTGAGCTGATGGCGAGCTGAGCAAGGCGGCAGCTGCTTCGGCCGCCAGCGGCCTGGACAGCAGCCAGCCCTGCAGATGCGTGCAGCCCAGGCGCTCGACCTCCGCAGCCTGGGCCTCGGTCTCGACCCCTTCGGCGACGATGGCCAGGCCCAGGGCTTCGGCCACGACGCAGGCGGCCCGCACCACGGCACCGGCTGACGGTTCGGGCAGGGGATCGACCATGCTGCGGTCCAGTTTCAGCGTCGTGATGGGCAGGCGGCGCAGCAGGGTCAGCGAGCTCTGGCCGGTGCCGAAGTCGTCGAAGGCCACGCCGACGCCCGCCTCGCGCAGCCGGGCCAGTTGGGGCAGCACGCGGTCCATATGCGTCATGGCCGCCGTCTCGGTGATCTCGACCTCGATCAGCGCGGGGTCCACGCCATGGGCGCGCACCAGATCCAGCACCCAGTCGGCAAAGCCACTGTCCTCGAACTGCAGCGGCGAGACATTCACCGCGACGGGCATGGGCTTCAGGCCCTGCTGCTGCCAGGACCGCAGCTGCTGGGCAGCTTGGCGAAGGATCAGCGCGCCCAGGGGCACGATCTGGCCCGTGCGTTCGGCGGCCGGAATGAAGTCGGCCGGGCTGACACGCCCCCGGCCCGGCCGCTGCCAGCGCACCAGGGCCTCGAAGCCGGCCAGACGCCGAGTGCCGGCCTCGAACTTGGGCTGATAGTCGAGCTGGAATTCCTCGCGCTCGATGGCCGCGGCCAGGGCCTGTTCGATCTCCAGCAGACCGCCCGCGGCCGCCGCCATGCCGGGCCGGAAGGCGACGACGGCGGCGCCGGCCTGCTGCTTGGCCTGGTGCATGGCGACGTCGGCCGCGCGCAGCAGGGCCGCGCCGTTCTGGCCATGCGCCGGAAAGCGTGCGATGCCGACCGACAGATGCACATACAGCGCCCGGTGCGCGACGGCGAACGGCAGGTTCATCAGCGCCAGCAGGCGCTGGCCGACCAACTGGGCGGCGGCATCGTCTTCCACGCCCGGGTGGAGCAGCAGGAACTGGTCTTCCCCCAGGCGCGCGACCAGGGCCTCGGGCGGCAGGGCCTCACGCAGCCTGGCGGCGATGGCCTGCAGCAGCGCGTCGCCGGTCTCGTGCCCCAGGCTTTCGTTGACGAGCTGGAAGCGATCCAGGTCGGCCGACAGCAGGGCGAAACCCGGGCTGCCGGGCGCCGTCAGCTCGGCCAGGCGGGCCAGGGCGGCATGGCGGTTGGGCAGGTCGGTCAGCTCGTCGTGCAGGGCCTGGCGGCGCAGGGCCTCGGTGGCGCGCTGTCTTTCGGTGTCGTCCAGCATCAGCACCAGCAGGGCCGGGCCGCCCTCCCATTCGATGTAGCTGGAGCTGCCGCGCAGATAGATGGCGCTGCCGTCGCGGCGAAAGCGCTCGCCCTCCCAGGCGACCTGGCCCGAGCGCCGCTGGATCAGTTGCGCGTAGCGGGCGCGCGAGGCCTCGAGATCGCCCGGCGCGATCAGGAACTCGACCGGCAGCGTGCCTTCGATGCGATCGAAGCCGAACATGGCCAGCGCCGCGGGGTTGGCGAAGACCGCCCGGCCATCGCGCAGCACGACGAGCCCCTGCATAGACTGCTCGTAAAGCTGGCGCAGCCGCTCGCCCATCCGCTTGGCCTCGCCGTGGGCGCGCCGCACAGACAGCAGCACGAGCGCCATGGCCAAGGTGCCCTGCACATAGGTGCCGACGATGTGGGTCGCGGCAGACCGCGCCAGCGGGTCGAGCATGGGACCACTCAGGTGCACCAGGCCCAGGGCGACGAAACAGCCCGAAACGACCCGCTCGGCCGTCTCGCCACCACGCCACAGCCACCAGGCGGCGAGCCAGGCCCCACCGGTCAGCAGCAGGGCCGAAGCGACGATGGCCAGGCGCAACTGCACCAGCGCCAGGGCGAGCACGAAGCCCAGCATCGCGACGAACAGCGGCAGGGTGCGCCGCCAGTTCCAGGGCCGGCCCCGGTAGTGGCTGGCACCGGCCAGCTGCCAGGCCAGCGAAGCAATGATGCAGGCGGTGGCGAAGGGGGCCTGCAGCTTGTACTGCAGGGAGGTGGTGTCCGCCGGCACCAGGGCCACGCCCAGGGCGAGGCCGAAGGCGAGAAAGATATGACTCCAGCCCCAGTCACGGATATGGCGGTGGTCCGGCTCCAACCGGGACAGCACCATCATCGCCACGCCCACCATCAGCAGCAGGCTGGAGCTGATCAACAGCAGCCATGTCATCGGCCCATCCTAGCCATGAAGGCGCGGTGGGCGCGATCCATGCACGCCTGACGTCGTTAGAACTCAGGACGAATATCACGTGTGGCCAGCGGCCAACGGTCACTGCGCCAGGGCGTCGCGGGCAGCCCGGCACCGTCGACCAGATTGGCTTCGAGGGGCGTGTCGCCCCAGGCATAGCGCAGCGCCGCGGGTTTGGCGACGGCTTCGCTCCAGACGCGCACCCGATGGGGGCCGGTGATCTCGGCGCGGGCGGGCAAGAAGCGCTGGTCCGCGCCGGCCACGGCAAATCCCAGCAAGGCCCCCCCGCCCCGCGTGGCCAGGCCGCCGGCGACGTCGTTGAAGGTCAGCTCGAAACTGCCGTCGGGCCGGGCGCGGCTGGCGCGCAGCGTCGGACCCTTGAAGGGCATGGGCTCGCCATAGGTCTGGGCCAGCGCGATACGAGCCAGGCGCTCACCCACCGTCTGCTTGTCGCGCGGATGGATGTCGTTGGCGTCGCCGACGTCGATGCTGACGGCCATGCCGGTGGCAGGCAGCTTTTCCACCGTCTGGCGCTGGGCGTCGCGCAGCTCGGCGAAGGCGCTGCCCTCGGGCAGGGGCGGGCGGGGGCCGAAGGACGAGAGCTGCACGAAGTAGAAGGGCAGCGTGCCTTGCTGGCCCTGCTCGCGCCACTGTGCGCGCCAGTCGTTGATCAGACGCGGGAAGGCCTGGGCATAGCGGGCCGCGCGCGGTGCGTTGGTCTCGCCCTGGTACCAGATGACGCCACGCGCCGCGAAGGGCGTGAAGGCCTGGACCATGCCGTTGAAGAGCAGGCTGGGCAGGTCGTTGGGGCCGGGCTCGGTGACGGGCTGCAGGGCCTCGACACGGGCCTGCCAGCGGCCGGCGAGGCGTTGGGGGCCCGCGCTGGTTTCAAGGCGAAGCTGGGCCGCCTGGCCGTGAATGCCACCATCGCCGCCGGTGTCGGTCACGCGAACGGCGATGAGGTTGTCGCCCTCGTGCAGCAGGCCGGCCGGCACGGCGTAGGTGCGCGGCGTCTCCCAGCCGCAGGTCTTGCCGACCGGCTGGCCGTTGACGAAGGTCTCGTCGCAGTCGTCGACGGGGCCGAGGTGAAGCGTCGCGGCGCCCGTGGCTTCGGCCGTGGTCAAGGTGAAGTGGCGGCGCAGCCAGACCTGGCCGTCGAGGCCCGGCAGGCCTTGCGTCTCCCACACCTGGGGCGTGTTCAGCGTGGGCCAGGCCTGGTCGTCCAGGGCGGGGTCGGCGCCGGCGACGGCTTGCGGTGCCGTGCCCTGGAAATGCCTCACGCGCTCGAGCATCTGGTCCTGGCGGCCCTGCACAAAGGCGGCCGCATCAGTGGGCATGGCGCGCATCGTGGCGGCCAGGTCGGGATCGGTGGCCGCGGCCCGCGGGCTGGTCCAGGTCTCGACATGGGTGCCGCCCCAGCTCAGGTTGAGGATGCCGATGGGCACCTTCACATCGGCCTGCACGCGGCGCGCGAAATGCCAGGCCACGGCGCTGAACTCGCCGGCCGTGGCCGGGCTGGCGACGTCCCAGCGCAGCGGCGGCGCCTCCTTCAGCGGCTGCAGGCTGACGCGATGCGGCATCTTGGCGTGGCGGATCTGCGGGTGCTCGCCGGCCGCAGCGATCTCGGTCGCCGCGGTATTCGCATCGGCCAGGCGCCATTCCATATTCGACTGGCCGGCGGCGATCCAGACGTCGCCAATCAGCACATCGTCCAGGCGGCGTTGCTCGACTCCGGCGCTGACCCGCAGCTGATACGGCCCGCCGGCCTTCAACGGCGCGAGGCTGGCTCGCCAGCGGCCGTCTTGTCCCGCCACGACGTCGGCATGCCGATCAGCGAGCTGCACATGCACCTTCTGGCCCGGCTCAGCCTGGCCCCAGACGCGCAGCGGCGTCTCGCGCTGCAGCACCATGTGATCGGCAAAGACGCCGGCCAGCTCGAGGGCCTGGGCATTGGATGCGGCCAGCAAGGCCGCGAACAGGGCCATCAATCGCATGGCATCACCAGACAAAAGTCACGACACCGCTGGCCGGCAGCTCGTAGCTGAAGCGCTGGCCCGGCGCCTGCACCGTGAAGCGGCGCGCCTCGGCGGCGGAGTTGCTGACAATGAGGGCCGTGCTGCCGTCGGGGTTGGTGAAGGCGACATGGTCCAGGCCCTTGGCCCCGCCCTCCGAGTCGACACGCCGCGCGCCCTGCTTGACGAAGCGGCTGGCGTGGCCGAAGGCGTAGTACTCGATATTGCGCGTGACCTTGCCGGTCTTGGGGTCGATGGTGACGACACCGCGGCAGTCCCTGCAGCCGCCCAGATGCGGACCGTACTGCGGGTCCAGGGCCAGGTTCCACATCAGCACGCCGCGCGCGCCGTGGCGGGTGCTGCCGATGATGAGGTTGCGCGTGATCCAGGGCAGGGTCTCGGCCCATTGCGGCTTCCATTCGCCGCCGGAGCACTCGGTGAACCAGACGTCGAGCTCCGGGAAATGCTGGGCCACCTGGGACTGGGCCGACACGTCACCGGCATAGCAATGCCAGGCCACGCCCGACACGTATTGACGCGCCGTCTTGTCGGACAGCATGGACAGCGGGCTCCAGGGCTCGTCCCAGTTGTGGTCCCACTCCAGCAGCTGGGTCTTCATGCCCTTGGCCTTCAGCAGCGGGCCGAGGTGCTGGCCGACCACGGCGGCACGCGTGGCCGGCGGCATGCGCAAGCCGGGGTAGTCGCCGGGTTCGAAGTGGGGCTCGTTCTGCAGCGTCAGCGCAAAGATGGGCACGCCCTCGGCCTTCATCTCCTCGACATAACGCACCATGTACTTCGCAAAGGAACCGTAGTGTTCGGGCTTGAGCTGGCCCTGCACCAGGCTGTCGGTCGTCTTCATCCAGCCCGGCGCGCTCCAGGGCGAGGCCATGACCTGCAGCTTGGGGTTCAAGGCCAGGGCCTGCTTGACGGCGGGGATGACGTCTTCGCGCTCGGGCGCCAACGAGAAGTTCTGCAGCTCGGGGTCGGTCTGGCCCGGCGGCATGTCGTCCAGGCTGTAGTGGCGGCGCGAGAAGTCCGAGGCGCCGATGGTCAGCCGCGTGAACTCGAAGCCGAGGCCATTGCCTTCGCGGGTGAACAGCTCGCGCATCAGCGCGTCGCGCTGCGTATCGCTCATGCCATGGCGGATCAGCCAGGCCGAGCCCTCGGTGATGGCGGCGCCAAAGCCGGCGATGCGCTGGTGCTGGCGCTTGGGGTCGATGCGGATGACGTCGCCTGCCTTTGCAGCCTTTTCGACGACGCTCGGCGCGAGCAGCTGCTGCTGGTCGGCCGTGGTCAGGAAAGCCAGTACAGGCGCAGCGTTAGCTGCACCGGCGAGCGCGGCTGTCAGCGTCAAAAGCAGTGTCTTCATGTCTCTGTGGTTATGAGTGCCGCTGGTTCACGGCGTTGATGTCGGCGAGGAAATCGGCATGCGCGGGCATCACGTCCACGCAACGGCGCACAACGCGATGGACGTCGTCGATGAATTGCTGGACCTGCTCCGGCGGACGCGTGGCGGCGAGCGGGTGGTGGCTGCGCGGTATCAGCCCCTGGCCGATCAGCACCTGCAGCCAGCTCGGCTCGGAGAACAGCTCCTGACCGTGGCGGAACAGACGGCCATGGCTGGCAAAGAGGTCCATGCGGGCCTGCAGCGACTCGGGCACGGCCATGGCGCGGCAGTGGCGCCAGAAGGGCGAGTCGTCGCGGCGCGTCAGCTTGTAGTGCAGGATGATGAAGTCACGCACCGAAGCCATCTCGGCCGCGGTCTGGCGGTTGTACTCGGCGATGTCGGCCGCCTCCAGCCCTTCGCTCGGGAAGAGGTCAATCAGCCTCAGCACGGCGCTCTGGATCAGGTGCAGGCTGGTGGACTCCAGCGGCTCAAGGAAGCCGCTCGAGAGACCGATGGCGACGCAGTTGCCGACCCAGGCCCGCTGGCGGCGGCCGGTGCGGAACTTGATGAGGCGCGGCTCGGCGAGCGGCTCGGCATCGAGATTGCGCATCAGCGTGTCGCGCGCCGCGGCCTCGTCGGTGAAGGCGCTGGCAAAGACATGGCCGTTGCCGGTGCGGTGCTGCAGCGGGATGCGCCATTGCCAGCCGGCCTCATGCGCCGTCGCCCGCGTGTACGGCAGCAGCGGACCGTGGTTGGCCGTCGGCACGGCCCAGGCGCGGTCGCAGGGCAGCCAGTTGGACCAGTCCTCGAACGAGACGCCCAGGGTCTTGCCGATCAGCAGGGCATGCAGGCCGGAGCAGTCGAGGAAGAAGTCGCCTTCGACGACTGAGCCGTCCTGCAGATGCAGGCGGCGGATGTGCTCGCCCTCGCGCTCGACACGCGCGATGCGGCCTTCAATGCGCTGCACGCCCTTGCCTTGCGCATGCCGGCGCAGCAAGGCCGCGTAGCGCGAGGCATCGAAGTGGAAAGCGTAAGTGATCTCGGCCAGCGGCGAACCGGCCATGTCGGACCGTGGGCGCATGAAGCGGCCGGCCAGGGCCGCCTGGTTGTTGATCGAGAACTCGGCCAGCGGCGTCTGAGCGCCCAGGCGCAGCCAATGCTGATGAAAAGGCAGCTCGTCCAGTGGCCGGCCGACATCACCGAAGGCGTGCATGTATCGCTCGCCGACGACTCCCCAGTTGACGAACTCGATGCCGAGCTTGAAGGTCCCGCCGGTCTCGCGCAGGAACTCGTCCTCGTCCAGGCCGATGCGCGCATTGAAGCCGCGGATGGGCGGGATGGTGGCCTCGCCGACGCCGACGATGCCGATCTCATCGGACTCGACCAGGGTGATCTGCCAGGACCCCTGGCCCAGCTTAGCCGCCAGGGCCGCCGCACTCATCCAGCCGGCGCTGCCGCCGCCCACGATGACGATGCGGCGCAACGCGTCCATCAGGCCAGGCGTTGCTCGGTCGACGCGTCGAACAAGTTCAGCGCCGACTCGTCGATGTCGAAGGCCAGTTCCTCGCCGGCGGTGATACGGCGGCCGTCGTGCACCAGGGCCGAGAAGCCTTGCTCGCCGAGCTTCATCCAGACGACCTGGTGGTTGCCCATGGGCTCGACCAGCTCGACCCTGGCGCGCCAGCGGCCGTCGGACTGCAGGCGCATGTGCTCGGGGCGAACACCCAGCACGACGTTCTGGCCCGGCTTCACGCGGCCTTCCGCGAGCTGCAGGTTCAGCACGCCTTCCAGCGAGCGGCCATCGGCACCCACCTTGGCCGGCACGAGGTTGATGGCCGGCGCACCGAGGAAGCCGGCGACGAAGAGATTGGCCGGGCGCTCGTAGACCTCGCTGGGCGTGCCGATCTGCTGGATGACGCCGCTCTTCATGACGACGATGCGCGAGGCCAGGGTCATGGCTTCGACCTGGTCGTGCGTCACATAGATCATGGTGTTGCCCAGGGTCTGGTGCAGCAGCTTGAGTTCGCGGCGCAGCTCGGCGCGCAGCTTGGCGTCGAGGTTGGACAGGGGCTCGTCGAACAGGAAGACGCCGGCCTCGCGCACCAGGGCACGGCCGATGGCGACGCGCTGGCGTTGGCCGCCCGACAGCTGGGCCGGCTTGCGGTCCAGCAGCGGCGTCAGGTGCAGCATCTCGGCCGCGCGGTTGACGCGCTTCTCGATCTCGGCCTTGGGCACACCGGCCACGCGCGGGCCGAAGGACATGTTGCGCTCCACCGTCATGGTCGGGTAGAGCGCATAGCTCTGGAAGACCATGCCGATGCCGCGCTCGGAGGGCTCGGCGTCGGTCATGTCGGTGCCGGCTATGTGGATGCTGCCGCCGCTGACGTCGATGAGGCCGGCGATGCTGTGCAGCAGCGTCGACTTGCCGCAGCCCGAGGGGCCGAGCAGCACGAGGAATTCGCCCTCATGGACCTGCAGGTCCAGTCCCTTGATGACTTCGTTGTGGCCGAACTTGATGCTCAGGCCCTGGATGTTCACGCCACTCATTTGACGGCTCCTGCCGCAATGCCGCGGACGAACCAGCGGCCGGAAATCAGATAGACCAACAGGGGCACGGCAGACGTGAGGATCGTCGCGGCCATGTTGAGGTTGTAGAGACGCTCGCCGGTCGTCGTGTTGATGACGTTGTTCAGCTGCACCGTCATCGGCAGGTTGTCGCGGCCGGCGAAGGTCAGGCCCAGGATGTAGTCGTTCCACACGCCGGTGATCTGCATGATGGCCGCAACGATCAGCATGGGCGTGGACATCGGCAGCACCAGCTGGATGAAGATGCGCCAGAAGCCACCGCCGTCCACGCGCGCCGCCTTGAACAGCTCGGCCGGCAGGCCCGCGTAGTAGTTGCGGAACAGCAGCGTCATGATGGGCATGGCGAACACCAGGTGCACGACGACGATGCCGGGCAGGCTGCTGTAGATGCCGATGGCCGCTTCCAGCTTGACGAGCGGATAGATCATCACCTGGATGGGGATGAAGGCGCCCATCATCAGCACGCCGAACAGCCACTGGCTGCCCTTGGGCTTCCACCAGGAGAGGGCATAGCCGTTGATGGCACCCAGCAGGATGGGCAGCACGACCGACGGCACGGCGATGGTCACCGAGTTCCAGAAGCCGCCACGCACGCCTTCGCAGCTGACGCCGGTGCAGGCTTCGCTCCAGGCGGCGCGCCAGGCGTCGAAGGTGATGCTGGACGGCAGCGCGAAGATCTGGCCGAGGCGGATCTCGTCCATGCTCTTGAACGAGGTCGTCAGCATCACGTACAGCGGCAGCAGGAAGAAGGCCGCGGCGAAGATCAGGAAGGCGTAGACGCCGATGCGGGCCCAGACCGCGGTGGACTTTCGTTTCTTGGTCATGTCAGTCGTCCGTTCCGCATTCGGGCCGAGCGACGGGCCGCTCCCTAGCCGGCCCGCTCTGGCGATGTGCGTGCGGCTCGATGCCGCACGCATCGCCGTCCCCGCGGGGGACCGACCAGACTCGCTCGCGTTCAGCGATGCGAGGTTGGGCGAGGGGCATATTCATCTCAGTGGCCTCCCTTCGCGGCCTGGCGGCTGCGCACATAGGCGAGCGGCGCGACGAGGGCCAACACCGTCAGCAGCAGCATCACGGCGCCGGCCGAAGCCAGGGCCAGATTCGCGCGGCCAAACAGGTGGTCCATGATGAACTTGGCCGGGACATCGCTGGCCGTGCCGGGGCCGCCCTGGGTCATGGCGACGACGGTGTCGAAGACCTTGACGACGCCGGTGGCCAGCAACGTGAAGACCGTCGCCAGCGTCGGGCCCATCATGGGCAGCACGATGGACAGGTAGACACGCCAGGTCGGGATGCCGTCCAGCTTGGCGGCCTTCCAGATCTCCTCGTCGATGCCGCGCAGGCCGGCCAGCATCAGCGCCATGACGAGCCCTGCCCCTTGCCAGGTGCCGGCGATGACGACGGTGTAGATGACCATGTCCTGGTCGACGATCCAGTCGAAACTGAAGTCCTTCCAGCCCATCTGCTGCATGGCGTTCTGCAGGCCGCTGTCGGGGTTGAGCACCCATTGCCAGACCAGGCCCGTGGCGACGAAGGACATCGCATACGGGTACAGGAAAGCCGTGCGCAGCATGCCCTCGCCTCTGACCTTCTGGTCGATGAAGACGGCCAGCAGGAAGCCGATGGCCATGGCGGCGACGATGTAGAGCACGCCGTAGACCGCGAGGTTGTGGATGGCGTGCTGCCAGCGGTCGTTGTCGAGCAGGCGCTCGAACTGCTGCAAGCCGACGAAGTCGTTGCTCGGGAAGGTGCGGGAGCTGGAGACCGAAGTCCTCAGCGTCCACAGCACCGTGCCGATATAGCCGACACAGACGATCAGGCCAAGAGGCAGCAGCGCACCCCAGGCCGCGAGACCACGGCGCTTCATCAGTTCCTCAGCGCGGAGACGATGTCCTTCTGGACCTTCTCGACGGGGATGTTGCGGTTCCAGTAGGACGTCAGCACGTCCTGCAGGGCCCCGTTCTGGTCGGGCGTGATGTAGATCTCGCCATTGGCCAGGTGGCGCGACTTGTCCTTCATGGCCGCCACGCCCATCTGGGCGCACAGGTCCATCTTGCTGACGTCGACGTCGGTGCGGATGGGGATGCTGCCCTTCTTGATGCTGAAGGCGACCTGAGTGGCGGGCTGGGTGATGACGCTGGCCAGCAGCTGCTGGGCCTTGACCTGGTCGGGCTTGTCGGTCTTGGGGAAGACCATCACGTCGCCCTGGATGATGTAGGGCGCCTTGGGGCCGAAGCCGGGAGCGCAGCCGTAGTCCTTGCCGGCTTCCTGCTTGGCCTGGGCGAACTCGCCCTTGGCCCAGTCGCCCATGATCTGCACGCCGGCGCGACCGCTGATCAGCATGGCCGTCGCGTCGTTCCAGTTGCGGCCCGGCGAGCCCTTGTCGGTGTAGCTCTGCAGCTTCTTGAAGGCCAGCAGCACCTTCTTGAACTCCTCGCCCTGGATGGCCTTGGGGTCGCGGTCGCGGAAGATCTTCAGATAGAGGTCGCGGCCGCCGTAGTGGGCCAGCACGGCGGTGAAGACGATGCCGTCCTGCCAGGGCTGGCCGCCATGGGCCAGGGGCACGAGGCCGGCGACCTTGAGCTTGTCCAGGGCCGCGAACAGCTCGTCGAAGCTCTTGGGCTCTTCCGCGATGCCGGCCTTCTTGAAGGCGGCCTTGGAGAACCAGAACCACGTCATGTTGTGGATGTTGACCGGCGCGGCGTAGTAGTGGCCGTTGACGCGGATGGCGCTCAGCACGGTCTCGGGCAGGAACTTGTCCCAGCCGTCGCGCTGGGCCACGGCGTCGACGTTGTTCAGCAGGCCCTGGTCGACGATGTCGCGGAACTGCTGGGTGGTGTTGAACTGGGCGGCCGTCGGCGGGTTGCCGCCGGCGATGCGGTTGATGGCGACCGAGCGGGCCTGCTCGCCCAGGGCGACGGCGGTGTCCACCCAGATGCCGCCCTGGGCCTTGTAGGCCTCGGCCAGGGTCTTGGCGGCGGCGGATTCGCCACCCGAGGTCCACCAGTGGATGACCTCGGCCTTGAGGGGTTCGGCGGCGTTGGAAGCGGTTGCAACGAGCAGCGCAACAGCGGCCAGGGCGTGGCGGGGGAACTTCATCTTGTCTCCGGATCTTGTGGGGCAGCGAGCGCAGTTTGCCCCGGCGCGGCTGAACGCGCCTGAGTGTTGACCCTGTAATATTTCATTTAGAAACCGCCTGTACCCTTGAACAAACGGCCGCTTGCGCGTTAATTATTTGTTCAGAAACTGGCCGTACCAGAGGCCGCTGTCCTTCAGGATGCGCTTCTGGGAGGCGTAGTCCACATAGGCGATGCCGAAGCGGCGCAGATAGCCCTCGGCCCATTCGAAGTTGTCCAGCAGGCTCCAGGCGAAGTAGCCCTTGACCGGCACGCCGGCAGCGATGGCCTGCTTCAAGGCCGCCAGGTGGCGCTGCAGATAGGACAGGCGCTCCTTGTCGTGGACGCGGCCCTCGGGCGTCAGCACGTCCTCGAAAGTGGAACCGTTCTCGGTCAGCTGGATGACGGGCGGGTTGTAGTCGCGCTGGAGGCGGGTCAGCAGGTCCACCAGGCCTTGCGGCGAGACCTCCCAGCCGAAGCCGGTGCGCTCGACGCCTTCCTTCTCGACCAGGCTGGCGCGCATCGGGCCGCCTTGCGCGTCGTCCTTGACCATCTCGGGGAAGTAGTAGTTCACGCCGAGGAAGTCGGTCGCCGTCGCGATGGCCTGCAGGTCGCCTTCGACGACCTTGGGCGCGGCGTCGCCGACCAGCTCCAGCGTGTCGGCCGGGTAGCCGCGGCCGAACAGCGGGTCGAGGAACCAGCGGTTGCGCAGGCCGTCATGGCGCTTCAGCGCGGCGAGGTCTTCGGCGCTGTTGGAAGCCGCCGTGATGGGGTGCAGGCTCAGCGTGATGCCGACCTTGGCATCGGCCGCGTTCTTGCGGATGACGGAAATAGCCTGGCCATGCGACAGCAGCACATGGTGGTTGGCCTGCAGCGCATCGGCGAAGCTGCTGCCGCCGGGCGCGTGGATGTTTTCCCAGTAGCCCATCATGCAGGAGCACCAGGGTTCGTTGTGGGTGATCCAGTGCTTGACGCGATCGCCCAGGCGGCGGGTGACGATGTCGGTGTATTCGAGGAAGGCGGTGACGGTCTCGCGCGAGGTCCAGCCGCCCTGCTCCTGCAGGGCCTGGGGCAGGTCCCAGTGGTAGAGCGTGCACCAGGGGTCGAGGCCGCGCTCCAGCATGCCGTCCACCAGACGGTCGTAGAAGGCCAGGCCGGCTTCGTTCACGGCACCACGTCCCGTGGGGAGGATGCGCGGCCAGGCGATGGAGAAGCGGTAGGCGTTGACGCCCAGGCCCTTGGCCATGTCCAGGTCTTGCGGCCAGAGGTGGTAGTGGTCGCAGGCGACATTGCCGTTGCTGCCGTCACGGATGCGGCCGGGCTGCTGGCAGAAGCGATCCCAGATCGATTCGCCCTTGCCGTCCTCCTGGCCGGCGCCTTCGATCTGGAAGGAGGAAGTGGAAACGCCCCAACGGAAGTCGGCGGGGAAGTCTTTGCGGGTCGGGGCGTTGTTGGAGCTCATGCTTCGGAGTGAGGGCGCCGGCCACGGGGGCCGGCGCGGGGTCAGGGAACTAGAGATCGATCAGAACTTGTAGGTGCCGCCGAGCAGGAACTGGCGGCCGTAGGACGTGTAGCGCTCCGGCAGCGTGGCATTCGGGTCCTTGGCGCCCGTGGAGATGCCGACGCGAGTCCGGTAGGGTCGATCACGCAGATTGTTCACCTGAAGCGTCAGCGACAGGCCCTTGAAGGCGCCGGACTCGAAGGCGTAGCCGACCTGGGCATCCAGGATGGTCTCGGCCGCGATCATGCTGGGCACGTTCTCGCCGAAGGTGCCGCGCACCGTCGTCACGAAAGCCGAACGATGACGGCTGCCGATGCGGGCGGAGATGCCGTCGCGCTCGTAGTAGACGACGAAGTTGGTCGCCACGCCCGACAGGCCATCCAGCGGGTTGTTGAGGTTGTTGTCCTCATGCAGGGAACTGCGCGTTTTGGAGTAGCTCATCGTCACGCCGATGCCGTCCAGCGAGGGGCTCACCAGGCCCGCGTCCAGCGAGCCGCTCAGCTCCGTGCCCGCCACCATGCCGCCGTGGCCGTTGGCCTTGGTGCTCAGCAGGCCGATGTTGCTGATCGGCGTGTAGGTCGTCGGGTTGGGGAAGCCGGTGAAGTCGAAGGGGATGCTCTGCGAGTAGACGAAGTTCTTGATGTTCTTGTGGAAGGCCGCCGCCGCCACATAGCTGCGCTTGCTGAAGTAGTGCTCGACGGACAGGTCCGCCGCGTCGGCGCGCCAGGGTTCCAGGTTGGCGTTGCCGCCGCTGGCCGACCAGGTGCGGTCGGTGCTGCTGACGTTGATGCCCGAGAAGCCGGCGCGCATGTCTTCCATGTTCGGGCGTGCCAGCACCTTGGCCAGGCCGAAGCGCAGGATGGTGTTCTGGGTCAGCTCGGCCGACAGGTTGATGCTGGGCAGGGTGTCGGTGTAGCTGGTGCCGCCGCTCGTCGGGTCGCTGGCGCTGGTCTTGGGATTCCACAGCAGGCCGTTGCTGGACTGCTGTGCGTGCACGACGCGCAGGCCCAGGCTGCCGTGGATGGGCACGCCCCAGTCGAACTCCATGCCCAGCTTGCCGTAGGCCGCCGTCACCTTCTCGTGCACGGCCCAGACCCGGCCGGGCGCCTGGTCGGCCGAGGCCGGCACGGCGTCGTAGAGGCTGAGCACGCTGGGCAGGTCGAAATTGACCATGCGGATATTGCTGCCTGCAAAGCTCAGGTCGGTCGGCTCGCGCAGCAGGTTGGACGGGATCAGCACCGGCGTGCGGTTGTTCTTGAGGTTGTAGTAGACCTCGGTGCGGTTCATGGACTTGTCGCGCTGCGAGTAGTCCACCCCGGCCTCGACGCTGTTGAGCCAGCTGTCGAAGTTGCGGCCGGCGCTCAGCTTCAGGGCCTTGATCTCGTCGCGCACCTTGGGGAACTGGCTGCGGCCGTCACGCCCCCAGTTGGCCGGGTCGGTCAGGTAGACCTTGCTGGGGTCGGAGAAGTCGAAATCGGGCTGGAAGGTCGAACGGCCATCGCCCGTGACGATGTTGGCGTTGTTCAGCGTGACGCGGTTCTTGGAGCCGGCCTGCACTTCGCCGTTCTGCTCGTCGCGCTTGGCCTTGGACATGCTGAGGTCGCCCACCAGCTTCCAGTCTGCCAGCTTGAGCTCGTTGTTCCAGCCGATGGCGCGGATGTCGTCCTTGCGCTTGTTGTAGGTCGTCAGCGCCACCGGCGTCGTGTTGACGACGTTGCCGCTGGTGATGATCTTGTCGCCGTTGATGTCGCTGGTCTGCGCGTTGGTCCAGCCCGCGCCCGACCAGGTCGACATGTCCGACATCACCGTGCGGCGCGCCTCGGTCTGGTCGAACTTGGAGTAGTAGAGGTCCAGCGTGCTGTGGAAGCCGGCGTTGGGCTTGTACTCGAGCACGCCCATCAGGCCATCACGCTTCTGGCGCGACGAGGCGGCGCCGAGCTCGAAGCCCTGCAGGGCCACGGCATCCAGCGGTGCACCCGGCAGCGGTGAACCCCAGTTGTTGGTGTTGGCCCACCACCAGCTCTTGTAATGCTTTTCCTGGTTGGGCGAATCCAGGTGGGCGAAGCCGACGGCGGCGCCGAAGCTGCGGTCGGCCGACTGCGTCACCCAGGAGGCGCTGATGCGGTTGCCGGTGCCGGAGATCTCCGGATTCAGCGAGCCATTGGAATTGCGCTCCATGCGGGCGCCGACCACCATCTGCGACTTCGAGAAGTCCAGCGGGCGCAGCGTCTTCATGTTGATGGTGCCGGACAGGCCTTGCGCAGACAGGCTGGCGTCGGGCGTCTTGTAGACCGTGGCGGCATTGATCAGCTCGGACGGGAACTGGTCGTATTCCACCGAGCGGTTGTCGCCGGTGGAGACGATCTCGCGGCCGTTCAGCAGGGTCACGCCGTACGTCGGCGCCATGCCGCGGATGCTGATGACCGACGAGCGGCCCGCCACGCGCTGGGCCGTCAGGCCGGGCAGGCGCGAGATGGCGTCGGCGATGGACACATCGGGCAGCTTGCCGATGTCTTCCGCCGAGATGGCCTCGACGATGGCATCGGCATTGCGCTTGGTGCTGATGGAGGTCTCGAGGCTGGCGCGGAAGCCCGTGACGGTGACGGTCTCGAGCTTCTGGTCGCCGGCCGGCGCGGTCTGCGCCAGGCCGAGGGCCGGCGCGCCAAGCAGCCCGACGCACAGGGCGACGGGCGTCAGGCGGTAGGGTCGTTGTGGCGTGAGGGTGCGCACCTTGGCGCGCAGGCTTTGCTGGGTCATCTTCGGTCTCCTGGTTCGACTTGTTCGCTGCTCGGCCGGCCTTTTTGGAGTGACACCTCGCTGCTCTCCGGCAGTCTCGGCGTCAAAATTGGAACCGGTTCCAAACGCGACGCAAATCTAATGCGGCACAGTCGGGCCTGTCAATCTCGTCGGCCCGGGGGTTGACGTTTTTTTGCTTCACCCACTACCGTCGCGGCCCCAACCGACCGATGACATGCAGCGCAAACCCTCTTCCCTTCGCCCCGTTCTTCTCGCCTGCACCCTCCTGCTTGCCGGCACCGCGGGCGCCGCGAGTGATACCGATTCCATCGTGCAGGCCTGGCCGGCCCGCAAGCCCGTTCGCGATGCCGCCGTGGAAGCCAGGGTCGAGGCCGCGCTGAAGGGGCTGAATCTGCGCCAGAAGCTCGGCCAGATCGTGCAGCCCGAGATCCGCGCCATCACGCCGGACGAGGTGCGCGAGTACGCCATCGGCACCATCCTGAACGGCGGCGGCGCCTGGCCTGGCGAAGACCGTGCGGCCACGCCGGCGCAATGGCGGGCGCTGTCGGAGAAGTTCCAGGCCGCGGCCCTGCAGGCCACGCCGGGCATCCCGCTGATCTGGGGCACCGACGCCGTCCACGGCCACAACAATGTGCGCGGCGCCACCCTGTTCCCGCACAACATCGCCCTCGGCGCGACGCGCGACGCCGACCTGGTGCGCGACATCGGCCGCGCCACCGCCCGCGCCGTACGCGCCTCGGGCCTGCACTGGGTGTTCGCGCCGACCCTGGCTGTCGTGCAGGACGTGCGCTGGGGCCGAACCTATGAGAGCTTCAGCGTCGACCCGGCGCTGGTCAAGCGCCTGGGCCAGGCCTCGGTCGAGGGCCTGCAGGAAGGCCTGAAGGACGGCCGCGGCGTGCTGGCGACGGCCAAGCATTACATCGGTGACGGCGGCACGCGCCGCGGCATCGACCAAGGCGTCACGCAGGCCTCGCCCAGCGATCTCGCCAACGTCCACGGCGCCGGCTATCTCGGCGCGCTGGATGCCGGCGTGCTGACCGTCATGACGTCCTTCAGCAGCTGGACCGACAGCGCTGGCTACGTCGAGCACGGCAAGATGCATGGCAACGCCACGCTGATGACGAGCGTGCTCAAGGAAAGACTGGGCTTCGACGGTCTCATCGTCAGCGACTGGGACGGCGTCGGCCAGGTGGCCGGCTGCACGCCCGAGCATTGCCCCGCCGCCATCAATGCCGGCATCGACGTCGTCATGGTGCCCTTCAAGTGGAAGGCCTTCTACGCCAACACGCTGCGCGACGTCGAGCGGGGCGCCATCCCCATGGCCCGCATCGACGACGCGGTGCGCCGCATCCTGCGCGTGAAGTTCAGCATGTCGGTGCCGACGCAGGTGCCGGCCACGGTGGAGGCCATGCAGGCGCCGGAGCTGGCACGCCGCGCGGTGCGCGAGTCGCTGGTGCTGCTGAAGAACAAGCCCGGCCTGCTGCCGCTGAAGCCCAATGCCAAGGTCCTCGTCGTCGGCGCCGCCGCCGACAGCCTGGCCCACCAGGCCGGCGGCTGGAGCGTGACCTGGCAGGGTCGCGACACCACCAACGCCGACTACCCGCAGGGCACGACGCTGCTGGCGGCACTGCGCCAGCGCCTGGGCGTGGCCAACGTCAGCTTCGACGCCGACGGCAGCAAGAACGACCCGAAGAGCTTCGACGCCGTCATCGCCGTGCTGGCCGAGACGCCCTATGCCGAGGGCGAGGGCGATGTGCGCATCACCGAGAACCTGCGCCACAGCCGTCGCCATCCCAAGGACGCCGAAGTCCTGCAGCGCGTCGCCGGCCACGGCAAGCCGGTCATCACGCTGCTCTATTCGGGACGTCCGCTCTATGTGAACGACCTGGCCAACAAGAGCGACGCCTTCATCGCCGCCTGGCAGCCAGGCACCGAGGGCGCCGGCTTGACCGATGTGCTGGTCGCGTCGGCCGACGGCAAGGCCTGGGCAGGCTTCAGCGGCCGCCTGTCCTTCCCCTGGCCGGCCGGCCCCTGCCAGTTCAGCGCCCATGAGAAGCAGCCCTGGTGGCCGGTCGGCGGCGGCCTGAGCGGCAAGGAGACCCAGGTAAGTACCAAGCCTCTCCCGGAGCCGGCCGACCCTCAGCCCATCTGCCCCCTGTGATCCAATCGCCCGCGACAACAACAGGGCGTGAATGGCAACGATCAAGGATGTAGCGCGACTGGCCGGCGTGGGCGTGGGTACCGCGTCGCGCGTCATCAGCGGAAACGGTTCCGTCGCGCCGGCCACGGCCGAACGGGTGCGCAAGGTCATCGCCCAGCTGAAGTTCCGCCCGTCGCAGACGGCACGGTCACTCGGTGCCGGCACGTCCAAGCTGATCGGCGTCTACATCCCCTTCCTGCGCGGCACCTACTACACGCCCATCCTGCGCGTCATCGACACGGTGCTGCGCACCCAGGGCCTGCACATGGTGGTGGCCTTCGGCGAAGGCATCGAGGACGAGCGCGTCGAGACCAACGACGGCATGCGCTTCCTGCTGGACCGCGACTGCGACGGCCTCATCGTGCTGTCCAACGCCATGCAGGACGAGGACCTCAAGGCCCTGGGCCCGGCGGCGCGCCAGGTCGTCGTGCTGAACCGCCACTTCGACCGCATCAAGGACCAGTGCTTCACGGCCGACCATGTGCAGGGCGGTGTGCAGGCGGCGCGCGCCCTGCTGCAGCACAAGCACAAGGACATCGCCATCGTCTCGGGCCCGACGACTTCGCCCGACAACGTCGCGCGCCTGAACGGCTTCATGGGCGAGCTGGCGCTGCGCGGGCTGGACACGTCCAAGATCGTCACCGTGCCGGGCGACTTCTCCAACCAGGCCGGCTGGGATGCCGCCGAGGTGCTGCTGAAGCAAAAGCGCCTGCCCACCGCCGTCTTCTGCGCCAACGACGAGATGGCCATCGGCCTGCTCGCCCACTTCCAGGAGCGCGGCGTGTCCGTGCCCCACGAGGTTTCGGTGCTGGGCTATGACGACTCTCCCAGCGCCGAATTCGCCGCGCCCCGCCTCACCTCGGTGCACATTCCCAGCCACGAAGTGACGCTGGCCGGCCTGAACTGGCTGCTGAACCGCTGCTATGGCATGGCGCTGCCGGTGGCCCGCCAGTTCGACATCTCCGTCACCTGGCGCGCCTCGGTGGCGGCCCCACCTTCCCGCAAGCGCGGCTGAGGCCACAATCCGGGGTGAACTTTCACCTCGCCTCATGCCCCACCGCGTCCTGACCGGCATCACCACGACCGGCACCCTGCATCTCGGCAATTACGTCGGCGCCATCCGCCCGGCCGTTGAAGCCAGCCGCAAGCCCGGCGTGGAGAGCTTTTTCTTCATGGCCGACTTCCACGCGCTGATCAAGTGCGACGACCCCGACCGGGTCGCCCGCTCCAGCCGCGCCATCGCCGCCACCTGGGTCGCCGCCGGCCTGGACACCGACCGCGTGACGCTCTACCGCCAGAGCGACATCCCCGAGATCCCCGAGCTGACCTGGCTGCTGAACTGCGTGACGGCCAAGGGTCAGATGAATCGCGCCCATGCCTACAAGGCCGCGGTGGACGCGGCCGTGGCCGCCGGCGAGGAGCCCGACGCCAACGTGACCATGGGCCTGTTCAGCTACCCGGTGCTGATGGCGGCCGACATCCTGATGTTCAACGCCCACCAGGTGCCGGTGGGCAAGGACCAGGTCCAGCACATCGAGATGGCTCGCGACGTCGCCCAGCGCTTCAACCACCTGTTCGGCCAGGGCAAGGAGCTGTTCACCCTGCCCGAGGCCGTGACCGACGCCGAGATGGAACTGCTGCCCGGCCTGGACGGCCGCAAGATGAGCAAGAGCTATGACAACGTCATCCCGCTCTTCGAAGGCGGCAGCGCGGCGCTGAAGGACGCGGTCGCGCGCATCGTCACCGACTCCAAGCTGCCCGGCGAACCCAAGGACCCGCAGGGCCAGGCCCTGGTCACCATCTACGACGCTTTCGCGACGACCGAGCAGCGCGCCGCCTTCCGCGCCGCCCTGCGCGGCGGCCTGGGCTGGGGCGAGGCCAAGCAGCAGCTGGTCGCCCTCATCGAAGGCCAGATCGGCCCGATGCGCGAGCGCTATGCCCAGCTGATGGCCCAGCCCGAGCAGCTCGAAGCCATCCTGCAGGCCGGCGCCGCCAAGGCCCGCGCCATCGCCGTGCCCTTCCTGAAGCAGCTGCGCGCCGCCGTCGGCCTGCGCCCCTATACCGACACCGCGACGACGGCCGTCGCCAAGGCCGAGAAAGCCGCCCAGCCGGTCTTCAAGCAATACCGCGAAGCCGACGGCAAGTTCTATTTCAAGCTGCTGTCCGCCGGCGGCGATCTGCTGCTGCAGAGCAGCGCCTTCGAGCAGGGCCGCGACGCCGGCCAGTGGGTCGCCCGGCTGAAGCGCGAAGGCTGGGTGGCGGACGCGCCCGTGCAGCGCGAGGCCAGCGTCGACGACATCGCGGCCGCCCTGGCCGCTTTCCAGGAAGACTGACGTGGCCGACGTCACCGAACTGCTGATCGGCACCTCCAAGGGCGACCCCGCGGCGCTGCAGCAGCTCTACGCCCTGCTCTATCCCGAGATCAAGCGGGTGGCGCGCATCCGCCTGGCGCAGTGCGGCCCCAATGGCCGGGCCGCCGGCCTGGACACCACCGCCCTGGTGCACGAAGGATTCCTGCGCATGGCCGACCAGCAGGGCCTGCAGGGCGAGACGCGCGGCCAGTTCTTCGCCTACATCGGCCGCGTGCTGCGCTCCGTCGTCATCGACCACCTGCGCACCGAGGGCCGCGACAAGCGCGGTGGCGACGCGCTGATGGTCACGCTGTCGGCCGCCGGCGACGTGGCCGCCGTGCAGAGCCAGGCCGTCGACCTGATCGGCCTGGACCAGGCCCTGACGCGCATGCAGCAGCTCGACAAGGGCCTCTACGAACTCATCGAGATGATCGGCTTCGCCGGCCTGTCCATCGCCGAGGTGGCGACGCTGCGCAACCTGTCCACGCGCAGCATCAACCGCGAGCTGCTGAAGGCCCGGGCCCTGCTCCAGGAACTGCTCGGCGACAAACCCGACACGACTTACTGATGCACTCCGGGCTGCAGGCCGACGACTGGCAGCGCCTTTCCGCGTTGTTCGACGAACTGGCCGAGCTGCCCGCCGCGGAGCGCCTGAGCCGGCTGGCCGCGCTGGAGCCGCGCGAGCTGGCCGAGCGCCTCGCGCGCATGCTGGCCTCCCTGCCCGACGACGACGCGACGGTGCTGGTCGGCCAACCCGACTTCAACGCCCGCCTCGCCGAGGCCCTGGCCGAACCCGTCATGCTGCCGCCGCCCCAGGCCGGCGACCGCCTCGGCGCCTGGTGCCTGGCCGAGCTGCTGGGCGAAGGCGGCATGGGCCAGGTCTGGCGCGCCGAGCGGGCCGACGGCCTCTACCAGGGCGAGGCCGCCATCAAGCTGCTGCGCGACGACCTCGCCAGCCCCGGCCTGGCGGCGCGCTTCGCCCGCGAACGCGCCCTGCTCGGCCGCCTGACCCATCCCAATATCGCCCGGCTGCTGGACGCCGGCGAGCAGGACGGCCGCGCCTATCTGGTGCTGGAGTACGTGGCTGGCCGGACCCTGTCGCGGCATGTGCGCGAGCACGAACTGCCGCTGGCCGAGCGCGTCAAGCTGCTCGTCGAGGTGGCCCGCGCCGTCGAGCATGCCCACGCCCAGCTCATCGTGCATCGCGACCTCAAGCCCAGCAATGTGATGCTGGACGAGAGTGGGTGTACGAAGCTTCTGGACTTCGGCATCGCCGGCCTGCTCGACGACTCCGGCCAGCAGGCCGACCACCAGCTGACGCAGATCACCGGCCGGCGGCTCACGCCCGCCTATGCCGCGCCGGAGCAGATCACCGGCGAAACGGTTGGCGTCGCGAGCGATATCTATTCCCTCGGCGTCATGCTCTACGAGCTGGCCAGCGGCGAACTGCCCTTCGGCCGGCGCGGCCTCAGCCGCACGGCGCTGGAGCACGCAGTGCTGCACGGCCAGGCGCCACGGCGCATTGCGCGCACGACGACGTCAACAAGCACCGGTGGCGGTGGCAGCGGCGAGCACGAGTCCGGCCCCGGCCGACCCGACGATGCCGAGCGCGCGGCGGGCGACCTCGAGGCCGTGGCCGCCAAGGCCATGCGGCGCAACCCGGCCGAACGCTATGCCAGCGTCGGCAGCTTCATCGACGATCTGGAGCACTGGCTGGCCCAGCGCCCCGTCAGCGTGCGCGCCGAGGACTGGCGTCACCGCGCCCACCTGTGGATGCGCCGCAATGCGGCCCTGGCCGTCGGCGCCACGCTGGTGTTCGCGGCCCTGAGCGCCGGCCTGGCCGTCAGCCTGTGGCAGCGCCGCGAGGCCCAGGCCGCGGCGCGCCAGAGCGAGGCCGTGACCCGCTTCCTGACCGAACTGCTCGGCAGCGCCAACCCCGACAAGCACGGCGGCCATATTCCCAATGTGCTGGAGCTGCTGGAGAAGAGCCGGGCCGAGCTGCCCAAGCGCTTCGCCGACGACCCGGTCACCCATGCCCGCGTGCTCGAGGTCATGGGCGACACCTATGCGGACATGAACCGCTTCGACATCGCCATCCCCCTTGCCGACGAGCTGGTGGCACTGACGCAGGGGCTGTGGGGCGAAGACGACCCCGCCAGCCTGCGCGCGCTGCGCCTGCGGCTGCGGCTGGACACGTCGCTGAGCTCGCCGCTGGGCGTCATCGCGCGCGGCGAGCCGCTGCTGGCCGCGATGGAACGCCAGGGCGCTGACACCGACGACCGCCTGGAGCTGCTCTACCAGCTCATCGTCGCCTATGCCCAGGCCGGCCGCACCGACGACGCCGAGCGCGTGCGCGCCGAAGCCTGGCCGCTGGTGCTGCAGCGCTTCAAGCCGACCGATTTCGACGCCCAATACTTCAACACCTATGTCTTCCACCTGCGCCTGGCCCAGGGCCGGCTGCGCGACGCCGAGCAGCTGATGCTGGACGTCGGCGACGCCATCGCCCATCCGCCGGCGCACCGGGTGCGCTTCGCGCTGCAGTTGCGCCGCCACCTGTGGACCGCCCAGGCGCGGCTGGGCCGGCCCGAGGCCAGCATCGAGGCGGCCGAGCAGCTGGTCGCCGACTGCGACAGCCTGCTCGGCCCGAGCAATGTCAGCGCCCAGCGCGTGCGCAGCGAGCTGGCCCGCCAGCTCGGCGAGCGCGGCCAGTGGATCGAGGCCTTGCCCGTGCACGCCGCCCTGGCCGCCAGCGTGCGCGCGGCCGACCACCCGACGCTGCGTCTGCCGCTGGACGCCGCCGCCCTGCTCGCCCGCGTGCTGGCCGGCCAGACCCAGGGTGGCGTCGCCGAGGTGCAGCGCCTGACCGAAGCCCTCAAGCCCTCGCCGGTGCTGACCGGGCCCAACTGGGTGGAGGCCAGCGGCCAGGTCGTGCGCGCGGCCCTGGCCCTGCGCCGCCCCGACCTGGCGGCCCTGGCCCTGCAGCCGCTGCAGGACCGCCAGGCCCAAGCCTGGCTGGAGCAGCACGCGGCGCTGCGCACCCGCATCGCCCAGTGGCAGGCCGAGCTGGACCGCGCCCGCGGCGCCCTGCCCGCCAGCATCGCCGCCCTGCGCCAGCGCGTCGAGTATCTGGACGGCCAGCCCCAGCCCGAGCCGCTGCCGCACTGGACGGCCCAGCTCGACCTCGCCCTCAGCCTGGCCCGCGCCGGCCAGCCCGTCGCCGAGGCCCTGGCCCGCGCCGACGCGCTGCGTCCGGCCTGGCTGGCCAGCCATCCCCTGGACACCCTGCGCCGCGAGCTGGAAGCCGGCAAGACAAGCGGCCATTGGGAGGGCCAGTTCTGACCATGGACGCCACCGACTGGCCCCGCGTCTCGGCCCTCTTCGACGAGCTGGCCGACCTGCCCGCCGCCGCACGCCAGGCGCGCCTGGCCGAGCTGCAGCCGCCCGAGCTGGCCCAGCGCCTGGCGCGCATGCTGGCCTCGCTGCCGGACGATCCCGACGCGACCGTGCTCGTCGGCGGCACCGCCTTCAACGCCCAGCTGGCCGAGGCCCTCGTCGACCGCCCCGGCAACAAGCGGCCCGAGCCCGGCGACCGCCTGGGCTCCTGGTGCCTGGCCGAGCTGCTGGGCGAGGGCGGCATGGGCCAGGTCTGGCGCGCCGAGCGGGCCGACGGTCTCTACCAGGGCGAGGCCGCCATCAAGCTGCTGCGCGACGACCTCGCCAGCCCCGGCCTGGCGGCGCGCTTCGCCCGCGAACGCGCCGTGCTGGGCCGCCTCACCCACCCCGGCATCGCCCGCCTGCTGGACGCCGGCGAGCAGGACGGCCGCGCCTTCCTGGTGCTGGAGTACGTGTCCGGGCAGACGCTCAGCGCCCATGCGCGCGACCACGCCCTGCCGCTGGCCGCGCGCGTGAAGCTGCTCGTCGAGGTGGCCCGCGCCGTCGAGCACGCCCATGCCCAGCTCATCGTCCACCGCGACCTCAAGCCCAGCAACGTCATGCTCGACGAGAGCGGCCGCGCCAAGCTGCTGGACTTCGGCATCGCCGGCCTGCTGAACGACTCGGGCATGCAGGCCGACAGCCAGCTGACGCTGATCTCGGGCCGGCGGCTCACGCCCGCCTATGCCGCGCCCGAGCAGATCTCCGGCGCCGCCGTCGGTGTCGCTGCCGACATCTATTCGCTGGGCGTCATGCTCTACGAGCTGGCCAGTGGCCAGCTGCCCTTTGGCGGCAAGGGCCGCAGCCGCACGCAACTCGAACACGCCGTGCTGCATGCCGAGCCGGTGCGCCTGGCCCGCACCACGGGCAGCGCTGCCGAGGAACGCGAGCAGGGCCCCGGCCGCCCGCCCGACGCCGAGCGCGCCCGCGGCGACCTCGAAGCCGTGGCCGCCAAGGCCCTGCGCAAGGAGCCGTCCGAGCGCTATGCCAGCGTCGGCGCCTTCGCCGACGACCTGCAGCGCTGGCTGGAACAGCGCCCGGTCAGCGTGCGCGCCGAGGAATGGCGCCACCGCGTCCACCTCTGGGCGCGCCGCAACGCCGCCGTCGCCATCGGCGGCACCGTGGTCATCGCGACCCTCGTCCTCGGACTGGCCGTCAGCCTCTGGCAGCGCCGCGAGGCACAGTTCTCGGCCCACGAATCCGACCAGGTGACCGGTTATTTCACCGAGATGCTGAGCGCCGCCAGCCCCGACCAGAACGGCGGCCGCCAGCCCACCGTCGTCGAGCTGCTGGACCGCAAGCGCGAGGAGCTGGCGACCCGCTTCAAGGACCAGCCCGAGGTCAAGGACCGCGTCTTCGCGGCGCTGGTGAAGACCTATTTCGCGCTGCAGCGCTTCGACGTCGCCGCGCCGCTGGCCGAGCAACGCCTGGCCCATGCGCGCCAGGCCTTCGGCGAGGACGACCCGCGCACCGAGGACGCTGCCGTCGCGCTGGCCGGCATCCACACGGCCGTGGCCGGCGGCCAGCCCGTCATCGACCTGCTGGAACCGCTGCTGCCGCGCTGGGACAAGCGCTACGGACCACTGAGCGAGAAATCCCACGGCCTGCGCCTGCACCTGCTGACGGCCTATGGCCGCCTGGGTCGCTTTGCCGACGCCGAACGTGAGCTGGCCCTGGCCAGGCGCTCCAACGAAGCGATCTACGCCAACAACGCCTTCGAGCACGCACGCTTCGCCACCTACGAGAACGTGCTCTATGTCTACGAGGGCCGGCTGCTCGACGCCGAGCGTTCGCTGGAGGCGGCCAGGCCGTTCTGGAATCCCAAGGAAGCCGAGCGCATCCGGCCGGCCCTGGTGCTGGAGCGCAACCTGGCCTTCGTGCGCTGGCGGCTGGCACGCGAGAGCGAGGCCGAGGCCACGGCGCGCAGCGACGACCTGATCCGCCGCTGGGACGCCATCGCCCGCCCCGGCAACCACGCCAGCACGCTGATGCGCCAATTGCTGGCCGTCTATCTGCAGCAGCTGGGGCGTTTCGGCCCCGCCCTGGCCCAGCTCGACAAGGCCCAGGCCGAGACCGAGGCGGCCGGCGCCGATGACGCCGTGACCGGGCTGCTGCGCCGCACCCTGGTGCTGGAAGCCCGCGTGCTGGCCGCCGGCCAGGCCGATGCGGCCACCGTCGAGCGGGCCGTCCAGGCCCTGGCCGCGCTGGACGACGCGCCACTGATCGGCGACGTGCGCCGCGCCGAGGGCCTGCTGACCCTCGCCCATGTCGCGCTCGCGCCCGGCGCCGGCGAGGCCGGCCGCGTGCTGGCGCGCAATATCGAGCACCGCCTGGACACGCTGCGCCCGCTGCTGGCCCAGTCGCGCAACCTGGCCACGCGCATCGACCTCTTCAAGGGCCGCACGGCCGGCACGCCGTCGGCCTGGCTGGCCGCGACGCGCGTGCGCGTGGCCTATTTCGATGGCCTGCCGGAACCGCAGGGCCTGCCCGAGTGGGCCGCCCGCTTGCAGCTGGCCTGCGCGCTGCGCGCCGTCGGCGAGCCCTGGCAGCAAGCCCTGACCCGGGCCGAAGCCGCGCGCCCGGCCAACCTGGCCCAGCTGACGCCCGAGCCGCATCCGCTGACCGAGGTCGCCGCCCGACTGGCCGACGGCACCGCGGCGCCCGATTGCGACTGGCGTTTCTAGAGCTTTGCGTCTAGGCCCTCTGGGCAGGCTGTCACACCGCAAGGTGTTTACCCGGGGTGGGGCACCCTTTACGCGCGGTTAACTTTGCGGATCCCGAAAAGAATGTCCGAGGAGACGCACCCATGGCCACCATCGCCGCCGACACGCTCGCCCTGCAACGCCTGTATCACTGGGAGCGCACGACTGCCTCGACCGTGGCCCTGACCCAGCCCATGGGCGGCACCGAGGTCAAGGACTTCACCTGGGCCCAGGTCGGCGACCAGGTGCGCCGCATGGCGGCCTTCCTGAAGGCCCGCGGCCAGGCCGAGGGCTGGCCGGCCGACGCCAAGGTGGCCCTGTTGTCCAAGAACTGCGCCTGGTGGCTGATGACCGACCTCGCCATCTGGATGGCCGGTTATGTCTCCGTGCCGCTGTACCCGACGCTGGCGGCCGAGACCATCACCCAGATCCTCACCCACAGCGAGGCCAGATTCATCTTCGTCGGCAAGCTCGACGGCTGGGAAGGCATGAAGCCGGGCGTGCCGCCCAGCCTGGCCGGCGCGAGCTATGCGCTGTCGCCCGACGACGCCAAGAAGACCTACGAGAGCTGGGACGCCATCTGTGCGCGCACCGAGCCCATGAAGGGCGAGGTCGTGCGCGGCGCCGACGAGCTCTGCACGCTGATCTACACCTCGGGCACGACGGGCAACCCCAAGGGCGTCATGCACAACTTCGGCGGTTTCGCCTGGGCCGTGGCCGAAGGCCTGGCGCGCTTCCCGATGACGGCGCAGGATCGCATGCTGTCCTATCTGCCGCTGGCCCATGTGGCCGAGCGCGTGCTCGTCGAGCATGGCTGGCTGAAGACCGGCATGCGGCTGTGGTTCGCCGAGTCGCTGGACACCTTCGCGGCCGACCTGCAGCGCGCCCGCCCGACCATCTTCTTCAGCGTGCCGCGGCTGTGGGTCAAGTTCCAGCAGGGCGTGCAGGCCAAGATGCCGCCGCAGAAGATGAACAAGCTGCTGCGCCTGCCCATCATCGGCAGCCTGGTGCGCAAGAAGGTGCTCAAGGCCCTGGGCCTGGACCAGTGCCGCATCGCCGTCGGCGGTGCAGCGCCCATGCCCATCGCGCTGCTGGAGTGGTACGACAAGCTGGGCCTGCCCGTCAACGAAGGCTACGGCATGACGGAGAACCTGGCGCTGTCGCACATGACGCTGCCGGGCAAGAACCAGCGCGGTACCGTCGGCCCCGCCTATGCCGGCGTGCAGACCCGCATCGACCCCGCCAACGGCGAGCTGCAAATGCGCAGCCCGGCCCTGATGCTGGGCTACTACAAGGAACCCGGCCTGACGGCCGACGCATTGACCGCCGATGGCTGGCTGCACACCGGCGACAAGGTGACCCAGGACGCCGACGGCTGCGTGCGCATCACCGGCCGCGTCAAGGACCTGTTCAAGACCAGCAAGGGCAAATACGTCGCCCCCGCGCCGATCGAAGACAAGCTGGGCATGAACCCCAACATCGAGGCCTGCTGCGTGGCCGGCGCCAACATGGGCCAACCCCTGGGCATCGCCATGCTGTCGCCGCAGGGCATCCAGCGCGCCAGCTCCGAGGCCGAGCGCGCCGCGCTGATGGCCGAGCTGAGCAAGCACCTGGACGACGTCAACGCCCGCCTGGACCCTCACGAGCAGCTCGACACCCTGGTGCTGATCAAGACGCCCTGGACGGTGGACAACGGCTTCATCACGCCGACCTTCAAGGTCAAGCGCAATCGCATCGAGGAGGCGTATGCGGCCAAGTTCGATGCGTGGGCGGGCAAGCGGGCCAAAGTCCAACTCGGCGATTGAGGCGGCTGACGTAGCGCCATGGGCGCTCGGCTGATCTTCTTCTGCGGCAAGATGGCCGCCGGCAAGTCCACGCTGTCGCGCGAGCTGGCGGCGCGCCATGACGCCGTGCTGCTGGTGCAGGACGACTGGCTGGAAAGCCTCTATCCGGGCGAGATCCGGAGCATTGCCGACTTCGTGCGCTGCTCGACGCGGTTGCGCGATGCGCTCGGACCCCATGTCGTTGCGCTGCTGAGGCGCGGCACCTCGGTCGTGCTCGACTTCCCCGGCAACACGCGCACGCAGCGGGCTTGGTTCCGCGAGCTGTTCGAGCAGGCCGGCGTCGCACACGAACTGCATTTCATCGATGCCCCCGACGAGCTCTGCAAACGCCAGCTGCGCCAGCGCAGCCAGGGCCTGCCCGAGGGCGCGCCCTGGACCAGCGACGCCGAGTTCGACGCCATCACGGCCTATTTCCAGGCACCGGACGACGACGAAGGCTTCGTCGTCGTCCGGCATTCACGGGCCTGAGCTCAGTCGGGCAGGGAGAAGGCGTAGAGCTTGCTGTTCGGCGTGCCGAAGCCGAAGTTGCTGTAGCCCGAGCCCCAGTACAGCGTGCCGTCCGCGATGGCAGCGCCCGACAGGCAGGAGCCGCCGCTTGCATAGCTCCACAGAATGGCGCCGTTCGCACCGTTGAAGGCGTACATGCGGCCGCTGGCGTCCAGCGAGCAGCCGAAGACGACGCCGTTGGCCGTCGTCACCGGGCCCGAGGGGCCGCCGCCGACGCCGGCCGGCGCCAGCGGATCGACCGTCTGCCACAGCATGGCGCCGGTCGCCGCGTCCAGGCCGAACCAGGCGCCGCGCGTCGTCGGCGTGCTGGCACCCATGGGCATCCACGGGACCTGGTTGCTGTTGGCATTGGCCGTGTAGACGCGCGTGCCGTCCACCGCTGAGCCCCATTGCAGGCCGCCCGCCGTGCCACCCGGGCCGGCCTGGGTGACCCAGGCGACGGCGCCGGTGTCGGGGTTCAGCGCCCAGTACTGGCCGCTCTTCTGCCCGAGGCCCAGCAGTTCCATGGGCTTGCCCTTGCCACCCGCCTTGGTCTTGAACAGCGCCGGCGCCTGGCCGAAGTCGTAGTCGGGGCCCGCAGGCGACGGGCAGTTGCTGCCGTCGCCGAAGAAGGGGATGCAGTCCACCGTCCAGGCGTCGTAGGGAATGGCGCGGGTCGCCCAGCGCACCGCGCCTGTCTTCATGTCGAGGGCGAGGACGCTGTCGAAGTGATCGTCCGCCGGCAGGCAGGCCGCCTTGGCCACGGGGTCGCTGCCGGCCGCCGCCACGCAGGCCAGCACCGCCGGCGGCACCGAGTAGTTGTTGCCGGTGGCGATATAGACGGCACCGCGCGAGGTGTCGACGGCGGGGGAACTGCCCCAGACCGCGTTGCCGGTGTAGCCGGCCGGCGCGAGCATGGTCTTCCAGCGGATGGCGCCGGTGTTCAGGTCCAGGGACAGCATGCTGCCGCGGAAGGACAGCTGGTAGCCCGGCACGAAGGCGGCCAGGGCCTCTTCCTGCGAGGCCACGCCGACAAAGACCTGGTTGCCGTGGATGGTGGCCGACTGCGTGATGATGGCCGCGACATGCGGATCGGCCTGCGTGCTCCAGGCGAGGGCGCCGGTGTCCTTGTCGAAGGCCAGCACCCGGGCGCCCGGGCCGCCACCGGCCAGGATGGAGCCCTGGGTGCCGATGACGACCTTGCCGCCACCGATGGCCGGCGTCGCGCGCGCCTTGTCCATCGGGATGCCGGTCACCGCGGGCAGGTGGACGGCCCAGCGGACGCTGCCGTTGCTGCGGTTGATGGCATAGAGCCAGCCGGCCCAGTCGGGCACATAGACGGTGTCGCCATCGACAGCCGGCGTGGCGGACACGTCGCCCGCCGTCGTCAGCGCCCATTTGACGCCCAGCTGATTGACATTGCCGACGCCGAGCCGATGCTCGGACGGCTGGCTGCGTGTGTTCTCGCGGTCGCCCCCCGCATTGCTCCATTCACTGCCCTGCGCCGCTGCCGCCATCAGCGGCAGGGCCATGGCCACTGCCGCCAGCATGGTGCGCCGCGGCGCGGTCCGCTCTCGAAAACCGAACGTCTTCTTCATGGAAATTCTCCGTTCCTTGCTGCGACGCCCGATGCACAGGCCGTGGACGGGTGGGCATCGCGCAACCCACCACGGCGGGCGCTTGGTACCGCACGGGCAACAAAGCACCGGGTCATCAGAGGACTCGGCAAGGACGCCGGCATCGGGGCATACCCGTCGCCGTCCCCAGGGTTGAGGACGGCCTCCGGCTAGCTGCGCCAGTAGTCGGCCCGCCCGTAGTGGGCGCGCAGATGCTCGACCCACAGCCGCGTGCGCAGCGGCAGATGGCGCGACTGCGGAAAGATGGCGTAGATGCCATTGGGCGGCGCCGCGAACTCGTCCAGCACGCTCACCAGGCGGCCGGCGGCCAGGTCGGCCTCGACCTCCCAGGTGCTGCGCCAGGCGATGCCCAGCCCCTCCACGCACCAGTCGTGCAGCACCTGGCCGTCGCTGCAGTCCAGCCGCCCCGCGGGTCTCAGATGCTGGACCGCACCGTCGATCTGGAAGGCCCAGCCGCGGGTCTGGCTGGCTTCGGAGCTGAGCGTCAGGCAGGCGTGACGGCCGAGATCGTCGGGATGCCTGGGCGTGCCGGCCCGCTTCAGATAGGCCGGCGCTGCGACGCACAGCCGCCGGTTGTCGGCCAGGCGGGTGCTGACCAGGCTGGAATCCGGCAAATCGCCGACGCGCACCGCGCAGTCGAAGCCCTCGTGGACGATGTCGACGACGCGGTCGCTGAGATTCAGCGACAGGCTCAAGTCGGCATGCTCGGCCAGGAAGCCCGGCACCAGGGGCGCGACATGGCGGCGGCCGAAGCCCGCGGGCGCCGTCACCCTCAGATGGCCGCTGGCTTTCAAGCCGCCCGCGCTCACCGCGGCCTCGGCGTCGGCCAGTGCGGCAATGAGGCGCTGGCAGTCTTCCAAAAAAGCCTGGCCCTCGGACGTCAGTGTCAGCCGCCGCGTCGTGCGCAGCATCAGCTTGACGCCCAGACGGGCCTCCAGCGCATCCAGCCGCCGGCCCATGACGGCCGGCGCGACGCCCTCGGCCTGGGCGGCGGCGGTGAGGCTGCCCTTGGCAGCGACGAGGACGAAGGACTCGATCTGCTTGAGCTTGTCCATGTCCTGATTGTGCTTGCGCGGCAGCACAAAGACAGCGATTTCAGGAAGTATCTTTGCGTTTTAGTCACAGATGAATGGCACCACCCGCAGCGAATCCCGACACGCGCTGCGGCTAGATTGGCGACATCCGTTGTTGCCTCTCGCAGGAGTTGTTCGCCATGCCCCGCACCACCCTCCACCGCCTGCAGGTCGATGCCGACCTGGCCCGTTTCATCGACACCGAGGTGCTGCCCGGCACCGGCGTCGCGGCCGAGGCCTTCTGGGCCGGCTTCAGCCAGCTGGCCCATGAGCTCGCCCCCATGAACCGCGCGCTGCTGGCCGAGCGCGACCGCCTGCAGTCCGAACTGGACGCCTGGCACGAGGCCCATCCGGGCCCCATCGGCGACATGCCCGCCTACCGGACCTTTCTGCAGCGCATCGGCTACCTCGTCGAGCCGCCGGCCCAGGTGCAGGCCACCACGGCCAACGTCGATGCCGAGCTGGCCCTGCAGGCCGGCCCCCAGCTGGTCGTGCCCATCCTGAATGCCCGCTATGCGCTGAACGCCGCCAATGCGCGCTGGGGCTCGCTCTACGACGCCCTCTATGGCACCGACGCCATCCCCGAGACCGACGGCGCCACCCGTGACGGCGCCTACAACCCGGTGCGCGGCGCCAAGGTCATCGCCTTCGCCCGTCAGGTGCTGGACCAGGCCGCGCCGCTGGTCAGCGGCTCGCACGCCCAGGCCACCGGTTACCGCGTCGAAGGCGGCCAGCTCGTCGTCGCCCTCGCCTCGGGCGCCACCACCGGCCTGCAAAACCCCGCCGCCTTCGCCGGCTACCAGGGCGATGCAGCCACGCCCAGCAGCGTGCTGCTGGTCCACCACGGTCTGCACCTGGACATCCGCATCGACCGCAGCACGGCCATCGGCAAGAGCGACGCGGCCGGCGTGGCCGACGTCGTCGTCGAGTCGGCACTGTCGACCATCCTCGACCTGGAAGACTCGGTCGCGGCGGTGGACGCCGAGGACAAGCTGCTGGCCTATCGCAACTGGCTGGGCATCCAGCAGGGCACGCTGACCGAGGAGGTCGCCAAGGGGGGCAAGAGCTTCACGCGCCGCCTCAATGCCGACCGCGTCTACACGGCCCCCGCCGGTGGCACGGTGACGCTGCATGGCCGCTCGCTGATGTTCGTGCGCAATGTCGGCCATCTGATGACCAACCCGGCCGTCCTGCTGGACGACGGCAGCGAGATCCCGGAAGGCATCATGGACGCCGTCGTTACGACGACCATCGCCATGCATGATCTGAAGCGCCGCGGCAACAGCCGCACCGGCTCGGTCTACATCGTCAAGCCCAAGATGCACGGCCCGGCCGAGGTGGCCTTCGCCGCCGAGCTGTTCACCCGCGTCGAGCAACTGCTGGGCCTGCCCGACAGCACGGTCAAGCTGGGCATCATGGACGAGGAGCGCCGCACCTCGGTCAACCTGAAGGCCTGCATCGCCGCGGCCGCCAGCCGCGTCGCCTTCATCAACACCGGCTTCCTGGACCGCACCGGCGACGAGATGCACACCGCCATGCGCGCCGGTCCCATGCTGCGCAAGGGCGACATGAAGACCTCGAGCTGGATCCAGGCCTATGAGCGCAGCAATGTGCTGACCGGCCTGGCCTGCGGCCTGCGCGGCCGCGCCCAGATCGGCAAGGGCATGTGGGCCATGCCCGACCTGATGGCCGCCATGCTGGAGCAGAAGATCGGCCATCCCAAGGCCGGCGCCAACACCGCCTGGGTGCCCTCGCCCACCGCCGCCACCCTGCATGCCCTGCACTACCACCAGGTCAGCGTGGCCGCCGTGCAGCAGGAACTGGAGAAGGTGGACCTGGCCGCCGAGCGCGAAGCCATCCTGAACGCGCTGCTGACCATCCCCGTCGCGCCCCAGGCCGACTGGACGCCCGAGCAGCGCCAGCAGGAGCTGGACAACAACGTGCAGGGCATCCTGGGCTATGTGGTGCGCTGGATCGACCAGGGCGTGGGCTGCTCCAAGGTGCCCGACATCAACGGCGTCGGCCTGATGGAAGACCGCGCCACGCTGCGCATCTCCAGCCAGCACATCGCCAACTGGCTGCGCCACGGCGTCGTCAGCGCCGAACAGGTGCGCGAGACCTTCGCCCGCATGGCCAAGGTCGTCGACGGCCAGAACGCCGGCGACCCGGCCTACCAGTCGCTGGTCGCCCACCCGCAGGGCGCGGCCATGCAAGCGGCGCTGGACCTGGTCTTCAAGGGCGAGGCCCAGCCCAGCGGCTATACCGAACCGCTGCTGCACGCCTGGCGCCTGAGGGTGAAGGCAGCCGAGTGAAAGCCTGATCAGGGCTGTCAAGCAGCGGAAGCCCGGTGTTGTCGCCCCCGCACAG
Source organism: Roseateles sp. FW305-36 (assembly GCF_058787015.1). Classification (NCBI taxonomy): domain Bacteria; kingdom Pseudomonadati; phylum Pseudomonadota; class Betaproteobacteria; order Burkholderiales; family Sphaerotilaceae; genus Roseateles; species Roseateles sp. FW305-36. Next base: position 22,663 of record NZ_JBYSZK010000023.1, on the reverse strand, counting down.
CAGAGGGACAACACGGGCACTGGCTTCTTAGGGGGCAAATCAAGATTCCGGCCTTCGCCCTGACTTTCGGCATATGCCACAGGTCAGGTTCCTGGTTACCACCGGAGGGCCATCTTGCTTACCCCGCACCACCCCCGTTTCCTGCGCCACAGCGCAATCGCCCTGGCAATCAGCCTGGGTTTCGCCGGCGCCGCCCAGGCGCAAAGCTCCGAAGGCTCGCTCTTCGGCCGCACGACTGCCGGCGCCACCGTCAGCATCGTCAACCTCGACACCGGCCTGCAGCGCCAGGCCACGGCCGAGGCGGGCGGCGGCTTCAGCTTCTCCAAGCTGCCGCCGGGCCGCTACAAGGTCACGTCGGGCGGCATCACCCGTGAGGTCGTCGTCGCCATCGGCTCAGGTACCGAGGTCAAGCTGACCGCCGAGGAGCTGGAGCGCATCGAGATCTCCGGCCGCTCGCGCTCGCTGATCGACGTCAGCAGTGTCGAGAGCAACACGGTGTTCACGGCCGAGCAGATGCGCACCATCCCGGTGGCCCGCAACGTCGACGCCGTGGCCCTGCTGGCCCCTGGCGCCGTCAAGGGCGACCCGGGCCTGGGCAATGGCGGCCTGGCCTCCTTCGGCGGTGCGTCGGTGGGTGAGAACGGCTACTACATCAACGGCTTCGACGTCACCAACATCCGCAACTTCCTGTCCTACGCCAATCTGCCCTTCGACGCGGTCGAGCAGCAGCAGATCAAGAACGGTGGCTATGGCGCGGAATACGGCCGCTCCCTGGGCGGCGTTGTGTCGGTGCTGACCAAGAGCGGCGGCAACGAATGGAAGGCCGGTGCGGCCCTGTACTACAAGCCCGACGCACTGCGCAGCAAGGAGCCCAACGTCGTCGACAAGGACCCCGACCACCCCAACAGCTACACGGTGTTCCGCAACGCCTGGAAGCAGTCGGACCTGAGCTACACCGTCTACGCCGGCGGCCCCATCATCAAGGACAAGCTCTTCGTCTTCGGCCTCATCGAAGGCCGCCACGACACCGAGGACCGCTTCCGCCAGGGCACCAGCACCCACTACCTCGAGAACAAGCCCAAGGGCCTGCTGAAGCTCGACTGGTCCATCACCGACAACCACTCGCTGTCGTACACCGGCATCAGCAACAAGAAGAAGACGGCGCTGACCGACTACGACAACGCCGCGTCCTACTCGACCAGCCATGACGGCACCGGCAAGGGCAGCACCCAGACGGAAGGTGCCGACGTCAACATCCTGAAGTACACCGGCGCCCTGACCCAGGACCTGACGGTCTCGGCCATGGTCGGCCGCGTGCGCAGCCAGGCGGTCTATGTCACCGGCGCCCGCAAGGACGGCCTGGACTGCCCGGTGGTGCTGGACACCAACCTGGACGAAATCGGCTGCTGGTCCAAGCCTTTCCCCGGCCCGTCCATCCGTGATCCCAAGGCCCCGCCCTTCGACACCGACGTGCGCAAGGCCGGCCGCTTCGACCTCGAATGGCAGCTCGGCAGCCACCAGCTGCGCGGCGGCTATGACGCCCAGCGCTTCAACTCGGTGGCCGGCGGCGGCTCGGACTATTCCGGCGGCTACTACTACCGCTACTTCGTCTCGGCCAGCGGCACCGTCAACGGCGTCGCCAATGCGGTGCCCAAGGGCGGCCAGTACGTTCGTCGCCGCGAGTCCACGCAGACCAGCGGCGCCTACCAGGTCAACAACACGGCCCTCTACGTCGAGGACAGCTGGCAGCTCAATCGCAACTGGCTGCTGTACGGCGGCCTGCGCAGCGAGTCCTTCGACAACAAGAACGGCGACGGCGTCAGCTTCGTCAAGGCCGACAACCTGCTCGCGCCGCGGCTTGGCTTCTCCTGGAACGTGAACGGCGACTCGTCGCTGAAGGTCTACGGCAATCTGGGCCGCTACTACATCCCGGTGGCGTCCAACACCAACATCCGCGCCACCCGCGGCGAGACCTTCATCCAGAGCTTCTACACCTTCACCGGCCGCGACCCGCGCACCCAGGGCCCGCTGGGCATGAGCTCACAGATCGGCACGCCGCAGGTGGTGTCCGACGGCAAGCTGCCCGATCCGGGCACGATTGCCGACACCCACCTGAAGCCGATGAACCAGGATGAAATGATCCTGGGCTTCCAGAAGGCCATCACGCGCGGCCTGAACGGCGGCGTCAAGGCCATCCGTCGCAAGATCAACGACGGCATGGACGACTTCTGCGGCGCCTACCCGTTCCGCAACTGGGCCGACCAGAACAACCATCCGGACTTCGACGCCGGCAGCGTCGCCCAGTGCTTCCTGATGAACCCCGGCCGCGACGCCCACATCAAGCTGGACCTGGCCGGCGACGGCAACCTGACCGAGGTGACCATCCCGTCCAAGTACTTCGGCCTGGCCAAGTACGAGCGCACCTACAACGCCCTCGAACTCAGCCTGGACAAGCCCTTCGACGGCCGCTGGGGCTTCAACGCCACCTACACCTGGTCCAAGAGCCGCGGCACGGCCGAAGGCTATGTGCAGTCCACGCTGCAGCAGGAAGACGCCGGCCTGACCCAGGACTTCGACTTCGGCTCGCTGACCGACGGCGCCAAGGGCTATCTGCCCAATGACCGCCGCCACGTCATCAAGGCCTACGGCACCTACAAGGTGGCAGACGACTGGCGCGTCGGCGCCAACATGATCATCGCCTCGGGTCGTCCGATCAGCTGCATCGGCTTCGTGCCGACGACGGTGCCGGACTACAACTCGGTCGATGGCCACAGCGGCTCGGGTGCCTACACCTCCGCGTCCAGCTACTACTGCGTCAACCCGACGACCGGCAAGTCCGAGCTGGTGCCGCGTGGCAGCCGTGGCCGCACGCCCTGGACCGGCCAGATCGACGGGCAGGTCGCCTGGATGCCCAAGATCGGCAATGGCCGCCTGACGGTTCAGGTCGACGTGTTCAACATCTTCAATACCCAGAAGGTGGTGCGCGTCAGCGAAGTGGCCGACTACAGCCGCGCGACGACGTCGGCGGTCGAAGGCAAGGTCGCCCCGAACTATCTGAGCCCGACCGACTACCAGGAAGGTCGCTCGGTGCTGTTCACCGGCCGCTACGAGTTCTGATCGCGCGTCGACGCAACCAAAGCCGCCCGGGTCCGCCCGTGGCGGCTTTTTTCATGCCACGCCCCCCGCCTGAGTGCCTCGCCCAGCCAGGCCATGGGTGCAAATGTCGGCTCCGAACAACATCTGACATGCACGCGCTCTCCTCATCCACCCGGGGACGTACGTGAGGTTTGGGGTGGTCCTGACGTCACCGTAGCCCGGGGTGGGCGACTCAATTGGGGGGAACCCGAGCACCCCGCCAGATACCTTCCTTCACACTTCGCCCTTCTTTTTGTCGTGCCCGCCACGGCCTTGGCCACAAGCCGAACCAACCCCCGCCCCGGGGAGTCATCTCGTCAGGAGTCTTGAATGTTTAAACGCCATGCCATCAGTGCAGCAGCGCTGACTTGCCTCAGCGTCAGCGCGCTGCCGGCCCTCGCCCAGCAAACCCTGGACCGCGTGGAAATCACCGGCTCGGCCATCCGTCGTTCGATCAACGACGAAGGCGCTCTGCCCATCACCGTCGTCAAGGTTGAAGATCTGCGCCAATCCGGCGTGAACAGCGTCGAAGGCATCATCGAACTGCTGTCGGCCAGCCAGTCGAGCGCCCCGACGAGCAACTCGATCGGCTCCGGCACCGGCGGCGCCACCTACGCAAACCTGCGCGCGCTCGGTGCCAACAAGACCCTGGTGCTGCTGAATGGCCGCCGCATGACGGCATTTGCCTTCGGCGCCAACGCGGTGGACCTGAACAGCATCCCGTTCGCCGCGATCGAGCGCGTTGAAGTGCTGCGCGACGGCGCATCGGCCGTGTACGGCACCGACGCCATCGGCGGCGTCATCAACTTCATCACCAAGTCCAACTACCGTGGCGGCCAGATCGTGGCCGAGATCACCAAGCCCCGCGGCGACGGCGGCAAGAAGGAAGGTGGCTCGGTCACTTTCGGCTTCGGCGACCTGGAGAAGGACAGCTTCAACTTCTGGGGTTCGTTCGACAGCCGCCGCACTCAGCGCATCCGCGCTCTGGACCGCGAGTTCTCCAAGACGGGCATCATCGCGTCCCGCGGCGTGAACGGCAACTCGGGCACCACCTTCCCGGGCAACTTCGCGCAGAACAGCACCATCGGCACGGCCAACATCACCGCTCCGAACTGCGTGCCGCCCCTGTCCCTGCCCAATCCGTCGAACAACAAGGCCTGCGTGTTCGACTTCAGCTCCACGATCGACATCGTGCCTGACGTCCGGCAGAACACCGTCACCGGCCGTGCGTCCCTCAAGATCGCTCAGGACCATATCCTCACGTTCGAAGGCCTGGCCACCGAAAACAAGAACACCTCTCGCGTTGCACCGGATCCGGTCACCGGCATCACCATGCAACCGAGCAACCCGTTCTACCCCAAGACCTACCCGGGCCTGAACATCACCCAGCCCATCAGCGTCGGCTGGCGCATGGTGCCGGCGGGCAACCGGACCAATGAGTCGAACACGGCCGCCAAGCGCGCCGTCATCGATCTCAGCGGCGTCGTTGCCGATTGGGACTACCGCATCGGCGCGATCTACTCGCGCAGCACGGCCAATGACGGTGCCGTCGACGGCTACGTCAACGCGCCCTTCATCCGCACGCAAGTCGGCCTGGGCAACCTGAACCCCTTCGCAGACGCCACGCCTGCCCAGCTGGACATCATCCAGCAGGCCAAGCGCAAGGGCATCTTTGCCTACGCCGTCGGCGAAACCAAGGGTGTCGACTTCCGCCTCTCGCGCGAGCTGTTCAGCCTGCCCGGCGGTGCGGCAGCCATTGCGGTGGCCGGTGAGGCCCGCAAGGAAACCTATCGCAACGACACCAATGACGACGTCGTCCTCGCGATTCCTTCCGCCGGCCGCTCGCCCAACCACGTGGGTGGCGATCGCACGGTCAAGGCCCTCGGCGTCGAAATGCTGCTGCCCGTGATCAAGTCGGTCGAAGTGCAACTCGCCCTGCGCACCGACGACTACTCCGACGCTGGCCGCACGACCAACCCCAAGATCGGCATCCGCTTCCAGCCCATCCGCGAAGTGCTGCTGCGCGGCTCCTACAACAAGGGCTTCCACGCCCCGGGCCTGGACGACCTCTACGCTCCGCAGACCGTCACCTTCACCTCCGGCGCCAAGAACGACCCGCTGCTCTGCGATGCCAACGGCAAGGCCATCGCGGCCCTCGGCGGCGTCCAGGGTCGCGACTGCGGCCTGCAGCCTCAAGTGCAGAACGGCGGCAGCCCGACGCTCAAGCCCGAGAAGTCCAAGACCTGGACCGTTGGCGGCGCCTTCGAGCCGATCAAGGACCTGACGTTCGGCATCGACTACTGGCAAGTCAAGATGAACGACCAGATCGGCACGCTGCCGATCGACACCCTCATCGGCAACTACGAGCGCTACAAGGCCAACTTCGTTCGCTGCAACACGCTGCCGGTGGCCACTCAGGACAACCTGAGCCGCTGCCAGGGCCTGGACCGCAACAGCAACGCGATCGGCTACATCATCACGACGAACGACAACATCGGCGCCGTGAACATCAAGGGCTTCGACCTGAACGCCGGCTTCAACACCAAGCTCGGCTCGTTCGGCCAGCTCGCGCTGAGCTACGACGGCACCTACATCAAGAGCTACAAGTACCAGACCAACCCGTCCGACCCCTTCAAGGAGAACGTGGGCGTCTACATCGATGGTTCGCCGGTCTTCAAGTGGAAGCACAACTTCAGCGCTGGCTGGACCATGGACGCCTACAGCGCCCGCCTGAGCCTGCGCAACCAGAGCGGCTACGTCGACCAGAACGACCCGACCACCGTCGTGGGCGGCCCGTCGTACTACGGCAATGTCAGCTCGTACACGCTGGTCGACCTGTCGGGCACCTACAAGTTCACCAAGGCCACCACCCTGACCCTGGGCGTGAAGAACCTGTTCGACAAGGATCCGCCGTTCTCCAACCAGTCCAGCCGCTCGCAGCGTGGCTATGACCCGCGCTACACCGACCCGACGGGTCGCGCCCTGTTCGTGCGCGCCGCCTACGGCTTCTAAGCCCTCGGCGTCTCGAACCCAAGGCCCGCTTCGGCGGGCTTTTTGATGGGCGGTTTCAAACCTGGGTTGCAACACAAGACTGAGTTGGCGAGCCAATGAGGTACGACCCGGCGCCGTTACGCCAAGGCCAAACTCGCTCTTCAACTGCAAACTACTGAAATCTCCTGCCAGTTATGATTCCTTACGCGAAAAAATATCGCAATCAGGATTTATTCGGCAATCTATACAGAGGCGGCCGGGAAATTTTTACGTAGACATTGGGGATAGATAGTATTCTTCAAAAGAATACGATTTGGCGCCTGCAGATTGATTGCATTGGTAATTAATTTGATGCAGGAAGGCCATTTGATTTCATAAAAAAATTACTATTGTCAATTTTTGGCACTGCGGCACTTTTTGGCTATATGAGTGCGGCAGTGGCCAGTTGTGACCCCAATGATTTAAATTCAACCACACCGAGTCAGAACATAACGACAAAATATGTCGGCGGATTGATGCAATCCGTAGTCGTTGGGGAGCAGTCTTATACCGTAGTGCGAGATAGCGAGGGAAAAATTTCGGGGGTTGTCACTCCTTCCGGATCAATTCTTGCCATCGACCAGCTTGCGACTGTCGCGCCAGTCAAGTCGAAAAAGCCGGGTGGTGCCAAGTTGGGCGCCGAAAATCCTGATTTCATTCCTTGTGGACAGGGTGGCGGAGATTCCTTCATCATGAGTTTTGGAATTGAAAAACTTCCCGATGTCGAAATTACAGGTGAAAGTGTCAAGCGGGTTGATTACTGGGTAAATATTCTTGCCCCGATCCACAGCGACTTGGAACTGAGCGGGACGATTGACAATTCGCAAACTGACAAAAATAAACGTTGCGAAGGTCAAAAAAATGCATGCTATACAGCTGTCGACAATGATTGGAAATCGGGCGCTGGCTGGGTTCCTTTTATATGTCAGGAAGGCGGAAGGCGCGCCGGAAAATATCTCAATAAAAGTAAGTACGGCGAGGGCATAGGTATTGTGGCTGCAATCGCTTGCGGCGCAGCACAAGAGATCTGGACTCGCTACAAGAAAAAGCAGTGCGATGATCAGTTCGCGTCATGTCTGGTCGGCCCTTGAGGCATAGGCAATACTCGTGAAGGTCAAACTTACAGCGCTGATCTTGGTAGCATTAGGCTTAGTCGCATGGCTTGGGCAAAGGTTTGATCTTCCATCCGCTTCTAAAAATTCAACCGATATAAAACTTGCCGAAAGTCCTGTGCGCATTGCGCCAGAACTTGCCAATGCAGAAGCTAAACATTTTTCTGACGGCAGCTCTCAACCGCGAGATAAAATTAAATATAATACCGACAATTCAATAAAGGCGACATACTTTGGTAAAGATGTCGACTCGCGAGGATATGCACCTTTCGTTGAAGTTGCGCTTACCACGGGATCTGGCAAAGATGCAATGGATGCTGCCAACATCGTTAGGGACTGCCGCCAAGTGCATTCAAATATAGATAGGGTCAGGGAAAATCGGGCAACGCAAGTCGACAAAAATATTTATAATGGCTATGGGAAGGTAATAGACTATTTTGAATATCAAGAACGTCTTTGCCAAACTTTAAGCCCTGCCATTTTAAATAGTCGCCCTCAATTGCTTTTAAAGGCTGCTCGAGAGGGTGTAGAAGGCGGTGCGTATTTATTTATTTCCGACTCTTTGGAAATTTTCAAGAAGCTATCTGAAGCTGATTCAGTTTTAGTAAAACAGCGACTCATTGAAGACGCCGAAAATGGACATGAATCGTCTGTTGCCATGCTTGCCACAGTGGGCGAAGACATTGGTTTTACCAGTCAGCAAACAGAAGACTTCAAGGTGGCATTTTCAATTTTCTTAAAAAGCGAAGAAATTAAAGACTTTTCAAAAGAAATAATACAAAGGATTTTGCAAACAATTGATGCTTCGCCGCAAAATCAGCCAAATGAAAGATCATTAAAAATACTTCGTGCAATGAAGGCGCGCAAACAATAATTTGCCTGTTTTTGTTACTATTTCTGCGAATGGCTGACGTTTAAATTGTGTCGTGCCTTGACGTTCTAATCATCGGCGCCGGCCCTGCCGGCAGTGCCTGCGCACGCACCCTGGCGCGTGCCGGCGTGTCGGTGCTGCTGGTCGACCAGCACCCGCCCGGCCGCGACAAGATCTGCGGTGACGGCCTGATCCCGGACGCCCACCAGGCGCTGGCCCGGCTGGGCCTGCTCGACGAGGTCATGCGGCGTGCCCAGCCGGTCGCGCATGTCGGCTGCATCGGCCCCCGCGGCGGGCGCATCGACGTCCCCGGCTCGCTCGCCGTGCTGCCACGCAAGGAACTGGACGCGCTGCTGCTGCGGGCGGCCCAGGACGCAGGCGCCCGCTTCGAGCAGGCGCGCTTCGAGGCGCCGCTCGAAGTCGACGGCAGGGTGGTCGGGGCCCGGCTCAAGCGCGGCGACGAGATCGTGGAGGTGCAGGCGCGCTGGGTCGTGCTGGCCACCGGTGCCGTGCCCAGGGCGCTGACGGCCGCCGGCATGTGCGAGCGCCACACGCCCAGCGGCGTGGCACTGCGCGGTTATGTGAAGGCGCCGCAGATGGTCGGCAGGATCAAGGCGCTGGAAGTCGTCTGGGACAAGTCGGTGCGCCCGGGCTATGGCTGGATCTTCCCGGCGCCGGATGGCCACTTCAACATCGGCGTCGGCGTGACCGACTCGCACAAGGACCTCGGCGGCGGCAAGGGCGTCAAGAAGGACGTCAACCTGCGCGCCATCTTCGACGCCTTCGTCGCCAAGTACGCACCGGCGGCGGAGTTGATGCGCGTCGGCGAACTGGTGGGCGAACTGAAGGGCGCGCCGCTGCGCTGCACGCTGACCGGCGCCAGGTGGACGCGGCCCGGCCTGCTCGTCACCGGCGAGGCCGCGGGCAGCACCTATTCCTTCACCGGCGAAGGCATTGGCAAGGCCATGGAGACCGGCATGCTGGCCGCCGAAGCGCTGCTCAAGCATCGTGACGATGATGCGGCGGCCCGCGCCACCTACGAGGCCGGGCTGACGGCGCTGAAGCCCAAGTTCGACCTCTACGAACGCGCCAACCGCGTGAACGCCCACCCCTGGCTGGCCGACCTGCTGATCTGGCGGGCGAAGAAGAGCCCACGCCTGCTGGCGCGCATGAGCGGCGTGCTCAACGAGACCAGCAATCCGGGGAACCTCGTCAGCCTGAAGGGCATCTCCAGGCTGTTCTTCGAATAGCCCTGATCAGTTGGGGACAGAGCATGGCGCTGCGCGCCAAGGTCTGTCCCGCAAGGTCATCAGACTCGTTCGATGACCAACGCGATCCCCTGGCCGACGCCAATGCACATCGTGCACAGGGCATAGCGGCCGCCCGTCACTTCCAGCTGGTTGATGGCCGTCGTCACCAGGCGCGCGCCGCTGGCGCCCAGCGGGTGGCCCAGCGCAATCGCGCCGCCGTTGGGATTCACGCGCGCATCGTCGTCGGCCAGACCGAGGTCGCGCAGCACGGCCAGGCCTTGCGCAGCAAAGGCCTCGTTCAGTTCGATGACGTCCATCTGCGCCAGCGTCAGGCCGGTCAGCGCCAGCACCTTGCGCGTGGCCGGCGCCGGGCCGATGCCCATGATGCGCGGCGCGACGCCGGCCGTGGCCATGCCGACGACGCGGGCACGCGGCTTCAGCCCATGGCGCGCGGCCTGCGCCTCGCTGGCCAGCAGCAGGGCGCAGGCGCCGTCATTGACGCCGCTGGCATTGCCGGCCGTCACGCTGCCCTCGGGCTTGACCACGCCCTTGAGCTTGGCCAGGGCCTCGAGGCTGGTCTCGCGCGGGTGCTCGTCCAGCAACACGCGCACCGGGTCCCCCTTCTTCTGCGCCACCTCGACGGGCACGATCTCGCGCTCGAAGAAGCCGCGCTTCTGGGCTGCGATGGCCTTCATCTGCGAGGCCAGGGCCATGCGGTCCTGGGCTTCGCGCTCGATGCCGAAATCCCCGGCCACGTTCTCGGCCGTCTCGGGCATGGAGTCGACGCCGTACTGCGCCTTCATCAGCTTGTTGACAAAGCGCCAGCCGATGGTGGTGTCGTAGACCGCATTCGTGCGGCTGAAGGCTGACTCGGCCTTGGGGCTAACGAAGGGGGCGCGGCTCATGCTCTCGACGCCGCCGGCGATCATCAGACCGGCCTCGCCGGCACGGATGGCGCGCGCCGCCGTGCCGACGGCATCCAGGCCCGAACCGCAGAGGCGGTTGATGGTGCTGCCCGGCACCTCCACCGGCAGGCCGGCCAGCAGGGAAGCCATGCGGGCGACGTTGCGGTTGTCCTCGCCGGCCTGGTTGGCGCAGCCGTAGAGGACGTCGGCCACCTGGGCCCAGTCGACATTCGGGTTGCGCGCCATCAGTGCCTTGAGGGGCAGGGCGCCGAGGTCGTCGGTGCGGATGGAGGACAGCGCGCCGCCGTAGCGGCCGAAGGGCGTGCGAATCGCGTCGCAGATGAAGGCTTGTGTGCTCATCGGAGATAGGGACTGACGCGGTAACGCTCGCCCCGGTAGTGTTGATCGAGTCGGTCCAGCAGCGCGCCGACGGGCGCGGCGCCCCAGAAGGCCAGCCATTCGAAGGGACCGGCCGGATAGTTGACGCCCAGCTTCATGGCCGCATCGGCGCCGGCCTCATCGCAGACGCCCTGGGCGACGGCATCGGCCGCCTCGTTGATCAGCATCGCGATGGTGCGCGCGACGACGAGGCCCGGCATGTCGGCCACCGCGCGCGGCACCAGGCCCAGACGGGTCAGCCATTCGGCGGTGTGGGCATCACCGGCAAAGGCGATGTCGCCGCTGGGCGCCAGCGGCAGGTCGAAGACGGCGGTGCCGGCGCCGAAATCGCGGGCGCGGCGGCCATCGGTCAGGCGCAACTGGCGGCCATCGATTTCCAGGCCCACCCAGTCGCTGTCCAGTTCGCGCATGGCCTCGGGCACGTTGGAGACAAAGCGCTCGGCCAGCGCGCCGCGGCCATGCACGACGACGCGGGGTGCATGCGGCATTGCGATGCTGACGGCCGGCAAGGCCGGTGCACCTTCGGGATACCGGTAGAAGCCGCGCCCGCTCTTGCGGCCGAAGAAGCCGGCGTCCACCAGCTCCTGCTGCACCAGCGACGGCGTGAAGCGGCGGTCGAAGAAGTTGGCGGCAAAGACCGAGTTGGTGACGGCGAAATTGGTGTCGTGGCCGATCAGGTCCATCAGCTCACAGGGGCCCATGCGGAAGCCCGCGGCTCGCAGGCAGGCGTCGATGAGCTCGGGCGCCGCGGCGCGATCCTGCAGCAGCATCAGCGTCTCGGCGTAATAGGGCCGGGCGATGCGGTTGACGATGAAGCCCGGCGTGGAGCGGGTGTGCACCGCCGTCTTGCCCCAGCGGCCGGCCAGCTCGAAGACGGCCTGCGCGATGGCCGGGTCGGTGCCCAGCCCCGATACCACCTCCACAAGCTTCATCAGCGGCACGGGGTTGAAGAAGTGCATGCCGACGAGGCGTTCGGGTTGCTTCATGCCGCGCGCCAGCGCCGTCACCGAGATGGACGAGGTATTGGTGGCGATGACGGCATCGGCCGGCAACAGGGCCTCGAGTTCGGCGAACAGCGCGCGCTTGATGTCGAGGTTCTCGACGATGGCCTCGATGACCAGATCGGCCGTTGCCAGCGCCTCCACCGGCGTGATGCGCGCCAGCGTCGCCTGGGCAGCCTCGGCCGTCAGCTTGCCCTTGGTGACGAGACCGTCGAGCGTGGACGCCAGCTTGCTCTTGGCCGCCTCGGCCGCGCCGGCGCGGGCATCGAAGAGGGCCACCTCATGGCCGGCCTGGGCGGCCACCTGCGCAATGCCCGCGCCCATCAGGCCGGCACCGACGACGAGGATGCGGGAGTCGTTCAGATTCATGCGTTCGAGGTCCAGTTGGGCTTGCGCTTGCCGAGGAAGGCCGCGAAGCCTTCACGGGCCTCGGGCGTGGTGCGCACGCGGGAGATGGTCTGGGCGGTCAGCTCGCGCACCTCGGCCGTGACGGGGCCGGGCGCGAGGCGGGCGTAGAGCTGCTTGATCTCGGCCTGCGCCTGCGGGCCACAAGCCAGCAGGTCGGCGACGAAGGTGTCGACGGCGGCGTCCAGGCCTTCGGCCGGCACGACGCGCTGCACCAGGCCGACGCGCTGGGCTTCGGCGGCGTCGATGCGGCTGGCCGTCAGCGCCAGGCGGCGCGCCTCGCGCAGGCCGACGGCGTTGACCAGATGCGGGCCGATGACGGCCGGCAGGATGCCCATGCGCGCCTCGCTGACCGAGAAGCTCGCCGCCTCGGAGGCGACCGCCATGTCGCAGGCGCAGACCAGGCCGACCCCGCCCCCGAGGGCAGCGCCCTGCACGCGGGCGAGCGTCGGCTTCGGGCATTCGGCAATGCGCGCCAGCATGGCGGAGAAACGGCGGGCATCGGCGAGGTTGTCGTCCTGCGAAGCCGCGGCGGCTCGCTGCATCCACTGCAGGTCAGCCCCGGCGCTGAAATGCTTGCCGGCCCCGGCAAGCACGATGGCACGCACCGAAGCGTCGCCACCCAGTTCGGCAAAGGCCGCGTCCAGCTCGGCGATCAGGGTCTCGTCGAAGGCGTTGAACACGGCCGGGCGGTTCATGGTCAGCACGGCCACGCCGTCGTCGCGGCGCTGCAGGTCGAGGGAGGTCCAGGCAGGCATCCGGGCATTCTGCACTTTTCCCGACCGATCGGTCGACTCAACCATCCATACGCGCCAGCCTGCCGTTCGCCGCAAGCCGGCGCGCCGCATCCCGCCCCCCGCCTAGACTCGCCCGCCATGTCTTCCCTGTTCAACGCCCTGCACTGCCGCCAGTGGTTCTACCCGGGCCCGATGCGCGTCTTCACGCCCGAGGAAATGGCCAGGGCCGGCATGCAGCCCTGGCCGGTGGCCGTGGACAGCTACGTGGCCATGAACCTGCTGGCCCTGTTGCCGGCCATGCTGTTCACGCGCCAGGGCACGGGCTGGCACACGCAAGTGCTCTGGTGGGGGCTGTGGTGCGCGCTGGCCGCCGGCACGCTGGCCCTCGCCCGCTCGCTGTGGCGCCACCCGACGCGGGCAAGGCTCAACATCTACTGCTATGGCACGGCCCTGGTCGTCGTCGTCACCGCCGTGACGCTGATGAAGAACGGCGAGGCCGACTGGGTCAAGCGCGAGAACGTCACCTTCATCGCCGCCATGACCGGCGTGCTCAGCGCCTGGTGGATGCTGACGCTGTTCCGCGTGCAGCAGATCGAGGCCAGGCTGCGCGAGCTGCAGAACCAGGAGGCCGAGCTGCGCTTGTCCACGCGCCTGGCCGCCGCTCAGATCCAGCCGCATTTCCTGTTCAACACCCTGGCCTCGCTGCAGCATTGGGTGGACACAGGCGATGCCCGCGCCGCACCGCTGCTGCGCGACTTCACGGCCTATCTGCGCGCCACCCTGCCGATGTTCGAACGCGAGCTGCAGCCGCTGGCCGACGAGATCGAGATGGTGAGGCGCTATCTGGCCATCATGCAGGCGCGGCTGGGCACGCGGCTGGCCTTTTCCATCGCCGTGCCGGCCGGCCTCGAAGCCGACCTGCCACCGGGCATCGTGCTGACCCTGGTGGAGAACGCCATCGCCCACGGCATCGAGCCCCAGCTGCGCGGCGGCCATCTCGACATCGCCGCGCGACGGGAGGCCGGCCGCCTGGTGCTGACCATCAGCGACGACGGCCCCGGCCTCGCGCCGGGCTGGGCCGACGGCGTGGGCCTGTCCAACACGCGCCGCCGCTTGGCGGCCGCCTTCCCCCAGGCCACGCTGACCCTGGCCGACGCTCATCCCGGCTGCACCACCACGCTGAGGATTCCGACCTCATGAATCCCATCACCGCCCTGATCGCCGACGACGAGGAAGCCCCGCGCGAGCAGTTGCGCGCGGCGCTGGCCCGCCTGTGGCCCGAGCTGGACATCGTCGCCGCCAGCAGCAACGGCGTCGAAGCCTGGGACGACTGCCTGGCCCTTGAGCCGGCCATTGCCTTCCTCGACATCCGCATGCCGGGCCTCACGGGTCTGGAGGTCGGCCGCCGCCTGTCGGCCCTGGCCGCGCCGCCGCTGATCGTCTTCGTGACGGCCTACGACGACCATGCCCTGGCCGCCTTCGACGCCGGCGCCGTCGACTATGTGCTCAAGCCCGTCGACGACGAGCGCCTGGCCCAGGCCCTGACCCGCCTGCGCGCGCGGCTGACGCAACCCGCCCCCGACACCACGGCCCTGCAGCGCCTGCTCGCCAGCCTGCCCCAGGTCCGGCCGGCCATGCGCCCCATCCAGGCCAGCGTGGGCCGCGAGGTGCATCTGATCCCGCCCGAGGAAATCATCTATTTCGAGGCCGACCAGCGCTACACCCGCGTCGTCCACCAGGGCGGCGACGCGCTGATCCGCACGCCGCTGCGCGAGCTGCTGAGCCAGCTCGACCCCGACCAGTTCTGGCAGATCCACCGCAGCGTCCTCGTCAACAGCCGCTGCATCGCGCGCGCCGTGCGCGTGGACGAAGGCACCATGGTCGTGACCCTGCGCGGCCGCGACGAAAAGCTGCCGGTGTCGCGGCAATTCCAGGCCCTGTTCAAGGGGCAATGAAGGGCAAACCCTTGGGCAGTCGCCTGGGCGGGCTTCAGACAATCCGCGGCATTCCACAGGTCCCCGGTTCGGGGCCTCACAAGAGACACGACGCCGCCATGCCCACCGCCCTGCCCTCACCCCGCTTCGACCACTTCTACCGCTACGACGAACTCACCGCGCTGCTGTTCGCCTATGCCGAGGCCCGCCCCAACCTGGTGTCGGTGCGCTCCATCGGCAAGAGCTACGAGGGCCGCGACATCTGGGTCATCGTCATCACCAATCTCGCCAGCGGCATGGACATCGACAAGCCGGCGATGTGGATCGACGGGAACATCCACGCGGCCGAGCTGACCGCCTCCACCACCTGCCTCTACTACGTGCACCACCTGCTGAAGGAGCACGGCGGCACCTCGGCCGAAGCCCAGCAGATCAACCGCCTGCTGGACTCGCGCACCCTCTACATCGTGCCGCGCCTGAACCCCGATGGCGCCGAGCTGGCCCTGGCCGACCGGCC
Source organism: Roseateles sp. FW305-36 (assembly GCF_058787015.1). Classification (NCBI taxonomy): domain Bacteria; kingdom Pseudomonadati; phylum Pseudomonadota; class Betaproteobacteria; order Burkholderiales; family Sphaerotilaceae; genus Roseateles; species Roseateles sp. FW305-36. Next base: position 7,367 of record NZ_JBYSZK010000023.1, on the reverse strand, counting down.
GCGCCACATCCGCAGCTCGACCCGGCCCTATCCCTACACGGAAGAGCCCGTCGACGGCCTGACCATGGAGGACGTGGACGGCGACGGCCGCATCCTGACCATGCGCGTGCCCGACCCGCATGGCGGCTACAAGAAGCACCCCGCCGACCCGCGCCTGATGGTGGCGCGCGAACCCGGCGAGCAGGGCGGCGAGTACTACCGCCTCATCCCCGAGGGCTTCATCAAGAACCACGACGGCCTGACCGTGAAGGTCAATTCAGACCGCGAAGGCCTGGATCTGAACCGCAACTTCCCCGGCGAATGGCGCCAGGAATTCGAGCAGCTGGGCGCCGGCCCCTACCCGACCAGCGAGCCCGAGGTCAGGGCCATGGTGGACTTCATCACCCAGCATCCCAACATCGGTGCGGCCATCAGCTATCACACCCACAGCGGCGTCATCCTGCGCCCCTGCGGCACGCGCAGCGACAAGGACATGACGCCCGAGGACCTGTGGCTGTTCCAGAACTTCTCCAAACTGGGCGAGAAGCACACCGGCTATCCGGCCGTCAGCATCTACGAGGACTTCCGCTACCACCCCAAGGACGTCATCACCGGCACCCAGGACTGGGTCTACGAGCATCTGGGCGCGCTGTTCTGGGTCGTGGAGCTGTGGTCGCCGAGCAAGGAGGCGGGGCTGGAGGTCGAGAAATTCATCGACTGGTACCGCGAGCACCCGGTCGAGGATGACCTCAAGCTCTTGAAGTGGAGCGACGAGAAGTGCGGCGGCCAGGCCCACGTCGACTGGGTGCCCTTCCAGCACCCGCAGCTGGGCGCCGTTGAGATCGGTGGCTGGGACAAGATGAACTACTGGCGCAACCCGCCGCCTCTACTTCGCGAGCGTGAAGCCGCCCGCTTCCCGGCCTGGATGACGCAGATCGCCATGAGCCTGCCCAAGCTGGAGCTGATCCGCACCGAAGTCCGGGCCCTCGGCCCCGACATGTGGCGGGTGCGCATGGCCGTGGCCAATGCGGGCTATCTGCCGGCCTATGTCACCCAGCGCGCGCTGGAGCGCAAGACCGTGCGCGGCGTCATGTTCGAGATCCACATGCCCAGCGGCGACCCAGCGATCAGCCTCGTCAACGGCAAGGAACGCATGGAAGGCCCGCAGCTCGAGGGCCACGCCCCCAAGCAGAGTCAATTGGCTTTCCTGTTCAACAAGCAGCCGACGGGCGACCGCGCCGTGGCGGAGTGGGTGGTGCGCGCGTCGGTGGGCACGCGCATCGCGCTGTCGGCCAGCGCGGAGCGCGCGGGGTTGATCCGGACCGAGGTGGTGCTGGACTGATTGGGTGGTGCTGCGCGCCTGTTGCGCGCCATCCGAACGCCCGTGTCCCCTCGAGCGACAGGGAGTGGGCCGTGGTGCGGTCGTCGGCTTCAGGCTGATCTGAGTCATTCGTTGCTCAGCGCCTGAGCGACAGACTCAGCCAACACCGTTCACTGAGAGCCGCTCGCTTGAACGGCAGCTTCAGGCCCGGAACCGACCGCCCGCTTACCCCGCCAGCTCCGTTCAGGCGTGAGCGACGGCCTCGGCGCAAATGGACAAGCATCACGAGAGTGCAAGGGAATCACCTTGCCAACAGCACTGGTGGCGTACCCAGGGCGGTCATTCATCGCTTGTGCGCCAGCAAAAATGGCACTTCACCTCGGCCGATTCCGATGTCGAGCAACTCGCGCTCACCCATCTCCAATAGCTCCTTGCGGCCACTGTCGGCCTTTGGCCGCGTGGGAAGAATGCGAAGAAGATCGCCGACTCTCTTACCGGCTTGTCGTAGGGACGCTGTATTCATGGGCTCCATCGTTGCACCTGCCGATCTATCATGGAAGACAAGTCTTCTGATGACGAATATCAGGAAAGCTGATGCGATCACTCAATCTCGACCAGCTTCGGACGCTCGTTTCTGCAGTGGACCTCGGCACCTTCTCTGCGGCTGCCGCGGCATTGCACCTTTCACAGCCCACCGTGAGCCTGCATATCGCTGAGCTTGAGGAAAGGCTGGGCGTTCGCCTGCTCTTGCGCGGCAGCGGAGGTGTCAAACCGACGGGCGCAGGCGACCTCCTTGTCCAGCGCGCCAGAGCGCTGCTTCGTGACGCCGGGGAAGCCGTGGAGGCGGTTCGCCGCTATGCGGCGGGGACTGTCGGCCATGTCAGGCTCGGGTCAACCACCAGCATCGTCACCTTCCTCCTGCCCGACGTTCTACGGTCGATGGAGGCAACGCATCCGAACATTGCTGTCGACATCCGCATCGTCGGGACCTTCGATGCCCTGGCGGATGTGTCCCGTGGCGACCTTGACGTAGCCCTGGTGGGTTCGCAGGAAGTGCCTGAGGACCTCGTCGTTCGACGGTGGCGGCGCGACCCCATGATGGCGTTCTTGCCCGAGTCCTGGGCGCCCCCAAAGCGAGTGACCCCGAAGTGGCTGGCCGACAAGCCCCTCATCGCAAACGACGCGACCACGCTGCTGCACAGGCAGACCGCTGAGTGGTTTGCGTCGGGCGGCGTGGTTCCGCAGCCGCGAATCGAGATGAACTACACCGAGGCCATGAAGAGCCTGGTGGCCGCTGGCTACGGCGCCGCGATCCTTCCTGTCGAGGGCCCCTCTGCTGCCGCAGCAGTGGCCGGCATGCGAGCGGTGCCACTGAGCCCGGCGTTGTGGCGGGAGACCTGGATCGTCCACCGCGCACTGCCCATGGTGGACGGTGCCACGCTCAAGCTGCTGGACACGCTCAAGCAGCTCGCTCAGTGGTGATGCGAGCTTGCCTTCCGCCTGAGGTGCAGAAGCGCCTTTGACAGACGGCGAACGCCATCTTCGATGGTGTCCACGTCCAGCAGCGCATAGCCCATGACCAGGCCGGCTGAGCGTGTCGATGTCAGCGCGGCCGTGCTCGGATGGAACAACGGGCTGATGGGATGCACGCGCACGCCTTGATGCCTTGCCGCCTCGATCAGGGCGCTCTCTGCCGCCGCCGGCACCGCTCGGAACCACGCCACGACGTGCAAGCCACTGGCGGCCCCTTGCACCTCAACCTCATCGCCCAGATGACGGCCCAGCGCGTCCACCAACGCGCGCTGTCTTGCCTGCTGCAGGCGGCGGATTCGGCGGACATGCCGGTCATAGCTGCCGTCCTCCAGCAGCCGGGCCAAGGCTCGCTGCACAGCAGTCGCCGCATGTCGGTCGGTCACCCGCTTGGCGTCGGCAAAGGGCTGCACCAATGCAGGAGGCAGCACCATGTAGCCCATCCGCATCTGTGGCGACAAGGTCTTGGAGAACGTGCCCACGTGGATGACGCAGCCACGGGTGTCGAGCGACTGCAGCGTCGCCTCTGGCCGCACTGCGTAGCGGTACTCGCTGTCGTAGTCGTCCTCGATGATCCATGCCCGCTGCTCGGCAGCCCAGTCCAACAGTTGCCGCCTCCGCGCGATGGGCAGGAAGGAGCCCAGCGGGAACTGATGCGTCGGCGTGACGTAGGCCAGTTTTGCCGGGCCCAGCTTCCCCAGTTGCTCGGTGACCAGGCCGTGCGCGTCAACGTCGGCGCAGAGCAACTGTGCACCGTAGGCTTCAAAGGCATGGTGCGCCATCCGATAGCCGGGGTTCTCCACGACCACGCCGCCACCCGGATCGACGAGCAAGCGGGCGCAAAGGTCGAGCGCCTGCTGCGAGCCATTGACGATCATGAGCTGCTCGACCGAACAGGCGAGACCGCGAGCCTGGCTGAGGTGCGCCTGTAGAGCCCGGCGAAGCTCCATATTGCCTCGCGGGTCCTCGTACTCAAGGCGCCGACTCCGCTGACTTTCAACGGCGCGCATCGCCTTCACCCAGGTCAGCGTCGGAAAGTCGCTGCCGGACAGCGGCCCGTAGACGAAGTCAATCTCGCCAAGCGCCGTCGGCCTCGGGTCGCTCAGCTTGAGCGCAGCGATATGTTGGCCAATGGCAGACAGTGAGCCGGCGAGCGGGTCTGGTGCGGTTGGCTTCGTTCGCTCACGCTTGGCTCGGCCTGCGTGCATCCCCTGTGCGGCTCCAACGGCGACGCGGCTGGCTGCGCCGGCTCTGCTTTCGATGAAGCCGTCGGCTGCAAGCTGCTCGTACACCAGAGAGACGGTGGCGCGTGACAGACCGCGTTCCAGAGCCAGAGCGCGCGTCGAAGGCAGCGGTGCGCCGGCAGCGTAGGTGCCATCCGCGATGCGTGCGCGGAATTCTTCGTAGAGCGTCCGGCTCAGGCCGGTCCGGCGTTCGTCAGTCGACATGGAAACTGGTCTGGTGAACTGATGCAGAACTGGCTATTTTCTACAGGCCAGCATCGGCGCAAAGTGACGCCTTCGCCGGAGTTCCGGCTACATCGACAGCCGGCACGCCCATGTACCTGCCCAAGCAATTTGCCGAACCTCGGATTGAAGAGCTCCATCGCATCGTCCGCGAGAACTCGCTGGGGATGCTGGTGACGAACACTGCCGGTGGGCTGGAGGCCAACCACCTGCCGTTCCTGCTTGATGGCGATGCGGCGGGTGCTGGCACCTTGACCGCGCACGTTGCACGGGCGAATTCTGTCTGGAAGGACGTGCGCGATGGCGACGAAGTGCTCGTTGTGTTCCGTGGCGTGAACGGCTACATCTCCCCGAGTTGGTATCCCGGCAAGAAGGAGACGCATCGACGTGTGCCGACCTGGAACTACGAGGTGGTTCATGCGCACGGCGCCATCCATATCCGTGACGACGAAAAGTTCATTCGAGGCGTCGTGGCCCGGCTAACACGTCAACACGAGGCTGACCAGGCCGAGCCCTGGAAGATGGGCGACGCGCCGCCCGACTACATCACCGAGGAGCTGAAGCACATCGTTGGCATTGAAGTCCGGCTGAGTCGCCTGGAAGGCAAGCGCAAGCTGAACCAGCACCATCAGCCTCAGGACCGCGAGGGCGCCATCCGTGGCCTGGAAGCTCGCGGGAACCAGGGCCTCGCGCTGGCCATGAAGGACACCGCGCCGAAGGCTTCGTCATGACGCCATACAGGCTGCACTGCTTCAAGGAATCGGGCAACTCGTACAAGGTGGCGTTGGCTCTATCCATCGCCGGCCTGCCGTGGGACAAGGTCGTCGTTGATTACTTTGGCGGCGAGACTCGCCAGCCGGCCTGGCGGGCTGAGGTGAACGAGCTTGGCGAAGTGCCCGTGCTGGAGGTCGATGGCCGGAAGCTGTCCCAGTCGGGCGTGATCCTGCTGCATCTGGCTGAACACGCCAATGCATTGCGCCTGTCTGAAGAGGAACGCCCTGAGGTTCTCCGCTGGGTGCTGTTCGACAACCACAAGTTCACCGCCAACCTGGCCACCTACCGTTGGCTGCGGACTTTCGCGACGCCGGCCCCACACGAGGCGGTGCTGGCCTTCATGCGCCAGCGCACCGCGGGCGCCTTCGACATCGTCGAGAAGCACCTTGGCATGCAGCGATTCATCGTCGGGGATCGACTGACCATCGCCGACCTGTCCTTGGCGGGCTATGTGTTCTATCCCAAGGAAGAGCTGGGCTTCGACATTCAGACCGAGTACCCGAACATGGCTGCATGGATGGGGCGCATCGCGCAGATTCCGGGCTGGCAGGCCCCCTACGACTTGCTGGGCTGAGGGGCGGATGTACAGCGCCACCTTCACCTTCGCCAAGGGCGAGTACGACGACGAGTTCCACCATCTCGACAAAGTCATTGCCGACGTAGCCAAGGGCATCCCAGGCTACCTGGGTGAGGAAGCCTGGGAGAACCCGACTGCGGGGCTCATCTCGACGGTCTACTACTGGGAGACGCTGGAAGCGCTGCAGCAGCTGGTCGAGCATCCAGCTCACATCGCCGCCAAGCGGAAGCAGGCTCAGTGGATCAACGGCTATCACATCGTCGTCGCCCAGGTCATCCGCTCCTACGGTGACGGCGGTATCGGTCATCCGCTCTCGGCTGCTACCGGCACGCCTCCATCACACCAACCCTGAGCATCCAGCCATGTCGCTTCTCGCCTTCATCTTCGCTGCTGTGGTCCTGGCCATCACCCCAGGCCCCGGCATCGCCTACGTGGTGGCCCGTACCGTGGCCGGTGGCCGCACCGAAGGGTTGGCCTCCTGTCTCGGCACCGGGATCGGTGGCCTGGTCCACGTGCTGGCTGCCGCCTTCGGCCTGTCACTGCTCATCGCGCAGTCGGCGTGGGCGTTCAACTTGGTCAAGTACGTCGGTGCCGCCTACCTCGTCTACCTGGGCGTACGCATGCTGCTGTGCCGCACCCCTGACGACGCCGCGAGAACGGTCAGTGCTCAAGGAGCACGGCGCGCGTTCACGGAAGGCATCGTGGTCGAAGCCTTGAACGTCAAGACGGCCTTGTTCTTTCTGGCCTTCCTGCCGCAGTTCACGGCGCCTGATTCGCCACTGGCACCGCAACTGGTGGTGCTGGGATGCATCTGCGTCGCGCTGAACACCCTCGTGGACGTTCTCGCTGTGCTCGGCGCCGACCGGATGCTGAAATCCAGCAAGGCCCGGGCAGCTCGGGCGAAGGTCTTGAGCCGCGTCTCGGGCGGCACGATGGTCGTGCTGGGCGTTTTCCTGGCCACTGCGCGGCGCGGCACCTGAAGCCGCTTGGCTAAACTGGATTTCCCACGGGCCGCGCGGCCCTGGGCGGAAGCAGGGACGACTCTGCTTCTCGTGCATCGTCGGGGACGGCCCCATCTTCATGGGGAACCTGATGAACTGGATCGTTCTATTCGTTGCCGGCGTTCTTGAGGTCGTCTGGGCTGTCGGCCTCAAGTACACCGAAGGCTTCACGCGGCTTTGGCCGTCCGTAGGGACGGGAGCCGCCTTACTGCTCAGCATCGGTCTGCTCAGCTGGGCTATGCGCGACCTCCCGGTCGGTACGGCCTATGCCGTCTGGGTGGGCATTGGTGCCGTGGGCACGGCTGTCATTGGGATGGCTTTTTTGGGTGAGCCTGCGACGTCAGCCAGATTAGGGAGCCTGGCGCTGGTGGCTGCAGGCATCGTGGGCCTCAAGCTGAGCTCCAGCGCCTAGGCTCCTTCCTGAAGATTCAAGGCAGCTGGGCAATGCGTTTATTCAACGCGGTTGCTGAGCAGTAAGCGATTGCTGTGGCCCGACGAGGCGTGTGTCAGCCCGCCGACGCGGACGTCTACTTGTCCGCTGGCAGCGGTCATCAACGACCGCTCGGCGCACGGCGAGCGGATGTCGGCTTTGTGTCCGAAACCAGGAAGCCAACCAACTGCTACGGATGACAGCAACCGCTGGAGGCTGTGTGAGAACGCATCGGATGTGTTGTTCACAACCGGATGACGCTCTTGATCCTGAGCGCTTGCTTCTATCC
>NZ_JBYSZK010000022.1:0-115569 GCF_058787015.1 Roseateles sp. FW305-36 | reverse complement strand
CTGCAGATTGACGATTCGCACCATCAATCTTGGCGCCTCGGCGCCGGGGCCAGAAGGTGGGAAGTCCCTTCGTATTCATTCCAGCAGACCACCTGCGGCGGCCGCTGAAATCCAACGTTGAGCCGCAAAGAATGCGTGGCGCTCGCCTACTTCTTCCGTTGATCGGGACGCTCGGGCTGGCCGGCTGTGTTCCATTCCCGAACATGCGCTACTACGCACCGACGATTAGCGGTGTCGTTATGCAAGACGGCAAGCCCGCCGGCGGGGCTGAGATCCGCGTCAGTGCACATGTCTCGAGTGAAGTCCGCGCAGCCATCGCGGGTCCAGATGGCCGATTCAACACCGAATCCATTCGTAAGCTGCTACTCACGGCAACTCTCATTGGCGATCCGCTCTACGGCTACACAGTGGAAATTCGCAGCGCTGGCAACGTCTACTCGGGTTTCGTGGACTTCAGTGTTGGCTATGCGCCGTCCGCCATCCGCCTGAACTGCGATCTTTCGCGTCCTGTCGGTCGCGTTGGCCATCAGGTCTATTGCACAGCAACCGACGATCGGGACTCATCATGAAGACTTTGCGGCCCAGCCCATCATTCCAGCGGACGCCTAGCGGCGCCGCTGAATTCAGACGTAGGCCGCATGACCGTGTCGTCTGACGTCATCTTCCAGTTCGATTTCTTCACGCTCACTGCGCGTGCCGCGTCCTCGTGGATTCTTGCTACCAGCCTTGTGGTCAAGGTGGCCTCCACTCTCTACGGGCTGCGTCAGCGAGCGGTCGGACGATTGACAGTGTCGACTTGGTGGTGCTCCAAGTTGTCGGCGCTCATCCTATGCCTGGCAGCGGTTGCGCTGGCTGCTGAGTCTGGCAACTCATCAGCGGCCATCGCCTTCAGTCTCTTGTTTGTTGCCGCCTCTTTTGCCGTTGTCGGCATGGCTCGTCGACGCGCCGCCACATCTATCAAGCCCTTGTCGTGAGGTTCGCGGAATGACGTGCAGGTTGCTGCCTGACCCGCTGTTGCAGCCAACGCCAAACGGCACGGCTGAACGCAATCGGTCAGGCTCGCGGCTGCCCATCAGCCGCCGATCTTCTTCCCCTCCGGTTCGATAGCAGCTGGTCAAAGGCTGCTTCCGCCGTCAGCCGTGGCCGCTGCCGCCACAGCCGCATCCATCACCCCCGCTCATCCTTCGGCGAGTCCATCACGATATAGCTCGTGATCATGCTGACCTGGGGCAATCCCCCCAGCACGTCGGCATGGAAGCGCTTGTAGGCCGGCAGGTCGGTCACCTCCACGCGCAGCAGGTACTCGAACGAGCCCGTCACGTTGTGGCATTCGCGCACGACGGGACAGTCGCGCATGGCCTGCTCGAAGCCCAGCTGCTCGTCCAGGGTGTGGCGCGACAGGCCGATGGCCACATAGGCGACGAAGCCCAGGCCCAGGCGCGCCGGGTCCAGCACCGCCCGGTAGCCTTTGATGACGCCGAGCCGCTCCAGCTCCTGCACGCGGCGCAGGCAGGCCGAGGGGCTCAGCGCGATGCGCTGGGCCAGCTCGGCATTGGTGACGCGCCCGTCCTTGACCAGCTCGCGCAATATCTTGTCGTCAATCGCATCCATGACGGCAGATGATTGCACATCTGGCGATTCCCCCACCGCAGAACGCAAGCCCATTCGAGCCGCGCCTGCCTAGAGTTGCGCCCCATGGAAACCAGCGCCACCTTGATCGCCCTGACCGGCTTCGCCTTCGTCACCTCCATCACCCCGGGCCCCAACAACCTGATGCTGCTGGCCTCGGGCACCCGCTTCGGCTGGCGGCGCAGCCTGCCGCATCTGCTGGGCATCAGCTTCGGCTTTGGCGTCATGCTGGTGCTCGTCGGCCTGGGCCTGGGCCAGGCCTTCACGCGCTGGCCCGGCCTGCATGACGTGTTGAAGTGGGCGAGCCTCGCCTATCTGCTCTATCTGGCCTTCAAGGTCGCCACGGCACCGCCGCCCAGCGCGGCGGGCGACGCCCAGGGCCGGCCCATGGGCTTTGGCGCCGCGGCTCTCTTCCAGGTCATCAATCCCAAGGCCTGGGCCATGGCGCTGACGGCCGTGACGGCCTATGCCGAACTCGGCATCGCTGCACTGACCGCGGTCTTCGTCCTCGTCAACCTGCCCTGCTGCGGTTCCTGGGCCCTGCTGGGTGAGCAGATGCGCCGCTGGCTGCACCGCCCGCGCGCGCTGCAGGCCTTCAACTGGGGAGCCGCGGCGCTGATGGTCGTGTCGGTGCTGCCCTTGCTGAAAGCCTAGGGCTGCGAATGCCATGGCAATGGGCCGCGCAGGCCCTGCCGCGGCCGCTCTATCATCGGGCCACCATGTCAGCACATCGAGGCGTTAGCCCAGCCGGCATGGCCCTGCCAGCTCCGGGAGACAGCTCTGGCCCAGCCCGACACGCGTGCCACATCCCCTGCCCACCGGGCCTTGCCGGGCCTGCTGTTCGCGGCCGGCTGCGCACTGACGCTGGCCCTTGCGGCCTGGTCCGTGCAGCGCAATGCCACCGAACGCCAGGCCCTGGTCGCGCAACGCGCCGAGATGCTGCGGCTGTCGCTGGCTGCCGCCGTGCGCAGCCAGCTCGACCTGCTGCCCGCCCTGCGCTTGGCCGCGAGCGGCCCGGTGCCGCTGGATGACGCCCGCTTCGCCCGGTATGCCAGCAGCGTGCTCGGCTCGGGCCGCTACCCCGGCCTGATCCTGAGCTTCGTCGCCGAGCGCGTCGACGCCGGCGGCCTCACGGCCTATCTGCAGCGGGTGCGTGGCGACCGCAGCGCCGATGCCGCCGGACACCCGAGCTTCGATATCCAGCCACCCGGCGAGCGGCCCGAATACATGCTGCTGCGCCACCAGGTCCCGGCCGATGCCACCAACGACGGCTACGACCTCTACGATCCCGGCCAGCACTACCGCCTGGCCGTCGAGCGCGCCATCGCTGCCGGTGATCTCGTCGCCACCGCGCCGCTGCTGCTGGCACGCGACCGCCACCGCCCCAACCACCCCGAGCTGACCAGCATCGTCGTGCGCGCCGCCACCTATCGCGACGGCCGCCTGCCCGCCAGTGTGCAGGCGCGTCGCGCGGCCGCCACCGGCGTCGTCGGGATCGCCTTTCGCAGCGCGGAGCTGGTGCGCAGCGCCCTGCCCGCCGACCTCACGGCCCGCGTGCGCGTGACCGACGCGGACAGCCCCATGCCGGTCTTCGACAGCGCCCCCGCCGCCGCGCCGACGACGCCGGCCGTCAGCTTCGAATTGCCGGTGGCCGACCGGGTCTGGCGCGTCGAACTGGCGCCGCCCGCGCTGGCCTGTTGGCAGGACGCCGACGAGGGCACGCTGGCCCTGGTGCTGGCCGGCCTGGCCTGCGCTGCTTCATTGGCCTTGTTGGCGCGGCCCCCCCGGCAACCCGCCGCGACCCTCGAAGCCGACGCCGACGCGGTCCAGTGGCGCGCCTTCTTCGACCACGGCCTGCTGCCGGTTTTCAAGATCCATCCCGGCGGCGGCATCATCGCGGCCAACCCGGCGGCGCAGCGACTCTTCGGCCGCAGCGAAGCCGAACTCATCGCCAGCAAGCGCGCCGAGATCCTCGACCTCGAAGACCCGCGCCTGGCCGCTCTGCTGGCCCGGCGCGCCGCCCACGGTCGCGCCCAGGGCCGCATCCGCATGCGCCGCCCCGACGGCCGCCCCTTCGAGGCCGAGATCAGCGTCGTCGTGCATCGGGACAGCGAAGGCCGCGAACTGGCCAGCGTCGTCGTGCGCGACCTGGAGGCCGCCGACGAAGCCGAAGTCCTGGAAGACTGGCGTTAGCCGTCGACGGGCTCGACGGTGACACTCACCCGCAGCGTCGCCACGCCGCCGCCGCGCAGCACGCCGCGCAGCGGTGCCACGTCGGCATAGTCGCGCCCCCAGGCCAGGGTGACATGGTCCAGGCCCGCCGGCACGGCATTGGTCGGATCCAGGGCCAGCCAGCCCTGCTCGGGACACCACAGCTCGGCCCAGGCGTGCGAGGCATCGGCGCCGACCAGCTTGGGGCTTCCGGGGGGCGGGCGGGTCAGCAGATAGCCCGACACATAGCGCGCCGCCAGGCCCAGCGAGCGGCAGGCGGCGATGAAGACATGGGCGAAGTCCTGGCAGACGCCGCTGCGCTGGGCCAGGGCGTCGGCGGCGCGCGTCGCCACCGTCGTGCTCTGCGGCAGATAGCGCAGGTCGGCATGGATCTGGTGCATCAGCGACAACCCGCCGGCAGCCACGCTGCGGCGGGGGGTGAAAGCGCGGCGCGCGTAGGCGGCCAGCGTGGCATCGGGCGCGGCATAGGTGGACGCGAGCGCGAACTCATCCGCCTCCTGCAGGGCGCGGCCGGCGCGGTAGCGCAGGCCCTGGGCGACCGCCTCCCAGTCGGGGCCGCGCAGGGCGTCCGGCGGCGGGCGGTCCTGCAGCTCGGCGATGAAGCGGCTGTCGACGACCAGCTTCTCATGCACCCGCGCATGGCCAAAGCTGAGATGGCGGTTGCCCCAGGGGTCGCGGCGCAGATGACGGGCCAGCTCGGTGGCGTCCAGCTCCAGGCCCTCGACGCCCCAGCCGTCGGGCAGGGGATCGATGCTGAGCTGCCAGCCGCTGGCGTCCTGCCAGGGCGTGTCCCGCGGCGCCAGGCAGGCGGCGTGGTGGGCCCATTCCACCGAGTCGTCGTAGGTGTACTCGGTGACGTGGTGGACGGACAGCTTCATTGCCATACGCGTTGCTCCGCACCGATGACATGGGCGAAATAGCGCTGGCTGATCAGGCTGGACAGTTCGGCCGCCTGGGCCGCCGCGCGCTGCAGATGCTCGACCAGGGCCGGCCCCGGTGCGGACAGCTCGGCCAACGACCAGGCCTCGGGCACGGGCAGGTCGGCGGCGATCTCGGCCGCCCAGCCCGGGTCGTGGCGGGCCAGCTTGGTGAAGCGCTCGCGCATGGTGCGCGCCACCCAGCCCAGCGAGCGCGGGTTGTCGGTGTCGTGCACCAGCAGATGCAGCAGCGGCGCCGTCTCGCGGCGGGCCTGGAACTGGGCGCGGTAGGTGATGGTGGAGTCGAACACGCCCAGCAGCAGCGCGAAACCGTCCTCGGTCAAGGCCAGCCCCTGTTCAAACGTCTCGGCCAGCACCTCGGCATGGAAGGACAGGCGCTCGAGCTGGCGGCCGATGGACAGCAGCCGCCAGCCATCGTCGCGCGTCATGCGGTCGGTCTGGGCGCCGGTGATGGCCGCCAGATGGGTGTCGGCGCGGGCCAGCACGTTCAGCACGTCGGTGACCGAGGCGTTGGGGCCGGGACGGTCCAGCACGGCGCGCAGATGCTGCTCGAACTGGGCCGCCGTCTCGTGGATCAATCGCCAGGCCTCGGGCGACAGGCGCTCGCGCAGGGCCTGGGCGCAGCCCTGCAGGGCGCGCAGATTCCAGCCCACGCTGGTGACGCCGGAGCTGGGCAGCAGGGCCGTCAGCAGGGCGCGCTCGAAGCCGCGCGGGTCGTCAAAGGCATGCGGCGCCTCGGGCCCGACCAGGCCGTGGCGGCGCGCCAGCGCGTCCAGCAGCGGCAGCATGGGCGGCGGCATGGCGCCGCGCTGCACCATGACGCTGGCCTCGATGACGTAGCGGGCCAGCCGGGCGCTGTTCTCGGCGCGCTCGGTGTAGCGGCCCAGCCAGAACAGGTTCTCGGCGGCGCGGCTGGTCACGGTCCAGTGCACGTCGCGCAGGTCGGCGGCCTCCAGGCGCGGCGCCAGCAGGGATGTCGGATCGACCTCGCCGTCGGTCATGACCCAGGTGTCGGCGCTGAGTGACCCGCGCTGGATGGACAGCCAGGCGTCGGCCAGCGGGTCGCGGCGCGGCGCCACGCGGGTCAGGCCGCCGGGCAGCACCTTCCAGCCGCCCTGGCCGTCGGTCATGGCGAAGACGCGCAGCACGGCCACGCGCGGCTCCAGCGCGCCGCGCGTCCACACCGGCTGCTTGGTCGGTTTGACGCGGGCCTGCAGGGTGTAGGCGGTGGGGTCGGCGTCGATGCGCTCGGCCAGTTCGCGCAGTTGCTCATCGCTGAGCTCGGCGGCGACGATAGGGGCGAAGCTGCGCGTCGTGCTGCTGGCCGAGAAGGTGGCGACGACGATGAACTCGGCCAGCCGCGGCCGCAGCTTGCCCCAAGCGCTCTCCTCGCCGCACCACCAGCTCTGGATGGCGGGCAGCTTCAATTCCTCGCCCAGCAGGGTCTCGGCCACGCCGGGCCAGAAGGCGGCCAGGCCGGGGCTTTCCAGCCAGCCCGAGCCCGGTGCATTGGCGATGATGACCTCGCCGGCGCGCGCGGCCTGCAGCAGGCCCGGCACGCCGAGGATGGAGTCGGGGCGCAGCTCCAGCGGGTCCAGCCAGGTGTCGTCGACGCGGCGCAGCAGCACATGCACGCGCTCCAGGCCAGCCAGGGTCTTCAGATAGACCTTGTCGGCGCGCACCGTCAGGTCGGCGCCTTCGACCAGGGTGATGCCGAGGTAACGCGCCAGGAAGGCCTGCTCGAAATAGGTCTCGTTGCGCGGGCCCGGCGTCAGCAGGGCGACGCGGCTGCGCTCGCCGGCGGGCGACAGCCTGGTCAGCGTCTGGATGAAGTCGCGGTAGCTGGCGGCCAGGCGCTGCACGGCCATCTGGCGGAAGGCCTCGGGAAATTGCTGGGCAATGATGAGGCGGTTCTCGAGCACATAGCCCAGGCCCGACGCGGCCTGCGTGCGCTGCCCGACCACCCACCAGTGGCCGTCGGCGCAGCGCGTCAGGTCGAAGGCCAGCACATGCAGGTGCACGTCGCCACGCGCCGCGCTGCCGTGCATGGCGCGCAGGTATTGCGGATGGGCCAGCACCAGGGAGGCCGGCAGCAGGCCCTGCTGCAGCAGACGGCGCTCGCCATAGGTGTCGGCCATGACGGCGTCCAGCAGGCGGGCGCGCTGGGCGATGCCGGCCTCGATCTCGCGCCACTCCTGCGGCTCGATCAGCATGGGCAAGAGCTCCAGCGGCCAGTGGCGGGCCAGCGGCGCGCCATCCCGTTCATCCTGGCCCGGCAGGGGCGGGGCATCGCTGTGGACGTTGTAGCTGGCGCCGTCGTCCAGCACGCGGCGCTGCACGCGCAGGGCCTTGGCGCTGAGCTCCTGCCAGCCGGCCGAGCCGCCCGCCGCGAAGAAGCGCTGCCAGCGTTCGCTCAGGCCGCCCTGGGGCTCGCCGGGCTGGTTGACCTGGCCGGTCAGCTCGTAGAAATGGCCATCGCGGCTGCGCAGGGCGGCCGACAGGGCCATGGCCAGCGGGTCGGGCGCCAGCACCTCCTCGGGCTCGTCGGGGAGCAGGCTCCATTGGCTGGGAGTGAGCTCAGACATGGGCGAGGCGGGTCGATGCGGTCATGCGGCGCGTGGAAGGCGAAAGGGCATTGTCGAGCAATGTCCGCGCCACTCACCCATGAGCAAACACCGACGGCGCATACTGGCCGCCCCTATTCCTGTCTCGGAGATCTGTCTCATGCAGCAACGAGTTCTGAAGTGGAGCCTGGGCCTCGCCGCCCTGGCCGTCGCGGGCGGCCTGTTCGCCCAGGCCAACGGCCTGACGCGCACGGTGGTGGGTCGCGCCGACGTGTCGGTCCCGGGCCGCGAGGCCATCGTCGCCCGGGTCGAACTGGCGCCGGGTGCGATGGCCGCCCGGCACACGCATCCCGGCGACGAAATCAGCTACGTGGCCGAGGGCCAGGTCGAGCTGCTGATCGATGGCCAACCGCCGCGCATCGTCAAGGCCGGTGAGTCCTTCGTCGTGCCGGCCGGCACGGTGCATGCGGCCCACAACGCCACGGAGGCGACGACGCGCCTGATCGGCGTCTACGTGCTGGAGAAGGGCAAGCCGCTGGCCACGCCGGCTCCCTAGAGAAGCTAGGCCAGGAAGGCCCGCAGCACGCGCTCGGCAGCCTCGGGGTCGTCACGCCATGCGCCATGGCCGACGCCGGCAAAGCGCTCGAACTGCACACATGGCGCCGGCAGGGCCGCGACGATCTCCTCGGCGTCCTGCGGCGGCGTGACGGGGTCTTCCTCGCCGGCCATCACCAGCACCGGGCACTGCACCTTCGCCAGGCCCGGCCGCAGGTCCATGTCGCGCAGCTCGGTGCGGGTGTGGGTGAACAGGATCTCGGGCCTGAACATCATCCAGCCGCCCGCGTTCGGGTTCTTGGGCCGGGTGTTGTAGAGGTGGCGGCAGTGCTTCTCGTAGACCGCCCAGCTGGCCGGGCCGGGGTTCTCCCAGAACTCGCGCGTCGCCGCGGCGGCGTCGGGCCCGCCCAGGGCGCCGAAGCGGGCGATCTTGCGTTCCAGGCCGAAGTGGTGCGAGGTGCTGGACAGCACGACCTTGCTGGGATGCCCGGGGTGGCGGGCCAGGTAGCGCTGGGCGACGAAGCCGCCAAAGCTCTGGCCCAGCACGATGGGCTTGCTGACGCCGAGGGCATCGCAGAGCTTCACGACGTCGTCGGCGAAGACGTCCAGCACCCACTCGTCCGCCGGCCTCGGGTCGCTGCGGCCATGACCGCGCTGGTCGAAGTAGACGACCTGGCAGAGGTCGGTGAAGCGGCTGAAGAAGGGGCGGAAGGCGGTGTGGTCGAAACCCGGGCCGCCGTGGATGAGGATCAGCGTCGGCTTCTGGCGCAACTCCGGGCCGTTGGGCTCGTAGCCCAGGCCCTCGATGTCGACGAAGAGGCGGACGCCGGGTTCAATCTCGATATGCATCCGTTCAGGATACTTTGCGCAGGTCCAGCGTGAACGGGAACTCCAGGCTTCGCTGCGGCTCTTGCACTTCGACACGTCCCGGCGTGTGGCCGTGGGCGGTGAAGCGCGCCAGGCGGCGGCTTTCGGCCTCGTAGGCGTTGACCGGCAGCGTCGCGTAGTTGCGCCCGCCCGGGTGTGCGACGAAGTAGCGGCAGCCGCCCAGCGACTTCTGCTGCCAGGTGTCGACCAGGTCGACCGTCAGCGGCGCATGGATGCCGATGGTGGGATGCAGGGCCGACGGTGGCAGCCAGGCGCGGTAGCGCACGCCGCAGACGAACTCGCCGACGCGGCCCGTGGGCTGCAGCGGCACGGGCTGGCCGTTGACCGTGACGCGATGGCGCGGGTCGACCAGGCCGCTGACGTGGATTTCCAGCCGCTCCAGCGAGGCGTCCACATAGCGCACCGTGCCGCCGGCCGAGCCTTCCTCGCCCATCACATGCCAGGGCTCCAGCGCGCCGCGCAGCGTCACATGCACGCCGCGTGAGGCGAACTCGCCATACTTGGGGAAGCGGAACTCGTAGTGGGGCGCGAACCAGGCCGCGTCCATCGCGTAGCCGGCGTCCTGCATGTCCTGCATGACGTCGGCGAAATCGTCGCGGATGAAGTGCGGCAGCAGCCAGCGGTCATGCAGCTCCGTGCCCCAGCGCACCAGCGGTGCACGGTAGGGCTGCTTCCAGAAACGCGAGACCAGGGCGCGCAGCAGCAACTGCTGCACGATGCTCATGCGCGCATGCGGCGGCATCTCGAAGGCACGCAGCTCCAGCAGGCCCAGGCGCCCCGTCGACGAGTCCGGCGAATAGAGCTTGTCGATGCAGAACTCGCTGCGATGGGTGTTGCCGGTCACGTCCACCAGCACATTGCGCAGCGTGCGGTCGATGAGCCACGGCGGCGCGTCGTCGCCCAGCTTGTGGATTTCGCCCAGCGCAATCTCCAGCTCGCGCAACTGATCGTTGCGGGCCTCATCCACCCGCGGCGCCTGACTGGTCGGGCCGAGGAAGAGACCGCTGAACAGATAGCTCAGCGAGGGGTGGTTGTGCCAATAGGCCAGCAGCGAGGCCAGCAGCGCGGGCCGCCGCAAGAAGGGCGAGTCGGCCGGCGTGGCGCCGCCGAGCACGAAGTGGTTGCCGCCGCCGGTGCCACTGTGGCGGCCGTCGATCATGAACTTCTCGCTCGACAACCGCGTCAGCCGCGCGGCTTCGTAAAGGAATTCGGTGTGGGCGACCAACTCGCCCCAGTTGTGGGCCGGGTGGATGTTGACCTCGATGACGCCGGGATCGGGCGTGACGGCCAGCAGCTTCAGGCGCGGGTCGCGCGGCGGTGGATAGCCTTCCAGCACGATCTTGTAGCCGGTGTCCTCGCAGGCGGCTTCGACCGCCGCCAGCAGTTCCAGATAGTGTTCGAGCTTCTCCAGCGGCGGCATGAAGACGTAGAGCACGCCACTGGCCCTGCCCTTGCCTTCGGCGGCGGGGCCGTTGGCGCGGCGCGGATCGCGGGCCTCGACGCACAGCGCCGTGCGCGTGATGTCGTGGGCGCTCTCGAAGCGGGCCGGCGCCGATGGCGCCATGGCGTTGGCCGTTCCGGCGCCAGCGCCGGCGACGCCCGGCCGGCCCCCGGAGCGCAGGCCTGCGACGGGCCCGGCCGATGTGACGCCCAGGGTCTGCACGCGCAGCGCCGCCGCCGCGGGCAGCATGCCGCGCGGCGCAAACGGGTCCTGCTCGATCAGATAAGGGTAGTCGCCCTTGCTGACCCAGGGCAGCGAATCGAGGGGCAGGCGCCAGCCCATCGGCGAGTCGCCGGGATGGAGATAGAGGCGTTCGTCGCGGAAGAACCAGGGGCCCGTCTGCCAGCGCGGCCCGCTCAGCGAGGGCTGGCCGGCGTGGCGCAGGGGCAGCACATAGCCGACGACGTGCGAGAGCCCCTGGTCGAAGATGCGGCGCAGGCGCACCCGCTCCATCTCGTCATCCAGGCGCGAGTCGAAGGGGTCGACATTGACCGGCAGGCGACGCTCGCGCCACAGGTAGTAGAAGGTGTCTTCATAGGCCGGCTGGACATGCCTGTCGGGCAGGCCCAGGCGCCGGGTCAGCGCGCTCATGAACTTCTGGGCATGCTCGCTGGTGTAGGCGTGACCCTCGCGCTCGTCGGCGAACCAGTCGGGGTTGCGCCAGCAGGGTTGGCCGTCGGCGCGCCAGTAGATGGACAGGGCCCAGCGCGGCAATTGCTCGCCGGGATACCACTTGCCCTGGCCGAAATGCAGGAAGCCACCCTGGCCGTATTCATCGCGCAGCTTGTGCGTCAACTGCTGGGCATAGAGGCGCTTGGTGGGGCCCAGGGCCTCGGTATTCCATTCGGGCGCATCGCGGTCGTCGATGGCGACGAAGGTGGGCTCGCCGCCCATGGTCAGGCGTACATCGCCGGCGACGAGTTCGCGGTCCACCTGGGCGCCGAGCTGGAGCACCTCGGCCCATTGCTCTTCGGTGTAGGGCTTGGTCACGCGCGGCGACTCATAGATGCGCGTGACACTCATCTCGTGGTCGAACTCCACCTCGCTCTTGTCGACGCCGCCGCTGATGGGCGCCGCGCTGCCCGGCGTGGGCGTGGCGGCCAGCGGGATATGGCCTTCGCCGGCCAGCAGACCCGAGGTGGGGTCCAGGCCTATCCAGCCGGCGCCCGGCAGATAGACCTCGCACCAGGCATGCAGATCGGTGAAGTCCACCGTCGTGCCGCTGGGGCCGTCGAGCGCCTTCTCGTCGGGCGTCAGCTGGATCAGATAGCCGGACACGAAGCGCGCGGCCAGGCCCAGGTGGCGGGCCAGATGCACCAGCAGCCAGCCCGAGTCGCGGCAGGAGCCCGAGCCCTTTTCCAGCGTCTCCTCCGGCGTCTGCACGCCGGGCTCCATGCGGATCAGGTAGGAGACGCGGTTCTGCACGCGCTGGTTGAGGTCGACGATGAAGTCGATGGTGGCGCGCTCGGTGCGCGGGATGTCCTTCAGATAGGCGGCCAGCAGCGGCGTGGCGGCTTCGACCTGCAGATAGGGCGCCAGCTCGACCTGCTGGGCCTCGTCATAGGCGAAAGGGAACTTCTGGGCGTGCGGCTCGAGGAAGAAGTCGAAGGGGTTGTAGACCGCCATCTCGGCGACCAGGTCGACCGTGACGGTGAACTCGGTCGTCTTCTCGGGGAAGACCAGCCGCGCCAGGTAGTTGGCGAAGGGATCCTGCTGCCAGTTGATGAAGTGATCGGCGGGCTCGATGCGCAGCGAATAGCTCAGCACCGGCGTGCGGCAATGCGGCGCCGGGCGCAGGCGCACGACCTGGGGGCCGAGGCTGACCGGCCGGTCGTATTTGTAGCGCGTGACGTGCTTCAGCGCGACGTGGATAGACATGTCAGCCCCTCGTCCGACGGTTACGTCGGCCGATCCCCCGAGGGGATGCGGGCCGGCTTGGGGCGGCCCGGCGCTCGGCCCGCTGGTGATGGTTGTTCATGCGCATGCCCCGTTCACACGAGAAAGTCCTTGCTGATGCGGTCACCCAGGTCCGACACCTCGGCGAGGAAGCCGTCCAGGAAGGGGTGCAGGCCCTCGGCCAGGATCTCGTCGATGCTGCCGAAGGCGAGCTTGGCTTCCAGGCGGCCGACCCGCCTCAGCGTCTCGCCCGACTGCGGATTGGCCACGCGCTTGAGGTTGGCCTGCATGCGCGTGATGCAGTGCGACAGCGAGCGCGGCATGTCGGGCCGCAGGATCAGCAGTTCGGCGACCTTGTCGGGCTGGATGACATTGCTGTAGACCTTGCGGTAGATCTCGAAGCCCGACACCGAACGCAGCACGGCCGACCAGTAATAGAAGTCGCGCGCGGCGTCGTGCTCGGTCTGGGTCTGCTCCTGGCGGTAGAACTTGACGTCCAGCAGACGCGCCGTGTTGTCGGATCTCTCCAGGAAGGAGCCGATGCGGATGAAGTGGAAGGCCTCGTCCTGCAGCATGGTGCCGACCGTCACGCCGCGCGACAGATGGCTGCGGTATTTGACCCACTCGAAGAACTGCGAGGGGTCACGCTGCAGGGCGCCTTCGCGCAGCAGGCGGCGGAACTCCAGCCAGGTCTGGTTCATGGTCTCCCAGACCTCGGTCGTCAGCGACCCGCGCACGGCCCGCGCGTTCTCGCGGGCGGCCCGCAGGCAGTTGAAGATGGACGAGAGATTGCTCTCGTCGGCCACCATGAACTCCATGACATTGCGCCCGTTGATGACCGAGTACTTGCCGGCGAAGAGGGTGTTCAACTCGGAGATGGACACCAGGCTGCGCCAGGTCTGCTCGGACTCGTCGGCCGATTGCGGCTGCAGGGAGGTCTGGTACGCGATATCAAGCAGTCGCGCGGTGTTCTCGGCACGCTCGATGTAGCGGGACATCCAATAAAGATGGTCAGCAGTCCTAGACAGCATGCTTCGACTCCGAATCGTTGGCCGAGAACACCGCACGCGCTGACGCGCGTCGCCGTGTTTTGCCTTCGGCACAAGCGCTGTGCGCTTGAACGGCCCGCTCGATGTAGCGGGACATCCAACAGAGGTGATCTGCGGTTCTTGACAGCATCTATTAGTCCTCCAGCACCCAGGTGTCTTTCGTCCCACCGCCCTGGCTGCTGTTCACCACCAAGGAGCCCTCCTTCAACGCCACCCGTGTCAACCCGCCCGGCACCATGCGCACCGACGACCCCGACAGCACGAAGGGTCGCAGATCGATATGACGGGGCGCGATGCCCGATTCGACATACGTCGGGCAGGTCGACAGCGACAGCGTCGGCTGGGCGATGTAGTTGCCGGGGTTGGCCAGCAGGCGGGCGCGGAAGGCCTCGACCTCGTCCTGGGTGGCGGCCGGGCCCACCAGCATGCCGTAGCCGCCGGCGCCATGGACCTCCTTCACCACCAGTTCGGAGAGATGCGCCAGCGTGTAGGCCAGGTCCTCCTTCTCGCGGCAGACATAGGTCGGCACGTTCTGCAGGATGGGTTTCTCGCCGAGATAGAACTCGACCATCTTCGGCACATAGGGGTAGATGGACTTGTCGTCCGCGATGCCCGTGCCGATGGCGTTGGACAGCGTCACCTTGCCCGCCTTGTAGGCATTGACCAGGCCCGCGCAGCCCAGCTGCGAGTCGGCGCGGAAGACCTGCGGGTCGAGGAAGTCGTCGTCCAGGCGGCGGTAGATGACGTCGACGCGCTTCGGCCCCCGCGTCGTGCGCATGTAGACGAAGCCACCGTCGACGAAGAGGTCCTGGCCCTCGACCAGTTCCACCCCCATCTGCTGGGCCAGGAAGGCGTGCTCGAAGTAGGCCGAGTTGTACATGCCCGGCGTCAGCACGACGACCGTCGGGTCGGACACGCCCGATGGCGCCACGCTGCGCAGGGTGTCCAGCAGCAGGTCGGGGTAGTGGGCCACCGGCGCGATGCGGTGGTTGACGAAGAGCTCGGGGAAGAGCCGCATCATCATCTTGCGGTTCTCGAGCATGTAGCTCACGCCGCTGGGCACGCGCAGGTTGTCTTCCAGCACGTAGTAGTCACCCGAGCCGTCGGCATTGCCGGCGCGCACGATGTCGACGCCGGCGATGTGGCTGTAGACATTGCCCGGCACGTCCACGCCCATCATCTCCTTGCGGAACTGGGCGTTGTTGAGGATCTCGTCGGCGGGCACGATGCCGGCCTTCAGGATCTCCTGGTCGTGATAGACGTCGTGGATGAAGCGGTTCAGCGCCGTCACGCGCTGGGCCAACCCGGCCTGCATGGAGGTCCACTCGCTGGCAGGAATGACCCGCGGGATCAGGTCGAAGGGAATGAGGCGCTCGGTGCCCTCCCCCGAATCCTTGTCGCCATAGACGGCGAAGGTGATGCCGACGCGGCGGAAGATCAGCTCGGCCTGCTCGCGCCGCTCCCGCATCAACGACTCGGGCTGGTCGGCCAGCCAGCGGGCGTAGGACTCGTAGTGGGCGCGGGTCAGGGGCCCCGCGGCGTTCATTTCGTCAAACGCAGTCTGCATCGATCACCTCCAACCGGAGACTCCGCAAGAAGCGGGCCGGGTGTGACGGTAACCGATGCGGGCGTCGTTTTATGCGGCCCGGGGTTTGAACAGCAAGGCCGCCCCCAGGGCCACGAGGGCCAGGGTCCAGACGATGACCGCGCCAGAGGGCAGATCGGCCAGCGCCGACAGCGCCAGCCCCAGTGCGTAACCCAGGGCGCCGATGCCGAAGCCCACCGACCAGCGCCGCCCGTTCAGGGTCCGCGTGGCCAGGGCCGGCACGATGAGGCTGGTGAACACCAGGTAAACCCCGACCACCTGCACCGAGGCGGTGACCGCCACCGCAAATGCACCATAGAAGCCAAAGCGCCCCAGTTTGGTGACCAGCCCCAGGGCCATGGCGGCCAGCAGCAGCGCGGTGATGGCGGCCAGCCAGCCGATCTGGGCCCAATCCACCCAGAGGATCTGGCCCACCAGCAACTCCTTGAGGTGCTCGCCGCCATGCGGGTTGCCCGACAGCAGCAGCAGGCCGGCGCAGGCGGCCAGGATGAACATCACCCCGATCAGCGCCTCCTGCTGGTGCGCCGCGCGCTTTTCCGTCCAGGTCAGCAGGGCGGCGCCCAGCAGCGCCGCCACCAGCGCCGCGCCCTGCACCGCCAGGCCGCCTTCGGGCAGGCCCATGGCGTCGGCCGCGATCACGCCCAGGCCGGCGATCTGGGCAATGGCCAGGTCGATGAAGACGATGCCGCGGTCCAGCACCTGCGTGCCCAGGGGCACATGGGTCAGCAGCACCAGCAGGCCGGCCACGAAGGCCGGGCCCAGGATGCTCAGGTCGAGAGCGCTCCAGTTCATTTCGGCAGGCCTCCGAGCAGGCGCGCCAGGGTGTCGTCGAACAGGCCGAACAAGTCCTTGGCGCCGTCGGTGCCGCCCACGGTGAAAGGCAGCTTGACGGCGGGGATGCCGGCGTTGCGGCTCATCCAGTCACTGGGCCGCGAGTCCTGGTAGGCCGAGTACAGCACCAGCTTGGCCGGCGTCGCCTTCAGCGTGGTCTGCACCGCCTGCAGATGGGCCGCGCTGGGCTCCACGCCCGGCTTGGGCTCCAGCACCGCCACCTCCTTCAGGCCCAGCCAGTCGTAGAGGTAGACGAAGCCCTTGTGCTGGGACACCACCGGCACGCCCTTGAGCGGCGCGGCCTGGGTGTTCCAGCGCGCCAGGGCCTGGTCCCAGCGCTGCTTGAAGCTGGCCAGGCGCTGGGCGTAGTCGGCCGCGTGGGCGGCGTCCAGCTGGGCCAGGCGGGCCGACAGCACGGGGGCGATGGTGGCGATGTTGCGCGGGTCGGTCTGGATGTGCGGGTTGCCGGCGGCGTGCACGTCACCCTGGGACCGGTCCACGCTGCTGGGCACGTCCAGCTTGCGCACCGAGTCGGCCACGGCGAGGTTGCCCGGCTGGCCGGGCTGCACCTTGGTGTTGCCCGACTGCTGCAGCAGCACCGGCAGCCAGCCCACCTCCAGTTCGGCGCCGGTGCAGACCACCAGATCGGCCTTGCGCGCACGGGCGATCAGGCTGGGCTTGGCCTGGATCTGGTGGGGGTCCTGCAGGGCCGTGGTGGCGCTGCTGACCTCGGCCAGCGGGCCGGCCAGTTCCTGCGTCAGCGCGGCCCATTCGGGTTCGCAGGCCAGCACCTGCAGGGCGGCATGTGCCGGCAGCGTGACGACGGCCACCAGGGCGAGAGAAAGACGTTTCAACATGGTGATCGCTCCGATCAATAGCTGTGGGCGCCGTGGGCGCCCAGGCTCATCTGGTATTGCAGGACCCACTGGCGGTCGGTCATGCCGGGCTGTGCGCGGTCCTGCGCGGTCTGCAGGCGGATGCGCGAGAACTCGCTGGGGCTCCAGTCCAGCATCAGGCTGGTCTTGCGCGGCGCGTAGTCCTCCAGCACGCCGCTGGACGACAGGCGCTCGGTGCGCAGGCCCACGCGCCAGGCCGGCATGAACTGATAGACCGCCTGAAGATAGCCGCCGCTGGTGCGAGCCGCCTCCGGCGCGCCGCCCAGGTCGCCGCTGCGGCTGCCGCGCAGCCATTCGCCCTGCAGCTTGAAATAGGTGCGCGTGGCATTGCCGTTGGGCGCCCATTTCCAGACCGCGTCGGCCACCCAGACGCGGCTGCGCCCGCTGAAGGCGGCATCCACGAGGCTGCCGTCGGCCTGGGGCACGCGCAGGCCCTGGTCCTGCGCCTTGGCGTCGAGCAGCGAGATGCCGGCGCGCCAGCTCTGGCTCTCGCCGATGTCGCCGCCGGTGTGGGCGAACAGCGTCCAGGCGCCGGCGCCGTTGCGCGAGACCGAACTGCCGGGGAAGGTCCGGCCGCGGCCCAGCTCGGCGCCCAGCTCCAGGAACTGGTCGGTCGGCGCCAGCCACTTGAGCTGCACGCCATCGTCGTTGAACTGCGTGCCCAGCAGGGCCTGGTAGGCCAGCGGTGCGTCGGCAAAGTCCCAGACATGGGCGTGCTGGCTGTTCAGATAGCCGATGCCGGAGAAGAAGCGGCCCGCCGTGAGGTTGAAGCCGCTGCCCAGCGAGGTGGTCTGCACATAGGCCTCCTCGACGCTGATGCTGTCATCGCCATGCACGGAGATGTTGGCCACGCCGCGCCACCAGGGATCGACATTGGCCACGAAGCCCAGCTCGGACTCACCGAGGTTGAAGCTGCGCCCGCCCGGGCCGATCTCGGCATCGGAGGGCAAGGCCACGCCGCCGATGCGGTAGGCGGCCGGGTCGCGGCGGCTGGCGTTGAACTGGCCGGACAGCACCAGGGAGGTCGCCAGGATGGGTCCGGCGGCGGGTGCCGCAGCGGCGGGGACGGGTTGCGGCGGCGGGGCGGCCGGGGCTTCGGCAGCCTTGGCTTCGGCTGTTTTCAGCCGCTCTTCCAGCGCCTGCAGCCGGGCTTCATAGGCCGCACGCAGGGCGGCAATCTCCTGGCGCACGGCCTGGAGGTCGGTGGGTTCGGCCGCCAGCGCAGAGCTGGCAGCCACGGCGAGCGCAAGGCCCGCGGGGATTCGGAAAGACACGGTGGATCCCGTTGAACAAATGGTCGACAAGCCGCAAGCCTCCCGGGGAGGCGCGGCGGGCGTTCAATTCGTCAGCGAGGGTGGCGCGCGGCAGTGGTAAGGCAGGGTCTCGCACCCGGCCCGGCCCGCTTCCATGAACGGGATGGCCGCCTGGCCGGCGGGCGCCGACAGCACGGGTGCACCGGCCGCCAGGGGCGGCGCCATGCTGCCCAGGGCCGCCGCGGCGAGGCACAGCTCGCAATGCTCGGCCGTCAGGTCCAGGCGCTGGGTGCGCTGCTCGCCGAAGTGGGAGATCTCATGCCGCACGGCCGCCGCCTGCGCCAGGGGCAACAGCAGCGCCAACCACAGGGCCAGGGCCAAGCGGTGGGAGCGGTTGAACAGGCGGGTGAGGTTCATGGGCAGCCGCGATCCTATGCTGGTCCCCTTACAAAGGCATTGGTCATGCGCCGCCTCAGAACGGCTTGCTGAGCGCGAGGTAGAACGAACGCCGCATGCCGAACTGCGGCGCCCCCACGCCGATGCCGGAGCCGTCGCGCAGCTGGTACACGTGGTCGAACAGGTTCACGACCGCCAGCCGGGCGTCGAGCTTGCCGAAACTGCCCCCGAAATCGAAGCTCTTGGCCAGGGCGGCATTCGCGCTCACATAGCCCGGCAGATGCTCGGTGTTGGCGAAGCCCCGGCGCAGGCCGCTGCCGAAGAGCAGGTCGGCACTCGCGCTGACATCCGCACCGAAGCGGTAGGACACGCCCGCCGAGCCGCTCAGCCGCTGTTCGTGGTCGAGGTGCACCCAGTGGCCGCTGATGTAGTCCAGCTCGTCCTGCTCGAAATTGAACTGCCCGGTCTCTATGCCCTGGGCACGGGCCTGGCTCAGGCCCAGGTTGACGTAGCCGGAGGCCCGGTCGCCCTTGTAAGTCGCCGACAGATCCAGGCCCTGGATGCGGCCCTGCTCGTAGTTGAAGGCCGAGAAGATCAACGCGTTGCCGAACTGCCCTTCGTCCTGCAGGTGTTTGACCTGGCGGTAGTAGCCGTCGATGCCCAGCGTCAGCTGCGGCGACACCTGGTAGGCCAGGCCGAGGTCGAAATAGTTGGAACGCTCGGACCGGACCGCCGTGTTGGCGTCCGACGGCAGGGCGTTGGTGGTGCCGACGAACTTCTGCACCGAGGTGGTGTCGATCTTCTCCGTGGGCGGCGGCGTGAAATAGCGCGCATAGCCCGCATGCAGCCGCAGGTCCTGGGTCAGGTCGTAGACCACGCCGAGACGTGGGCTGAGCTGGCTCTCGTCGACGACGGTGCGGACCTGGTCGTAGCGCAGGCCGTAGTTGATGGTGAGCGCCTTGACCGGCCGCCATTCGTCCTGCAGATAGGCGCTCCAGAGCCTGCCGCTGATGCGCGAGTTGTCCTGAATGAAGAGCGGCACGCCACTGGTCTGCGCGCCATCGTCATCGGCCGGGAACACCGACGCACCGTTGTTGACCGTGAACCTCTCCTGCTGGGCGAACAGGCCCGCCCGCAAGGTGTGGGCCGTGTTGAGCTTGTAGCTCAGGTCGGCCTGCAGCCCGCTGGCGTCGTTGCGCCTCAGGATGTCCGCGCCAATGCCGTTGAACTGCAGGTCACCCGCCACGTCGGGCCGGTAGTGCACGTCCGTCAGGCGGTTGAAGACCGAAACCTGGTAATCCACACTGGTGCCGACCGAGCCCTGGTAGGACAGCACCACGAAGCGGTTGCGCTCGTTCTGGCGGGCGTCGAGCAGGGACGAGTCGGCCGGCGGTGCGCCGTCCAGCACGAAGCCGGGCGTCTGCCCAGGCAGGTTGGGGATCTGGAAGCGGTTGTTGGTCGTGCCGAACATCAGGCTGATGCGGCTGTCGTCGCCCAGCAGATAGGACAACTGCCCGAAGGACTTGGTCTGCCGGGTGGTGTCGTGCAGGGCGCGCCGCTCGGGCGTCGGGTTCTCGATGCCGATGTCGTTGCCGAGGTAGGAGCCCGTCAGGAAATAGCTCCAGGGGCCGTGGGTGGCGCTCACGTCCACGCTGGTCTCGGCATGGCCCTGGCTGCCGATCATCAGACCCACATGGCCCTCGTTCTCCAGCGTCTCGCCCTTGCTCTGGATGTCCACCACCGCCGCATTGCGCAGCCCGTACTGCGCCGGCAGCGCGCCGGTGAGCACGCTGAGATGGTCGGCAAAGCGGGTTTCCAGCGCCTGGCCGAAGCCGCTGATGGACTCGGGAATGATGACGCCGTTGATGCGGTACTGGACATTGGCGTGATCGCCGCGGACGTGCAGCTGGCCGTAGGAATCCTGCACCACGCCCGGCGTCTGCAGGATCACCTGGTTGAGCGGCGTGCCCTCCCCCAGCGGCAGGTTCTTGATGTCCTGGCGCTCCAGGCGGTAGATGCTGCTGCCGGTGTCCGGCGACAGGCCGTTGCGCGCCGCGTCGAGGCGCTGACGGGTGCCGCTGACCTCCACACGCTGGAGGCTCTGGGGCTCAACCGCGGAGGCTGCCGGGTCGGCGGGTGCTGCCGCATCGGCGGCGTGGGACAGGGACGGATAGGCGAAAGTGATGGCGAGCGCGAGAACGCGCAGGCGGGGTGCGTGCATGATGGATTTCCTCTGGACATGGATGACGGCCGCCCATCCCGCTTCCGGCTCAGGAAGCGATGGGCGGCATCACGAAGTTGCTGTCAGAGGAAGGCCGGTGGGCCGCGGTTTCGCTGGGAAGGAAGTTCGGCGGCCTGCCCGAGGTCGGCCTGGACGCTGGGGCATGCGTACGAAAGGTCCAGCGCCAAGACCGCAGCCGGCAGCTGCGGCGCCGCGGCGGCGCCCACCTGGGCGAAGGCCAGGCACACCTCGCAGGCGGCGGCATGGCCGTCCTGCCCTTGCTGGCGCTGTTCGGCCGTGCCCAGGTGCGAGAGCTCATGCCGTACCGCCGCCGCTTGCGCGAACGGCAACAGCAGCGCCAGCCACAGGGCCAAAGCCAGGCGGTTGGAGCGGTTGAAAAGGCGGGCGAACGTCATGGCCGGCCGCAATCCTAAACTCGACGTCTCACAAAGGCATTCGTCATGAAGCTCATCGACACCATCCTGGCCGACGCCCCGGCCATCACGGCCATCCGCCGCGACCTGCACAAGCACCCGGAACTCTGCTTCCACGAGGAGCGCACCGCCGACGTCATCGCCAAGGCGCTGACCGACTGGGGCATCCCCATCCACCGCGGCCTGGGCACCACCGGCGTGGTCGGCATCGTCAAGAACGGCACGTCCGACCGCGCCGTCGGCCTGCGCGCCGACATCGACGCCCTGCCGATGACCGAGCGCAACCAGTTCCCCCACGCCAGCAGCTATCTCGGCCGCATGCACGCCTGCGGCCACGACGGCCACACGGCCATGCTGCTGGCCGCGGCCAAGCATCTGGCGACGAACCGCAACTTCGACGGCACGGTCTATCTGGTCTTCCAGCCCGCCGAGGAAGGCGGTGGCGGCGCCCGCGAGATGATCAAGGACGGCCTGTTCGAGAAATTCCCCATGGAGGCCATGTTCGGTGCCCACAACTGGCCCGGCATGAAGGCCGGCCAGTTCGCGCTGAAGACCGGCCCTGTGTTCGCCAGCAGCAACGAGTTCAAGATCACGCTGAAGGGCAAGGGCTCGCACGCCGCCATGCCGCATCTGGGCATCGACCCCGTGCCGGCGGCCTGCCAGCTCGTCACGGCCTTCCAGACCATCGTCAGCCGCAACAAGCGGCCCATCGACCCCGGCGTCATTTCCGTCACCATGATCCATGCCGGCGAGGCCACCAATGTCGTGCCCGACACCGTCGTCATGGAAGGCACGGTGCGCACCTTCACGCTGGAGCTGCTGGACCTGTTCGAGCGCCGCATGAAGGAGATGACCGAGCAGCTGGCCGGCGCCTTCGAACTGCAGGCCGAGTTCGAGTTCCGCCGCAACTACCCGCCCACCATCAACCACCCGGTCGAGACGGAGTTCGTGCGCCAGGTGCTGACGGACATGGTCGGTGCGCCCAATGTTCAGGAGTTCGAGCCCACCATGGGTGCCGAGGACTTCAGCTATTACCTGCTGGAAAAGCCCGGCTGCTATTTCCTGATCGGCAATGGCGAAGGCGAGCACCGCATCGGCGGCCACGGCATGGGGCCCTGCACCCTGCACAACCCGAGCTACGACTTCAACGACGACCTCATTCCGCTGGGCGGCTCGATGTGGGTGCGTCTCGCCGAGGCCTGGCTGAATCGCAGCTGAGAAAACCAACACAGCCACAGAGACACAGAGGCACAGAGACAGCACCAATTTCTCTGTGTCTCTGTGCCTCTGTGGCTGTGTTCATTGAGTTCACGCATGAATCAAGAACAAGTCATCGCCGACACCCGCGACTGGGTCGTCAAGGCCGTCATCGGCCTGAACCTCTGCCCCTTCGCCAAGGCGGTGCACGTCAACGAGCGCATCCGCTATGTCGTCAGCGAGGCGACCGAGCCGGAAGCTCTGCTGAAGGACCTCGCGCGCGAATTGCTGGCCCTGAACCGCGCCGACCCCGAAGAGGTCGACACGACGCTGGTCATCCATCCCGGCGTGCTGACCGACTTCCTCGACTTCAACGACTTCCTCGACGCCGCCGATGCGCTGGTCGAGAACCTGAAGCTCGATGGCATCCTGCAGATCGCCGACTTCCATCCGGACTACCAGTTCGACGGCAGCGAGCCCGACGACATCGCCAACTACAGCAACCGCTCGCCCTACCCGACCCTGCACCTGCTGCGCGAGGAAAGCATCGAGCGCGCCGTCGAGTCCATGCCCGACACGGCCTCCATCTACGAGAACAACCTCGAGACGCTGGACAAGCTGGGGCATGAGGGCTGGGAAGCCCTCGGGCTCAAGAAGTAGGCCTCACTCCTTGACCCAAGAGAAGCCGCCGGTTTTCTTGGGCGAATTGGCCCTGGTGCGCAGCACCGCGTCGAAGCCGCTCTTGCCGCCGTTCCAGATCGCCGTCAGCAGACTGACCACGTCTTCGCGGGTGTAGGCATCGAGGTCGTTGCGGAACTGCTTGATGGCCGCGGCCAGCATGTCGCGCGGCAGTTCCTGGTGGGTGGCCAGCACGATGAGCATGGCGGCATAGAGATCGGGCCAGGACGCGCACAGCGCCTGGATGCGCCGCAGTGCCTCGGCCGGCGCAAAGCGGTGGCCGGGCTGCAGCCAGTCCAGTTCGTCCGGGCCTTCGTCCTGCGCGTCATCGGCCATCGCGTCTCCTCGTGCCGCTCGCTGGCGGCTTGATTTATCACAGCGCCCGCCTAGTGTCAGTCATTTATGACCCAAAGCGTGCAGCAAACCACGTTTTGACGGCTTTTCGACACGTCCTGACGCCTCAGTCATGCGGCAAACTCCGCGGCTGCTCTCGAGTCCCCCGCCGCCATGCAACCCAAGACCCTCGCCCTCATCGACGACGATGCCGAGTACTCCGAGTTCCTGACTCAGTACCTGCAGGAGCAGCAGGGCATTGCGGTCAGCCGTTTCGACGACAGCAATGCGCTGCTGGCTTCGCCGGACGCCTTTGCCTTCGACTTCTATCTGGTCGACCTGATGCTGCCCGGCGTCAACGGTGTCGAGCTGATCAAGATCCTGCGCCGCCGCACCGATGCCGGCGTGGTCGTCGTGTCGGGCCGCCTGGGCCCCGAGGTCTTCCGCGAGGTCATCACGGCCGGTGCCGACATGTACCTGGTCAAGCCGGTGCAGTTCGAGCAGGTGTCGCTGGCCATTGCCGCCGTGCAGCGCCGCGTCGCCAAGCCCTCGGCCGCCGATGCGGTCTGGAAGCTGGACCGCGCCAGCGGCGAACTCGTCGTGCCCGACGGTACCCGCATCCAGCTCAGCGAGGCCGACCGCCAGTTGCTGGAATGCTTTGCCCAGGCCAATGGCGAGCCGGTCACGCGCGAGGCCCTGCTGAACAAGCTGGGCCGCGAAGTGCCGGACGGTGAGACCGATGACGGCCTGTCGGCCACCATCTACCGCCTGCGCCGCCGCATCGAGCGCGCCACGCCCACGCTGGTGCCGCTGCAGAGCAAGTCGCGCGTCGGCTATGTCTTCCGCGCGCCGCTGCAGCTGATCTAGACCCGCTTGCGAAACGCGCCTGGCGCCAGAGCCTCCAGGCTCACATGGCCGAAGGCCTCGCTGGCCCCCGTGAAGAACAGCCCGCCAGGCCGGAGCCGGGACAGCAGGCGCTCGACCAGCAGCTGGGCCGCGCGCGCGTCGAAGTACGGCAGGGCATGGCGCAACAGGATGGCATCGAAGGGCCCGAGCCCGTCGGCGGACTGGCGCAGATCCCATAGGCAGAACTCGACCCGCTCGCGCAGCGCCGGCTGCATCTGCACCAGGCTGGCCGATCCCTCACGACCGCGCAGACCATGGCGCATGAGCCGCTCGGCGGGCACATGGCGCAGCCTGTCCTCGGCATAGATGGCCTCGGCGGCGACGCGCAGCGCGCGCTCGCTGATGTCGCTGCCGAGCACCGACCAGTCCGCGCCAATGCGCCCCGCCTGCTGCAGGTCGGCCAGCAGCATGGCCAGGCTGTAGGCCTCGTCGCCGAAGGCCGTGGCCGCACTCCACAGCCGCAGTCGTTGCGGACGCAGCCGGCTCAGTTCGGACGCCAGCAGGTCGAAATGGGCCGGCTCGCGGAAGAAGTGGTTGTCGGGCTGGGTCAGCAGATCGACGGCCATCTGCAACTCGGCCTCGCCGTCCGGGGCGGCGAGCAGCTCGACATAGGCCTCATAGCCATCCAGGCCCAGGCGCTGCAGGCGCGGCGCCAGGCGCTGGGCAACGGCCAGCGGCCTGGCGTTTCCCAGGCTCACACCGGCGCGTGCCTGCATCAGCTCGGCGAGTCGCTCAAAGCTGGACTCGCGCAGTTCCCGCAGCAGCATCGATCAGGCGACCCTCATGGCTGCGGCTCGCTGACGGTGGAGGCAATGAGGTCGGCCAGGCCCAGGGCCCGGCAGGCATGGACCAGCACGTCGCTGGCGTGCGTCAGCTGAAGGCGCTGGCCGCGGGCGCTCAAGGCATGGGCCAGGGCCAGCAGGCTCTGGGCGCCGGCGGCGTCGAATTGCTCGACGGCCGAGCCGTCCAGCTCGACGGCCTCGCCACCGTGGGCCTGGTGTT
Source organism: Roseateles sp. FW305-36 (assembly GCF_058787015.1). Classification (NCBI taxonomy): domain Bacteria; kingdom Pseudomonadati; phylum Pseudomonadota; class Betaproteobacteria; order Burkholderiales; family Sphaerotilaceae; genus Roseateles; species Roseateles sp. FW305-36. The sequence continues at coordinate 90,564 of NZ_JBYSZK010000022.1, read as the reverse complement.
CCAGCGCCACGAGCCACTGCGAGCGCAGCTCGGCGGCCGTGTACAGGCTCACCTCCATGGGCAGCTTGCCCCAGAAGATGCGGCTGGAAGGGGAAGCTATGGACATGGCGCCAGCCTAGGGGGCGCCTCTGCCCGTGGATGCGGGGAATTCTTGACGCCGCCTGTCGGGTGGCTTCCAGACCGCCCTCAGACCGTCGCTTCGGCCGTCTTCAGCACCACGGCATTGCGCCCGCCCCGCTTGGCTTCGTACAGCGCCGCGTCGGCGCGGTCGATCAGCGGGCGCACGTCGGCGTCGTCCGGCGAGGCCAGGCTGACGCCGACGCTGATGGTCAGCTTGCCGACCTCGGGGAAGTGGGCGGCCTCGACGGCGGCGCGGATCTTCTCCGCCGCCATGACAGCCTCCAGCGGCCCGGCCAGCTCGGGCAGCAACACCGCGAACTCCTCGCCACCGAAGCGGGCCGCGACATCGGTGACGCGCACCGAGTTCTGCAGCAGCTCGGCCACCAGGCGCAGCACGGCGTCGCCCGCCGGATGGCCAAAGTTGTCGTTGACACGCTTGAAATGATCGATGTCCACCAGCAGCAGGCCATGCACGCGGCCGTTGCTGGCGCCGTAGCGACGATCCAGGGCCTGGGCCTCGGCCAGGCGGGCGTCCAGGCTGCGGCGGTTGTGCAGACCCGTCAGCGGGTCGCGCGTGGCCAGATGCTCCAGGGCCGCGTTGGCCGTCTTCAATTCGGCGGTGCGCTGCTCGACCTGGGCCTCCAGTGTGGCATTGGTCTTTTGCAACTGCTGCTCGGTGTCGAGCAGGGAGGTCGCCATGGATTGCATGGCGTCGCTGAGCTGGGCCAGCTCCCGGGCGGCCGGCTTGGCCGGGAATTCGGGCACGCGGCGCTCGGCCTCGACGCGCTGGGCGATGCGGGCGAGCTGCTCGACGGGCTGGCTGATGCGCCGGGCCAGCAACAGCGCCGCCAGCGTCAGCGCGGCGGCCATCATGGCGCCCAGCAGCACCAGCTCGCGGCGCAGGTCACGCACCGGACGCAAGGCCTGCTCCAGTGGCTGGCGAGCGACGATGCGCCAGCCCAGCTCGGCGTTGGTGCGCGCCAGCAGGGGCGCCTCGCTGGTCAGGTAGTCCTTGCCGTCGCCGAAGGTCAGCGGGCCCTCGAAGCGGCCGTTGACGAGGTTCTTGGGCAGCACGCTCTCGCCGGCGGCCTGGGCGATCTTCAGCGCCTCGGGATAGAGGATGCGGCCCTGGCGGTCGAGGATGAGGGCGTCGATGCCGCTGCCGGGCTGCTGGCGGCGCGCCGTGCCGTCGACGATACCGGTGATCCAGCGCCAGTGCGCATGCGCGCCGACGACGCCACGCAGCCGGCCGTCGGCGTCGCGGATGGGAGCGGCGAAATCGATGAAGCGCGTCGGCTCGCCGTTGGGCTGGGCCGGCAGCATGGTGGCCAGCAGCTTGGCCTCGTGCACGTCGCCCACATAGACGCGCTCGCGCGCCGCGACAAACCATTCGCGCTGGGCGACGGAGCGGCCAGTCAGCATGCCGCCGGTGGCCTGCAGCACGGTGCCCTCGGGGTCGGCCACGCCCATCCACGCGAACTCGTCGTGAAGCGCCTGGCGGCGGTCCAGGGCCTCGCGCACCGCGGCCGCATCGAGCTTGCCTTCGGTGAGATGAGGCGCGATGCTGAGCAGCTCGATCTCGCGCTCGCGGTCGCGCAGCTGGGTGGCCAGCAGCTCGGCGGCCGCCTGGGCCGTGGCGCGCACGGCGGACTGCTGGGCGGTGTAGAGCTCGCTGGTGGCCAGGTTGCCGAGGTAGCCGCCGACGCCCAGCAGGATGGCCAGGGCCAGACCACCCAGGACGAGGCTGAGCTGGCTGCGCAGACTGAGCGGGCCCTTCATGCAGCCGGGGCGGATTCGGATCGCTGACGCGACAGGTCGCGCATCAGCCGGGCGACGACGAGACGCATCACATGGAAGCCGAGCTTGGGGTTTTGATAATAGAGCAGCGCCATCTCCTCGGCCGTCAGGCTGTAGACGACGCAGTCGCTGGCCGCCTCCAGCGTCAGCGTGCGGCGGTTGTCGGGCGCGAACAGGCCGATCTCGCCGACCAGGGCCCCCGGCTGCAGCAGTTCGTCGTACTCGGCCAGGCGCAGCGTGCCGGCGTCCAGATAGAGCATTTCGGTCGCCGCGTCGCCCTGGCGCCAGAGCGTGGTGCCGGCGGCCACGGTGCGGCGGTGCATATGCGGCAGCAGCCACTCGGACACCGGCGTGTCGTCCTTCGCGCGCTCGATGGACTGCACCAGCTTGCGCATCTGCAGCGTCTTCTTCACGTTGATGGGAATCAGCACGCCGTACAGCACCAGGGTGGGGATGGCCTGCTTCAGCGCCCCGTAGGCGACGAGAAAGCAGCAGGCCGACAGCGCGGCGATGCGCAGCGGCAGCATGCTCTTCATCAGATAGCTGGCCAGCATCAGCGCGGCGCCGATGAGGCCGAGGGCGGTGGCAAGGTAGTCGGTCATGGAGGGTCCGATGAAGTAATCCGGGATCAGCTCAGGCTGAGGGCAAACACCTCGACCTCGCTCGTCTTGCCCTTGAACTGCACCGGCCCGAGCGGCTCGCTGGGCAGCAGCCCGGCCAGTTCGGCGTGCGTGGCGGCATCGAAGAGCACCGCGCGGCCGACGGTCTTGGTGTGGGCCTCCAGCCGGGCGGCGATGTTGACGGTGTCGCCGATGCAGGTATAGGTGGCGCGCTGGCGCGTGCCGGTGTAGCCGGCCACGACCTCGCCGCTGGCCACGCCGACGCCGATCTGGATCTCGGGCCGGCCGTCGGCGCGCTGCTCGGCGCTGAACTGGGCCACCATCTCCACCATCTCGACCGCGGCCAGCAAGGCGCACTGGCAGGCAGCCTCCAGCGGCTGCGGTGCGCCGAAGACCGCCATCAGGCCGTCGCCGATCATCTGGTTGACGACGCCGCCATGGCCGTTGATGGCCGCGAACATCAGCGTGTAATAGGTGTTCAGCAGCTCGATGATTTCCTCGGGTGGCCGCGATTCGACCAGGGCCGTGAAGCCGCGGATGTCGCAGAACATCACCGTCGCCTGCACCGCCCGCCCGCCCAGGGCGAAACCCTCGGCCTCGAGGTTCTGGGCCACCTCGCTGGTGGCGAAGCGGCGCACCAGCTCGCGCTGCTGGTCGCGCAGCCGCTTGCGCTCCAGGCTGGCGTTGATGCGGGCCTTCAGCAGCACGAGGTTGACGGGCTTGTGCAGATAGTCCTCGGCGCCGAGCTCGACGCAGCGCACGACGGCGTCCATGCCCTCGACGGCCGAGGTGACGATGACGGGCAGCTCGCGCAGCTCGGGCTGGGCGCGCAGCTTCTCGAGCAGCTGCAGGCCGTCCATGCCGGGCATGTCGATGTCCAGCAGCAGCAGGTCGAAGGTCGATTTCTGCATGTGCTCCAGCGCCGCGAGACCGTCCTCCACCATCTCGACCTGGTGGCCCAGCAGCTCGACGTGGCGGGCCAGCAGCAGGCGGTTGACCCGGTTGTCCTCGGCCAGCAGGATGCGGGCGGACTTGGCGCGGCGGTCACGCATGGCGGCGCTCCAGCAGGTCGGCACGCACCGCGCCGAACAGCTGCGCCAGCGCATCGACGCGGCCTCCGGCCGTACCGCCGAGATCGGCCAGGGTCGCATGCTCGAGCGCGCGCGCCGCCTCGGCAAAAGCCATCGCGCCGAAGGTGGCACCGTTGGACTTCAACGAGTGCGCATGGCGCCTGAAGGCCACGGCGTCGCCGGTCGCCACCGCCGCGTGCAGCGCCGCCAGGCCCTGCGGCGCGTCCTCGAGGAAGGAATCCACCAGCTCGACGACGAAATCGGCGCCGGCGCTGTCCTGCAGCTCGGCGAACACCTGCTCATCGATCACCCCGCTAGCCATCGCTCACCTCCTCCTTGTTGGCCTGCATCAACGCCTGCACCAGCTCGGCGACGCGGATGGGCTTGGTCACGTAGCCATCCATGCCGGCAGCGGCCGCGGCATCCCGGTCGGACTGCATCGCGCTGGCCGTCATCGCCACCATGCGGGGTCGCCGGTCGCCCAGCCTGTCGACGAGCTGACGCGCCGCCTGCAGCCCATCCATTTCCGGCATCTGTACATCCATCAGCACCAGATCGTAGGAGCCCGCCATGACGGCGCGCACCGCCTCGGCACCATTCACCACCAGGTCCGCCTCGTAGCCCAATTGACCAAGCAAGCGCAGGGCCAGCTTCTGGTTCACGACGTTGTCCTCGGCCAGCAGGATGCGCAGCGGATGGCGCCGCGCGAGGTCGGGCGTGGCGGCCACCGCCGGCGCCCCGGCCTGGGCTGGCAGCTCGGCGGCCGGTGCCTGGATGCTGAAGCTGAAGCAGCTGCCCTGCCCCGGTCCGGCACTGCTCGCCGTCATGCCGCCGCCCATCAGCTCGGCCAGCGTGCGGCTGATGGCCAGTCCCAGGCCCGTGCCACCGTACTGGCGCGCGGTGCCGTCATCGGCCTGGCTGTAGCGCTGGAAGAGGCGGCCCAGCGCCTCGGGTGTGAGGCCGATGCCGCTGTCACTCACTTCGAAGCGCAGCAGATCGCCTTCGCCGCGGCCGACCGTCAGCCTGACCGAACCCTGGGGCGTGAACTTGACGGCGTTGGACAGCAGGTTCAGCAGGATCTGGCGCAGCCGCGTCGGGTCCGCGGACACGGCGGCCGGCACGTCGGCCCCGACCTGCAGCGACAGCATCAGGCTCTTCTCGGCCGCCCGGAAGCGCAGCACGTCCAGGCAGGACTCCAGCAGCGGCCGCAGCGCAAACGGCAGTCGCTCCACCGTCATCCTGCCGGCCTCGATCTTGGAGAAGTCCAGGATGTCGTTAATGACCGTCATCAAGGCCTCCGCCGAGTCCCGGATGGTCTGGGCGTGCTCACGCTGCTCGTCGTTCAGCGGCGTGTCCAGCAGCAGCCCGCTCATGCCGATGACGCCGTTCATCGGCGTGCGGATCTCGTGGCTCATGGTGGCCAGGAACTCGCTCTTGGCCTGGCTGGCGGCTTCCGCGGCCCGGGCCAGGGCATGCTCCTGCTCGGCCTGGACGCGCAGGCGGCGGCCCTCCAGTTGATGGTCACGCGCCCGCCGCAGCATGGCGTAGACGAACAGCGCAGGCACCAGCAGGGTGACCAGGCTCTGCGTCAGGATCGAGGGCAGGAACCGGCTGACGTCGACCGGCCACCACAGGCTGATCAGGCCCGCGACCACCAACGGCCCCCAGGCGAGCAGGGAGGCCAGCCAGACGCCCGCCACCAGCAAGCCCATCCGCACCCCGCGCCGCCACGCCATCAAGGAGGCCGGGAAACCCACCAGCCAGACCGCCAGGCCGACGAGCTGCAGGGCGCGGGCACCCACGCCGCTGACCCCGTTGTCGTGGAGGAACCAGGGGATGGTCAGCAGGTAGGCAACGGCCAGGGCGACGAGGGCGCGGCCCAGGCGCGGTGCCACGCGCGGCAATTCCATCAGCATCACGCAGACGAGCAGGGACAGGCAGTTCTCGACGGGGTCGAACAGCGAATTCAGCCAGCTCGCCGCCGTGAACTGCGGCGTCAGGCTGAGCGCCAGGCCGGAGCTGGCCCATTCGCCGACCACGAGCCAGGCGAACAGCAAGGCGAACAGCAGCTGCCGGCGGTCCCGGCCGGTGGCCGCCAGCACGAGGGCGACCACCGCCATGCCGGCACAGCCGACGGCAAAGACCAGATGCAGGAACTCGTAGCCGCGATCATCGGCCAGGGCCACCGTCAGGTCGACGGCGTCGATGCGTACGGTGTAGAACGAACGCTCGACGCGCAGCACCAGCCCTCCCGCGCGACGCGACAGGTTGGGAAAGCTGACGCTGCCCAGGCCTTCGCCCGCGGTCACCAGGGCCTGGTGTCGGGGACCGAAGTCGACCGCATCGGCCAGCAGACGCCCCTGATCGTCGCGGACCTCCACGGCCTTGCGTCCCGCGGCGCCGGTCAGGCGAAGCGTCCGACCCTCAGGAATGGCCGTCGCATCCAGCCGCACCCAGCAGGGATTGCCGAACAAGCCCCGGAGCTTGCCGTCGCCCACCGGCTTCCACGCCGCAGCGGGCACGGCTGCCACCCCGCCCGCCGCGGCGGGACCGCAGGCGTAGTCGAAAGGCAGCGCGTCATCGGCCCGGCAGACGCCAGCCGCCAGAGCCAGCGACAGGCCGATCAACCACCGCAGCAGCACAAGGGCAACGCTCATGCCATCGCCTCCACCGCCTGCAGGGCCGCCACCAGCGCCTCGACGCGGATGGGCTTGGTCACGTAGTCGTCCATGCCGGCGGCCAGGCAGGCCTCGCGGTCGCCCTGCATGGCATTGGCCGTCATGGCCACGATGCGCGGTCGCCGCTCCGACTGGCAGATGCGCCGGCTGGCTTCCAGGCCGTCCATCTCCGGCATCTGCACGTCCATCAGCACCACGTCGTAGGGCTGCCGCTGCACCGCTTCCAGCACCTCCACGCCGTTGGCGGCCACGTCGGCCCGGTAGCCCATCTGCTGCAGCAGCCGCAGCGCCAGCTTCTGGTTCACGACGTTGTCCTCGGCCAGCAGGATGCGCAGCGGATGGCGCTCGGCCACGCCGGCGTCCACCCGCGGGCGCTCCGTCGGCTCGGCAGCCAGGACCTCGCCAGCCAGCAGGCCCATCAAGGTGTCGTGCAGCTGACTCTGGCGCAGCGGCTTGTGCAGATAGGCCGCGAAGCTGCCCTCGCTGTCGCCCACCTCCTTGCGTCCCAGCGAGCTGAACAGCACGCGCGGGAGCGCCGGCGCGACATCCTGCATGCGGCGCGCGAGCGCGAGCCCGTCCATGCCGGGCATGTGCATGTCCAGGATGGCCAGGTCGAAGCGCTCGCCGCCGGTCAGCCACTGCAACGCCTGTTCGGGCGACTCGGTGTCCCTGGGCACCATGCCCCACTTCGCCACCTGCAAGGCCAGGATGCGCCGGTTGGTGGCGTTGTCGTCCACCACCAGCAGTCGCCGGCCCTTGAGCGCCGGCTGGGGGCCGAGGAACTCGCGCCGGCCCGCCGTGGGAAGTTCGGCCTCGGGTGCCTGGATGGTGAAATGGAAGCTCGAACCCTGGCCGGGCCCGGCGCTCTCGGCCCACATGCGCCCGCCCATCAGCTCGGCCAGCAGCTTGGAGATGGCCAGACCCAGGCCGGTGCCGCCGTATTTGCGCGTGGTCGACGCATCGGCCTGGCTGAACTTCTGGAACAGCCGACCCATCGCTTCGGACGAGAGGCCGATGCCGGTGTCGCGCACGGTGAAGTGCAGCAGGCGGCCCTCGCCGGTCTGCTCGTCGCCCTCGACGGCCACGCTGAGCACCACCTCGCCGGCCTCGGTGAACTTGACCGCGTTGGCCAGCAGATTCAAGAGCACCTGGCGCAGCCGCGTCACGTCGCCGCGGATGGCCGCGGGCACCTCGCCCTCGAACAGATAGGCCAGGTCCAGACGCTTCTCCGCCGCACGCGCGCCCACCAGATCGAGGGCCGTCTCCACACAATCGCGCAGGTCGAAGGGCTGGGCCTCGATGTCCATGCGTCCGGCCTCGATCTTGGAGAAGTCCAGGATGTCGTTGATGATGGTCAGCAGCGCGTCGCCGCTGTCGCGGATGGTGGCCGCGAAGTCGCGCTGCTCGGCCGTCAGCGGCGTGTCCAGCAGCAGGCCGCTCATGCCGATGACGGCATTCATCGGCGTGCGGATCTCGTGGCTCATCGTCGCCAGGAAGGCGCTCTTGGCCTCGTTGGCGGACTCAGCCGCGGCGCGCGCCGCCTGGGCTTCATGGAAGAGGCGCGCGTTCTGGATGGCGATGGCCGCCTGGTCGGCAAAGATCTGCAGCAGGGCCAGTTCGCTGTCGTTGAAGGCATCGCCGGGCCGGCGGATGACGTTGATGACGCCCAGCGCCCGGTCGTTCCACAGCAGCGGGGCCATCGACATTGAGAAGTTCTCGCCGAAGTCCGCGGCCAGCTGCCGCAGGGTCGGTGGCACCTCGGGGTCGTTGGCCACGTCATGGAAGCTGACGAGACGCTTCTCGCGCAGCGCCAGCTCGCTGGCGGTGCCGGCGATGGGCATCGGGTAGGTGCGCTCGGCGCGGGCCCGCTCCTGCGAGCTGCCGACATGGGCAGCCAGGTGCAGGCAGCCGTCGTCCCCGGCCAGCAGCATCACCATGCGCTGGCTGCGGAACAGCCTTGCACAGCTCTGCAGGATGTCGTCGAACACCGGCTTGGGGTCGGCCACCGAGCGGCTGATGGTCTGCAGCACGCCAGCCAGCGCGGTCTGGCGCTCCAGGGCCTCCTTGGTCTCGTTGAACAGGCGGGCGTTCTGCAGCGCGACGACAGCCTGGTCGGCAAAGGAGCGCAGCAGCGCCAGCTCGCGCTCGTTGAAGTACTCGCCGGGCTCGCGAATCACGTCGATCACGCCGAGCGGCTCGCCCTCCCAGATCAGTGGTGCCATCGCGATGGCAAAGCTCTGGCCGTTCTGCACTGCCACATCGCGGGTGCTGGCCGGCACGTCGTCGTCGTTCAGCACGTCACCGAAGGACTGCACCTCGCCCGTCTTCAGCGCCCGCTCGGTGAGCGAGCCGGCCAGCGGCCGCGGATAGCGCTGCCGCGCCAGCACCCGGTCCTCCTCCGTACCCTCCACCGCCGCGAGTTCCAGCAGGCCTCGGTCGCTCGCCCTGACCAGCAGCATGCGCCGGGCGCTCAGCAGGCGTGAGCAGACGGCCAGGATCTTGTCGAACACCGGCTGCGCATCCGCCATCGAGCCACTGATCACCTGCAGCACCTCGGCGCTGGCGGTCTGGCGCTCCAGGGCCTCGCGGGTCTCGTTGAACAGCCTCACGTTCTGCAGCGCCACGCTCATGCCTGCGGCCAGGGTTTCGAGCAGGCGCTGGTCGGCGTCGGAGAAGGCGTGCTCGCGCTCGAGGTCATCCACGCTGACGGCGCCGAACACCGTCTCGCCGTCGACCAGCGGCACCATCAGCATGCTGCAGGCCTCCTGCACGTGCTCGGGCAAGACGCCGCCCAGACGACGCCTTGCCCCCACCAGATCGGCGTCGATGCGCAGCGTGCGGCGGGTGCGCATGACCTCGCCGGTGAAAGCAGTGGTGGCCAGCGGCTGCGGCGCCACCTCACGGCGCTCGCCATGGTCGGTCCAGTAGGGAAAGTGCACGCTGCCGGCGGCGGCGTCGATGAGGGTGATGGTGATGTCGCGCCCCCCGAACAGCTGCAAGAGGCGGTCGCCGACGAGGTCGATGACGCCATTCATGTCGAGCCGCGAGGCCATGGCCTGCTGGATACCGTTGATGACGGCCAGCTCGGCGTTGCGCCGCTCGGTCTCCTTCAAGAGGCGCTGGGTCTCGTCGAACAGCTTGGCGTTGACCAGGGCCACCGCCATGCTGTTGGCCAGGGTCTGCAGCAGGCGCACATCGGCCTCGTCGAAGGCATGCTCCCGGTGCATGTCGTGCAGGGTCAGCACCAGCGGTGTCTCGCCGGCCACGACCATGGGCACCAGCAGCTGCGACCTGGGCTGGGCGCCCAGGCCGGGCAGCACCACGCTGCCCAACTGCTCGGCACGAGCCTGCAGGTTCTCGTTGACCAACAGGGGCTCGCCGGTGCGCACCACCTCGGCCGTGAAGCCGCGCAGCGCACTCTCGAAGTTGGAGACGTCGCGCCGGCCGTCGGCCAGCTGGTAGGCGTAGCGCACCCGGCCACGCTCTCTCTCGATGACCCGGATCGTCACGCCCTGCTCACCGAAGATCTTGGCCAGCTCGTCGCCGATGACCTCGTAGATGGCCTGCATGTCCAGCCTGCCGGCCAGGGCCGTCTGCACGGCGTTGATGAGGGCCAGCTCGGCGTTGCGCTGCTCGGTTTCGTTCAGCAGGCGCTGGGTCTCGTCGAGCAGGCGCGCGTTCTCCAGCGCCGAGGCGAGGCTGTGGGTGATCAGTTCCAGCAACCGCACATCGCCTTCGGTGAAGGCGTCGAAGCGGTCCATGTTCTGCAGGCTGATGTAGCCGAACACGCGCCCCTCGTGCTGCAGGGGCACGAAGATGACCGACTTGGGCCAGCCGGTGCCGCCGATGGGGACGGCGCTGTCGGCGCTGGCCGGGGCCTGGACCTCGACGCGGTTCTCCCAGAGCGTCCGACCCGTCTCGATCAGCTGGCGCCGGATCCAGTTGAGGGGGCGCGGTGCCGAGTCATGGTGGCGGCCGAGCTCCCAGTGGTAGCCGAAATGCTCGACACCGGCCGCGTGGTCGAACAGCCCGATCAGGAAACCCTGGGCGTCGAAGACCTCGCGCAGCTTGTCGCCCACCAGACGGTGGATCTCGGGCAGGGACAGGCGCGCCGACAGGCCGCGCTGCACGGCCTGCAGCACGGCCAGTTCGGCTTCGCGCTGGGTGGCGCGCGCCTGCCAGTCCACGTCGCTCATCGAGGCACCTCCGCGGAGGGCGTCTGCGCGAGGGCGTCCACCAGCGATTCGACGCGGATGGGCTTGGTGATGTAGCCGTCCATGCCGGCGGCCAGACAGGCCTCGCGGTCGCCCTGCATGGCATTGGCCGTCATCGCGACGATGCGCGGCCGGCGGCTGCCCAGCTGCTGGTGGGTGCGCCGCGTGGCCTCCAGGCCGTCCATCTCCGGCATCTGCACGTCCATCAGCACCAGGTCATAGGTCTGGCGCTGCACCGCCTCGACGGCTTCGATGCCGTTGGCGGCCAGGTCGGCCCGGTAGCCCATCTGGGCCAGCAGGCGCAGGGCCAGCTTCTGGTTCACGACGTTGTCCTCGGCCAGCAGGATGCGCAGCGGGTGTCGCTGGGCCATGGCCGCGTCCAGCCGCGGCCGGCCGGGCGCTGGCTCCAGGGCAGCGGGCTGGCCGCCGAGCAGGCTCATCAAGGTGTCATGCAACTGGCTCTGGCGCAGCGGCTTGTGCAGAAAGGCCGAGAAGCGCTCGGCGCCCTCGGCCATCTCCAGGCGGCCCAGGGAGCTGAACAGCACCAGCGGCAGGGCCGGCGCCAGCGCGTGCAGGCAGCCGGCCAGCTCGACGCCGTCCATGCCGGGCATGTGCATGTCGAGGATGGCGAGGTCGAAGCTCTCGCCGTCGCCGACCCATTGCAGGGCCTGCTGCGGCGATTCGGTGTCGCGCGGCACCATGCCCCATTTGGCGACCTGCAGGGCCAGCACGCGGCGGTTGGTGGCGTTGTCGTCCACTACCAGCAGGCGCCGGCCCTTGAGCGCCGGCTGGGTGCCGATGAACTCGCGGCGGCTGGCGGCGGGCAGCTCGCAGGCCGGCGCCTGCAGCGTGAAGTGGAAGGTCGAACCCTGGCCGGGGCCGGCGCTGTCGGCCCACATGCGCCCGCCCATCAGCTCGGCCAGACGCCGGGAGATGGCCAGGCCCAGGCCGGTGCCGCCGTATTTGCGCGTCGTCGACGCATCGGCCTGACTAAACTTCTGGAACAGCCGCCCCATCGCCTCGGGGCCCAAGCCGATGCCGGTGTCGCGCACGCTGAAACGCAGCTGCCCGTCCTCGACGGCCACGCTCAACACGACCTCGCCGGCGTCAGTGAACTTGACCGCGTTGGACAGCAGGTTGAGCAACACCTGGCGCAGCCGTGTGACGTCGCCGCGCACGGCGCCAGGCACCTCGCCTTCGAACAGATAAGCGAGGTCGAGATGCTTCTCGGCGGCGCGCTGGCCGACCAGGTCCAGGGCCGACTCGACGCAGTCGCGCAGGTCGAAGGGCTGGGCCTCGATGTCCATGCGCCCGGCCTCGATCTTGGAGAAGTCCAGGATGTCGTTGATGATGGTCAGCAGCGCGTCGCCACTGTCGCGGATGGTGGCGGCGTAGTCGAGTTGCTCGGCCGTCAGCGGCGTGTCCAGCAGCAGGCCGCTCATGCCGATGACGGCATTCATCGGCGTGCGGATCTCGTGGCTCATGGTCGCCAGGAAGGCGCTCTTGGCCTCGTTGGCGGCCTCGGCGGCGGCGCGGGCCGCACGGGCCTCGTTGAACAGGCGCACGTTCTCGATGGCGATGACGGCCTGGCGGGCGAAGGTCGAGATGACCCGCCGCAGCGCCTCGGCCACGCCGCCGGCCTCGCGCCAGCCCAGCGTGATGACGCCGATGGGCTGGCCGTCGAGCAGCAGGGGTTCACCGTAGACGCGCTGCATGCCGGCACGGGCCAGGCCGGGGTCGTAGTCGGCGTCCTGGGCGATGTCCTCGATGACGACGGCGCGGCGCTCGAGCACGACCCGCCCGGCGCAGGAGGCCCGAGTCAGCGCGATCTCGGTGGCGGGTGGCATCACGTAGGCGCTGTCGGCGTCGGCCTTGCTCAGCGAGGCCAGCCGCAGGCTCCCGCCCTCGAGGCGGAACAGCAGGGCCCGGTCGGCACCGGCGAGCTCGCGGGCCAGGGCCACCACGCGGTCGAACACCGGCTGCACGTCGGTGGGCGAGTCGCTGATGACCTTGAGCACCTCGGCCGTGGCGGTCTGGCGGGCCAGGGCCTGCTGGGTCTCGTCGAAGAGGCGGGCATTCTGCAGCGCGACGGCCATGGCACCGGCCAGGGTCTCGAGCAGGCGCTGGTCGCTGTCGCTGAAGGCGTGCTCGCGCTCGAAGTCCATCAGGCTGATCAGGATGGGCGCGTCGCCGTCGAGCAGCAGGGGCACCAGCATCTGCGCCAGGGGCTGGCCGCGCGCCGGGTCGACGGCGAAGCTGCCCAGGCGCTCGCCCACCTCCTTCAGCCCCTCGTTGACGACGAGGGAGCGGCGCAGGCGCAGCGTCTCGGCCGCAAAGCCCGCCAGCCTGATGGTGATCGGCTCGCCACGGCTGCGGTAGGCGAAATGCTGGGTCTGCCGCGCGAGGTCGATGATGCGGATGTTGACCTCGGCCTGCGAAAAGATCTCGCCGATCTTGCGGCCGACCACCTGGTAGATGCCCTGCAGGTCGAGTTGGCCGGCCAGGGCCTGCTGCACGCTGTTGACCACCGCCAGCTCGGCAGCCCGCTGCTCGGCCGTCTGGCGCGCGGCCTGGGTGTCGGCAAACAGCTGGGCATTGCGGATGGCAATGCCCACGCCGGCCGCCAGCGTGGCCAGCAGGTTCTGGTCGGCCCGCGTGAAGCGGCCCTCGCGCTGGGTGCTCTGCACGCTGATGACGCCGACGCTGCGGTCGCGCACCCGGATCGGCACGCCCAGGTAGGACGCCGCCTTCCTGCCCAGCTGCGCGGCGCCCATGGCCTCGGCCGCCTCGTCGACGTCCTCGTTGAGCAGCAGCGGCTGGCCGGTCTCGATGATCTTGCCGGTCAGGCCCTCACCCAGGCGCTGCTCCGACAGGCTCTCGCCATGGACATAGGGGAAGCGGATCAGGCCAGCCGCGTCGTCCACCAGGGCCACGTAGACGATGTCGGCGTGGAAGGTCTCGCGCATGCGCTCGCCCACCGCCTGGATCAGCTCGGCCAGGTCGATCTTGCCGGACAACGCCTGGCCCAGGGCATTGACGGTAGCCAGCTCGGCGGCGCGCTGCTCGGCCTGCGCCAGCAGGGTCTGGGTCTCGTGGAAGAGGCTGGCGCTCTCCAGCGCCACGCTCATGCTGCCGGCCAGCGTGCCCAGCAGGCGCACGTCGGTGTCGGAGAAGGCCCGTTCGCGGTCGAGGTTGTCCATGCCCATCAGCGCGACGACCTGGGCGCCGCGCTTGATCGGCACGCGCAGCAGGCTGCGCGGTGGCTGGGTGCCGGGCACGACGAGAAGGGTGATGCCCAGCTCGCGCAGGCTCGTCTCGACGTTCTCGTTGACGAGCAGGGGCTCGCCAGTGCGGATGACATGGCCGGCCAGCGTGGAGATGGGGCCATCGGCCGCCTGGTGGCGCTGGCCGCGCTCGATCAGGTATTCGAAGCGCCGCAGGCCAGTCGCGTGGTCGAAGCTGGCGATGCTGATGCTCTGCGAGTCGGTCAGCTCGCCCAGCTTCTCGCCCACCAGCTCGTAGATGCCATGGGCATCCAGCTTGCGGGCCAGGCCCTGCTGCACGCTGTTGATGACGCTCAGCTCGGCGGCGCGCGCCTGGGTCTCGTCGAACAGGCGGGCGTTCTCCAGCGCCACGCCCATGGAGGCGCAGACGGTTTCCAGCAGCCTCACCTCGGCCGGGCCGTAAGCATGCTCGCGCTGGTGGTCCTCCAGCACGATGACGCCCAGCACGCGGTCGCCGGCGAAGATTTGCACGTTCAAGTAGGACAGGGCCTGATCCGTGCCCGCCACCAGCTTGACGCCGCCCGCGGCCTGCTCGGCCACCGTGCCGAAGACCCGCGGCGGACGTGCCACCGTCAGCTCGGGCCACATCGGCATGGCCGGCAAGTCCAGCCGCTGGCCATGCTCGTACTCGTACAGGAAGCGGGCGACGCCGGCCTCGCGGTCGAACCAGCGGATGCCGATGTCTTCGGTCTTCAGCACTTCGCGCAGCTTGTCCCCCACCAGGTTGACGATGGCGTGGAAGTCCAGCGACCCCGCCATGCCCTGCTGGATGCTGTTGATGACGGCCAGCTCGGCGTTGCGCTGCTCGGTCTCCTTCCACAGGCGCTGGGTCTCGTCGAACAGCCTTGCGTTCTCCAGCGCCACGCCCATGGAGGCGCAGACGGTTTCCAGCAACCTCACCTCGGCCAGGCCGTAGGCATGCTCGCGCCGGTGATCCTCCAGCACGATTTCGCCCAGCACGCGCTCGCCAGCCACGATCTGCACGCTCAGTGAGCACAGGGCCTGGTCGGTGCCTGGCAAGGCAGCGAGGTCGGCGGCCATCTGCTCGGCCAAGGTGCCAAGGTTGCGCGGCAGCCGCGCCACCAGGCGTTCCGGCTTCAACGGTGCCGCCGGCAGCGCCAGGCGCTGGCCATGCTCGTACTCGTACAGATAGCGGGCAACGCCGGCCTCGCGGTCGTACCAGCGGATGCCGATGTCGTCGGTCTTCAGCACCTCGCGCAGCTTGTCGCCCACCAGGTCGACGATGCCGTGGAAGTCCAGCGACCCCGCCATGCCCTGCTGGATGCGGTTGATGACGGCCAGCTCGGCATTGCGCTGCTCGGTCTCCTTCAGCAGGCGCTGGGTCTCGTCGAAGCGCTCTGCGCTCTGCAGCGCCACGCCCATGGCCGAGGCCACGGTCTGAAGCAGCCGGATCTCGGCCGGACCGAACGCGTGCTCGCGCTCATGGTTCTCCATGACGATGCTGCCCAGCACCTGGTCCCCGCCGATGATGGAGATGCGCGCCGAGCACTTGGCGATGTCGGTGCCGGGGACGATGCCCAGCATTTTCTGTTCGGCCGCGGTGTTGAGCACCCGGGGTTCGCGAAGCGAGACCAGCTCTTCCCAGCTCATGCTGCGCGGCGCGGCCGACGGGATATGCAGCCGCACGCCATGCTCGGTCTCGTAGAGGTAGTGGGTCACGCGGCGCTCGTGGTCGTACCAGCGGATGCCGATGTCGTCGGTCTTGAGCACCTCGCGCAGCTTGTCGCCGACCAGGTCGACGATGCCCTGGAAGTCCAGCGACCCCGCCATGCCCTGCTGGATGCTGTTGATGACGGCCAGTTCGGCGTTGCGCTGCTCGGTCTCCTTCAGCAGGCGCTGGGTCTGGTCGAACTGGCGCGCGCCCTGCAGCGCCACGCCCATGCCGGCACAGACCGTGGTCAGCAGCCGCAGTTCCGATTCGCCAAAGGCGTGCTCGCGCTCGTGGTCCTCGATGGACACCGAGCCCAGCAGCGTCTCGCCGCTGAGGATGGGCAGGTGCACCGAGGACAGGCTGGCATCCGTGCCGGGCAGGACCATGATGCCCAGCGCGGCTCTCTCGGCCGGCGTGTGAGTGACGACGGGCCGGCGGGTTTCCAGCAGCCGGCGCATGACCGCCCCGGTCAAGGGCTGGGGCGGGATGTGCAGGGGCTCGCCATGCTCGTATTCGTAGAGATGATGGACCAGCCGCGTCTCGGGGTCGATCCAGCGGATGCCGACGTCGCCGGTCTTCAGCACCTCGCGCAGCCTGTCGCCGACGACGTTGACGATGCCCTGGAAGTCCAGCGCGCCGGCCATGCCCTGCTGGATGCTGCCCAGCACGGTCAGCTCGGCCTCGCGCTGCGCCGCGCGGGCCTCGGCGGCCTGCAGCCGCGCCAGCAGTTCCGCTTCGCTCATCCTGCCTCCTCCAGCGGACGGGTCCGCTCCAGCGCCGCGACCAGGGCCTCGACGCGTATGGGCTTGGTGATGTAGTCGTCCATGCCGGCCGCGAGGCAGACCTCGCGGTCACCCTGCATCGCGTTGGCGGTCATCGCGATGATGCGGGGACGCGCGCTGCCCAGGTGCTCGACGATGCGGCGGGTCGCCTCCAGCCCGTCCATCTCGGGCATCTGCACGTCCATCAACACCAGGTCATAGGTCTGGCGCAGCACGCACTCCAGCGCCTCGACGCCGTCCGCCGCGACGTCGGCACGGTAGCCCATCTGCTGCAGCAGGCGCAGGGCCAGCTTCTGGTTCACCGCGTTGTCCTCGGCGAGCAGGATGCGCAGCGGATGGCGCGCCGCCAGGCCAGCGTCCAGGCGCGGCACCTGCAACGGCACGCGGGTTTGCGGGGCCTCGTCGCGGTGCAGCACGGTGACCAGGGTGTCGAAGAGCTGGCTCTGGCGCAGCGGCTTCATCATGACTGCGGTGAACAGATTCGCATCCACCTCGCGCCGGCCCAGCGAGGTGAACAGCACGCGCGGCAGCGCGGGCTTGAGTTCGCGCAGGCGCCCGGCCAGGGTGACGCCGTCCATATGGGGCATGTGCATGTCCAGCACGGCGATGTCGAAGGGCTCGGACAGGGCCAGCTGCAAGGCCTCCAGCGGCGACTCGGTGTCGCGCACCACCATGCCCCATTTGGCGGCCTGCAGGGCCAGGATGCGCCGGTTGGTCGCGTTGTCGTCGACCACCAGCATGCGTTGGCCCTTGAGCGCCGGCTGGCTGCCGATCAAGTCGCGCCGCGCACCGGGTGACGCATCCGTGGCCGTCGCCGGCAGCGTGAAATGGAAGCGGCTGCCCTGACCCGGGCCATCGCTCTCGGCCCACATCCGGCCGCCCATCAACTCGACCAGCCGGCGACTGATGGCCAGGCCCAGGCCGGTGCCGCCGTATTTGCGCGTCGTGCTGCTGTCGGCCTGGCTGAAGCTCTGGAACAGCCGCGCCAGGCCTTCCTCGCTCAGGCCGATGCCGGTATCGCGCACCGTGAAATGCAACTGCCCCGCTGCGGCCTTCAGGCCGACGACCACTTCGCCAGACTCGGTGAACTTGACGGCGTTGGACACCAGGTTGAGCAGCACCTGGCGCAGCCGCGTCACGTCGCCCAGCAGCACGACGGGCAACTCGCCCTCCGGCTCGTAGGCCAGGTCCAGGTGCTTGTCGGCCGCCCGCGGCGCGACCAGGTCCAGGGCCGACTCGACGCATTCCCGCAGGTCGAAGGGGTGGGACTCGACGTCCATGCGGCCGGCCTCGATCTTGGAGAAGTCGAGGATGTCGTTGATGATGGTCAGCAGCGTCTCGCCACTGTCGCGGATGGTGGCCGCGTAGTCGCGCTGTTCTTCGTTCAGCGGCGTGTCCAGCAGCAGACCGCCCATGCCGATGATGGCGTTCATCGGCGTGCGGATCTCATGGCTGACCGTGGCCAGGAAGGCCGATTTGTGGGCGCTGGCGGCCTCCAGCACGGCCGTGCGCTCGCGCACGCGCTGTTCGGTCAAGGCCTCGTTCAGCCGCTGGTTCTCGAAGCGCATGCGGATGGACGCCACCAGGGTCCGGGCGAAGTTGTGCGCATAGGTCAGCATGCAGACCTGGACGAGCAGCAGGGTGGCTGCAAACATGCGCGACACCTTGTCGGGCTCGAAAGCGGCCCGCAGGATGAGCAGGGCGCTGAAGGGCAGGAGGAAGGCGTAGGCATGCACCACCCGCACCGCAGCGGCCGGGCCGACGCTGACCATCATGGCCACCTGCAGCACCAGCAGCACGGCCAGCCGGGGCATCGCCGGCGTGAAGAAGAGCCAGCCCGACAGCCCCCAGCTCACGCCCAGGGCCACGCCGAAGATCTTCAGCGCGCGGTCCCAGCGCTCGATCTGCCCCGCCGCCTTCCAGGCGGCCATGCGAGGCCAGAGGACGGCGTAGAAGAAGCCGATGTGCGCCAGCACCAGCGCGGACCACAGCGCATAGACCGGCACGTCCAGCGGGCCGCTTGCCTGCAGGCCGACCGGCAGGATGGCCAGGCCCACACTGCCGCCGACCAGGCCGGCGCGCATATTGCGCGACAGGATGTCCAGCCTCACCTCGTCCAGGTGCCGGCGATCCCCCTCATCGATCTCGTCCCTTGCCATCAGCCCCCCCGGCATCGGATTTCTCTGGGAAGTCTCACGGTTCGCTGCGGTGAGATGCGCGCTCGAGACCAGCACGGTAGCCCAAGTCTTCGAGGCGGCGCAATCGGCGATTGCGCCTGTACCGGCCCCGGCAGCAAGCTCGACGACAGCGGGCTGGCCGGCCGCGGTCAGTCCGCCTGCGGCAGGCTGAGTCGCATGACAGTCCCCAACGGTCCGGTGCGCAACAGCTCGGCCGTGCCACCGTGCATGTCCATGACGCGGCGCACGATGTACAGGCCCAGGCCGTGGGCCGACTCGGTGCCGCCGCTGCCGCGCGCGCCGCGCGTGAAGAGGCGGGGCAGCAGTTCGCGGGGAATGCCGGGGCCGGCGTCGGCCACCTCGAACTGCAGCACGGCGGGCTCGTCGAAATCGATGACGTGCAGGGTCACCGGGCTGAGGCCGGGCGCGTACTTGAGCGCGTTGGACAGCAGGTTGCGCAGGGCCAGGCGCAGCAGGCTCATGTCCATCAGCGCCGTGCGCGTGGCCGTGTGGCGGTGCACGACGACGCGGTCGCGCTGCTCGCGCGGCAGGTCGGCAATCGTCACGGCGATCAGCGTGTCGATGTCGGCATCCTCGCGGGCGATGCGGCCGCCCCCGGCCAGCAGGCTGGCGGCGGCCAGGGTGTTGTCGACACCGGCCAGCACGGTGCCCAGCACGGCCTGGGCCCGCGTCAGCCTCTCCTGGGCCTGGCGCTCACCGCGGCCGGCCAGGCTGGCGGCGGCGCTCTGCAGGGCGGCGCTGGCGTTGTTCAGCGGCTGGCGTACCTCATGGGCCAGCACGTCCAGCATCTCGGAGCGTTCGTGCAAAAGCTGGTCGAGCTCCTGCACGTGGCGCTCGGTCTGGCGGCGCATGCGCTGCTCGTGGGCCAGCTCCGCGCGGCGCTGCAGGTCTTCGGTGATGTCGTCCACCAGGGCCAGGGCACGCAGCGGCCGGCCGTCGGCCGTGTACTCGGCAACGGCCGAGACCAGCACGTCGCGCAGCCGGCCGTCGGCACAGATCAGCTGCACCGGGCAATCGCTGACATGGCCGTCGCGCCACATGGCCGGACGGTAGACCTCGCGCACCTGCTGCGAGGACTCGGGCGTCATGAAGTCGTCCATCGCCCGGCCGATGACCTGCTGGCGCTTGTAGCCCAGGCGCTCCAGCCAGCGGTCGGACACGCTGAGCACGCGGCCGGCGGCGTCGACGGAATGCATCAGCGCCGGCGTCGATTCGTAGAGCGCCCGCAGGCGCTGGCGGTTGTGCTCCAGCTCGACGGCGGCGCGGTGGTGCTCGGTGACGTCCTGGAAGGCGCCCACCAGCCGCACCGGCACACCGTCCTGCCAGTCGACCTGGCCCTGGGACAGCACCCAGATCTCGCGCCCCTTGGCGGTGACCAGCGGCAGCTCCAGGCTCCAGGGCTCGCCATGCTGCATGCCGCGCTGCACCGCGGCCTGGATGACGACGCGCGCCTCGGGCTTGTAGTAGTTGATCGCCTCGTCCAGCGAGGGAACGTGGCCCGGCTCGAGGTCGTGGATGCGGCAGGTCTGGTCGCTCCAGACGATGGCCTCGGTCTGCAGGTCCAGGCTCCAGCCGCCGATGCCGGCGACGCGGCCGGTGCGGTCCAGCAGGGCCTTGCTCTCGTTGAGCTCGCGCTCCGCGGTGATGCGATCCGTGACGTCCTCGGTGATGCCGACATAGCCGCGCAGCCGGCCATCGGGCGCCAGCAGCGGCCGGGCGCGGGTCCAGACCTGGCGCACGCCATGGCCGTTGCCACCGCGGCGCGCCCGGTAGCGCATCTCGAAGGGCAGTTGCTGGGCGACGCAGCGCTGCCAGTGCTCCAGCACCGAGGCGCGGTCCTCCGTTGTCAGCGTGGCGGCCCAGCCCTCGCCGAGGGCGGCGCGGGCCGACAGGCCGCAGATGCGCTGCCAGTTGGGATTGGTGAAGATGAACTGGCCCGCCGCATCGGCGCGGAAGATGCCCAGGGGCGTCGTGTCGGCCAGTACCCGGAAGGGTTGCTCGGCGTCCTCCGCGTCGGCCCGGCTCAGGGCACGCTCGCGCATCATCAAGGCTTCGGCCGCGGCGTCGGCCAGGCGGGTCAGGGCCTCGCGCTGGGATTCGCTGAGCTCGCGCGGCTTGAAGTCGACGACGCACAGCGTGCCCGGGTGGCTGCCGTCGTCGAGGCGGATGGGAACGCCGGCGTAGAAGCGCAGCGGCGGGCTGGCCAGCACGTCGGGATGATCGGCAAAGCGCTCGTCCCGGCTCGCGTCCTGCACCTCGAACAGGCCGTCGGCCAGCAGGGTATGGGCGCAGAAGGTCTGGGCCCGCGGCGTCTCGCTGCGACCGAAGCCGACGGCGGCCTTGAACCACTGGCGCTTCTCGTCCAGCAGGCCGAGCAGGGCGACGGGCGTGCCGCAGATCTGGGCAGCCAGGGCGGTCAGGTGGTCGAACAGCGGTTCGGGCTCGGTGTCCATGACGGCCAGCGCCGCCAGGCGGGCGAGGCGGCGGTCTTCGTCGGGCGGCGGGGGCGGGGTCACCATGGAAGACAGCTTAGGGCAGGTCTTGAAGCCCTGCCCTCGCGCCGACTCAGGGCGCCGCGCGACCCAGGTTGCGCAGCCAGAAGGCCTCGTACTTGCGGTGCCAGCCGGCCGGCTTCACGATGCCGCCGAGAGCATGCACGCCGTCCGGGTCGAGGAAGAGTTCGACCAGGGACTCCTTGCCCGAATCCAGCAGCTCGCGGTAGACGTTGACCGTGTCCTGGTAGAGCACGTTGGGGTCCTGCATGCCGTGCACCAGCATCAGCGGATGCTTGAGGCCCTTGGCCAGCGGCAGCAGCGAGTATTTGCGCAGCACGGGCTTGGTCCGGTCGGTGGCCTTGCCGATGGTGCGGCCGCTGTACCAGCTGTTGTAGTTCTCCCATTCCGTCGGGCCCGCACCGGCGATGCCGGCGGCGAAGACGTCGGGGTGGGTGTACATCGTGTACTGGGTCTGGAAGCCGCCGAAGCTCCAGCCGTTCAGGCCGATGCGGGTGGCGTCCACGCCGTATTGCGTGGGCAGCAGCTTGGCCAGGTCTTCCAGGTCCTCGGCCTGGGGTTCGCCGGCGCGCTCCCAGTTGGCGTCGGAGAACTTGCGGCCGTAGTTGCTGTGGCCGCGCGGGTCGACCGAGACGGTCACATAGCCGTATTTGGCGGCCATGTACTGGCCGAACAGGTAGGCGGTGTTCTGGAAGCTGTCGACCTCGACAATGTGGCGGTCGTTCAGCGGGCCGCCGTAGACGTAGACGATGGCCGGGCGCTTGTCCGTCGCCTTCCAGCCGGCGGGCTTGAAGACATAGGCCTCGATGCGGTCGCCATGGCGGTTGGCGTAGTTGAAGCGCTCGGGCTGCAGCAGCTTGAGCTGGGCCAGGGCCTTGTCGCTGCTGTCGGTCAGCGTACGTGGCGCCGTCTTGCCGTCGGCGGCCAGCAGCTTGAGCTCGGGGCGCTGGGCCCAGTTGCCGGCATTGGCGGCCACCCAACGGCCGTCTTCCGACGACGCGGCGGCACGGTGGTATTCGCCGGCCGCACCCAGGGCCTGCGTCGCGCCGCTGGCGAGGTCGACGCGCAGCACATTCATGGCCGCCGTGTCGCCCTGGTTGGCCAGCACGAACATGGCCTTGCTGTCTGCCGTGAAGCCGACGACCTGGTGAGCCTCGAACTCGCCCTTGAGCAGCGGGCGCAGGGCCTGGCTGGCGACGTCGATGGCATAGGGCTGGCGCCAGCCGCCTTCGTCCAGCGTCAGCACCAGGGTCTTGGCGTCGGGCGTGAAGCGGGGATTGAGCACGTTGACGACCTCGTGGCCTACATCGCCGCGACGCTCCAGCACCATCTCGGGCTTGGCGCTCTCGTCGGCGTTGCCCAGGTAGACGCGCAACAGCTCCTTGTCGCGCTCCCAGGTCGTGAAGGCATAGTGGCTGCCGTCGCGGGCCCAGGCCACGTCGCTCATCTCGAACCAGACGTCGCCGCCGGCATTGGTGAACACCGGCTCGGCCTGCTTGCGCGGCGCTTCATTCGCGGCCGGCACCCGGCGGATGTAGAGGGCCAGCGGCTTCTCGGTGCGCTTGTCGTCCGAGACCTCGCGGTTGACCTTCTTGGCCGTGGCCCAGCGGTCGCTGTAATTCATGATCTCGACCTGGCGACCCGCCGGGGCCGGCTTGTCGTCGGCGCCCTTCAGCGGCGCCTTGCCCACCAGGGCCATCCAGCGGCCGTCCTCGCTGATGGTGGTCTCGGCGATCTTGTATTTCTTCTGCTGCTCGTCATCGCCATGGATGAGCTCGCGGTTGACGACCTGGATGCCGGCCTGCTTGAAGCTGGCGCGCAGCACGCGGGTGTCGTCGGTGAACAGCACGCCGGCGTCGTCGCCCGTGTAGGCCACCAGGCGCAACTCGCGCTGGGTGGCGACGATGGACGTCGGCGCGTTGTCCTCCGGCTTCCAGCGGTAGAGGCCGCCGCGGTACTGGAAGACCAGCTCGTCGGCCTTGTGGGCCCAGACGAACTGGGCCGCGCCGGGGTAGAGGTCGCTGGGCTTGAGCTTGTCGCGCGCCAGCTTCTTCTTCAGCTCGTCGCGCAGTTCCCAGGTTTCCTTTTCCTTGTCGTCCTTCTTGTCGGGCGACGAGGCGGCCGAAGCGGGTGCGGCAGCGGGGACCGGCTTGCCGGCGCGCTTGGCGGCCAGCGCGGCCATGGCCTGCTTCTCGGCGTCGGCCTCGGCCTTGTCGGCAGCCTTCTGCACGTCGTCCTTGGCCTTCCTGTCGGCCAGCTCCTGCTTCAGCGTGGCGAGCTGGGCGTTCTCCCACTGCGACAGGTCAACCTTGTCGCCGCGCAGATAGGCCTGCTGCGCGACCTCACGGGCCTGGCGCTCGGCGTTCTCGGTGTTGCGCTGCTTGAGCTTTTTGTCGAAGCGCTCCATGTCCTCGGGCGACTCGAAGCCAGCCATGACCTGGGGCGAGGTGACCCGCACCGTCTTGCCTGTCTTGGTGTCGTGCACCCAGAGGTCGGTGCCGGGCTCGCCAAAGGGACTCCACAGATAGGCCAGGTAGCGGCCGCTGCGGCTGAAGGCCGCTTCCTTGGCGTTCTCGCCGCGGTAGGGCTCGGCGCGGAAGATCTGCTCGAGGGTGGGGACGGTGGCGGGGGCGGTCTGCGCCTGCAGGGGCGCGGCGGCTGACAAGGCCAGGGCAAGGGCCAGGCTGCCGACGGCAGCGAAGGTCACGGGCTTCAAGGGGGTCTCCTGAGTTGGCCCCAGGGAAGCGCTGAACAGGCCTCGCGCGCGCCGCATGACGAGGCCTATTCAGCGCTTCCCTAAGGTTAGGGGCGGCGCATTTTAGGAAGCCTCCGCCCCCGGCCCATTCGTCACGGCCTAGAGCCAGTGGCTCAGTGCCGCGCCCAGGCCGGTGACACCACTGGAGGCGCCGATCAGCCAGACGTCGCGGCGGTCGTTGCGCAGGCGCCAGGCCTGCCAGGCGGAGGTGCCGAGCACGGCGGCGAGAAGGGCGAGGCAAATCGTCGAGGAATCCATCATTCGAGCGGGTTCAGGTTGAAGAGGAGAGGTGGGGCGCGCTGGATCGCGCCGACTTGCGCCACAGCGCGACGCCGACATGGATGGCCAGGCCGATCACCAGCAGCAGCAAGGCGCCCAGGGCCCACACCACCCAGGCCAGCACGGTGACGCTGCCCGACAGCGACGGCAGCGCGCCGGCCAGCGACTGCAGCTGCGGCGACAGGGTCTCGACCGTCGAGACCAGCCAGTCGCCCACTGCCGTCGGCAGCCAGTCCCTCAGCGACTCCGGCAGGCTCCAGCCGCCTGCGCCCAGCGTGCCGGCATGGGCCAGCAAGCCAGCGAGAAACGACTGCACGGCCACGACCAAGCCTGACCACAGGGCCAGCAGCAACAGGACCAGCACCCAGCCGACAAGAAAAGCCATCGCAGCGCTCCGTCAATCGAAGGCCGCAGTGTGCGCGACCCCGTGGCGGCGAGGAAGAAGCCGGCGGCTCAAGCAGGCTTCAGGAAAACCGAAGCGAACTCAAGCCACCCGTGCCAGCACCGGCTTCAGCGCCACCCCCGTATGGCTGCCGCTCGCCACCACCTGCTCCGGCGTGCCTTCGACGACGACACGCCCCCCCGCATCGCCGCCTTCCGGGCCCAGGTCCAGCACCCAGTCGGCCTCGGCGATGACGTCGAGGTCATGCTCGATGACGACGACCGAGTGACCGCCGGCCACCAGGCGGTGCAGCACGCGGATCAGCTTCTCGACGTCGGCCATGTGCAGGCCCACCGTCGGTTCGTCCAGCACATACAGCGTGTGCGGCGCCTTCTGGCCGCGGCGCGTGACGTCGTCGCGCACCTTGACCAGCTCGGACACCAGCTTGATGCGCTGGGCCTCGCCGCCCGACAGCGTCGGTGACGGCTGGCCCAGGGTCAGATAGCCCAGGCCGACGTCCTTCAGCAGTTGCAAGGGATGGGCGATGGACGGCATGGAGGCGAAGAACTCGACCGCTTCGTCGACCTCCATGGCCAGCACGTCGCCGATGCTCTTGCCGCGCCAGGACACACCGAGCGTCTCCGGGTTGAAGCGCTGGCCGCGGCACTGGTCGCAGGGCACCTTGACGTCGGGCAGGAAGCTCATCTCGATGGTCTTCATGCCCTGGCCTTCGCAGCCGGGGCAACGGCCCTCACCGGTGTTG
Source organism: Roseateles sp. FW305-36 (assembly GCF_058787015.1). Lineage (NCBI taxonomy): Bacteria > Pseudomonadati > Pseudomonadota > Betaproteobacteria > Burkholderiales > Sphaerotilaceae > Roseateles > Roseateles sp. FW305-36. Next base: position 65,437 of record NZ_JBYSZK010000022.1, on the reverse strand, counting down.
AAGCTGAAGCGGCCCGGCGCATAGCCGCGCGCCTTGGACTCCAGCGTCTCGGCGAACAGCTTGCGGATGGCGTCCCAGAAACCGATGTAGGTGGCCGGGCAGGAGCGCGGCGTCTTGCCGATGGGGGTCTGGTCGACCTCCAGCACGCGGTCCACCTGGGCATGGCCCTCGATGCCGTCGCAGCCCACCCACTTGGCGGGCGCCTTGCGCAGCGGCACGGCGACGGCCATATTGGCCAGCAGCACGTCGCGCGCCAGCGTGGACTTGCCGGAACCCGACACACCGGTCACGCCGACGAGGCGCTGCAGCGGCACATCGACAGTCACGCCCTGCAGGTTGTGCAGGGCCGCATTCAGCACCTTCAGCCGGGGCGTGTCGGCGTCCACGGCGCGGCGATCCTGCAGCGGGTGGATCAACGGCCTGGCCAGCATGCGGCCCGTCGTCGAATCCGCCACCGCGGCCAGCTCGGCCGCCGTGCCCTGGGCGACGACGCGGCCACCACGTTTGCCGGCGCCGGGACCGATGTCGATGATGTGGTCGGCGCGGCGGATGGTGTCCTCGTCGTGCTCGACGACGACCAGGGTGTTGCCCTTGTCACCCAGCGTGCCGAGGGCCTTCAGCAGAATCTGGTTGTCGCGCGGATGCAGGCCGATGGTGGGCTCGTCCAGCACATAGCAGACGCCCTGCAGATTGCTGCCGAGCTGGGCCGCCAGGCGAATGCGCTGGGCCTCGCCGCCCGACAGCGTGGGCGCGGCGCGGTCCAGGGTCAGATAGCCCAGGCCGACTTCCTCGAGGAACTCCAACCGGCCCAGGATCTCGCTGACGACGTCGCGGGCGATGTCGGCATCACGGCCTTCGAGACGCAAGCCCTCGACCCATTCGCGCGCCTGGCCGACGCTCCAGGCCGCGACGTCGCCAATGCCCCTGTCGTTGAACTCGACGGAGCGCGCCGTCGCATTCAGCCGAGTGCCATGGCAGTCCGGGCAGGGCGAATCTTCCAGGCCCTCGACTTCGGCCTCCTCGGCCGGGAAGCCCTGCTCGCGACCGCGGTTGTCGTCGGCCTGGACGCTGTCGTCCAGGGCCTTGCGCTGCTCGCGCGTCAGCTGCAGGCCGGTGCCGACACAGCTGGTGCACCAGCCATGCTTGGAGTTGTAGGAGAACAGCCGCGGGTCCAGCTCGGGATAGCTGGTGCCGCAGACCGGGCAGGCGCGCTTGGTGGAGAACACCTTGACCGAGCCGACACCGGCGCCGGTGCCGCCATCGGCCAGGCTGAGGCCATCCAGCGGCGCCAGCACGTGCAGCACGCCCTTGCCGGCGTCCAGGGCCTTGGCCAGCAGCTCGCGCAGTTCGGCTTCGTGCTCGGGCGCGATGACGAGGTCACCGACCGGCAGCTCCAGCGTGTGTTCCTTGAAGCGGTCGATGCGCGGCCAGGGCGAGGTGGGCAGGAATTCGCCGTCCACGCGCAGATGGGTGTGGCCGCGACCCTTGGCCCATTTGGCGAGGTCGGTGTAGACACCCTTGCGATTCACCACCAGGGGCGCGAGCAGGCCGACGTGCCGGCCGCGGTAGTCGCGCATCAGCTGGGCGGCGATGGACTCGACGCTTTGCGGCCGCACCGGCGCTCCGTCGTTGACGCAGTGCTGCACACCCAGCTTCACGTAGAGCAGGCGCAGGAAATGCCAGACCTCGGTCGTCGTCGCCACCGTGCTCTTGCGGCCGCCGCGGGACAGGCGCTGCTCGATGGCCACGGTCGGCGGAATGCCCCAGACCGCGTCCACCTCGGGCCGGCCGGCCGGCTGCACGATGGAGCGCGCATAGGCGTTCAGCGACTCGAGATAACGGCGCTGGCCTTCGTTGAACAGGATGTCGAAGGCCAGGGTCGATTTGCCCGAGCCCGACACGCCGGTCACGACATTGAACTTGCCGCGCGGGATGTCGACGTTGACGCCCTTCAAGTTGTGCTCGCGGGCATTGACGATCCTGATGGCCTCGTCGGCGGCGCGGCGCGCCTTGATCAGGGCCTGCAGCGGGCGGCCCTCTTCCACGGCGACGGCCGGGCGGTCCATGTGCAGGGCGTAGTCGCGCAGGGCCGCTGCCGTATGCGAGGTCGGGTGTTGGGCCACCGCTTCGGGCGTGCCGACGCAGACCAGCTCGCCACCACCCTCCCCGCCTTCGGGGCCGAGGTCGATGAGCCAGTCGGCCGCGCGGATGACGTCGAGGTTGTGCTCGATGAGGATCAGCGAATGGCCGGCGCTGAGCAGCTTGCGCATGGCGCGCATCAGCTTGGCGATGTCGTCGAAATGCAGGCCGGTGGTCGGCTCGTCGAACAGGAAGAGCGTGCCCTTCTTGGCGACGCCGAAGCGCGGGCTGCTCGCCGCCTCGGCCAGGAAACCGGCGAGCTTCAGGCGCTGGGCCTCGCCGCCAGACAGCGTGGGCACCGGCTGGCCCAGCTTCACATACTCCAGGCCCACGTCGACGATGGGCTGCAGCTTGGCGACGACGGCGCGATGGGGGCTGAACAGGTCGACAGCCTCGGCGACGGTCAGCTCCAGCACGTCGGACACGCTCAGGTCGCGGCCCTTCAGGCTGAGCTTGACGTCCAGCATCTCGGCGCGGAAGCGCTTGCCGTCGCAGTCGGGGCAGCGCAGATAGACGTCGCTCAAGAACTGCATCTCGACGTGCTCGAAGCCCGAGCCGCCGCAGGTCGGGCAGCGGCCGTCACCGGCGTTGAAGCTGAACATGCTGGCGGTGTAGCTGCGCTCGCGGGCCAGCGGCGTGTCGGCCATCAGCTTGCGGATCTCGTCCCAGGCGCCGACATAGCTGGCCGGGTTGGAGCGGGCCGTCTTGCCGATGGGCGACTGGTCGACGAAGACGGCGTCGGCCAGATGGTCGGCACCCAGCAGGCGCTCATGCACGCCGGGCGTCTCGGTGGCCTTGCCGAACTGGCGGGCCAGGGCCGGGTAGAGCACGTCCTGCATCAACGTGCTCTTGCCCGAGCCGGACACGCCGGTGACCACCACCATGCGCTGCAGCGGGAACTCGACGCTGACGTCCTTCAGGTTGTGCTCGCGCACGCCTTCGAGGATGAGCTTGGGCGTGGACTCGTCCACCAGGCGCTTCAGCCCCATGCCGACATGCTTGCGCGCGCCGAGGTAGGCGCCGGTCAGCGTGTCCGCCGCACGGATGCTGTCGGGCGTGCCATCGAAGACGATCTGGCCGCCGCGCTCGCCGGGGCCGGGGCCCATGTCGATGAGGCGGTCGGCGGCCAGCATGACGGCGGGGTCATGCTCGACGACGACCAGGGTGTTGCCCGCGTCGCGCAGGCGCTGCATGGCCTGCACGATGCGGCCCATGTCGCGCGGATGCAGGCCGATGCTGGGCTCGTCCAGCACGAAAAGCGTGTTGACCAGCGAGGTGCCTAATGCCGTCGTCAGGTTGATGCGCTGCACCTCGCCGCCCGACAGCGTGCGGCTCTGGCGGTCCAGGGTCAGATAACCGAGGCCGACGTCGCAGAGATAGCGGCTGCGATGGCGGATCTCGTCCAGCAGCAGCTTCAGCGCCTCGTCCAGCATGGTGCTGGGCAGCTGCAGCTCGTCGACGAAATTGCGCAGCTTCTGGATGGGCAGCTGCATCAGGTCGTGCAGGCTCAGTCCCGGCAGCGCTTCGAGCTGCTCACGCGACCAGTCCACGCCCACCGGCAGGAAGCGCTGCGCCGCCGGCAGCGCGACATCCGCCAGCGCCTTCGAACCGACACGCCACAGCAGGGCCTCGGTCTTCAGCCGCGCGCCGCGGCAGCTCGGGCATTCGGTGTAGCTGCGGTATTTGGACAAGAGCACGCGGATGTGCATCTTGTAGGCCTTGCTCTCCAGGTAGTCGAAGAAGCGCTTGACCCCGTACCACTGCTTGTTCCAGTTGCCGTTCCAGTTCGGCGTGCCATTGATGACCCAGTCGCGATGGGCCGGGCTCAGCTCCTTCCAGGGCGTGTCACGCGGGATGCCGGCCTCGCCGGCGTACTTCAGCAGGTCGTCCTGGCAGTCCTTCCAGGCCGGCGTCTGCATGGGCTTGATGGCGCCGTTGCGCAGGGTCTTGCGCTCGTCGGGGATGACGAGGCCAAGGTCCACGCCGATGACGCGGCCGAAGCCGCGGCAGCTGTCGCAGGCACCGAAGGCCGAGTTGAAGGAGAACAGCGCCGGCTGCGGATCGGCATAGCGGATGTCGCTTTCGGGACAGTGGAGGCCGGTGCTGAAGCGCCAGAGTGTGGCGCCATCGTCACCGACGTGAACATTCACCCGCCCCATGCCGCGCTTCAAACAGAGCTCGATGGCCTCCATCGCGCGCTGCTTGTCGGCGCCGAGGATGCGGAAGCGGTCGGCGACCACGTCCAGCACTTTTTTACCTTCGACTTCGCGCTCGCCCTGCACCCGCGTGAAGCCGCTGGCGGACAGCCATTGCTGCACCTGCTCGGCCGAGGTGTTGCCGGGCAGTTCCACGGCGAAGGTCAGCACCATCCTGGGGTCGCCGTCGGCTTCGGCGCGCGCCATCAGCTCCACATAAATGCTCTGCGCCGTGTCATGCCTGACCGGCAAGGCCGTCTTGCGATCAAAAAGCTCCGCCGCGCGGGCGTAAAGCAGCTTCAAGTGGTCGTTCAGCTCCGTCATGGTGCCGACCGTGGAGCGGCTGGTGCGCACCGGGTTGGTCTGGTCGATGGCGATGGCCGGCGGCACGCCGTCCACCTTGTCGACGGCGGGTCGGTCCATGCGATCGAGGAATTGGCGCGCGTAGGCAGAGAAAGTCTCCACATAGCGACGCTGGCCCTCGGCATAGAGGGTGTCGAACACCAGGCTGGACTTGCCCGAGCCGCTCGGCCCGGTGACGACGGTCAGCTCGGCGGTGCGCAGATCGAGGTCGAGATTCTTGAGGTTGTGCTGGCGGGCACCTCGGATGCGGATCAGACCTTCAGACGACATGGGAGGGGGGTCAAAACGGCAAAGGCGAGCAGTGTAGGGAGCCGTGATGTCGAAAACTGTCAGCACTCGCAGCCGACGGGCGGTCGATTCAGGCGACATGGGCGGCGGTTATTCGCACCGTATTCGTGGGGCAAGCGGTTGCGCCGCGGCGCCGGCTGAGGCAACAATGGGCCACGGCCCCAGGACGGGCCTGATAAGAACAAGCTGACACAAGGACATGGGGATGGACAAGTCGAGGTTGCCCGAGCCAGCGCTGGCGCTGACTCCGTACTGGCTCAATGCCACCACCGAGGGTGCGGGTGTCGACGCGCCGCACCCCGACGAAGACGGCTCCTCCAAGAGCCAACGCCAAGCCCAGGTCCTGCTGGTCGAGGACAACCACATCAACCAGGTCGTCGCGCTGGAATTCCTGGCGCTGATGGGCATCCAGGCCCGTCTGGCCAAGAACGGCCTCGAAGCCCTGGCCGCTTGCGCCGAAGCCGCTCCCGACCTGGTGCTGATGGACATCCAGATGCCTGGCATGGACGGCCTGGAATGCGCCCGGCGCATCCGCATCCAGCAGCGCGAAGGCAAGCTGCCGGCCTTCCCCATCCTGGCCCTGACGGCCCACGCGCTGGACGCCGACGTCGCCGCCAGCCTCGAGGCTGGCATGGACGAGCACCTGACCAAGCCGCTGGACTTCGTTGCGCTGCGCACGAGACTGCAGCGCTGGTTGAAGTTGCCGATGGCGAATTGAAGCCCCTCGCCCAGTCTCGCCACGCTGAACGCGGGCAAGCCTAGTCGGTCCCCCGAGGGGACGGCGATGCTTGCGGCATCGAGCCGCAAGCACATCGCCAGACGGGCCGGCTCGGGAGCGGCCCAGCGCTCGGCCCGAATACAGGCACTACGGCCGCGACGATCAGATCAGCTGGCCGGAACGTAGACGTAGCCGACGTTCCTGACAGTCTTGATCACTTCCGGCTTGTCGGGGTTGCGCTCCACCTTGCGGCGCAGGCGCATGACGCGCAGGTCGATGCTGCGGTCGAACACATCCCAGCCGCGGTTGTGGGCCTGTTCCATGATCTGGTCGCGGTTCAGCGGCCGGTTGGGATGACGCGCGAACAGGGCCAGCAGGTCGAACTCGGCAGCCGTGATGTCGATCTCCTCGCCGCCGGCGCCGAACAGCTTGCGCTGGGCCATGTCCAGGGCGCAGGGGCCGAAGGCGACGCGCTCGGGGTCTGCACTCACCGGCGCCGGCGCAGCCGTCACCTGCAGGCGGCGCAGCACGGCACGCACGCGGGCCAGCAGCTCGCGCAGCTCGAAGGGCTTGGCCACGTAGTCGTCGGCGCCCACTTCCAGGCCGACGATGCGGTCGATGGCCTCGCCGGCCGTCGTCAGCATGACCAGGCCCAGGCGCGGATGCGATTCGCGCAGGGCCCGGGCCAGGGACAGGCCGTTCTCGCCCGGCATGTTGATGTCGAGCACGGCGACGTCGGGCACGCGCTCGGCCACCAGGGCGCGGGCAGCCGCCGCGCTCTCGGCCTGCATGACGATGAAGCCGCTGCGGCCGAAATATTCGGCCAGCAGCGCGCGCAGTTCGGGCTCGTCGTCGACGAGCAGCACGGTGGACGGGGCGTTGGTGTCTGCCATGGCGACGAATGATAGGCAGGCGCCGCGCCGCCGGGCGGCCTGCTGAAACAAACGCAACACACGGGCCCGCCGGTGAAGCGGCAGTGAAACCGGCGCCTCCGACAGTGGCGACACCCCAACCGGAGACCGCCATGCACTACCGCAGCGACAACCCCATGACCGACTGGCCGGAAACCATGGCCGTCATCTACCGCAGCGAGGCCTTCGCCGAGGACCTCGATGACCTGTCCACCCCGCCGGCCCCGGCCTGGCACCCCCTGGAGCGTCTCGTCGCGGCCCTGCCGCTGCTGTGCGTCTTCGCCCCGGCATTCGATGCCTATTTCCGCACCTGAGAGCCCTTCCATGACCCCCGAGCAAATCCACCTCATCCGCAGCAGCTTCGAGCCGCTCAAGCCCCTCGCCCCCACGGTGGCCGAGGCCTTCTATGCCCAGCTCTTCGCCCGCGACCCGGCCTTGCGCGCCCTCTTCCGCGGTGGCGACATGAGCGAGCAGGGCGCCCGCCTGATGCAGATGCTGTCCGCCGCCATCGAGCTGCTGGACCGCCCCCACTCGCTGAACCCGGTGCTGCTCAAGCTCGGCCAGCGCCATGCCGGCTACGGCGTCGTCGAGGCCCACTACGCCAGCGTCGGCGCGGCCCTGCTGGACACCCTGTCCGCCGGCCTCGGCGATGGCTTCACGCCCGAGGTGCGCGAGGCCTGGACGACGATGTACGGCCACGTCGCCCAGACCATGCAGCAGGGTGCTGCCGCTTCCACCGACGCGATCGCGGCTTGAGCCTACTTATCATCGGCGGCGCCCAGCGGAGAGCGCTTCAATGACCGATGACTTCCATTTCCATCCTGCGCCGGACGCCGGCGTCGGCGAGCTCGGCGGCGTGGTCAAGGCCACGCTGCCCCTGCTCGTCCAGCTGCTGGAGGCCGTGCCGGCCCGCGTGGTCGTCATCGACGTCAACGAATGCTTCGTCTGGGCCAACCACGAATTCTTCAAGTTCACCCGCCTGCATCCCAAGCAGGTGCTGGGCCAGCCCATCGGTCGCATCCTCGGTGACATCGCCTACGCGGGCTACAACGCCGTGCGCCAGCGCCTGGCCACCGGCCAGACCGTCGCCTGGGAGGGCTGGACCGAGCTCGCCGGCGTGGGCCGCCGCTATATGCGCGAGCACCTCGTGCCGGTGGACGTGCGCGAAGGGGTGCCCCAGGCGACGGTAGCCATCAGCCTGGACCTGACCGAGCTCAAGCTGCGCGACGCCCAGCTGTCGGCCAAGGTCGCCGAGCTCGAAGCCACGCAGGCCCTGAAGTCCTCCATCTTCGACAACGCCATGGCCGCCCTCGTCTCCACCGACGAGACCGGCCATATCGTCGAGTTCAACCCGGCGGCCGCGGGCATGTTCGGCATCCCGCGCGAGCAAGCCCTGGGTCGGTCGGTGGCCGACGTCATGATCCCGCAGCGGCTGCGGGCCGCCCACAACGCCGGCATGGCGCGCGTGACGGCCGGTGGCGAACAGCGCGTCATGGGCCGGCGCGTCGAGATGGCAGCACTGCGCGCCGACGGCACGGAGTTCCCCGTCGAGATGCTGCTGTGGCGCACCGCCGTCGGCAGCCAGACCTTCTACACCGCCTCGCTGTTCGACCTTTCCGAGCGCCAGACGGCGCAGAGCGAGATCGAGCGCCAGCGCGAAGCCCTGCGCCAGAGCGAGAAGCTGACGGCCATGGGCAGCCTGCTGGCCGGCGTGGCCCACGAGCTGAACAACCCGCTGTCCATCGTCATGGGCCGCGCCTCCCTGCTGGCCGAGAAGATGAGCGGCCATGCGCTGGCGGCCGACGCCCAGCGCATCCACGAGGCCGCCGAGCGCTGCGGCCGCATCGTGCGCACCTTCCTGAACATGGCGCGCAGCCGCCCGGCCAACCGCAGCGAGGTGGCGCTGAACGACCTCGCCACGGCCGCGGTCGACATGCTGGGCTATGTGCTGCGCAGCCATGGCATCGCCGTGACGCTGGACCTGCTGCCCGGCCTGCCGCCCGTCAAGGCCGATGCCGACCAGATCGGCCAGATCGTCCTCAACCTCATCGTCAATGCCCAGCAGGCCCTGGGCGCGCGCGACCATGGCCGGCAGCTGACGGTCTCCACCGGCGTGGCGCCCATGACCGACGGCGACCGCCGCCGCGTGCCACGCGTGTGGCTGCGCGTGCGCGACAACGGCCCCGGCATCCCGTCCGAGCTGCAGGATCGCATCTTCGAACCCTTCTTCACGACCAAGAGCGAGGGCGTCGGCACGGGCCTGGGCCTGGCGGTGTCACGCTCCATCGCGCGCGACCATGGCGGCGAGCTGACCCTGCAGGAAGACGGCGGCGGCGCCTGCTTCTGCCTGCAGATGCCCGTCAGCGGCGAGCCCGAAGCCAGCGAGACCGAGCCCGTGCCGCTGCCCGCGACCGATGAATGCAGCGCCCGCGTCCTGGTCGTCGACGACGAAGCCGAGATTGCCGAGCTCATCGGCGAGATGCTGTCGGGCGCCGGCTACGAGGTCATGACGGCCGAATCCGGTGCCGTGGCCCTGGCCATGCTGGCCGAGGCCCGCTTCGACGCCATCGTCAGCGACCTGCACATGCCCGACATCGACGGTGCCCAGCTGTGGCGCGAGGTCAGGCAGGGCCAGCCCCAGCTGGCGCGCCGCATGCTCTTCGTCACCGGCGACACCCTGTCGCCCATCGCCCGCCAGTTCCTCGACGAGGCCCGCTGCGACAGCCTCAACAAGCCCTTCTCCAAGCAGGAGCTGCTGGGCCGCGTGACGGCACTGCTGCAACCCTGAGCCCTGCCCATAATCCGCGCACCAAGATGGACTGAGCGGCCATGAATCTCTATTCCGCCCTGCGTGCCGGCTTCCCGGCCGATCTCGATGCGACGGCCATCGACAATGACCGCCTGCTCTACAGCTGGCGCGATCTCGACAACGGCAGCGCCATGCTGGCCAACTGGCTGGGCAAGCTGGCCCTGCCCGCCGGCAGCCGTGTCGCCGTGCACACCGACAAGAGCGTCGAGAACCTGATGCTCTACCTGGCCGTGCTGCGCGCCGGCTTCGTCTACCTGCCGCTGAACCCGGCCTATCACGCCGCCGAGCTGGAGCACTTCATCAGCGACGCGGCGCCCGGCGTCGTCGTCTGCGCGGGCAAGAACTTCGGCTGGGTCAGCAAGCTGGCCTTCCAGCGCGGCGTGCGCTGGGTCTTCACGCTGAACGACGACCGCAGCGGCACCCTGCTGGACCGCGCCGCGCAGATGCCGCTGGCCCATGAACCGGTGAAGCGCGCCGACGACGACCTCGCCGCCATCCTCTACACCAGCGGCACGACGGGGCGCAGCAAGGGCGCCATGCTCAGCCACGGCAATCTGCTGAGCAACGCGCAGACGCTCAAGACCTTCTGGGACTGGCGGCCCGACGACGTGCTGCTGCACGCCCTGCCCATCTTCCATGTGCACGGCCTCTTCGTCGCTTCCCACGGCGCGCTGCTGAACGGCAGCAAGATGCTGTGGTTCAACAAGTTCGAGGCCGGCGCGGTCGCGCGCCGCTTCCCCGAGGCCACCGTCTTCATGGGCGTGCCGACGCTCTATGTGCGGCTGCTGCAGGAAAAACAGCTCGACACGAAGAACATCCGCCTCTTCATCAGCGGCTCGGCGCCGCTGCTGATCGAGACCTGGCGCGACTGGCAGGCCCGCACCGGCCACCTCATCCTGGAGCGCTATGGCATGAGCGAGACGCTGATGCTGACCTCCAACCCCTGCAAGCCGGAAGATGGCGCGCGCATCGGTGGCACCGTCGGCCCGGCCCTGCCCGGTGTCGGCCTGCGCATCCTCGACGACGACGGCCGGCCCTGCGCGGTCGACGCGATCGGCCACGTGCAGGTGCGCGGCCCCAATGTCTTCAGCGGCTACTGGCAGATGCCGGAGAAGACGGCCGAGGAGTTCACCGCCGACGGCTGGTTCAAGACCGGCGACGTCGGTCGTATCGGCAAGAACGGCTATCTGACGCTGATCGGCCGCAGCAAGGACCTCATCATCAGCGGCGGCTTCAATGTCTACCCGGCGGAGATCGAGGGCTTCCTGAACGAACTGCCGGGCGTGGGCGAATCGGCCGTCATCGGCGTTCCGCATCCGGACTTCGGCGAGGCCGTCGTGGCCGTCATCACGCCCGCCGGCCAGCCCGACCCGGAAGGCCTCATCAAGGCGCTGAAGGAGCGCATCGCCGGCTTCAAGGTACCCAAGCGCGTCATCGTCGCCGCCGAGCTGCCGCGCAACGCCATGGGCAAGGTGCAGAAGAAACTGCTGCGCGAGCAGCACGCCGGCCTGTTCAGCGCGAAATAGCACCGCCCGCTGGCGGGGCTGCGGCGCAAAATGAGCCGCAAACCCCGCCCGCAATGAGCGACGCCCCACCCCTCGCCGAGCCGCCGCCGCTGGCCCGCCGCCGCCGCTGGCGCGAACGCGCCCTGCTGCTGGCGCCGGCCCTGGCCTTCGGCTCCGTCGTGCTGACGATCTGGGTCGTGGTGGGTTGGTATGCCGTCGAGAAGCCGCGCGAACTGCTGGCCCAGCAGCGCCAGGAGCTCGCCACCGGCGTGCGCGCCGTCGCCATGCAGACCGAACCGGTGCTGCGTCAGGCCGAGAGTGCGCTGCGGGTCGTCGACCTGTGGCTGCTGACGCGACGCGGCGACCGCCCGCTGGCTGACTCCATGCTGCGCCAGTTCGTCGACAGCGTGCGCAGCGGTTCGCGCCAGCTCGTCGACATCGTCCTCGTCTCACCCACCGGCAAGGTGATGCGGCTGCAGGCCGGCGCCGAGGACGACGACGCCAGCATCGCCGGCACCGCGGCCTTCGGCGAGATCGCCGGCCTGGTGCCCGAAGGCATCACCCTGGGCCTGCCGCTGCGCCTGGGCGGCCATGGCGACGACGGCCGCCTGCGCATGCCGCTGCTGATGCGGCTGTCCAGGCCGCTGGACGACTACGAGTTCGTCATGGCCACCATCGACCTGCAGCGCCTGCACGACGCCCAGGGCCTGTTCACGCCGCTGCCGCCCTCCTCCCTCGTCATGCTGCGCGCGGACGGCCTGGCCCTGTCGCGCCGGCCCGAGGTCCCCGGCTTCGCCGGCCGCAACCTGTTCGAACAGTTCCCCACGGCCCGCCGCGACCTCAGCGGCCACGAGGGCTTCTACGCCAGCAGCGGCGCGGCCACCGACGGCCGGCCGCGCGTCGGCGCCTTCGTCACCCTGTCCGACTACGGCCTCAAGCTGCTGCTGTCCGGCGCCGAGGAGGATGTCCTCGAACCCTTCGGGCGCCAGCGCAGCCTGCTGCTGGCCGCCGCCGCGATCGCGACCCTGGGCCTGGTGCTGCTGGCACGCTGGCTGGGTCAGCTGCAGCGCGCGGCACGGCTGCGCGAGGCGACGCTGCAGGCCACCAGCAATGCCATGCCCCTGGGCCTGTTTCGCACCGACGAGACCGGCCGCATCGTCTACGTCAACGACAGCTATCTGCGCGTGCATGGCCTCAGGCGCGAGGACATCGCCTGGGGCTGGACGACACTGGTGCATCCCGAGCAGCGCGACATGCTGATCCAGCGCTGGAAGCATCACATGGCCACCGGCGAGCCCATCGACATGGTGCGCAAGATGAAGCGCGGCGACGATGGCCGCATCCGCTGGATCGCCGTGCGCACGGCGCCGCTGTACTTCGGCGGCAAGGTCGCAGGCCAGTCCGGCACCGTCGAGGACGTCACCGAGCGCGGCGAGCAGGAAAAGGCCCACAAGACGCTGGCGGCCATCTTCGACATGACGCCCGACTTCGTCTGCCAGGCCCACGAACAGGGCGCCCTGAGCTATCTCAATCCCGCGGCCCGCGCCCGCCTGGGCATGGCCGCGGACGCGCCGCTGGACGACGCCCACATCGCCGACTATTTCTCCGCCGAGCAGCTCGACCTCTACGAGAAGTTCGTGCTGCCCGAGGCCCTGCGCCAGGGCCATTGGCGCGGTCGCGTCAGCGTGCAGCTGGGCCAGGCCCGCGTGCCGGTGGACTGCCTCATCATCATGCACCGCGACCTGCGCGGCCGCATCGAGACCATCTCCGTCATCCTGCGCGACATGTCCGAGCAGGTGCGCGCCCAGCGCGAGCGCGAGCGCAGCGAGGCCATGCTGCTGGCCGTCGCCCACACCGCGCAGGCCCAGTTCCTCGTCGGCGACACCGAGGGCCGCGTGATCTTCTTCAATGCCGCCTTCGAGGAGCAGCGGCGCGTGCAGCTCAAGGACTGGGTGGGCCGGCCGCTGGCGGAGCTCTTCGGCGCGCCGGCCTACGCCCGGCGCGCCGAGCTGATTGCCGGCGCCCTGGCGGGCGAGACGCGCCGCCTGGATCTCGCCGACGGCGGCGAACGCGACGCACGCAGCTTCGACGTGCAGTACGCGCCGCTGCGCGTGCAGAGCGGCAATATCGAGGGCCTGATCGCCATCGAGGTGGACGTGACCGAGGCCCGGCGCGAGGAGGCGCGCCTGCGCCTGGCCTCGCAGACCGACGCCCTCACCCAGTTGCTCAACCGCGCCGGCTTCGAGGAGGGCGCGCGCCACCTGCTCGATCAGGCCCAGGGCCAGCGCGTCGCCCTGCTCTACCTGGACCTGGACAAGTTCAAGCCCGTCAACGACCAGCACGGCCACCCGACCGGCGACGCGCTGCTGAAGGCCGTGGCCCTGCGGCTGCGCCATGCGCTGCGTCCGACCGACCTCGCGGCCCGCCTGGGTGGCGACGAGTTCGCCGTGCTGCTGCCGCAGATCCACGCGGCCCAGGCCGCCGCCGCGGTGTCGGCCAAGCTGCTGCAGGCCATCAGCGCGCCGTATCACATCGGCGAGCTGGAACTGGAGATCGGCGTCAGCGTCGGCTACTGCGTCGCGACGACGGGCACGGCCAGCCTGGAGCAACTGGTGGAGAAGGCCGACGCAAGCCTGTACGAGGCCAAGCGCGCGGGCCGCGGCTGCTGGCGCGGCGGCGAGCTGACGGGGCCCTGAAGACCGTCCGCCCAGGGCACGCCCCCAGCCGGTAAGCTGCGCCCATGAGGATTGCATGCATAGGCTGGGGCTCGGTCGTGTGGAAGCCGGGGGTGCTGCACTGCGCCGCCCCCTGGCAGACCGGCGGGCCGAGCCTGCCCGTCGAGTTCGCCCGCACCGCCCAGGATGGCCGCCTGACGCTGATCCTGCTGGACGGCGTGCCGTTGGTGCCGACCCGATTCGTCGAGCTGTCCTATGCCACCGGCGAGCAGGCCCAGGAAGCGCTGGCGGGCCGCGAGGGCAGCGGCGTCGAGTCCATCGGGCTGTGGCCGGGTCCCGAGCCGAAATATCCCGTCGGGGCGGCGGCCGTAGCCGCATGGGCCGCCACCAGCGGCTTCGACGCCGTGGTCTGGACGGCGCTGCAGCCCAAGTTCCGCGGTGTCTTCGGGCAGGTGCCTGAAGACACCGACGACGTGCTCCGCTACCTTCGCGAACTCGACGAGGAGACGGCGGCGCGCGCCCGCGAATACGTCTGCAACGCGCCGCCGGAAGTGCGCACGCCCTATCGTGCGGCCATCGAGGCCGCGCTGGGCTGGCTGCCCGCCGGTGAACCCTAGGCAGCGACGCCGTTCTTGATCTCGCCGAGGGCCAGCTGCAGCACGCGCGCGTCGCTGCTGGCGCGGTGGCGGGTCAGGCGCTGGCGCTGGCGCACGACGTCGACGACGCCACGCCAGTGCAGGGCCTCGGCTTCGTTGAGCAGGCCACGCAGATCGTCCAGCTTGAAGCGCAAGCCCACGCCAGCAGCGTCGTAGAGGCGCGCCAGCCACGGGTAGTCCTGGCCCCAGCCGTCGCAATAGACGGTCTGGCCGGCCAGGCGGGCGTTGAGCTGCTCGGCCATCCAGCGCACCGGCCGGCCGTGGCGCCGCAGCAGCTCGCGGCTGATGCCGTGCAAGGCCTCGGCGCCGGCGTCCCAGTGCTGCCATTCGGGCTCGGGAACGATCAGGCCGCAGAACAGGGCGCCCTCGCCACTGCAGAAGCCGATCTCGATGGGATAGCTGCCGCGGCCAAAGCCCGAGGCTTCGATGTCGAGGATGGCAGGCAGCTGCATGCGGCCGAGTATCAAGCGGCCGGATGCGGAAGTTACACAGGGTTGTCGCCGAGACGCTAGCCCGGCTCGTTCTCGATCACCTGCTCGGACTCGAACAGCTGCACGGCCGCGCGCCCGACCTGGCGCGTGTCCCAGTAGGCATAGGCGCCGACGCCGGCCGCGCCGACCAGGGGCACCCAGCGTGACAGGGCACGGCTTGCCGCCTTCTTGCCCAGATGCACGCCGACCGCCTCGGCCGCACGCTGCAGCAGCAGCTGGGCGGCCGGCCGCACGATGATGCGCTCGCCGACCCGAACGCCGAGATCACGCAGGGCCTGCGCCGCCGTGTGGCGGAACAGGCACCACAGCATCTGCGCCGGGCCGAGTTCGGCGCTGCGGCCATACAGGGCGGCGATGTCGGCGACGAGCTGGCGCTGGATATGCCAGACGGCCAGCATCTCCGGCGCGATGGTGGCCCAGCCCAGCGGCCCGGGTGGCAGGGCCAGCGTACCGGCAGCCAGGCCGGCCTTGGCCGCGGCGCCCTCGATGGCGCGCGCCGCAGCATCCTGGGGCCGCGGGCTGGGCGCGCAGTCCGCCAGGGGCGGCTCCACCACCAAAGCGAGGACTTTTTCACCCAGATTGCCCGTGACAGCCATGACCGTTCCGCCTTACGCTGCACCGCGCTTCGCGATGCGATGGCAGAGGATGACACAAGACGGGCAGCCCGAGCCGGCTCGTCCAGCCACGGGAGAAACAACATGCGCTTTCTGAACGACCTGCGTATCGGCCGCCGTCTCGGGCTCGCCTTCGCGTTGTCCATCATGTTCAGCGTGCTGCTGGCCGGCTACGCACGCAGCCAGTTGCACCAGATCAACGCGGCCCTGGAGCTGATGGTGGAGGACCGCATGGTCAAGGTCCAGCAGCTCGAGCAGATCAAGGACCATGTCAACGAGATCGCTCAATCCGTGCGCGACGTCGTCATGCTGAGCGACGAGGCCGCCAAGAAAAAGGAACTGGCCGACGTGACAACCGCCCGCGCCGAGATCTCCGCGTTGGAGAAGAAGCTGGATGCCATCCAGGACCCGCAGGGCCGCCAGTTGCTGGCCGCGGCGGCGCAGGCGCATTCACCTTATGAAGCGTCGGTGCAGCGCGTCATCGATCTCGGCATGAAGAACGAGGCGGATGCGGCCCGCGATCTGCTGCTGGCCGAGACCCGGGCCCTGCAGGACCGGTATTTCGCGGCGATCGAAGCCCTGGTCGGCTATCAGAAGACCTTGATGCATGAGGCTGCCAAGACGACCGACAACCATGTCGACTTCGCCGCCGTTGCCGTGGTCGTGGCTGCCTTGGTGGCCGCGGCCGTGGGTGCGGTATTGGCGGTGCTGATCACGCGTTCCGTCGTCACCCCCATCGATGAGGCGGTGGCCGCTGCCGAGACCGTGGCCACCGGCGACCTGCGCCTGCGCCTGGACACCAGTCGCAAGGACGAGCCGGGCCAGCTGTTGTGCGCGCTGCAGAAGATGAACGATGCGCTGGTGACCATCGTCGGCACCGTGCGCGGCAATGCCGACAGCGTCGCCACGGCCAGCGGCCAGATCGCCGAGGGCAATGCCAGCCTCAGCCAGCGCACCGAGGAGCAGGCCAGCAGCCTGGAGGAGACGGCCGCCTCCATGGAGGAACTGAGCGCCACCGTGAAGCACAACACCGACACGGCCCGCCAGGCAGCGCAGATGGCCGACAGCGCCGCACGCGTCGCCGAGACGGGCGGGCAGGTCATGGTGCAGGTGGTCAGCACCATGGAGCAGATCACGACCAGCTCCCGCAAGATCGCCGACATCATCGGCGTCATCGACGGCATCGCCTTCCAGACCAACATCCTGGCCTTGAACGCCGCCGTGGAGGCCGCGCGGGCCGGCGAGCAGGGCCGCGGTTTCGCGGTGGTGGCCGGCGAGGTGCGCACACTGGCCACGCGCAGTGCCGAGGCGGCGCGTGAGATCAAGTCGCTGATCGGCGCCAGTGTCGAGCGCGTCGACGCCGGCCACAAGCTGGTCGGCGAGGCCGGCCGCACGGTGGACGAGGTCGTGACCCAGGTGAAGCGCGTGGCGGACCTGATCAGCGAGATCAGCGCGGCCAGCGGCGAGCAGAGCAAGGGCCTGGGCCAGATCGGCGAGGCCGTCAACCAGCTCGACCAGGTCACGCAGCAGAACGCCGCGCTGGTGGAGGAGAGCGCCGCGGCGGCCGAGAGCCTGCAGCACCAGGCCAGGCAGCTGGCCGAAACGGTGGCTGCCTTCAAGCTGGACGGTGCCGTTGCCAGACCGCTCTGATCCCGCCATGAAGCGCATCCAGATCATCGACTCCCATACCGGCGGCGAGCCGACGCGCGTCGTCGTCGACGGCTTCCCCGATCTGGGCGGCGGCGGCATGGCCGAACGCCGCGAGCGCCTGGCCCGCGCGCACGATGCCTGGCGCCGCGCCACGCTGCTGGAGCCGCGCGGCAGCGAAGTCCTCGTCGGCGCCCTGCTGTGCACACCGCAGGATCCGGCCCACACGGCCGGCGTCATCTTCTTCAACAACACCGGCTACCTCGGCATGTGCGGCCATGGCACCATCGGCCTGATCGTGACGCTGGCGCATCTGGGCCGCATCCAGGCGGGCGACCACATCATCGAAACGCCGGTGGGCGACGTGCGCGCCACCCTGCACGCCGATGGGCGGGTCAGCGTGCGCAATGTGCCGGCCTATCGCCTGGCCGCGGGCGCCAGCGTGCAACTGCCGACCGGCCAGACCGTCACTGGCGACATCGCCTGGGGCGGCAACTGGTTCTTCCTTTGCGCCGACCATGGCCAGGCCGTGACACCCGACCGCGTGGCGGCGCTGACCGACTACGCCGCCATGGTGAGCGAAGCCCTGCATGCGCAGGGCCACCGCGGTGCCGACGGCGCCGTCATCGACCACATCGAGCTCTTCGTCGACGTCGACCCGGCCCTGGCCGATTCGCGCAGCTTCGTGCTCTGCCCCGGCCGCCAGTACGACCGCTCGCCCTGCGGCACCGGCACCAGCGCCAAGCTGGCCTGCCTGGCGGCCGCGGCCAGGCTGGCGCCCGGCGAGGTCTGGCGCCAGGCCAGCGTCATCGGCAGCGTCTTCGAGGGTTGGTACGAGCTGGATGCGGCCAGCGTCGTGCCCACCATTCGCGGCCAGGCCTTCATCAGCGCCGAAGCGACGCTGCTGATTGATCCAGATGACCCGTTCGGCTGGGGGCTGCCGGGCAGCTGATTCAGCGCCCCTATCGCGGGCATTGACACTTTGAGACCGCAAGCCGTGCGGCCAGGAGGCAAACTTGCCACGAGCCCTCGAGTCCTTGCCGCACATGCTGTCCGTGCCCGCCCTCCCTCTCGAAGCGCCGACCATCCTGCGCGAACTGCTGGCGCGCGCCGACGTGCATTTCAACGGCGGCCGGCCCTGGGACCTGCGCGTCAACCACAACCGCCTCTACCACCGCCTGCTGACGCAATGGTCACTCGGTGCCGGCGAGTCCTACGTGGACGGCGACTGGGACTGCGAGCGCCTGGACATGATGTTCGAGCGCCTGCTGCGTGCCGACCTCGACCGCACCGTGCCCGGCCTGGCCAAGCTGCAGCTCGTCATGGAGAGCCTGCGCCAGCGCCTCTTCAACCGCCAGAGCGTCGAGCGCGCTCACCAGGTCGGCGAGCGTCACTACGACGCCGGCAACGACGTCTTCGAGGCCATGCTGGATTCGCGCATGATCTATTCCTGCGCCTACTGGGAACATGCCGCGGATCTGGAGGAGGCCCAGCAGCACAAGCTGGCCATGATCTGCCGCAAGCTCGAGCTCCAGCCGGGCGAGACCCTGCTGGACATCGGCTGCGGCTGGGGCGGGCTGGCGCGCTACGCGGCCGAGCACCACCGCGTGCGCGTCACCGGCATCACCGTCAGCAGGGAGCAACTGGCCCTCGCCGAGCAGCGCTGCCAAGGCCTGCCCATCAGGCTGCTGCTGCAGGACTACCGATCGCTGCAGGGCCGCTTCGACAAGATCGTGTCGGTCGGCATGTTCGAGCATGTCGGCCTGAAGAACTACGCCACCTACTTCGACACCGCGCGCCGCCTGCTGGCGCCCGACGGCCTTTTCCTGCTGCACAGCATCGGCGTGGACCGCCGCGCGCCGCACACCGATCCCTGGATCGAGCGCTACATCTTCCCCAACGGCAAGCTGCCCTCGCCGGCCGAACTGGCTGGCGCCGTCGAAGGCCGCTTCCTCATCGAGGACTGGCACAACTTCGGCCCGGACTATGACCGCACGCTGATGGCCTGGGCCGAGCGCTTCGAGGCCGCCTGGCCGCGCCTCGCGCCCCGCTACGAAGAGGGCTTGCGCCGCATGTTCCGCTACTACCTGCTGAGCTGCGCCGGCTTCTTCCGCTCCCGCCAGGGCCAGCTGTGGCAGCTGGTGCTGAGCCGGCCGGAGCGGCGCGGCGCCTATCGCTCCTTCCGTCCCGCAAAGGCTTAAGCTCGCGGCTCCGCCGTCACGGAGCCCGCCATGCCCCTGCACCGCCCCCTGCTGCTGGCCGCCCTCTTCGCCAGCTCCGCCACGCTGGCCGAAGCGCCGCCCGCCAAGGTCGCGACCTGTCAAGCCTGCCATGGCGCCGCGGGTGTCAGCGTCGCGCCGGACATCCCCAATCTCGCCGGCCAGAAGGCCACCTATCTGTCGCGCCAGCTCGAAGCCTTCAAGGCCGGCACGCGCAAGAACGACCTGATGGCCGCCATCGCGGCCCAGCTGTCGACGGACGACATCAAGGTGCTGGCGACCTACTGGAGCAGCCTGCCGCCCTCTCCGGCCGATGCGACGCCGGCCGCGCCGCATGCGGCAAGCCTGTCGGCCATGGCCCTGCCCAAGGACTTCCCGCAGGCGTTCGTCGAATACAAGCGCGAGCAGGACGAGGCCAACAAGACGCTGACGCTGCGCTATGCCAACAAGCTGGCCGTCGATGCCGCGCGCGCCGGCAAGCCCTTGCCCGAAGGATCCATCCTGCTGACGGTCAACTACACGCCGCAGATCGCCGCCGACGGCCGCTGGACGCCGGGTGCGGTCAAGACCTACGTCGGCATGGAGACCCGTGCCGGCTGGGGCGATGCCATCCCGCCGCTGCTGCGCAACGGCAACTGGAACTACGGCGTCTGGAGCGCCGACGGCACGCCCCGCATTGCCCTGCAGCAGCCACGCTGCCTGGCCTGCCACCAGCCCAAGGCAGCGGACAGCTATGTGTTCACGCTGGCAGCCTTGAAGGGCGCGAACCCGTAGCCGCTTGTTCGCCGCGGCGGCGCTGCTGCAGTGCGTCCGCCACCTGCGCGAATGCGGGCACGAGCTCGCCCCAGGCGTGGCGGTCGAACCGCCCCGGCCGACGCGGTACGCCGGGACGCGCGCCCTCCGAAGTGACGCCGGGTCCGGCAAATGCGATGGTGTTGCTGCACTCGCTGTCGCTGACGAAGAGCACGTCGTCGTCGAAGGCCTTCTCGATGCGGGCGGCATGCAGGGCGAACTCGGGGTGGGCGGTGTGCAGATTGACCACCAGCATGCCGTCGGCACGCAGGATGTCGCGGCAGTCGTCGTAGAAGGCCTGCGAGCACAGCGCCGGCGGCTGCCCCTCGTGGTCGAAGCCGTCCACGAGCAGCACGTCCAGCCGGCTGCGGCCCTGGCGCACGAAGTCGGCGCCGTCGCCGCGGCGGATCTGCAGTCGCCCGTCGTCGGGCGGTATGCGGAAGTCGTCGCGCAAGGCGATGACGTGGGGGTTGATCTCGACGACCTCGAGGTGCGTCCCCGGCAGGTGGCGGTGGCAGAACTTGACCAGCGACCCACCACCGAGACCGATCATCGCCAGCCGCTCGGGCTGCGGCACGAACAGCAGGAAGGCCATCATCGTGCGCGTATAGGCGAGGTCCAGCGCATGAGGACGGTCGATGCGCATGCGGCTCTGGATCTCGCAGATCGAGAAGTGCAGGGCCTTGCTGTCCAGGGTTTCGTAGACGAAGGGCTTGATGAACGGCGTGGCGTCGGCGGTATCGGGCATAGGGAACAGGATTCAGGCGCGCTGCAGGTCGACGATCAGCGGCGGCGACGCCATCAGTACCAGCAGCAGCGCGATGGGAAGGGTGGCCGTGAAGCCGAAATGCTTGAAGGCCAGGGCGCCGACGACGCCGCCCAGGAAGAACAGGCCGAGCACGATGCCGTGGATTCGCAGCTTGTCGCGGTTGGCGCGCACGAAGTGCACCGAGCCGGGGTCGGTCGAGCGGTTCCAGTAAAGCAGGCGGCCCAGCTCGATGCCCAGGTCGGTCACCACCCCTGTCATGTGGGTGGTGCGAATCTCGGCCTGCGAGATCTTGGTCACGATGGCGTTCTGCAGGCCCATGATGAAGCACAGCAGCAGCACGGCCGTCGGCACCAGCAGGTGTGCCAGCGTGCTGAGATGGGCGCCGAGCAGGCCGAACAGCAGCAGCAGGCCGGCTTCCAGCAGCAGGGCCAGGGCGTATTTGCCATGCATCTGGCGGCGCCGCGCCCAGTTGATCAGCACAGCCGTGCAGGCCGCGCCTGCAGTAAAGGCCAGCAGCGAGGCCAAGCCCGCCAACGCCAGCGCGAAGCCACCGGTGGCGAGGTCGTCGGCCACGCCGGAGATCACGCCCGTCATGTGCGAGGTGTAGCGCCGCACCGCCAGGAAGCCGCCCGCATTCACCGCGCCGGCCACGAAGGCCAGCACCGCCCCCAGTTGCCGGTTGGCCGACCGCGTGCGGTGCTTGCCGGTGAGGCGGTGGAGGAAGGTGATCGTCACAACACGAATTTAATGTGATTTAACCTTGAATGCAATTATCATATTATTAACATAGGAGCCGACATGGAGCAGAAAACCGCACGCCTGACGGTCTTGATCGATCCGAACAAGAAAAAGGCTTTCGAGACGCTTTGCGCCCAGCAGGACGTGACGCCCTCGCAAGTCGTGCGGCGACTGATCCGCGATTACCTCGTGGCCCACGGCGCGGCGTTCACGCCCGCCGGCAGCGAGGATGGCGCCGCCGGCGGCTGAGCCGAACCGGCAAGAGCGATGGACTCAGTCGTCGCCGCGGCCGATGTAGGCGCGGATGGCGGCGATACGACCTTCGGAATCGAAGTCGAACACGTCGACGACATGGATCGTGTCCTTGCCGTCGATGCCTATCTTCAGTTCGGCCGCGGCACCGCCTTCCCGCTCGTAGGCGGCCAGCACGTCGATGCTCAGGCTCTGGATCGACTCGAAGTTCTTGCGCGTCTCGGCCAGGGCCGCGGCCTTGCCGACAACGCGGATCTTCCAGTCACGCAGGGTGATGGCGTCGGCGAACATGGGCTCCACGGCGGCAAGGTCGCGCGCGGCATAAGCGGCCAAGTAGGCACGCACGAGATCGAGTCTTGCCGTCATCACCAGGTGTCCACGAAGCGGTAGTTGGCCAGGGGCCGGATGATCGCCGAGGCCAGGCCGCGGGCCAGCCATGAGCGCGTCTCGGCGGGGTCGATCACCGCATCGATCTCCAGCGTCGCTGCGAGATTGATCGCCTCGCCATTGGCGTATTGCTGGGCGACAAGCCGCTGGAACAGGGCCTCGCGCTCGGCACCGGCCGGCAGCGCCTCCAGCTCCTTGCGATAGCCCAGCCTCACCGCCCCTTCCAGGCCCATGGCGCCGAATTCGCCCGTCGGCCAGGCGATGGTGAACAGGGGGCGATGCAGGCCACCGGCCGCAAGCGCCATCGCGCCCAGGCCATAGCTCTTGCGCAGCACGACCGCGAAGAAGGGCACGCGCAAGGCGCCGGCCGTGACGAAGAGGCGGCTGACATGTCGCACCTGGGCCTGCACCTCGATGTCGGGCCCGACCATGAAGCCCGGCGTGTCGATCAGGCTGACGAGAGGCAGGCCATGAGCATTGCAGAGCTGCATGAAGCGGGCCGCCTTGTCGGCCGCATCGGCATCGATGGCGCCGCCCAGGTGCAGCGGGTTGCTGGCCAGCACGCCGACCGGGCGCCCTTCGATGCGCGCCAGCGCCGTGTGGATGCCGGCGCCGAAGCCGCTGCGCAGCATCAGCACGCTGCCTTCGTCGAACAGGGCCGGCAGCGCCGCGCGGCTGTCGTAGACGCGCAGCCGGTTCTCGGGCACGACGTGGCGCAGGGCTCGCGTGTCAGGCGCCGTCCATTGCGGCATGCGCCCCTGGAAGAAGGACAGATAGTGCTTGGCCGCGGCCACCGCACCGGCCTCGTCGTCCACCAGCACGTCGATGACGCCATTGGCATGCTGGACCGCCGCCGGCCCGATCTGCTCGGGCTTGAAAACGCCCAACCCGCCGCCCTCCACCATGGCCGGGCCGCCCATGCCGATATTGCTGGCCCGCGTGGCGATGATGACGTCGCTGCAACCCAGCAGGGCCGCATTGCCGGCAAAGCAGCGCCCCGCCGCAATGCCGACGACGGGCACTCGGCCGGACAGCGCCGCATGGCTGGCAAAGGTCGGCACATGCAGGCCGGCGACCACGGGCATGTCGGTATCGCCGGGCCGGCCGCCACCGCCTTCGGCGAACAGCACCAGCGGCAGCGCCTGCTCGGCCGCAATGCCCAGCATGCGGTCCGTCTTGGCGTGGTTGCGCGCACCTTGCGTGCCGGCCAGCACAGTGGCGTCGTAGGCCATGACGACGGTGCGCGATTTCTCCTCGCCGAAGTCGCGGCCGTTGACCGCACCGATGCCGGTCACGATGCCGTCGGCTGGCGTGTTGGCGATCAGGTCTTCGGGCGTGCGGCGGCGCGACTGGGCGGCGACGGCCAGGGCGCCGTATTCGATGAAGGAGGCCGCGTCGCAAAGGTCGGCGATGTTCTCGCGCGCCGAGCGCAGGCCCTGGGCATGGCGCTTGGCGATGGAGTCCGGGCGTGCCGCATCGGCCGTGAAGGCAGTGCGGTCGACGAGGCGCTGCAGGTCGGGGCGGATGCGGCCGGGGTCGCCCGCCGCCCTGCCCGCTTCGGTCGGCGCGTCGGCTTCGTCGTCGGGCTCCAGCAGGACCAGGGGCTGACCGGCTTCGACGATGGCGCCCGTGGCCACGTTCAGCGCGGCGATGCGGCCGGCGCGCGGGGCTGCAACGACATGCTCCATCTTCATGGCCTCGACGATGGCCAGCTCGGCGCCGGTGGTCACGGGGTCGCCCACCTTCACGCTGAACTGCAGCAGGCGACCGGGCGTCGTCGCAGCAACGGCATGCGGATCGGCCGGCTGCGCTGCGGGCGCCAGCTCGGCCAGATGCTCTTCCAGCCAGCCAGTGTGCAGCTCTGCGCTCGCCAGCTCGGGCCGAGCAGCCAGACGACGCAGCAACTCGACATTGGTCGCCACGCCCTCGATGCGGCATTCCGCCAGCGCCCGCTGCGAGCGCCTGAGCGCATCCTCGAAGCGCGGGCCGCGCACGACAAGCTTGGCGAGCAGGCTGTCGTAGTCAGGTGAAGTCGACATGCCGGCCACGACATGCGTATCGACACGCACGCCCGGGCCCGCGGGCAGGTCGAGGCGATCAACCCGGCCGCCCAGGGACTCGGCATTGATGCGCCACTGGATGGCAAAGCCCTGCGGTTGCGGCGCTACCGTCAAGCCGAGATTGACCAGGCTAGAGCCGGCGGCCAACTGGATCTGCAGTTGCACGAGATCCAGGCCCGTGACTTCCTCCGTGATGGTGTGCTCGACCTGCAGCCGTGCATTGGTCTCGATGAAGGCGAAGTCGTCGCCCGCCACCAGGAATTCGAAGGTGCCCAGGCCGCGATAGTTCACTGCGCGAGCCATGCGCAGGGCCGCGTCGGTCAGACGCTCACGCATCGCCTCGTTCAGCATCGGGCTGGGCGCGATCTCGACCAGCTTCTGGAAGCGCTGCTGCAGCGTGCAGTCGCGCTCGCCCAGGGCCAGCACCGCACTGCCGTCGCCCACCACCTGGACCTCGATATGCCGGGCGCTGCGCATCAGCCGCTCGGCGTAGACCGTGTCGATGCCGAAGGCCGAGCGCGCTTCGGAACGGCAGCGCTCGTAGGCAGCGGCCAGATCTTCGGCCCGCGTCACGGCACGCATGCCACGACCACCGCCGCCGGCGATGGCCTTCAGCATGAGGCCCTCACCGCCCTGGGTGGCAAAGAAGGCCTGGGCCTGTTCCAGCGTCAGCGCGCCTTCGCTGCCCGCCAGCACGGGCACACCACATTGCCGGGCCAGCGCGCGGGCGCGGGCCTTGTCACCAAACAACTCGAGCTGCTCCGGCGTCGCGCCAATGAAGACCAAGCCCGCTGCCGCACAGGCACGAGCGAAGTCGGCCCGCTCGCTCAAGAATCCGTAGCCAGGGTGAACCGCGTCGCAGCCCCTGCGCTTCGCGACCGCCACCAGCCCCTCGACATCCAGATAGGCCGCCGGCCCGCTGCCCGGCAGGGCGACGACCTCATCGGCCACCGCCGCGGGCGTGTCGTCCGCCGCATGCACGGCCACGCCGCGGCTCCCCAGGTCGTGCAGGGCTCGCAACACGCGCAGGGCAACCTCACCCCGGTTGGCGACGAAAACTTTCGTAAAGGCGGGCATCGTGGCGGCGGTCCTGGCAGAGAGGAAATCATCCTAGTCGGCGGCCTGACCCGCCCCTGTCCGCGGGATGACACGCAGACGAAACCTGGCTTCGCGCCAGGACAATCCCGCCCCCATGAACCGACTCCAACAAATGGCGGCCCGCATCCCCGAGGGCTCGGCCGTCCTCTTCCTGATCCAGGTGTTCGCGACCCTGGGCTTCGCCGTCCTGCAGTTCACGCTGACGCTGTACACGACCCGCCACCACGGCTTCACCAGCGAACAGGCGGCGCTCATCACCGGCGTGTTCGGCGCCTTCAACTACGGCCTGCACCTGTTTGGCGGCTATCTGGGCGGGCGCTTCCTGAGCAACCGCAACCTCTTCGTCGGCGGCATGCTGCTGCAGGTGCTGGGCTGCGGCACCGTCGCCGGCGGCAGCCTGGAAGGCCTGTACTGGGGCATGGCCCTGTTCCTGACCGGCAGCGGCCTGAACGTGACCTGCGTGAACATGATGCTGACGCAGCGCTTCAAGCCCGAGGACGACCGCCGCGAGGCCGCCTTCCTGTGGAACTACGCCGGCATGAACGTCGGCTTCTTCATCGGCTTCACGGTGTCGGGTGTGTTCCAGCTCAGCGAGGACTACCACTCGCTGTTCTGGTTCGCGACCCTGGGCAATGCCGCCTCCATCGCGGTGGCGCTGATCTTCTGGCGCACGCTGGCCGATCGCAGCACCCCGCTCATCCAGCGCAGCGGCGCCGACTTCTGGGGCCGCTTCGCCATCGGCGTCGCCATCCTCGTCGGCCTGGTGCCCCTGCTGGTCTGGCTGCTGAAGCAGCCTGGCGACACCGCCATCGGCATGAAGGCCTTCTGCGCCCTGGTCGCCATCGTCCTCGTCGTCCTGACCGTGCGCCATCCGGTGCGAGCCGAGCAGCAGCGCATGCAGGCCTATCTGGTGCTGACCGTCGGCTCGCTGGTGTTCTGGTCGCTCTACCAGATGTCGCCCAACGGCCTGCAGCTCTATGCGGTGGGCAATGTGCTGATGAATGTCTGGGGCGTGCCGGTGGCGCCGCAGTGGGTGCAGAACATCAACGCCTTCTCCATCGCCATCGGTGGGCCGCTGCTGGCCTGGCTGTTCGCCCGCTGGCGCGCGCGCGGCTGGCCGGTGGACATCCCGATGCAGTTCTCGGCCTCGCTGGTGCTGATGGGCCTGGGCTTTCTGGCGCTGCCCGTCGGCATCCATTTCGCCGACGGCACGGGCAAGTCGGACTTCTTCTGGCTCTTCCTCAGCTACGTGCTGCAGAGCGTCGGCGAGTTGCTGATCTCGCCCATCGGCTACGCCATGATCGGCCGCCTGGCGCCGCGCCAATACCAGGGCATCATGATGGGCAGCTGGATGCTGGTGACGGGCCTGGCCTCGCTGTTCGCGGGCGACTTCTCGGGCATGGTGTCCCAGCCCGTCAACGGCTCACCGCTGACGACCAACCCGCAGTACGCCGCGCTGTTCACCCAGCTGGCCGTGGGCAGCCTCGTCACCGGCGCCGTGCTGTTCGCGCTGCGCCCGTGGCTGAGGCGGTTGATCGACAGCCAGGCGCCGGCTCACTCCGGATAGGCCTTGCTCAGCGCTTCGAGCTGCTGCTTCGTCACGCTCATCATGAAGCCGTGCCTCAGCGTCGCCGGCATCTCGAAGCGGTTCCACTCCTTGATGCCCGAGTTGCCCCAGACCTCGATCCACGGGCCTTCCAGCCGCGGCGCCATCGACAGGCCATAGCTGGTGCCGGCGTACTGCTCGTAATACAGCAGCCAGTCCTGGCCGTTGGGCGCGCGGATCAGCGTCGGCGCTTCGCGGAAGGCGGGACTGAGCGGCCGGCCGGGCTCGGGATAGGGGCCGAGCAGGTTCGCCGCGCAGCTCATGCGGATGGTCTTGCCCGTCGTCCAGATATAGGACGGGAAGCGCTCGTCCTTGACCACCGCGCAATAGCCGCCCTCGGGGTTGTCGACGAGGAAGACGTCGATGGTGGCCATATCCCAGTCGAACAGCCGCTTGGGTGGCCCCTTGAACTCGCGCAGGTCCGGTGAGGTGACGTAGAGCGTGCGCTGGCTGGACCAGTAGCGCTCGGGGTCGTCGGGCGAGCCGGGCACATTGGGCGTGTGCCACATCAGCACGAACTGCTTGCTCGCCTTGTCGAAGAAGAGCTTGGGCGCGCCGATGCGCTGCAGTGGATGGGGCTGGCCCACGGCCGCGGCGAGGTCGGGCTTGTAGCTGCCGAACTTCGTCCATTTGACGAGGTCGTCGGAGACCCAGAAGCGGATCTCCTCATCGTCGTCGCTCTTGTTGCCGACGAGGTAGTAGCGGCCATCGCCGCCTTGCACGATGAAGGGATGGCCGTGATAGTCCTCGTTGACGGCCTTGCCCTGGTTGAGGCGCTTCCAGTGCAGGCCGTCGGTGCTGACGGCGTAGTGCAGCACGCCGTAGCGGGCATGCGTCATGTGGGCGAAGAGATAGCCGCCGGGTGCCACATCGGCAGCACGGGCCAGGCCCGTGACCGCGATGAGCAAACCCGCGAGCCAGGTTTGCAACTTCGTCATTGAGTCTCCTTAGGGCGCCAAGAGCTGCCAACGCTGGCAGTCGCCGCCCAGCCATTCCCACTGGGCCACGTTGGCGCCGTTGGCGGTCGAGCAGCCGGCCACATCGAGCACCCGGCCGCTGTTCTTGCTGACGATGCGGTAGTAGCCCGAGCCCACCGACTCGATGCCCCAGCGCTGGGCCGGCGCGTTGTTGCTGGTCCACTGGCGCACATTGGCGCCCATCTGCAGCGAGGCGTTCTCGACGTCCATCCGCAGTCCGCTGTTGACCGAGGTGAATTCGTAGAAGCCGTCGGGCATCAGCGTCACTGTCCAGCGCTGGCAGTTGGCGCCGCTGTAGGGCCACTGCTGGATATTGCCGCCGGCGGCCGTCGAGCAGGCATTGACGTCCAGCGCCTGGCTGCTGTGCTTGGCGATGACCTTGTAGGTGGCGTTGGCCACCGAGTTGGGGCTGACGCGCTCGAAGTGCCAGCGCTGGCAGTCGCCACCCAGCCAGGTCCACTGCTGCACATTGGCGCCCGCCGCCGTCGAGCAGGCATTGACGTCCAGCACCAGGCCGCTGTTCTGGTTGATGACGCGGTAGTAGCCGTCACCCACCGGCTCGATGCGCCACTGCTGGCAGGCCAGGCCGTTGGCGGTGTACTGCTGCACATTGCCGCCGGCCGCGGTGGAGCAGCCGTTCACGTCCAGGGCCTGGCCGCTGTGCTGGGCGGTGATGGTGTAGATGCCGTTGGCGGTGTTGGCCACCTTCCAGCGCTGGCAGTCGCCGCCGATCCAGTTGTACTGCTGCACATTGGCGCCCGGTGTCGTCGAGCAGCCGGCCACGTCCAGCACCTGGCCGCTGTGCTTGGCGACGACGCGGTAGACGCCGTCGTTGACGGGATTGTTCAACGGGCCGCTGGCGAACTGGATGCGGCAGCTCATGCCGGCCAGCTGCAGCACGCGGCTGTTGTCCGCCGAGGCCAGCAGCTGGCTGCTGTAGTTGGTGCAGGCGTCGCCGCCGGTGAAGACAGGCGTGGCCAGCGGCGTGGCGGCCTCGGTCCAGGTGCCGGTGCCGCCCGCGGTGTTGAACATGTAGACGCGGCCGGTGGCGTCCTCGTCCACGCTGTTGTCGCTGTTGCGGCGGAGCATCTGGCCGATCAGCAGCAGGCGACCTTGCGAGCTGCCGTCGTTCATCCAGGTGATGGTCGGCGTGTTGCTGAAGTGGTGGCCGGCCGTGGACTCGACCCGCGTGCCCATATTGCTGGCCGTGCCCCAGTTGCTGCCGTTGCTGGAGGTGCGGATGTAGACGTCACAGCCGCGCGAGCCGCAGATCTCGTAACTCATCGCATACGTGCCGTTGGGCAGCCTGCGCACCACGGCCATGCCGGGGCGCAGGTCGCCGCCGTCGCTGATGCCGACGTCGATGGTGTCGGCACTCCAGCTCACGCCGCCGTTGGTGGACACCTTGTGGGCCAGCAGCTGGTTGTAGCCGCTGCCCTTGTACTCCTCGCTGGAATAGAACATCAGCAGGCGGCCGGCGCTGTCGACGATGAACTCGGGCTCCCAGATGCCGGTGCTGCCGGTGGCGGGCACGGACAGCTGGGTCCAGGTGCGACCCACGTCGGTGCTGCGGTAGATGCGCAGCGAATAGGCATTGGTGCCGTTGCGGCCGGTGGTGGCCCAGAACAGCGTGCCGGCCGTGGTGGCGCCCAGGGTCTGCGGCACCTCCCACAGCGTGCTGCAGCAATGCCAGGTCTCGGGCACCGTGATGCTGCCGACCTGGGTCCAGCTGGCGCCCTGGTTGGTGCTCTCGTAGATCAGCGACTGGCTGCCGCCGAGGTCGTGCGAGGCGATCAGCCGCCCGTTGGCCGCGCCGCTGGCGGCGAGCCGGATCATGCGCGGGTAGAAGCTGTCCTGCGTGGTGTTCAGCACCACGTCGGCCGCGCGGGCCTGCGTGCTGAACAGCGCGCACAGCGCCATCATCAAAGCGAACAAAGCTCTCATGCCTGTCTCCTGTCGATTGGAAGAAGGCGGCTCTGACGGCCGCTCAGCGTGGGTGCCCCCAAAGAATCAGCGGCCGAACTGGATCAGCTCCCGGTTGGCCTTGCGCACGCGCTCGAAGTCCAGCTTCTGCACCTGGCGGTCGTAGGTGAAGAAGCCGTTCAGCTCCTCCTCGACGTCGGTCGTCTCGGTATAGACCGCGGCGCTCAGGCCTTGCGTCGCCGCGTACTCGCGCAGCCGCGCGGCCTGCTCGACATAGACTTTGGTGACGGCCTCCTTGCTCTCGTAGAGCAGGTAGCAGCACTTGGAGTCGGGCCGGTACATATGGCCGGGCGTGCGCAGGCTGTTGCCGCCGTACTCGCCCAGCACGGCGATGCGGCCGGGCTGCCAGTTCACCCAGGCCGGACCGGGGTAGTCGTGCAGGTCGATGAGGTCGCCCTTGCCCTGGTCGGCCGGCTCGAAGTTGATGCCGGAGTGGGTGTTGACGAGGCGGCTGGGGTCCAGGGCCTTGAAGGCATCGGCCATGCGGCGATGGTCGAAGTCGCCCCAGCTCTCGTTGAAGATGACCCAGGTGACGATGGAGGTCATGGAGCGAAGCTGGTCGACGATCTCGCGCATCTGGCCTTCGGCGCGCGTGCGCACGGTCAGGTCGGTCTCGGCGTCCCAGGTCTGGGGCATGTCCTGCCAGACCAGCAGGCCCAGCTTGTCGGCCCAGTAGAACCAGCGCGCCGGCTCCACCTTGATGTGCTTGCGGACCATGTTGAAGCCCAGGTCCTTGGTGGCCTGCAGGTCGAACTTCAGCGCGGCGTCGGTCGGCGCGGTGTAGAGGCCATCGGGCCAGAAGCCCTGGTCCAGCGGGCCGAACTGGAAGACGAATCGCCCGTTCAGCAGCGGGCGCGGCACGCCGGCCACATTGCCGATGGCGATGCTGCGCATGCCGAAATAGCTGTCGACCTGGTCGACCACCTTGTCGTTGCGGCGCAGCGTGACCTTGAGGTCGTAGAGGAAAGGATCGTCGGGCGACCACAGGCGGGGCTTGGGCAGGCCAATAGTCAGCTCGGTGCCGGGGCGACCGGTGACGCGGCCGACGGGTTTGCCGTCCTTGAGAGCCACAGCCTCGACTTCCGACTCCGCATCGGCACGCACGATGAGCTGCAACTGCTGCTTGGCGACATTGGGCGTCACGTCCAGCCGCGCCACGTGGGCGGCGCCCACCGGCTCCAGCCACACCGTCTGCCAGATGCCGGAACTCGGCGTGTAGAAGATGCCGCCGGGCTTGAGCGACTGCTTGCCCAGCATGCCGTCGCCGGTGCTGGGGTCGAAGGCGGCGACGACGACCTCGTTGCGGCCGGCCTTGAGCTGGTCGGTGATGTCGAAGCTGAAGGCCGTGTAGCCGCCGTCATGAAAGCCGACGCGGGTGCCGTTGACGTAGACGGTGGCGATGCGGTCCACGGCGCCGAAGTTGATGCGCACGCGCTGGCCGGCCCAGCCGGCGGGGATTTCGAAGCTGCGTCGGTACCAGAGGTTGACCTCGCCCAGGCGCTCGATGCCCGACAGGCGCGACTCCACCGGATAGGGCACGCGCACCTGCTCGACCTTGGCCGGGAAGGCCGGCGCCGTGGCCGGTACGTGGCGGGCATCGGGTGCGCCCTTGCCGCCCCAGTAGTCCCAGGCGCCATTCAGGTTGAGCCATTCCTTGCGCACGAGCTGGGGGCGCGGGTACTCGGGCAGGGGCACGGCGGCCTTCTCGGCCTCGGCAGTCCAGGGCGTGGTCAGGCGCACGCCGGGCACGAAGGGCTTGTCGGCGTCCTCGGCGTGAGCAGCCATGCCGGCCAGCGCCAGGACGAGAGATGAAATCAGCAGTCTCATGAGGGACCTCGTTGAACGAATCAGGGGATGGCGCGACGGCGCCCGCTCAGCAGCACCAGGAGGCGAGTCTTGGGAAGCAACACCAGAAGGCGTTGCAGGCCGCAGAACAGGCCCAGCAGCGCGCCGATGACGATGCGCGTCCACCAGGAGCTCAGGCTGCCGTCGAAAAGGATCAGGGTCTGGATCAGGCCGAGCATCAACACGCCGGTCAGGGCGCCCAGCAGATGGCCGGTGCCACCGCTGAGCAGGGCGCCGCCGATGACGACGGCTGCGATGGCATCCAGCTCCAGGCCCTGGGCATGCAGGCCATAGCCCGACAGCGTGTAGATGCCGAAGAGCACCCCGCCGAGGGCCGCGCACAGGCCGCTGACGGCATAGACGCCGATGCGCGTGGCCGCGACGGGCAGGCCCATCAGCCGCGCCGACGTGGCCTGGCCACCCAGGGCATAGACCGCGCGGCCAAAGCCGGTCGAGCGCGCCACCCACACGGCGAACACCAGCACCGCCAGCGCGCAGACCGCGCCCGGCGTGATCTCGCCCAATGGCCCGAGCGACCAGCGCGCCTGCGACCAGGCGGCCAGGGTCTCGTCGCCGATGGCGATGGAGTCAACGCTGATCAGATAGCAGAGGCCACGGGCCAGGAAGAGACCGGCCAGCGTGACGATGAAGGCCGGCAGCTCGAAGGCATGGATGACCCAGCCCATCAGCGCACCGAAGGCCGCGCCGGCCAGCAAGAGCAGCGGGATGAGCAGCCAGGGCGACAGATGCGCGCGCTCGACGCCCCAGGCCAGGCCCATGGTCGTCAGCGCCACGACCGAGCCCACCGACAGGTCGATGCCGCCGGACAGGATGACGAAGCTCATGCCGACGGCGACAACCAGCAGGAAGGCGTTGTCGATGAGCAGGTTGAGCAGCACCTGGCCCGACAGCAGGCCGGGGTAGGCCATGGCGCCGCCGAGGGTGGCCAGCACGAGCAGCAGCAGCGAAGCCAGGCTGGGCAGGTTCTGCCGGTTCATCATGACTTGCGCCTCCACACCGCCGACTGGCTGATGGACACGGCGAAGACGACGGCGGCCTTGACCACCAGGGTCACCTCGGGCGCGATGCCGAGTGCGTAGATGCTGGTCGTCAGCGTCTGGATGATCAGCGCGCCGAGCAGGCTGCCGCGCAAGCTGAAGCGCCCACCAAGCAGCGAGGTGCCACCCAGCGTAACGGCCAGGATGGCGTCCAGCTCCATCATCAGACCGGCGTTGTTGGCGTCGGCGCTCTTGATGTTGGCGGAGATCATCAGCCCGGCCACGCCGGCGCACAGGCCGCAGGCGATGTAGACGGCCAGCAGCAGCACGGCCGCGGGCACGCCGGCCAGCCGGGCCGCGGCGGGGTTGGCGCCGCTGGCCTGCAGGAACAAGCCGAGCGCCGTGCGGTGCTTCAGCGCGCCGAGCAGCAGCGCGAGCGCCAGCGCCAGCCAGGGCGCGAACGGCAGGCCGAACAGGAAGCCGTTGCCGATGAAGGCATAGCGCTCGTCGGCGATGGTCAGGATCTGGCCGTCGGTGATGAGCTGGGCGATGCCGCGGCCGGCCACCATCAGGATCAGCGTCGCGATGATGGGCTGGATGCCGCCGGCGACGACGAGCAGGCCGTTGAACAGGCCGCAGACCGCCGCAGCGCCCAGGCCGGCGGCAATCGCGAGTGCCAGCGAGCCGCTGTCGTTGACGAGGCTGGCCGCAATGGCCGCCGTAATGGCAACGACGGCACCGACGGAGATGTCGATGCCGCGCACCGCGATGACGAGGGTCATGCCCATGGCGACCACCATCAGCGGCGCGGCGCGGTTGGCGATGTCGATCAGCGGGCCGTATGCGTGGCCGTCCTGCCAGCGCAGCGAGACGAAGCCGGGGTTGAGGACAGCGTTCAGCATCCACAACGCGACGAGGACGATGGCCGCGTGCCTCATGCGGCCTCCGCCATCAGATGCAGCAGCTTGGCTTCGCTCAAGCCCTGGGCGGGCAGCTCGGCCACTTGGCGGCGCTCGCGCATGACGACGACACGGTCACTGGCGCGCAGCACCTCGGGCAGCTCGGAGGAGATGAAGACCAGGGCCATGCCGCTCTGGCACAGCATCAGCACCTGAGCCATCAGGTCCTGCTTGGCGGCGATGTCGATGCCGCGCGTGGGCTCGTCGAGGATGAGCAGTCGCGGCTCGGTGGCCAGCCAGCGCGCCAGGATGGCTTTCTGCTGGTTGCCACCGGAGAGCAAACCCATCGGCGTCTCGGCGTCGGCGGTCTTGATGCCGAGCTGGCGGATGAAAGTCTCAGCCAACTCGCGCTGGGCCGCAGGCGACACCATGCGGAAGACGCCGCGACGGGCCTGCAGTGCCAGCACGATGTTCTCACGCACGCTGAGCTCGGCCACGATGCCGTCGACCTTGCGCTCCTCGGGGCAGAAGGCCAGTCCTGCGCGGATGGCATCGCGCGGGCCGCGCAGTTGCAGCGGGCTGCCGTCGATGCGCAGTTCGCCACGGTCGGCACGGTCGGCGCCGAAGAGCAGGCGGGCCGTCTCGGTGCGGCCGGCGCCGAGCAGGCCGGCCAGGCCCAGCACCTCGCCGGGCGCGACACCGAGATTCACGCCGCCGACGGCATTGCCGCGGCCGAGGTCGGTGGCCTGCAGCAGCGGCGCGGCCCGGGTCTCGCCGCGGTCTTCGCGTTCCGACGTCGTCGCCGACAGCTCGCGGCCGATCATCAGCTGCACCAGCTTCATGCGCGGCAGCTCGGCCGAGTATTCGCCGACGAACTCGCCGTTGCGCAGCACCGTGAAGCGGTCGGCCACGGCATAGGCCTGGTCGAGGAAATGGGTGACGAGGAGGATGGCCACGCCCTCGCCGCGCAACTGGCGCAGCAGGGCCAGCAGGCGGGTCGTCTCGGCCTCGTCGAGGCTGGAGGTGGGCTCGTCGAGGATGAGGACGCGGGCCTGCTGGTGCAGGGCGCGGGCGATGGCGACCATCTGCTGCATGGCGACTGGCAGTTCGCCGAGCGGGCGCGTCACGTCGACGGCCAGGCCCAGGCGCCGCAGCGCCTCGTCGGCCTCGAGGTGGGTACGCTTCCAGTCAATGCCCCACCAGCGCCGCGGCTGGCGGCCGGCGAGCAGGTTCTCGGCCACCGACAGATTGGGGCAGAGCTGCACCTCCTGGTGCACGACGGCGATGCCGGCGTCTTGCGATTGCAGCGGCGTGCGCGCGGCGAATGGCTTGCCGGCGAGGGCTATGCTGCCGCCGTCACGCCCCTGCACACCGGCGAGGATCTTGATCAGCGTCGACTTGCCGGCGCCGTTCTGGCCCATCAGCACATGGACTTCGCCGGCGCGCAGCGTCAGCGCCGCGTCCACGAGGGCGGGCACGCCGTTGAAGGCCCGCGCCACGCCGCGCGCCTGCAGGACCACGGTCTTTTCCGTCATCAGTAGCGGCGCCTGGGCAGTTCTTTCGCGGCGACCTCGGCGGGGAAGACGCCCTCCTCCGTCACCATGCGGCGCGGCAAAGTCTTGCCGGCCTTGAGGTCCTTGACGGCCTGCATCAGCGCCGGGCCGAGCAGAGGGCTGCATTCGACCGTCACGTTGAGCTTGCCCGCCACCATGGCCTCGAAGGCGCCACGCACGCCGTCGACGGAGATGACGAGGATGTCCTGGCCGGGCCTGAGGCCAGCCTCCTCGATGGCCTGGATGGCGCCCAGGGCCATGTCGTCGTTGTGGGCGTAGAGGGCGTGGATCTTCTTGCCGGCCTCGGCCTTCAGGAAGGCCTCCATGACCTCCTTGCCCTTGGCGCGGCTGAAGTCCGCGGTCTGGGAGCGCACGATCTTCAGGCGCGGGTCGGCCTTGATGGCCTCCTCGAAGCCTTGTCTGCGGTCCAGGGCCGGCGCGGCGCCGACGGTGCCCTGCAGCTCGACGATGCGGACCTCGTCCTTGCCACCCCCATTGGCTTTCAGCTTGTCGACGAGCCAGCGGCCCGCACGGCGACCTTCCTCGACGAAGTCCGAGCCCATGAAGCTGACCCACAGGCTTTCGTCGGCTTCCTTGACGAGGCGGTCGGTCAGGATGACGGGAATGCCCGCGGCCTTGGCCTCGCGCAGCACCGTACCCCAGCCGGTCTCGACGACAGGCGACAACGCGATGACGTCGACCTTCTGTGCGATGAAGGCGCGCAGCGCCTTGATCTGGTTTTCCTGCTTCTGCTGGGCATCGGCGAACTTCAGCTCGATGCCGGCGTCTTTCGCCGCCTGCTTGATGGACGCCGAATTGGCCGTGCGCCAGGCCGACTCGGCACCGATCTGCGAAAAGCCGAGGACGATCTTTTTGCCGTCGGCGGCCCAGGCGGGCAGCGCGGCGGCAGCAAGAGCGGCGAGGGCGAGGCGTCGTTGCATGGCAATCTCAAAGAAAAAGGCCGCCCCGACACGCTCTCAAACGAGAGCGTGCACGAGGCTGGCATGAAGGTGGCGCCGAACCTTGCGCCACACGGAGTCAATCAGTGCCTGGGTCTTCCGGGCCGAGCGCTGGGCCGCTCCCGAGCCGGCCCGCTTGGCGATGTGCGTGCGGCTCAATGCCGCATGCATCGCCGTCCCCTCGGGGGCTTCGGCCGGACACATTGCGCCCAGTGGGCGCGATGTGCCTGCCGAAGCGCTGCGGCACTGGCGCAGCGCGGTCCCGACCAGACTTGCCCGCGTTCAGCAGGCAAGGCCAGACGAGGGGCCAACAGTCCTACAGCTTGAAGTTGAAGCTCAGGCCGTAGAACTTGTCGTCCGAACGGATGTCGTGCGGGAAGCTCTCGTTCTGGAAGTAGCTGTGGTACTTCGAGCCGGTCAGGTTGTTGGCGTTGAAGCTGACACTGAGCTGCTCGGTGAACTGGTAGCCCACGGCGAGGTCCAGGCGGCCGTAGGCCTTGACGCGGTTGTAGGTCGGCGGCACGCCGGGGTCGCAGGCCGCGACGGTCATGCCGTTCTCGGCCGGCGGGGCCAGCAGGCAGCCGAACTGGCCTTCGTTGAACTTGTCGCGCCAGGTGTAGGTCAGGCGGCTGGTGAAGCCGTACTTCTCGTAGAGCAGGCCGAAGTTGGCGCTGTGCTTGGAGACGCCCAGCAGCGGCTTGCCGAACAGCGGGTCGCTCGGGGTCTTCACCTTGCTGTCGGCCAGCGTGTAGTTGCCGAACACGCCCAGGCCGCTCATCGCGCCGGGCAGGAAGTCCAGGAACTGCTGAGCGCTGAGCTCCAGGCCGCTGAGGGTGGCCTTGCCGACGTTGCGCGGGCGGGTGATGTCGTAGGTGATGCCGCCGATGACTTCAGGATAGGAGGCGCTGGCGACGCGGTCCTTCAGCGTGCGCTGGTAGATGGCCGCCTGCACATAGCTGCCCTTGCCGAAGTACTTCTCGACCGACAGGTCGTAGGCCGTGCTCATCTGGTCCTTCAGGTCGGGGTTGCCACCGCCGCCGCTGGGACGAATGTTGAGGTTGCTCGGCACCGTGTAGTTCAGCGTCGGGTTCAGCGCACCCAGGTCGGGGCGCGACATGGTGACGCCGGCGGTGGCGCGCACCAGCAGGTTGGGCGCCACTTCCAGCTTGGCGCTGGCATTGGGCAGGAAGTGGGTCTTGGAGCCCGTCGCGGTCTGCGGCGTGACGACGCCGTTGACCATGCCGGCGCCGGAGATGGTGCGCTCAGAGCGAACCAGGCGGCCGCCGAAGACGCCGTCCAGGCGCATGCCGCCCAGCGAGGTCTCGTAGTGCGGCTGGACATAGGCCGCGTAGGTCTTCTCGCTGGAGTCGTAGTTGTTGACCGGGGCGAAGGCCGGATCGCCGGGCTGGCTGCCGTAGAGCACGCGCAGCTTGTCGGTGTTGTCGCGCAGGTAATCAGGGTTGGGCGTCATCCAGTGCTGGCAGCCGTTGATCTGCGGAATGCAGTTGGGCGACGAGATCAGGAAGTCGGCCGGCAGGCTGGTGGCCGAGCTGACCAGGGTCACGCGGTTGCCGCCCGGGGCGCCGGGGCCACCGGCCTGGTTGGCGCGCCACTCGGACTTGCGGCTGGTGGCACGCAGGCCGAAGTCGATGGAGGAGATGAAGCCACCGAGCTCGTAGTTGCCGCTGAAGGCCACGGCGTCCTGGCGGCTGTTCGCCTTGTTGATGTCCTGGAACAGCGAGTTGGCGAAGCGGAAGTCGGTGGCCGAGCCGAGCGGGTTGCCGGGCATGTCGGTGGTGCCGTGGCCATCGTCATTGATGGCGATGTTGACGGAGCCGATCTGCTTGCCGATGTCGACGATGATGTTGCGGTTGCGGTTGTTGGACCGCATGTGCGAGACGTCCAGCGTCGTCGACAGCGGGCCCGCGTTGTACTTCCAGCCGCCGGCCAGCACGGCCTGGTCGGTCATGCCGACCTTGGCCTGGGTGCTGGTCAGGCCGGGCACGTTGTTGAAGGTGGCCGAGATGCCGTTGCACAGGTGCTGCACGCCGAGCGCGGAGCCGCCCAGGAAGCCGGCGCCGTCGACGTGGGCGTCGAAACAGTCGGTGCTGGCCTTGGCATTGGTGATGTTCTGGGCCGCGAAGATGTCCGAGAAGATGAAGTAGGTGCCGAACTTGGCGCGGTAGCCGGCGTACAGGCCGTCGACGTAGAACTCGTTCTCCTTGTTCGGGCGCCACTGCACCGCGGCATTGACCTGCGGGCGCTGGTAGTTGCCGGTGTCGGTCAGGCCGCCGACGCAGGTGGGCAGCACCACGCCGGGAGCACCGGCCGGCCCGTTGTTGCCGGAGCGCGGGTCGCAGTTGAAGGAGATGGGGCGGTTGAACTTGTGGTCGGCGTAGGAGATGTCGACCAGAGCGCCGATCTCGCCGCCGCCGTCCAGGGCGGTACGGTAGGAGCCGAGCACGCCGAGCTTGGTGCTGGGCTTCTTGATGAAGTCGCCGGTGCTGGCGCGGCCGTTGACGACCAGCGTCGTGCCCTTGCGGAACTCCATGGGCTTGCGCAGCTTCAGGTCGATGGCGCCGGCCACGCCGCCTTCGACGAGGTTGGCGCCCGCCGACTTGTAGACGTCGGCGCGCGAGATGGCTTCGGCGGGCAGATCCTGGAAGGCGAAGCCGCGGCCGGTGCCGGTGAACATCTCGCGGCCGTCGACGGTGGTGATGATGTCGCCGATGCCGCGGATCAGCGGGTTGACGATTTCGTTGTTCCAGTTCACGACGGTCTGCACGCCCGGCACGCGCTGCAGGGCTTCGGCCACGGTGTTGTCGGGGAACTTGCCGATGTCGTCGGCGACGATGGATTCGACGACCTGGTCGGCATCGCGCTTGGACTGCACCGCGGCGTTGCGGCTGGCGCGCTGGCCGATGATGACGACCTGGTCCAGCTTGTTGGCGTCAGCCGGCTTGGCGGCTTCCTGCGCCACGGCCTGCTGGCCCGCGAGGGCCAGCGCCAGCATGGCGGCGGCCGAGATCGGCGAGAGAGTGAATCGCTGGGTCATTGTTGTGTCTCCTGAGGCTTGGTGCGGACTGCGCCGCCTTGGGCCGGTTATGAATGAATCTTGCGCACCGCGTACGGCGCATCCCCTTCAGTGCTGAGCCGCGGCGCGATGGCCTCGGCATCCAGTCATTACAAACAACTTTTCTTGCAACATTTGGCGCAATGAGGCCCCGGATCAGGGCTTGGCACCACCCGGCCCGCTGGCAATCTACCTCGGGCCGGCCTTCAGAAACCGTTCATTCAGTGATCAGCGCAGGCCCGGGTCGAAGGGCTCTTTCCGATCATTGAATTGATTATTCGCCAATTTACTTGTTATAAAACTATCGCAAACCATGAGTTGCCTCCGTGTCACTGGGCCAGGAAACGCGATTCGCGCTCCAGCAGGCGGTTGATGCGCTGCTGGCCCTTGGCCAGCGTGGCTTCCATAGGCTCGCCCGAGACGACGATGGCCGACACGGTTTCGCCCAGCAGGCCCATCACGCGGGCCTGGCGCGCGACGGTGGTGGGCAGGCCGGTGCCAATCTGGGCAACGGGGCCAAGGGCGGCGCGCATGGGCAAAGACTTGAAGGCCGGGCTGTCGACCGCGGATTGGCGAGCCGGCAACTGGCCGGTGCGGGCCCAGGCCAGGCTCTCGTCATTCAAGAAGCGCAGGAAGGCATGGGCCGCTTCGCGCTCGGCCGCGGTCTGGCGCGGGTTGCGCAGCATGACCCAGACATGGCTATCGGCCCAGGTGGCCGGCCTGGCGTAGAGCTGGGGCTCGGGCACGGCCTCGTAGCTGTGGCTCAGCGGGTTGCCGGGCTGGGCCGCGCGGTCGTTGAGCTGGCCAAGCAGCCAAGTGCCATTGAGCATGACGCCGCCGCCGCCCGACATGAAGGACTGCAGCGCGGCGCTGTAGTCCATGTGGCGGGTGGACAGGCCTTCCGCATAGATCGTGCGCATCAGCGTGATGGCCGCCTTCACTTCTGGCGTATCGAGAGCGATGGCGCGGTCGGTCTTGGGGAAGAGGCTGCCGCCCTGCTGGTTGACGAAGCCGAGCACGCCGCGGGCGAAGAAGCTGGGGTCGTTCAGCGTCAGCCAGACGAAATAGGGCTTGCCGGTGGCGCGCTTGAAGGCACGTGCCTGTTCGAGCAGCTCCTGCGGCGAGTGGGGCTGCCTGGCGTGGCCTTGCGCGTCGACCAGCCCGGCCTGCTTCATCAAGCCGAGGTTGATGTGCCAGATCATGGCGTGGCTGTCGTAGGGCAGGGCCAGCACATGGCCGCTGAAGCTCACGCCATGGCGGGCATGGGGCGTGAAGCTGCTGGCGTCGATGGCGTCGTCCAGCGGCTGCAGCAGGTCGCGCTTGGCGAAGTCGCCCAGCACCGAGCTGTGCATGATGGCAATCGTCGGCAGGTCGCCGCCGACGATGCGGGCGCCGAGCTGGGGGTAGTAGGCCGAGTGCTCCACCACCTGCGTGTTGACGTGGATGCGGCCCGATTGCCGTGCATTGAACTTGTTGGTCAGCACGGTGACGATGCCGCATTCGCTGCTGACCTGGGACGGGTCGGTCACCTGGCCGTATTCGGCATCGCAGCTGCCGAAGAAGCGGGCCAGCGTGATCTCGACCGGCGCGGCCTGTGCCGCACCGGCGAGCAGGGTCACGAGGAGAACGAGGCGCTTCATGCCTTGCCTCCCGACACCGCGGCCACGATGTGGCGCTGGAAGAAGGCATACAGCACCAGCACCGGCAACGCGGCGAACACGGCCTGCGCCATCAGAAAGCCCAGGCCCTCGGACTGCGCGAAATTGGTCTGCGTGGACGCCAGGCCCAGGGTCAGCGTGTACATCTCGGGCCGGGTCGCGGAGATCAGCGGCCACAGATAGTCGTTCCAGGCGGCCAGGAAGCTGAAGATGCCCAGGGTCGCCTGCGCCGGCAGGGTCTGCGGCAGGATGACGCGCCAGTAGATGGTCCAGCGCGAGGCGTTGTCCATCAGCGCCGCCTCCTCCAGCTCGCGCGGGATGGCCTTGAAGAACTGCGTCATCAGGAAGACGCCGAAGGGCGCGGCCAGGCGCGGCAGGATGAGGCCGGCATAGCTGTTGTGCAGGCCTAGCTCGGCGAAGAAGCGGTGCAGCGGGATGACGACGGCCGGCTCGGGCACGGCGAGGCCCGCGAGCACCAGCGCGAAGACGAGGCGCTTGCCGCGGAAGTCGCAGCGGGCGAAGCCGTAGCCGGCGAGCGACGACAAAAAGAGCACCAGCAGGGTCTGCACGCCGGCCACGACGCAGCTGTTCAGCACCCAGCGAAAAACGGCCGAGTTGCCCAGGATGTCGGCGTAGTTGCGCAGCGTGAAGGGCGTCGTCAGCAGCGCGTCGGTGCGCTCCATCAGCACGGCGTTGGACTTCAGGGACAGCGCCAGCACCCAGGCCAGCGGCAGCATCCACAGCAGGACCAGGACGATGGCGCCGGCCAGCAGTGCGCGGTCGAAGAGAGAGGTTCTCATGCGCCCTCCTCCCGTTTTTCCGCCCAGCGCTGCACGGACACGCCCAGCACCAGCAGCACGAAGAGCAACTGCGCCGCGGCGGCCGAGTAGCCCAGGGCCCATTGGTCGAACAGCGCCTCGTAGATGAACATCACCATCGTTCGCGTGCTGTTGTTGGGCCCGCCATTGGTCAGCAATTGCGCCTGGCCGAAGACCTGCAACTGGCCGAGCAGCTGCACGATGGCGACGAGGATCAGCGTGCGGCGCAGCGCCGGCAGCGTGATGTAGCGGAAGGAGCGCCAGCGGCTGGCGTTGTCCAGGGCCGCGGCTTCGTAGAGGTCCTT
The DNA here is from genome assembly GCF_058787015.1 of Roseateles sp. FW305-36. NCBI lineage: Bacteria > Pseudomonadati > Pseudomonadota > Betaproteobacteria > Burkholderiales > Sphaerotilaceae > Roseateles > Roseateles sp. FW305-36. The sequence continues at coordinate 23,437 of NZ_JBYSZK010000022.1, read as the reverse complement.
GGGCACCTGCTGCAGCGCCGCGAGGATCAGCGTCATCGGCAGGCCGATGCCCCACCAGACGGTGACCAGGGCGATGAAGGGCAAGGCCAGGCGCTCGTCGGTCAGCGGCGCGAAGCCGGGCAAAGCCTGACTCAACAGGCCGCGGTCGGGCAGCAGCACCAGGCGCCAGATCAGCGTCACCACGGTCACCGACAGCACGTTGGACGCGAAGAAGGTGCCGCGCAGCCAGGCGCCCAGCTTGCCGGGGCGGTTCAGCACCAGCGCCAGCGCGAGACCAAGGCCGACAAAGGCCGGCGTGCAGAGGGCCGCGAACAGCACCGTGTTGGCGGCGCAGCGCAAAAAGATCTCGTCCTTCACCAAATCGATGAAGTTGGCCAGGCCGACGAACTGGCCCTTGCCGGTCAGCAGGTCCACCGCATTCAGCGACAGCCAGAAGCCTTCCAGCACCGGCGCGGCGAGCAGGCCGAGATAGCACAGCAAGAAGGGCGCGACGAAGGCCCAGCCCACCCAGGCGGGCGCGGCCATCGCGGAGCGGTTGATGGTCGCCGAACTCATGCAGCGTCCGCGTGATGCGCCAGGCCTTCAGCGTCGAAAACGTGCACTTGGCCAAGCTCGGGCTGCAGGCTCACGGCTTCACCCAGGGCCAGCGGGCGCTGCACCGGCACCTCGGCGACGACGACGGTGCCATCGCCCAGGCCGACGTGGGCCAGGCTGCGCTCGCCCAGGCGCTCGATCAGCTCGACGTTGCCGGTGATGGCGCCGCCCTCGGCCAGCGTCAGGCCTTCGGGGCGCACGCCGATGCAGAGTTCGCGCGACTCGATGCCCGCGGCCTTCACCTGCGTGGGCAGCGCCGCACCGTTGGCCAGTCGCACGCTGACATAGCCCTGCGCATCCGGCATGCGTTGCGCCGGCAGGAAGTTCATGGCCGGGCTGCCGACAAAACCGGCGACGAAGCGGGTGCGCGGCCTTTGATAGATCTCCATCGGCTGGCCGACCTGCTCGATGCGGCCGCCGTTCATGACGACGATGCGGTCGGCCAGGGTCATGGCCTCGACCTGGTCGTGTGTGACGAAGACCATGGTCGAGCCCAGGCGCTTGTGCAGGCGGGCGATCTCGATGCGGGTGCGGTTGCGCAGCTTGGCGTCGAGGTTGGACAGGGGCTCGTCGAAGAGGAAGGCCTTGGGCTCCTTGACGACGGCACGACCAATGGCGACGCGCTGGCGCTGGCCGCCGGACAACTGGCCGGGCTTGCGCTGCAGCAGCGCGTCGAGCTCCAGCATCTGCGCCGCAGCCGTCACGCGCTGCTGCACCTCGGCATCGCGCATGCCGATATTTCGCAAGCCGAAGGCCATGTTGTCGAACACGCTCATGTGGGGATAGAGCGCGTACTGCTGGAAGACCATGGCCAGGCCGCGCTTGCCCGGCGGCAGCGGGGTCACGTCGGTGCCGCCGAGGACGATGCGGCCGCCCGACACACTCTCCAGCCCCGCCAGCATGCGCAGCAGCGTGGACTTGCCGCAGCCCGAAGGGCCGAGCAGCACGATGAACTCACCCGCGGCGATGTTCAGCGAGAAGTCGGGAATGATTTCGACGGCGCCGAAGCGCTTGGCGACACCGGCGAATTCGATGCTTGCGGTCAAGGGGTTTGTCTCCGTGGCAGGGCGACGTTCGTTGCGTCGCCTCTGGTGTCAATGCTCAGCGTGCGCGGGGAGCGCCATATTGCCGTAGCAGCTCCGCTTCTCGCTGTCGGTAAGGCGTGCCGTCGGTGTGCAGCACGTCGTGGAACCACACCAGCGGCGGGTGGATGGTGTAGGGGCGCTGCCAGGAGTCCCAGGGCATCTTGGTCTGGCTCTTGCCGTCCACAAACCCCCAGTTGATCATGCCGATGTCCTCGCGGGCGGCGATGGGCAGGGCAATGTCGAAGGTCGAGCCCAGGCTGCGCGCCATGTATTCGGTGCAGATCAGCGGCCGGCCATAGCTCTGCAGCTGCTTGATGCGGGCCTCGAACTTCTCGGGCCAGTTGTAGTCGTGGAAGCTGACCACGTCGGAGCATTCGAGCTGGGCCTTCTGCACCGCGTTCAGCTCGGGCGAATCCGGGCCCCAGTTGTCGCCCAGCCAGAGGCCGCTGGTCAGCGGCTGGATGGGGTTCTGCGCACGAGCCCAGGCAAAGGCCTGCGGGATCATCTCGGCGACCAGGGCGATCTTGTTCTTGGCCTCGCGCGGCAGGTAGTAGCCCATGCCGCCGCCCTGGTTGTCGGGCTCGTTCCAGATGTCCCAGTAGGTGATGCGCTTGTCCTGGCCGAAAGTCTTGACGATGTCCTCGACATAGGCGCGCAGCTGGGGCCAGGTCGAGCGGTCGGCCAACTGGGCGGCCGAGGGGCTCTGCACCCAGCCGGAGTTGTGCACGCCGGGGATGGGCTCGCGCTGGGGGCCGAGCTTGGGCTCGGGATCCCAGCAGGAGTCGAACAGCACGAACATCGTGAAGATGCCATGGCGCTCGGCGATGTCCAGGTACTGGGCAATGCGCTGCTTGAAGCCGCCGGCGTCCTGCGACCACAGCAGGTCGTGCAGGAAGACGCGCATGGTGTTCATGCCCAGCCCCCTGGCCCAGCCGAGTTCGAGGTCAATGCGCTCGGGGTCGAAGGTCTCGGCCTGCCACATGGCCAGCTGGTTGATGGCCGAGGCGGGCACGAAGTTGGCGCCCAGGGCCCAGGGCTGGGCCTTGAACCAGGCATGGGCCTGCTCGGGCGTCCAGCGGGCGGGAGAGGAAGTCGGGTTGCTCATGATCGGGGGGCCGGGGTGAAACGATAGATCAGCGTTTGACGGTAGATGTCGCCGGGGCGCAGTACGGCATCAGGCTGCGGCCACTCGGGGTGGTGGGGGCTGTCGGGCAGGGCTTGCGGCTCGAGAGCCAGGCCGGCGTGGGCGGCGTAGGTCCGCCCCTCGCGGTCGGGGGTGCGGGGCAGGAACTCGCCGGCATAGAACTGCAGGCCGGGGGCGGTGCTGTGCAGCTCGAGGGTCAGGGCCTCGTCGCTGGATTGCAGCGTCGCATTGCCGCCCAGCCAGCAGTGGTCGTGGCAGGCCGGCATGGCGCCCTTCAGTGCATCCAGGGCTTCACCGATGCGGCGCGGCATGCGGAAGTCGAAGGGCGTGCCGGCGACGGCGGCCTGCTCGCCGGTCGGGATCAGGTCCGTGCGGACCGGCAGGTAGCGGTCGGCTTCGATCTGCAGGCTGTGGTTGCGGATGTCGGCCGCATCGCCGTCGAGATTGAAGTAGGCATGACTCGTCAGGTTGCACAGCGTTGGTGCCGTCGTCGTGGCCTCCAGCGTCACGCTGACGGTCAGCGGCGCCTCGACGCGGTAGATGGCGCGCACGCTCAACTCGCCCGGGAAGCCCTGGTCGCCCTCCGGCGAGCACAGCGCGAGTTCCAGGCGGTCTTCGGCGTGCGAGACCACCTCCCAGAGCTTGCGATGGAATCCGCCCGCGCCGCCATGCAGTTGATGCTCGCCTTCGTTGGCTTCGAGTTGGATGCGCCGGCCGTCCAGCTCGAAGCCGGCGTAGGCTATGCGGTTGGCGTAGCGGCCGACGACGGCGCCGAGATAGCCGGGCTGGGTCAGGTAGTCGGCCGGCGCCTGGTAGCCGAGCAGCACTTCGCGCTGAGCGCCGTTGACCGGCACTCGGCAGGACATCCAGGCCGCGCCGGCATTCGTCACGGCGATGCTCAGGCCGTCGGCCGCCTTCAGCGTGAACACGTCCAGCACCGTCATGTCAGCACCCCGGCGCCGCCCGAGGCCGAACAGACGTGCACCTCGGCCTCGCGGCCGTCGGGCGAGCGATAGCCCGCGGCCACCGCGGCACGGACTTCTTCCACGGCGTCCTGGGGCGCCAGTGCAATGACGCAGCCGCCGAAGCCGCCGCCGGTCATGCGCGCGCCACCAGCGTCGCCGATGACGTCCTGCACCAGGGCCGCCAGCGCATCGATGGCCGGCACGGTGATCTCGAAGTCGTCGCGCATGGACCAGTGCGACTCGCGCATCAGGCGCCCGATCTCGCGCAGGTCGCCTCGCGCCATCGCGCCGGCCATCAGTTCGCAGCGCCGGCTGTCGCTGATGATGTGGCGGGCGCGGCGGCGCACGACGAGGTCCAGCTCGCCACCCCGGTGCGACCACAGCGAGTCGCTCACGTCGCGCAGGGCCTTCACACCCAGGCCGGCCGCAGCGGCTTCGCATTGCTGGCGGCGCAGGTTGTATTCGCTGTCCACCAGGCCGCGCTGGATCTTGGAGTCGATGACCAGCACCGCCGTGCCCGCCGGCAACGGGATGGGCCTCACATCCAGGCTGCGGCAGTCCAGCAGCAGGGCGTGCCCCGCCACACTGAGGGACGAGGACATCTGGTCCAGCACACCGCACTGGCAGCCGGCGTAGGTGTTCTCGGCCTTCTGCCCGGCCAGCGCCATGGCCTTGGGCGCAAGCTGCCAGCCATTCAGCGCGGCCAGCGCCTGGCCGACGGCCATCTCCAGCGAGGCCGACGAACTCAGGCCCGCGCCCTGGGGCACGTTGCCGGCGATGGCGAGCTGGGCGCCGCCGATGGGCAGTCCCTGTACCTTCAGCACGGCGACCATGCCTTGCACATAGCGCAGCCACTGCGGGCTGCCCTCCACGCGGGCGGCATCGCCGACGCTGAAGCGGCCCGTCGCGCCCTTCATGTCGCAGGCCAGCACCTCGATGACGTCGTCATCGCGCGGCGCCGCGGCCACGACGGTGTCGCGGTCGATGGCGCAGGGCATGGCGAAGCCCTCGTTGTAGTCGGTGTGCTCGCCGATGAGGTTGACACGGGCCGGTGCACGGCTGAGATGCTGCGGCGCCCCACCGTAGGCGCGAGTGAATCCATCCACCGCGCGCTGGCGCGGCATTGCCTGGGGTGTCGTGGTCATGCCGCCCTCGCCTGCCGCCGGTAGTGCACCGTGTCGCTGACTTCGCGCAGCCGCTGGGCGGCCGCCTCGGGCGTCAGGTCGCGCTGGGCCTCGCCCAGCATCTCGAAGCCCACCATGAACTTGCGCACCGTCGCCGAACGCAGCAGCGGCGGATAGAAGTGGGCATGCAGCTGCCAGTGGCGCAGGGACTCATCGTCCGCACGGCCGGCTTCATGCGGCGCGCCATGCCAACCCATCGAGTAGGGGAAGCTGGTGCGGAAGAGGTTGTCATAGCGCGTCGTCAGGCGGCGCACGGCAACGGCCAGGTCGTCGGCCTGCACGGCGCTCAGCGATTCGAGTCGCAGCGTGCGAGCCTTGGGCAGCAGCAGGGACTCGAAAGGCCAGGCCGCCCAGAAGGGCACGACGGCCAGCCAGTGTTCGGTCTCGACGACGACACGCTCCTGGGCCGCCAGTTCCTCGCGGGCATAGCGCACCAGCAGGGGCTCGCCTTGGCCGGCGAGGAAGGCCCGTTGATGCGCGTCTTCCTGCTCGGCCTCGTCGGGCAGGCGGTCCAGGCCCCAGACCTGGCCATGCGGATGCGGGTTGGAGCAGCCCATGGCCGCGCCCTTGTTCTCGAAGACCTGCACCCAGCGATGACGGCGGCCCATGTCGGCCGACTGCTCCATCCAGGCTTGCACGACGGCGCGCAGCGCGGCGGAGTCCAGTTCGGGCAGGGTCTTGGAATGATCGGGCGAGAAGCACAGCACGCGGCATTCGCCGGCGACGGGCTCGGTCCGCATCAGGCCGCCGACTGTCGCCATGGCCTGCGCCTCGCCGTCGGCCGGCTGCAGGGCAGCGAAATCGTTGCCGAAGACGAAGGTGCTGCGGTAGTCCGGGTTGCGCTGGCCGTTGGCGCGGGTGCTGCCGGCGCAGAGATAGCAGCTCGGGTCATGGGTCGGCAGGGGCGTGTCGTCGACGGCCTCCTGGGCGCCCTGCCAGGGGCGCTGCGTGCGGTGCGGCGAGACGAGGACATGCCGGCCCGTCAGGGGGTTCAGCCGGCGGTGCACGCGCTCACTGGGATCTCTGGAACTCATGCCGCCATTATCGCCAGTTTATTTGTTAATAACGAATCAGTCTTTACCCTAATGAGCCCGCTTTTCCCCAGGGAAAGCGCGCTGAGCGGCGCGCGAGGGGCCGCATAAACTCGCAACTTCTTTGGGTCCAAAGCGGGAAGCGAGGCGAGAACGATGGAGGTTGCAGGCAGCCGAATCCTGATGGTGGAGGGCGACGCCGCCCTGGCCGTGGCCAAGGCTCTGGCCTCGGACACCCGCCAGGCCATGCTGGGCATGCTGACCCACCAGGTGCTGAACGTGTCCGAACTGGCCTCGGCCATGGACCTGCCGCACTCGACCGTCAGCTTCAACATCAACCAGCTGCAGGCCGTGGGCCTGGTGTCGGTGGAAGTGGAGCCCGGCACGCGCGGCCAGCAGAAGCTCTGTTCCAAGCGCTACGACGAAGTGCGGCTGCGCCTGCCGGGTGCGGCGGTGGAGAGCAAGCCCAACGTCATCTCCATCAACATGCCCATCGGCAGCTACCGGCATGTGGAGGCCAAGCCCACCTGCGGCCTGGTCAGCGAGACCAAGATCATCGGCATGCTGGACGACCCGCGCTCCTTCTTCGAGCCCGAGCACGTCTATGCCCAGCTGCTGTGGTTCGGCGGCGATGGCTATGTCGAATACGCCTTCCCCAACAACCTGCCCTACGGCGCCGTGCCGAGTCACCTCGAGCTGTCGATGGAGATCTGCTCCGAGGCGCCGCAGTTCAACGAGGACTGGCCGTCGGACATCACGCTGTGGATCAACGACGTCGAGATCGGCACCTGGACCAGCCCCGGCGACTACGGCGGCGTGGCCTCGCTGCTGATGCCGTCCTGGTGGCAGACCGACCGCACGACGCACGGCCTGCTCAAGCAATGGAGCGTCGGTCCCAAGTCGTCCATGATCGACGGCGTCGAATTGAGCGCCGTTGGCATCGAGCAGCTGACCCTGCCGCAGACCAACCACATCAAGGTGCGCCTGGGCGTCAAGCCCGATGCCCGCAACCGCGGCGGCATGAACCTCTTCGGCCGCAAGTTCGGCAACTACCCGCAGGACATCGTGATGCGGGTGACGTTCGACTTCCCGCGCGGCACGGGCCCCGGAGCCACCTGAACGGTTGAAACCCCTCGCCCAGTCTCGCCCCGCTGAACGCGGGCGAGCCCGGTCGGTCCCCGAGGGGACGGCGATGCTGGCGGCATCGAGCCGCAAGCACATCGCCAGAGCGGGCCGGCTAGGGAGCGGCCCGTCGCTCGGCCCGCATCCATGCACTACGGCCGCGGGCTGCAAGCTTTCAGGAAACAACGTCGTAGCCGTTCGGGTTCTGCGACTGCCAGCGCCAGCTGTCGACGCACATCTGCTCAAGACTCAGCTTCGCCTGCCAGCCCAGGGTGGACTGCGCACGTGCCGGGTCGGCCCAGCTCTGCGCCACGTCGCCGCCGCGGCGCGGCACGAATTCATGGGCCAGCTCGCGGCCGCACGCACCCTCGTAGGCGCGCAGCACTTCCAGCACCGAGTTGCCCCGGCCCGTGCCGAGGTTGAAGACATGCCAGCCCGGCCGGCCATGCACATGACCCAGCGCCGCGAGGTGGCCGGCGGCCAGGTCCTGCACATGGATGTAGTCGCGCACGCCGGTGCCGTCGACGGTCGGGTAGTCGCGCCCGAACACCTGCAAGGACGAACGCCGGCCGACAGCGACCTGGGCGATGAAGGGCATCAGGTTGTTGGGAATGCCCTGCGGATCCTCGCCCAGCTGGCCGCTGGGATGGGCGCCCACGGGGTTGAAGTAGCGCAGCGCGCACAGCGACCAGCGCGGGTCGGCCGCGGCCAGGTCCTGCAGGATCTCCTCGACCATCAGCTTGCTGCGGCCATAGGGATTGGTCGTGCCGGTCGGCGCGTCCTCGCGCAGCGGCATGGTCTCGGCCAGGCCATAGACCGTGGCCGACGAACTGAACACCAGGGTGCGAACGCCGGTGGCGCGCATGGCGGCGAGCAGGCTGAGACTCCCCTGCACGTTGTTGTCGAAATATTCGAGCGGCTTCTTCACCGACTCGCCCACGGCCTTGAGCCCGGCGAAATGCATGACGGCCTCGATGCCGTGCTCCCACATCAGGCGGCGCAGCAGCTCGGTGTCGCGCACATCGCCCTCGCGGAAGACCGGGCGGCGCCCGGCCAGCCGGGCCATGCGCTCCAGCACGGCCGGCTTGGCATTGCTGAAGTTGTCCAGCACCAGCACGTCGTGACCGGCCTCCAGCAATTGCAGGGTCGTGATGCTGCCGATATAGCCGGCCCCGCCGGTCACAAGCACGCGCATGTCATCTCCAAATCCGTGTTTGCCCCATTATTAACCAATTTACTTGTTATAAACAAGAAAGACGAATAGCATCGCGTCGCCTCGAGGGCCAACCTGCCCGCGAGCGAGGAGACAACAGCCATGAACAACGACGACAAGCCCGGCTTGCCGCTGCAGCGCCGGGGCCTGCTGGGCTTGGCCGCAGCCGCCGGCCTGGGCCTGCCAGGAGCCGCGATGACCGCGCCGCAAGCCGATACCTTCACCAATCCCGTGCTGCCCGGCGTCGAGGCCGGCGACCCCTTCGTGGTCTGGCATGAGGGCCGCTACTACCTGACCGCCACCTTCGACCCCGAAGGCGGGCTGTGGGTCTACAGCTCAGCCAAGTTGAGCGACTGGCGTCAGGCCGAACGCCGCAAGGTCTGGACGCCCGAGCCCGGTGGTCCACGCAGCAAGATGATCTGGGCGCCCGAACTGCACCACCTCGATGGCCGCTGGTACCTCTACTTCACGGCCGCCGACGGCATCGACGCCAACCACCGCCACTACGTGCTCGAGGCCGAGCATCCGATGGGGCCCTTCGTCGACCGCGGCCGCGTCCATGCCGAGCATGAGCGCTATGCCATCGACGGCTCGGTGCTGCGCCTGGCGGACGGCCGCCTGTTCTGGATGTATGCCGACGACGGCCTGTGGATCGCGCCCATGAGCGGCCCGACCCGCGCCAGCGGCCCCGGCGTGCGCATCGTCCGCGGCGAGCACGACTGGGAGCGAGGTTGGCACAAGGTGGACGGCCGCTGGCAGCCGCAAAGCGCCAACTACTGGATCGAGGCGCCACAGGCCCTGCAACGCGATGGCCGCGACTTCGTCGTCTACTCGGCCGGCCACACCGCCGCCGTCTATTACCTCGGCCTGCTGGAGCTGACGGGCAAGGACCCGCTCGACCCCAAGAGCTGGACCAAGTCGCCCCAGCCCCTGTTCGGCCCGACGGACAGGGTCTTCGCGCCCGGACACAACAGCTTCACGCGCTCGCCCGACGGCAAGGAAGACTGGCTGGTCTATCACGCCAAGGACCAGGACGCCGGCGACGCGAGTGGCCGCACGATGCGCATCCAGCGCTTTGGCTGGGCGGCCGATGGCAAACCCGAGTTCGGCCCGGCGATAGCCAGCGGCGTACCTCAGCGCAAGCCCTCGGGCGAAGCCTAGGACCCACCCCACTCATGCATGCCCGCCGCAGCGCCCGCTGCGCCGCGGTGGGCCGAACTCATCCCTGCACAACTGGAGCGCAACAATGTCCCTCCTCATGAAGCTCTGGCAAAAACTCGCCATCACCGCCGCGCTGCTGCCGGCTTTGTTGCTGGCCGCTGCCTGCACGAGTTGCGGCGGCGGTGGCGGCGCTTCGTCGTCCACCCCGGCACCCACCACGCCGACACCGCCCACGCCGATCCATACAGGCACCCTGCTCAACGGCGAAGACGCGGCCTTCTATCCGCGCGCCATCCGCCTGGCCCACCAGGCCGACGCCTCGCTGAACGGTACCGTCATCGCCAGCACCATCGCCTTCAACGGCGGCCAGGGCCAGGGCCGCATCTTCATCAGCCGCGACGACGGCGCCAGCTTCACACTGCAGGGCTCGGTGAGCGACGCGGCCTGGCCCAAGGGCCTGTGCTGCGGATCGATCTACGAGCTGCCCTCGGCTGTCGGTGCCCTGCCCGCCGGCACCCTGGTCTGGTCGGCCTCCATCGGCCAGGACACGACCGGCACGCCGATGAAGCACCCGATCTACCGCAGCACCGATGCCGGCAAGACCTGGGCCTCGATGAACGCCAACTGCGGCGTCGGGCTCAAGGCCCGCGGCGGCGACGGCACCGGCATCTGGGAGCCCGAGCTCTTCGTCGCCAAGGGCGGCCAGCTGGTCTGCATGTATTCCGACGAGACCGAACCGGGTCAGTCGCAGGTGCTGAAGATCACCAGCACGGCCGACGGCATCACCTGGACGGCGCCACGCCTGCTGGTCGGCGGCGACAAGTCCAGCGACCGCCCCGGCATGGCCGTCACCAGCAAGCTGGGCGATGGCAGCTATCTGATGAGCTACGAGTTCTGCAGCACGGCCGGCCTGGACTGCCGCGTCTATCTGAAGCGCTCGGCCGACGGTCTGGACTGGGGCTCGCCCACCGACAAGGGCTTCGAACCCAAGACGGCCACCGGCCTGTGGTTCCGCCATGCGCCCACGCATGTCTGGCTGCCGGCGCAAAAGCGCATTGCCCTGATCGGCCAGATCCTCAACACCAGCGCCGGCAGCGTGGACGCTTCCGGCAACGGCGGCACCGTCTTCATCAGCGCCACGGCCGACGGCAGCGGCACGTGGACGACCATGGCCGCACCGGTCGTGCCCGTGCCGCCGCCGACCCAGACCAACTGGTGCCAGAACTACTCCACGCCGCTGTTGCCCACGGCCGACGGCAAGCAACTGCTGATGCTGGCCAGCGACTTCGAGACGGTCAACGGCGCCCAGGTCTGCCGCACGCGTTTTGCGCGCGGCGTCCTGCCTTCCTGAGTCCGCTCAGCGCAGCTGGTAGCTCAGGTTGACGAACCAGCTGCGGCCGCGCGGGTCGGTGTAGGTCGGGTCGAAGGTCGACAGGAAGTAGTAGGACTGGTTGCTGAACGGCGGCGCCGTGTTCAGCAGGTTCTGCACGCCGGCGCGCACACTGAACTGCTTGCTGAAGCGGTAGCTGGCGCTGGTATCCCACAGCGAATAGGCCTTGACCTTGCGCGGCGCGGTGTCGGGCAGGTAGCTGTCGTCGGTATAGCTGGAGAAGAAGCTGTTGCCGACCGTCAGCGACAGCGGGCCGAAGTCCCAGTCGCCCGACACGCGGTGGCGCCAGCGCTGGATGACCTGGTCCTGCAGGAAGCGACCGGCGTTCTCCAGGAAGCCCTCGGCCTGGCCGAACTGGCGCTTGTATTCGATGACATAGGTGCCGCTGAAGTTCAGGCCCACGCGGCCCATGTCGCTCGCGGCCGAACGCCAGCGCGCATCCAGGTCCAGGCCCGAGGCCTTGAGCCCGCCCTGGTTTTCCTTCTTCAGGATCAGCGTCGGGTAGTCGTCGGCCGGGTCGCGCTGGATGTAGCTCGCATAGCGCGTCGGGTTCTCCAGGATGATCTTGCCGGACAGGTCGCTGATGACGTCGGTCTTGGTGATGCGCCAGTAGTCCAGGCTGATCGTGCTGTCCTTGACCGGCTCGAAGACGATGCCGCCCGACATCTGCCGGCTCTTCTCGGGCTTGAGGTCGGGGTTGGCCACCTTCTGCGTCGGGTACTGGTCGAAGGCGTCGTAGACGCTGTCGTAGAGGAAGGCCGGGCTGGTGCCGTAGCTGGTCGGGCGGTAGAGCTCGCTGAAGCTCGGCGCGCGGAAGCCGGTGCCGGCGGAAGCGCGCAGCACGACGGCCTTGCTCGGCTGGTAGCGCAGGCCCAACTTGGGGTTCACGGAGCTGCCGACGTTCTCGTAATGGTCGGCACGCAGCGCGGCCTGGATCTCCAGGGTCTTGGTGACGGGCGCATTCAGCTCGGCATAGGCCGAGACGATGTTGCGGCCATAGCTGGTGGCGACCAGCGGCGGCGCCGTGACGGAGGAGTCGCGGTCGCCGCCGATGTTGTTGCCCACCAGCAGGGCCGAGGGCGTGAACTTCTGGGTCTCGCGACGCAGTTCGGCGCCCAGGGCCAGACCGAGGTCGCCGCCTTCCAGCTGGGCCAGGGTGCCGGTGATCTTGAAGTCCAGGCCCGAGGTCGCGCCCTCGCTGCGGCGGGCCACGTCGTCGATGCGCAGCGACTGGATCAACGACTGGCTGGATGCCGGCGACGGGCCGAAGGGGTTGATCTGGCCGGCCTTCACCGCGGCCAGCAGCTCGTTGAACTTGAAGTAGCCGTTGACATAGCGGTCCTTCACCTTGTTGACCGCGTAGCTGGCGCCGGCCGTGTAGTCCCAGTCGCCGAACAGCGTGCCCCTGGCGCCGACGACGACGCGGTTGGCATCGCTCTGCACTTCATTCGTGCGGTTGCCGAGTTCGGTGGCGCGGAAGCGCACCTCGAAGGTCCGCGAGTCATTGACGGGCTTGGGCAGGAAGGGGTTCACCGCGGCCCAGGTCACGCCGCTGAGCGTGGTCGGGTTGGGTGACAGCACATAGGTCGTCTCGGCACGGGCGAGCAGGGCTTCGGCAAACAGCTGGTGGCCGCCGCCGACGTCGACGATGCCGCGGGTCAGGAAGGAGGTCTTGTCGGCCTTGGGATAGATCTCGGTGTCCGCCATGTAGTCGTAGCCGCAGGCCTCGCTGCCGATCTGGGTCGGCGCATAGACCGAAGCCGGCGGGTTGCAGGCCGGCGCGAACAGGTTGACCGTGCGCTGGGTGTAGGGCTTGCCGTTGAAGGTGTAGCCGGCCGCGTTGATGGCGGCGAGCTGGGCCGCGCGCGTGGACGCCGTGCCCGACAGGCGGATGTTGCCGGGGTAGGGGCGGCTGGACAGGTAGTAGGGCACCGTGCTGACGAGCGGGCGCTCCTGGATGAATTCGCGCTGCGTGGAACGCAGCGCGTCCAGGCGCTGCACGTCCAGCGTCGCGAAGACGTTGTAGCCGTCCTTCGCCAGCTCGCCCACGCCGCCGCTGACGGTGAAAGTCTTCTTGCCCGCGCCGCCTTCCTGGGTGCCGGCGACGTAGGCATTGAGGTCCAGGCCGGTGTAGTCCTGGCGGGTGATGAAGTTGATGACGCCGCCGATGGCGTCGGTGCCGTAGATGGCCGAGGCGCCGTCCTTCAGCACCTCGACGCGTTGGATGGCACCGGCCGGGATGCTGTTCAGGTCCACGCCGGCGGCGTCGCCAGGCGAGGCGAAGTTGGCCAGGCGCCGCCCGTTCAGCAGTACCAGCGTGCTGCTCACGCCGATGCCGCGCAGATTGGCGCCGTTGAAGCCGCGCTGGCCGCCGGTGTTGTCGGTGATGGAGGCGCCGTCGCCCAGGTTGGCGGCGGCGGCGCTGATGTTCTTCAGCAGCTCGGCCGCCGTCGTCACGCCGGCCTTGGCGATGTCATCGCGCTTGATGGTCTGCACCGGCAGCGCCGTCTCGGCGTCCACGCGCTTGATGCTGGAGCCGGTGATCTCGACACGTTCGAGTTTCTGGTCTTGCTGTGCGTACGCAGGCAGCGCAATGACGCAGAGCAGGGCGGCATGCGCCAGCGGGTGCCGGGTGAAGGAGCGGGTCATGGAAAGGCCTCGTGATGAATGGGTGGGAGCGGATGCCATTCAGGTTAGGGAGGCGGTGCATGGCTTGCCTATGGGGTTTGGGCGCGGCGGTCGCTTGCACGCAAATGCGCGTCGCTTCTCGGCAAACGACACGAGCAAGCCCGCAACAGCGCTTGCATCCAAGCGACATGCACTTGCGTCCATGGTCCAGGCCGAGCCCAACCCGCTGGTCCGGCCTCGCCCCCGCTGACAAGATGGCCGCATGAGATTCCTGACCCGCTTCACCCTGGCCGCTCTGTGCTGCATCGGCACGGCCCATGCCGGCACGGCCATCGTCATCGGCGGTGCCCTGAAGACCGACAACGACACCGTCTGGCAACGCGTCGTCGAAGAGTCGGGGGGCGCCGGCGCGCGCATCGCCGTGTTCGCCACCGCCGCCGCCAATCCCGAACGCAGCGCCGACCTCATCGTCGCGGCGCTGAACCGCCACGGCGCCAAGGCCGAAGCCATTCCCGTCGCGCCGCGGCTGAAGGGCGTCGACCTTCAGGCCAGGCTCAACGACCCCCAGCTGATCGCCAAGGTCGCCGCGTCCAAGGGCGTCTTCTTCTCGGGCGGTTCCCAGGAATACATCGTCGACACCCTGCAGCCCAAGGGCGAGCCGACCCAGATGCTGAAGGCCATCCGCCAGGTCTTCGACGGTGGCGGCGTGGTAGCCGGCACCAGCGCGGGCGCGGCGATCATGAGCCGCATGATGTTCCGCGACGCCCAGGACAATCTGCAGATCCTCAAGGGCCAGTGGCGCGAGGGCCGCGAGTACGACCGCGGCCTGGGCTTCGTCGGCCCCGACCTCTTCGTCGACCAGCACTTCCTCAAGCGCGGGCGCATCGGCCGCATGCTGCCGGCCATGCGCGCCTTGGGCTACCAGCTCGGCCTGGGCGTGGAGGAGAACACGGCGGCCGTCGTCAAGGGCGGCGAGGTCGAGATCGTCGGTGCGCGCGGCGCCCTGCTGGTGGACCTGTCCGAGGCCAAGGCCGATGCCAGTCTGCCGGCCTTCAATCTGCGTGGCGCGCTGCTGAGCTATCTAGACCGCGGCGACCGGCACAACCTCCAGACCGGCGTCACGACACCCGCCGCCCACAAGCTGCGCGAGCCCAGGATCGACCCGGCCGCCAGCGACTACAAGCCCTATCTGCAGAACGACAACTACTTCCTCGACATGCTGGCCGACAACGCCATCGTCACCGCCATGGCCCAACTGCTGGACGGCCCGGCGCCCGAGGTGCGCGGCCTGGCCTATCGCGCCAAACCACGGCCCGGCGACCCAGCGCCGACGCTGGGCTTCGAGTTCCGCCTCTACAAAGGGTCGGGCCTGGTCGGCTGGTTCAGTGGCGCCCAGGGCGGTGAGGACTACACCGTGCTGAAGGCGCGGCTGGACGTCATGCCGGTGCGCATGGCTGCACCGTTGTTCACGCCCTTGGCTTCGAACTGACATGCGCAGCGTCTTCCACGAACTGCCGGCCGCCAGCGCTGGCACGCAGCGGCGTGTCCGCAGCCTGCATTTCGGCCACGGCGAGTCGGGCCGCAAGGCCTATCTCCATGCGGCCCTGCATGCCGACGAAGTGCCGCCGATGCTGGTCGCACAGTGCCTGATCGAGCGGCTGTCGGTCCTCGATGCGGCCGGCGCGATTGCCGGCGAGATCGTCCTGGTGCCCATGGCCAACCCCGTCGGCCTGGCCCAGGACATCCAGGGCACGGCCTTCGGTCGCTTCGACCTCGGTACGGGCGTCAACTTCAACCGCCAGTTCAGGCATCTGACGGCGGCGCTGATCCCGCTCGTCGAGCCGCTGCTCGGCGCCGACGTCACGACCAACACACTCACCATCCGCGCCGCCTGCCAGCAACTCCTGGCGGCCTGGCAGCCGATGAGCGAGGCCGAGGCCTTGAAACGCCTGCT
Organism: Roseateles sp. FW305-36; assembly: GCF_058787015.1. Lineage (NCBI taxonomy): Bacteria > Pseudomonadati > Pseudomonadota > Betaproteobacteria > Burkholderiales > Sphaerotilaceae > Roseateles > Roseateles sp. FW305-36. The sequence goes on along the minus strand of NZ_JBYSZK010000022.1, from coordinate 7,966 downwards.
GCAGACCCTCGCCATGGACGCCGACCTGGTGCTGGACCTGCACTGCGACAACCAGGCCGTCATGCATGTCTACACCGGCACGCCGCAGATCGAAGCCTTGCGCCCGCTGGCCGGCTTTCTTGGCGCCCAGGCCCTGCTGTTCAGCGAGGTGTCGGGCGACGATCCCTTCGACGAGTCCATCTCGCGCATCTGGTGGGAGCTGACCACGCACTTTGAAGGCCGCTTCCCCATCGCACCCAACGCCTGCCTGGCCGCCACCGTCGAGCTGCGCGGCGAGACCGACGTCACGCACGAGCTGGCCGAGCACGATGCCGATGCGCTGCTCGCGTATCTGCGCCACCTCGGCCACGTCGACGGCCTGGCGCCACCACCGCCACCGGGATGCGAGCCCACACCGCTGGAAGGCGTGGAGCCCATCACCGCGCCCACCAGTGGCATCGTCGTCTTCAACAAGGCCCCCGGCGACTGGGTCGAGGCGGGCGAGCTGGTCGCCGAGCTCATCGACCCACTGACCGACGCGCGTACGCCGCTGCACGCCCGCGCCAGCGGCCGCTGCTTCGCCCGCAGCGCGCGGCGCTTCGCCACGCGCGGCATGCGGCTGGCCAAGATTGCCGGCGCCACGCCTTATCGCAGCGGCAAGCTGCTCAGCCCATGAAGCTGCGCCTGCCCAACACCTATGTGCTGCTGTTCGCGCTGCTGGTGCTGATCGCGGCCGCCACCTGGGTCGTTCCCGGCGGGCGCTTCCAGACCGAGACGGTCAACGGCAAGACGCTGATCGTCGCCGGCAGCTTCCACCTCATCGAAGCCAAGCCGCAAGGCATCGCGGCGCTGCTGACGGCACCCATCAAGGGCTTTGTCGAGGCAGCGCTGATCATCGGCTTCGTCCTCATCGTCGGCGGCGCCTTCGCGGTACTGCAGAAGACCGAGGCCATCGATGCGCTGATCAAGTCCGTCGCCCGCGCCCACAGCCGCTCGGCCCTGGTGCGCGTGGCCGTCATCCCGGTCTTCGTCACGCTGTTCTCGCTGGGCGGCGCCAGCTTCGGCATGGCGGAAGAAGCCATCCCCTTCGTGCTGATCTTCATTCCGCTCGCGCTGGCGTTGAAACTGGACACGCTGACGGGTGTGGCCATTCCCTTCGTCGGCTCGCAGGTGGGCTTTGCCACGGCCTTCCTGAATCCCTTCAACGTCGGCGTGGCGCAGGGCATCGCCGGCGTGCCGATGTTCTCGGGCCTGGGCTACCGCGCCCTGTGCTGGGTCGTTGCGACGACGGTCACCATCGCCTTTTTGATGGGGTGGGCGGCGCGCATCAGGCGTGACCCGACGCTGAGCCCGACCTATGCGGTGGACCAGGAGCGCCGCAAGACGCTGGATCTCGCGAGCTTCGAGGCCTTCACCGGCATGAGCGGCCGCCACCGCACGGTGCTGTGGCTGTTCGCCGGCACGCTGCTGGTCATGATCTGCGGCGTCGTCCGATTCGGCTGGTACATCGAGGAGATCGCTGCCCTCTTCCTCGTCATGGCCGTGGCCGTCGGCGTTGTCGCCCGGCTGTCGGCAGACGAGTTCATGGCGGCCTTCCTGCACGGCGCACGCGACCTCGTCGGCACGGCCCTGGTCATCGCCCTGGCCAAGGGCACCGTCATCCTGATGCGCGAGGGCCAGATCATCGACACGCTGCTGAATTCGCTGGCGCCGCTGGTGGCGTCCAGCACGCCGGTGCTGGCGGCGCAGAAGATGTTCGCCATCCAGTCGGTCATCAACTTCTTCATCCACTCCGGCACCGGCCAGGCCGCGCTGACCATGCCCATCATGGCGCCGCTGGCCGATCTCGTCGGCGTCACACGCCAGACCGCCGTGCTGGCCTTTCAGTTCGGCGAGCTGACCACGCCCATCATCCCGACCTCGGGCATCACCGTCGGCGTGCTGGCCCTGGCCCGCGTGCCCTTCGGCCAGTGGGTGCGCTGGATGCTGCCGCTGCAGGGTCTCTACCTCGCCATGGCCCTGGCCCTGCTGGCCTTTCCTGCGCTCACGGGCTGGGTACAGTGAGCGCATGACGCCACCCGTCCGCCGCATCGGCCTGCTGCTGGAGCCGGGTTTCCCGCTGCTCGCGCTGGCCGCCGTCGTGGACAGCCTGCAGGCGGCCAACGAGCTGCAGGATGAGGTCGTCTATCGCGTCGAGGCGTTGTCGATGGCCGGCGGCGCCATCGCAGCACAAGGCGGCGTGTTGTTGCAGACGAGTACCGCGGCGGCGCCCGCCGACTGGCATGCCGTCTTCGTCATCGTGGCCGAACCGCCACCGCCGAACGAACCCACGCTCGCCCTGCTGCGGCGCTGGGCGGCCGATGGTGTCGTGCTCGGTGGTCTCGCCGCCGGCGCCGCCTGGCTGGCCGCCGCCGACCTGCTCGACGGCCAGCGTGCCTGCGCCGACTGGCCGCTGCTGGACGGCCTCGCCGATGCCCACGCCAACGTCGCCTGGGCCCAGGGGTTGTGGGACATCAATGCCGCCGGCGACCGGCTGAGCGCCGCCGGCACCGCGGCCATGGACCTGTGCTGCGCCTGGCTGGCCGCCCGGCATGGCGAACGCCTCGGCCCCGAGCTGATGCAGGCCCTGGGCTTGACGGGCCTGCGCCCGCGCGACGAGCGCCAGCGCGGCGGCTACAGCGAGCAGCGCGGCGCCGGCAGCCCCAAGCTGGCCGAGGCCCTGGCGCTGATGGAAGCCAACCTCGGCGAGCCGCTGCCGACCGAGGAAGTCGCCACCTTGGTGGGCGTGTCGCGCCGCCAGCTGGAGCGCCTGTTCAAGCAGCACCTCGACACCCTGCCCTCGCGCCACTACCTGGAGCTGCGCCTGGCGCGCGCCCGCCGGCTGCTGCAGCAGAGCTCGCAATCCATCCTGCAGATCGGCCTCTCCTGCGGCTTTTCGTCCGGTCCGCATTTCTCCAACGCCTACCGCGCCCACTTCGGCCGCACGCCGCGCGACGAACGCAGCCAGCGCGCCCAGGCCTGGCGCGCCGAACCCTCTTCCGGAGACCGCCCATGAACACCCTGCTGCTGCGCCCCGTGGCGGCGGCCGACCTGCCCGACCTCGTGCGCATGGCCGCGGCCAGCGCCGACGGCATCAGCTCGCTGCCCAATGACGAGGCCAAGCTGCGCGCGCGCATCGCTGCCTCGCTGCAGTCCTTCGCCAGCCCCGACGACGCCAGCGGCGAGGAGACCTATCTCTTCGTGCTGGAAGACGCCGGGCGCATCGTGGGTTGCTCCGGCATTGCCGCCAGCGCCGGCTTCTTCGACCGCTTCTACAGCTACCGCAACGAGTTCGTCGTGCACGCCAGCACGGCGCTCGGCGTGTCGCAGCGCATGCACACCCTGCACCTCTGCCACGACCTGACCGGCACCACGCTGCTGACGTCCTTCTACCTGGAGCCCGACTACGAGCAGGGACCGGCCGCCCAGCTGCTGTCGCGCGCGCGCCTGCTCTTCATCCGCGACAACGCGGCGCGCTTCTCCGAGCGCATCGCAGCCGAAAGCCCCGGCATCACCGACGCCGCCGGCCAGAGCCCCTTCTGGGACGCCGTCGGCCGGCGCTTCTTCGGCATGGCCTACCCCGAGGCCGAGGCCATCATCGGCGGCCGCAGCCGCGCCTGCATCGCCGACCTGATGCCGCCTTCGCCCATCTACGTGGCCCTGCTGCCCGAGGCCGCGCAGTGGGCCCTGGGCCAGCTGCATCCGGTGGGCGAACTGCCCTTTTCCATCCTGCAGGACGAGGGCTTCGACGCCGACACCTATGTCGACATCTTCGACGGCGGACCGACGGTGGAGGCGCCGCTGGCGTCGCTGCGCAGCGTGAGGCTGGCGCGGGATGTGATCGTTCAGGACGACCGCCAAGGTCCGAGCGAATGGGCGCTCGTCGCTTGCACGGAGCGGGCGCGCTTTCGCGCCGTGCTGGCCGAAGTCGGCCACGACGTGGACGCGGCCACCGCGGCGCGCGTGGGGGCACAGCCGGGTGAACGGCTTCTCGTGACGCCGCTGCAGACGGAGGTGGCCGAATGAGTCCCCTGCTCATCCCCAGAATCGGCCTGCAGCTGCCGCGCTACCACTTCCGCCTCGGGCGCGTCGTGCATGCGGCCGCCGAGCTGGACCTGTTCCGTGTGCAGACAACATTGCTGCTCGGCAACGACCACACGGGCGCGGCCGAGCTGACGCAACTGGAACCCACGCCAGAGTTGCCGCAGCTCATCGCCGCCGCCCAGCAGCAGCTGCGCGAGCGGCCGGCGGACTTCGGCGACACCCTGGTCTGCGAGCTCCCCGGCTGGCGCGATGCGCAAGGCCGTTCGCCCTTCTGGCAGGCCCTGGGCGCACGCTTCTACCCCGGCGACCCGGCCGAAGCAGAAGCTCGCCTGGGTCCCGACTGGCGCAGCCATCTCGCGGCCCTGCTGCCGCGCCAGACGGTCTATCTGTCCTTCCTCGGCGATGCTGCGGAACGCCACGTGCTGGACGTGCCCGACACGCACAAGCCGGTGCTCGCAGCATTGAAGGCAGCAGGCTTCCAGCCGCCGGTGCACGCACGCATCGACGATGGCGGCCCGGTGCTGACCTGGCGGGCTTCCTAAGGGGCCACCCGCCCGGGACATTCCCGAGGCCGGCACAGCGACGCAAGTCGGCGTCGCCCCGCTGCAAGTCACTACCTTTCGCCGACACGGCCCCGTCACTACCGTGCACTCCAGGGTCCGAGGCCGCCATTCCGGCGCCACCCTCCTCCTCTGGAGTGCACATGAAGAAGACATCAGTCGTTGGCATCGTGTTGTGCGGCTTGCTTGCCGCAGCCTCCCTGCCGGCTGCGGCCGGCAAACTCTTCCTCTCCGGTGGCGCCTATGAAGACGCCAACACCGACCTCTTCGTCAACGGCCTGCGCAAGGCCACCGGGCGCGACTCGGGCTTCACGCCCAACATCAGCAGCACCAGCAACTGCGGCACGAACTGGAACACCACGGCCTGCCCGCGCATCGCCGTCATCACGGCCGCCAAGGACAGCTACGCCACCGGCCTGGATGCCTTCAACAACGACATCCCGGCCAGCGGCTCCACGCCGCTGAAGCGCGGCTACTACAACCTCTTCCAGACCCACGGCTTCAGCCCGAAGTTCATCACCGCCCACATCGACAACTACGGCGTGCACACCAGCGCCAGCACGCCCGAGGGCCAGGCCAATATCGCCATCCTCAACCAGGCCGACGCGGTGTGGTTCGTCGGCGGCGACCAGGCCAAGATCATCCGCACCCTGCTGACCGACAGCGGCGCCGACACGGCCCTGGCCGCCGCGCTGCGCAGCCGCTGGAGCAATGGCGGCGGCAGCATCGTCATCGCGGGCGACTCGGCCGGCAACCACGCGCTGAACGTCAACATGCATGCGGCCGGTGTCAGCTACGGCTATCTCTACTACGGTGCCGACCTGCCGGCCACGCCCGTCACCGGCTGGCAGACGCTCGGCGACACGCGCGACGGCCTGACGGCCCTGCGCTATCTCGAGAACGGTGCGACCATGAAGGCCCTGGGCTATCTGCCGGCGGGCATCCTCAGTGACACGCATTTCGACAGCCGTTCCGGTCGCCTCGGGCGCCTGGCCGCGGCCCTGCGCGACCTGGGCGTGGCCCAGGGCTTTGGCGTGGACGAAAACACCGGCGTGGTCGTCGACACCTCGGCGCAGACGGCCACGGTCTATGGCGCCAACAAGTTGCTCATCGTCGACACGGCCGGCGCGAGCGTGCAGACCGGCAGCTACTACAAGGTCAACGGGCTGCGCGTCAGCCTGCTGACGCCGGGCGACAAGTACAACTGGTCGAGCAAGGTCGTGACCAGCAGCAAGAGCGCCATCGGCACCGCCTACTACTACGGCAGTGCCTACAACTCGGCCGACATCTTCGCGGCGCTCGAAACGTCCAAATCCCTCAGTCGCACCGTCGACCAGACGCCGACGGTCAACGTGGGCATGGCGCCGGTGCCGGTCTACAGCAGTGGCCCCAGCTACCCAAGCGGTTCACCCGTCATCCATCTGCGCTTCACGCGGGATGCAACGAGCAAGGGCTACTACGGCAGCGGCAAATACACGGTGGACAAGGTCAAGGTGGACATCTACTGATCACCCCAACGGGGCCGCGGCGCGGTAGGCTGCGCGAATGACGCCCATTCGTGTCAGCTCGACAGCCCAAGTCCCGTCACGCCGGCTGCGCCGCTCGGTCCTCGGCGCGCTGGCCGCCTTGTCCGCTGGCGTCGCCCTGGCCCAGAACGACTCGACGACCGGACCACCGCGGCGCGTCGTCTTCCTCGCCCAGGACTTCCGCAACGGCGGCATCACCACCGTCTACCGCGGCTTCGAGCAGGCCTGCCAGGAGCTGGGCTGGAGCTTGAGCATCGTCAACGGCAAGGGCGACAAGGCGATCATCCGCAAGCTGTTCGACGAAGCCTTGGCGGCGGGTGTCGATGGCATCGTGCTGGGCGGCTTCGACGAGAGCGACATCGCCGACCGGCTGGCCGGGGCATCTCGCGCCCTGCCCGCGCTGGTGGGATGGCATGCATCGGCGCGCCTCGGGACAACGCCTCATCTGTTCGCCAACGTCAGCACCGACCCCAATGCCGTCGCCGACATGGCCGCGGCCCTGGTGGACCCGCCGGCCGGCAGCCAGGCCGGCGTCGTCATCTTCAACGACAGCCGCTTCGACATCGCCAACGCAAAAACGCTGCGCATGCGTGAGGCCCTGTCGCGCTGCGCGCGCTGCGAGCTGCTGGCCGTCGAGGACCTGCCCATCTCCAACGCCGCCAAGGCCATGCCGGCGGCGCTGGAGAAGCTGCAGCAGCGCTTCGGCAAACGCTGGACCCATGTGCTGGCCATCAACGACGTCTACATGGACTCCATGCACTTCCCGCTGCAGGCCCTGGGCCGCGCCGACATCGTCGGCATCGCTGCCGGCGACGGCTCGCGCTCGGCGCTGAGCCGCATCCGCTCCGGTCGCTCGCAGCAGCTGGCCACCATCGCCGAACCCACCGGCCTGCAGGGCTGGCAACTGGCCGACGAGCTGAAGCGGGCCTTCTCCAAGCAAGCGCCCAGCGGCCGCGTCGCCCGCCCCATCGCGGTCACGACGGAGCTGCTGCGCCAGCTCGGACAGCTGGAAGTCGACGACCTGCTGCCCTACCGCGTCGAGTATCGCCAGCAGTGGTCGATCATGCCGCCCAGCGCGTCGAAGGCCCCCTAGGCCCCTGCCGGCCGACCGATCTGTAAGCAGCTCGACGTCCTACAGCCGGGCGACGTGCCACAGGCCATCGTTCAGGGGCGCTCACGGTTGAGCAGTGCAGGCCCTGGCATGAGGACTCCCTTTCGACTGACCGTGCCGAACTGGTTCGGCAACCTCGACCCTGAAGCGTTCAGGGCGTACGCGGTGCCGCTGCCGTTGTGGCGCCGTGCGCGTGAACATCGACCGACGACAGGCCGGCCGATGCCGGGCGCGCAGCCTCCCCATGCCAGGCCGGCACGCGCATGAGCGGCTTCTGGATCTCGACGCCCTTCTCGCAGCAGCCGCGCATCGTGCTCGTGCGCTGGCGGGCCTGGGAGGTGCAGGTGCCGAGCTACGACGCGCCGACCTGGCATCTCGTCGGCTATCTCGAAGACCAGCACTGCGCCAAGGTCTCCTCGGCGGTGGCCTTCGTGCACATCGACACCGAAGAAGTCACCACCAAGACGGGCCGCACCTATGCGCTCAAGGGGCCCGCCAGCATCGACGCCGATGCCGCCCATCTCTGGGACATCTGGCGGCAGCGGCATGGTGCCGTCGTGCTGCGCGAGGTCACGACGGACATCCTCGATGGCCACCAGCCCATGGCCGTCAACCTGGTCCAGCCGGCGGGCTAGCTGTGAAGGTTCAATAGGTTGTTGCGGGTGTTCACCCGGCGAGGTTTTGAGAGACTGGAAATCGCCAAACCC
>NZ_JBYSZK010000021.1:30312-121175 GCF_058787015.1 Roseateles sp. FW305-36 | reverse complement strand
TCCGCATCACGGCATTGACCTCAAGCCGCCCATGTCACGTCTCTCGCTATCTCGAAAGAACGTGTTGACTCTTCACAGCTAGGCGGCCACAAAGCGGGGCACCGCCGGCCCGTTTTCGTGCGGCAGCCAAATGCTGCAGTACACCAACGGTGCGAACTGCACCGTGACAGGGCTGTCATGGGCCGTAACCGTGCGCCGGGTTGGGGCGCTGCGGGTGTGACGAAGTGCACGGAGCTGGCACGAGGCTTGCGCTCTTGCCCTCCGGCTACTCGACCCCCTCATCCAACCCGGAGGACTCCCGATGCTTCGCCGTTCTGCTCTCGCGCTGGCCGCTGCCGCCAGTCTGTTCGCCCCCGCCGCCTTTGCCGCCGACACCATCAAGGTCGGCGTGCTGCATTCGCTGTCGGGCACCATGGCCATCTCCGAGACCGTGCTCAAGGACACGGTGCTGATGGCCATCGACGAGATCAATGCCAAGGGCGGCCTGCTCGGCAAGAAGCTGGAGCCGGTGGTGGTTGACCCGGCTTCCAACTGGCCGCTGTTCGCCGAGAAGGCCAAGCAGCTCATCTCGCAGGACAAGGTCGCCGTGGTGTTCGGCTGCTGGACCTCGGTGAGCCGCAAGTCGGTGCTGCCGGTCTTCGAGCAGACCAATTCGCTGCTGTTCTACCCGGTGCAGTACGAGGGTGAGGAGCTGAGCAAGAACGTCTTCTACACGGGCGCCGCGCCCAACCAGCAGGCCATCCCCGCCGTCGAATACCTTATGAGCAAGGACGGCGGCGGCGCCAAGCGCTTCGTGCTGCTGGGCACCGACTACGTCTACCCCCGCACCACCAACAAGATCCTGCGTGCCTTCCTGAAGAGCAAGGGCATCCCGGACGCCGACATCATGGAGGACTACACCCCCTTCGGCCACGCGGACTATCAAAGCATCATCGCCAAGATCAAGAAGTTCGCCGCCGAGGGCAAGAAGACGGCCGTCATCTCCACCATCAACGGCGACTCCAACGTGCCCTTCTACAAGGAGCTGGGCAACCAGGGCCTGAAGGCGACCGACGTGCCGGTGGTGGCCTTCTCGGTGGGTGAGGAAGAGCTGCGCGGCGTCGACACCAAGCCGCTGCAGGGCCATCTGGCCGCCTGGAACTACTTCATGTCCATCAAGGCTCCGGCCAACGACGCCTTCATCAAGAAGTGGAGCGACTACGCCAAGGCCAAGGGCATCGCCGGCCACAAGGACAAGCCGCTGACCAACGACCCGATGGAGGCCACCTACATCGGCATCAATATGTGGGCCCAGGCCGTCACCAAGGCCAAGAGCACCGACACCGACAAGGTCATCGCCGCCATGGCCGGCCAGACGTTCACGGCGCCGTCGGGCATCACGTCCAAGATGGACGAGAAGAACCACCACCTGCACAAGTCGGTCTTCATCGGCGAGGTGAAGGCGGACGGCCAGTTCAACGTGGTGTGGAAGACGCCGGGTCCGGTCAAGGCCCAGCCGTGGTCGCCCTACATCCCCGAGAACAAGGGCAAGAAGGACGAGCCGACGAAGTGACGGCCGTGCCGCAGCGAGAGCTGCGGCCGGACGGAACACTGCCATGGGTCGTGACCCATGGCAGCCACTGCAACGGTGCGCGGATCTGGCGCATCGCGGGTTTCGCTCGCTTGGATCTTCATGATCAAACGACTTGTTCTTGGATGGTTGCTCGCGCTGGGCCTCGTGTCGGCCTGGGCCTTGCCGCCCGAGCTGGCCTCGCGCATCGCGGCGGGTGAGGGCGACGACCGCGTCGCGGCCGTGCAGCAGGCGCTGGCGGCCGGCGACGAATCGCTCGGGCCTTTCCTGCGTGCCTTGCAGGACGGCCGCGTGCGCGTCAAGGGCGGGCAGGCCCTCGTCATCGCCGCGGGCGCGACGGCACCGGCCGATGCCGAGGAGCCGATGCTGAACAATCGCATGCGCCGCGAGATCGAGGCGGCGCTGGCGGGGCTGGACCTGCTGTCCAAGGACCGTGCCACGCGGGCCAAGGCGCTGGCCACGCTGCGCGACGACGCGGACGCGTCCAAGCTGCCGCTGCTGGAGAAGGCGTTGGCGGCCGAGAGCGATGCCGCGTTGCGCGCCAACCTGGGTGCGCTGGTGGCCGGCGCCAAGCTGTCGTCCACCGATGCGGCGCAGCGCAAGGCCGCGGCGACCGAGCTGGCCAGCAGCGCCGATCCGGCCACGCGTGCGCTGCTGCTGGAAAAGCTCGGCGCCGAAACCGACGCCGCCGCCAAGTCCGCCATGCAGAAGGCCGTGGCCGATATCGGCGACCGCCTGGCCTGGGGCGAGCGCGCCCAGCTGCTGTTTTCCGGCCTCAGCCTGGGCTCGGTGCTGCTGCTGGTGGCGCTGGGCCTGGCCATCACCTACGGCCTGATGGGCGTCATCAACATGGCGCACGGAGAGCTGCTGATGGTGGGCGCCTATGCCACCTACTGCGTGCAGCAGGGCTTTCGCGCCTGGGCACCGGGCGCCTTCGACTACTACCTGTGGATCGCGCTGCCGGCCAGCTTCCTGGCGGCGGCCCTCGTGGGTGCGGCGATGGAGCGCACGGTGATCCGCTGGCTCTACGGCCGGCCGCTGGAGACGTTGCTGGCCACCTGGGGCATTTCCCTGGTGCTGATGCAGGCCGTGCGCACGCTGTTCGGTGCGCAGAACGTGGCCGTCGAGAACCCCGCCTGGCTGTCCGGCGGCTGGGCATTGCTGCCGAATTTCACTTTGCCCTACAACCGCCTCGCCATCCTTGCGTTTGCCGCCCTGGTGCTGAGCGGCATGGGCCTGCTGCTGGCCAGGACGCGCCTGGGCCTGATGGTGCGCGGTGTCACGCAGAACCGCCGCATGGCCGCCTGCGTGGGCGTCAACACGGCCAAGGTCGACACCCTGGCCTTCGCGCTGGGCTCGGGCATCGCCGGCCTGGCTGGTTGCGCGCTGAGCCAGATCGGCAATGTCGGCCCCGACCTTGGCCAGAGCTATATCGTCGACGCCTTCATGGTGGTCGTGCTGGGTGGCGTCGGCCAGCTGGCCGGCACGGTGTATGCGGGCCTGGGCCTGGGCGTGCTGTCCAAGCTGCTGGAGGGCTGGCAGGGGGCGGTGCTGGCCAAGATCGCGCTGCTGATGCTGCTGGTCCTCGTCATCCAGAAAAAGCCGCAAGGCCTGTTCGCACTGAAGGGCCGGAGCGTCGAATGAAGAAGACTTTGCTCCTCACCGCGGCCTTGCTGATGCTGCTGGTGCCGCTGCTGCACCTGGCCTTCCCGCCCGGTCATGTGCTGCACCTCAGCGAGTTCTACGTCGGCCTGCTCGGCAAGTTCCTGTGCTTTGCCATCTGCGCGCTGGCCCTGGACCTGATCTGGGGTTTCGGCGGCATCCTGTCGCTGGGCCACGGCCTGTTCTTTGCGTTGGGCGGCTACGGCATGGGCATGTACCTGATGCGCCAGATCGGCCGTGAAGGGCAGTACCAGTCGGACCTGCCGGACTTCATGGTCTTCCTGAACTGGAAGGCGCTGCCCTGGCATTGGGCCCTCAGCGACTCGCTGGTGGGGCAGATCTTCCTGGCGCTCGCGGTGCCCGGCCTGCTGGCCGCGGTGTTCGGCTGGTTCGCCTTCCGCTCGCGCATCCAGGGCGTCTATTTCTCCATCATCACGCAGGCGCTGACGGTGGCGGCCATGCTGCTGTTCTTCCGCAACGAGACGGGCTTTGGCGGCAACAACGGCTTCACCGACTTCAAGCGCATCGCTGGCATGCCGCTGAACACACCGGGCATGAAGGTGGGCCTGTGCATCGCCAGCGGTCTGGCGCTGATCGCCTGCTATCTGGTCGCCCGCTGGCTGACACGAAGCCGCTGGGGCCGCATCCTGCAAGCCATCCGGGATGCCGAAGGCCGTGTGCGTTTCCTGGGCTATGACCCGGTCGCCTTCAAGCTCAGCGCCTACGTCATCTCGGCGGTGATGTGCGCCCTGGCCGGCATGCTCTATGTGCCCCAGGTGGGCATCATCAACCCCGGCGAGATGAGCCCGGCGGCAAGCATCGAGATGGCCATCTGGGCGGCGGTCGGCGGCCGCGGCACGCTGATCGGGCCGGTGCTGGGCGCCTTCTTCGTCAACGGCACCAAGTCCGTCTTCACGGCCTGGTGGCCGGAAGGCTGGCTCTACATCCTGGGCGGCCTCTTCATCGCCGTGACGCTGTTCCTGCCGCAAGGCCTGATGGGGCTGGCGCGGAGGTTCAAGAAATGACACCAGAGCTCCTCGAAGCGGGCGCCGAGGCCCATGCGCGGGCGATCACGCGCATCGCGACATCCGGCGAGCCGGTCTTCAACCAGGGCGTGGCCCTCTACGTCGAAGACCTCAAGGTGGCCTTCGATGGCTTCCAGGCCCTGGGCGGACTGTCGTTCACCGTCGGCGTCGGTGAACTGCGCTGCGTCATTGGCCCCAACGGCGCCGGCAAGACGACGACGATGGACTGCCTCACCGGCAAGACGCGGCCCGACAGCGGCCGCATCTTCTTCGGCAGCAACCTCAACCTGCGCCTGATGAGCGAGCAGCAGATCGCCCGGGCCGGCATCGGCCGCAAGTTCCAGAAGCCGACGGTGTTCGAGGCGCTGACGGTGGCCGAGAACCTGGAGCTGGCCCTGGCCGGTGATCGACGGGCACGCTTCGCGATGCGGGCGAAGCTGAGTGGCGAACAGCGCGACCGTCTCGGCGAGTTGCTGAAGACCGTGCATCTGACCGACGAACGTGAACGCGTCGCGGGCCTGCTCAGCCACGGTCAGAAGCAATGGCTGGAGATTGGCATGCTGTTGGCGCAGGACCCCAAGCTGCTGCTGCTGGACGAGCCCGTGGCCGGCATGACCGACGAGGAGACCGAGCGCACGGCCGAGCTCTTCCTGAGCCTGGAAGGCAAGCATTCACTCGTCGTCGTCGAACACGACATGAGCTTTGTCGCCACGCTGGCCGGGGCCCATCGCACGGTCACCGTGTTGCATGAAGGCCAGACCCTCGCGGAAGGCACCATGGCGGCCGTTCAATCCGACGAGAAAGTCATCGAGGTGTACCTTGGCCGATGAAATTCTTCGCGTCGAAGACCTGCAGCAGCACTACGGCGGCTCCAACATCCTGCGCGGCCTCAGCTTCGATCTGAAGCCCGGCGAGGTCACCGTCGTGCTGGGCCGCAACGGCGTCGGCAAGACGACGCTGCTGAAGAGCCTGATGGGCGTCGTGCCCGTCACCTCCGGCAGCATCACGCTGGCCGGCGACACCATCAACAAGCTGCGCACCCACCAGCGCGTGCGCGCCGGCCTCGGCTATGTGCCCCAGGGCCGCGAGATCTTCGGGCGTTTGTCGGTCATGGAGAACCTGCAGATGGGCCTGGCCAGCCAGCCCGCCGGCACGCCCTTGCCCAAGGAGCTGTTCGAGCTGTTTCCCGTGCTCGACAAGATGCGCTCGCGCCGCGGTGGCGACCTGTCCGGCGGCCAGCAACAGCAGCTCGCCATTGCCCGCGCGCTGGCGCCCGGCCCCAAGGTGCTGCTGCTGGACGAGCCCACCGAAGGCATCCAGCCCAACGTCATCCAGGACATTGGCCGCGTCATCAAGCACCTGGCCCATGACAAGGGCTTGTCGGTGGTGCTGGTGGAGCAGTTCTACGACTTCGCCGAGGAGCTGGCGGATCAGTATCTGCTGATGCAGCGGGGCGAGATCGTCATGCGCGGGCGAGGCAAGGACATGGCGGCGGATGGGGTGAGGGAACGGTTGGCGATCTGAGGTTGGGCCAAGCGGGTCGCTGACCGACTGAGGCCGTGGCTCGCAGCGTAGAGGCAACTCGGCAGGTGCCCTCAAAAGATGGGATGCTCTCCTTGCATTGCATTTTTATGATCCCCTCGTCTGTTAAGACCCACTAGAGGAGATGTGCAAATGCTTCGCTCGACCATTGCAGCCGTTGTGCTGTTTGCTTCCGCGTGTTGTCTGCCAGTCCTCGCGGAAGACAACCAGCCTTCAAGTCAACAGCAGAGTCACGAATACTTGGTTCGTTGGCCGTGGATCGTCAATCTTGAGAAGGATTTGAATGCGGCGGCGGCCCAGGGCTGGCGTGTGCATACGATCGTCGACAACCGTGTGTGCCCGATCAACAATTCAGCTAACGCCTCGAAGATTGCATGCGCGATGGTCGTCTTCGAAAGGCCGAAGAAGTAGCACTTCCGCGCCCGCATTCCGGACTTGCGTCGCGCGCGCTCCCGTCGGGTCCGCAGCCAGCTAAGTCGGGCTTCGATAGCTCACAGTGGGTTCGTGCAGCCGTGGTGGCCTACGCCTCCAGCCACAGCACCGCAAACCACCCGTTCTCATCCGTCCACACCTTGCCCGGCTTGAAGCCCGCACGCTCGGCCAGCGCCTGGAAGCCCGACACCGTGTATTTGTGCGAATGCTCGGTGTGCAGCGTCTCGCCTTCATGGAAGGCATAGACCTCACCGCCCAGTTGCAGCTCCAGCGGCCGCGTGGCGCGCAGATGCATCTCGATGCGCCGGTAGGCCGGGTTGTAGAAGGCCAGATGCTCGAAGCCGTCGGGCGGGAACTCGGCACCCAACTCCTGGCGGGCTCGCATCAGCACATTGAGGTTGAAGGCGGCCGTCACGCCCGCGGCGTCGTTGTAGGCCGCATGCAGCACGTCGTGGTCCTTCTCCAGGTCGATGCCGATCAGCAGGCCGCCGCCGGCCAGCTCGCTGGCGGCCAGGCGCAGGAAGGCATCGGCCTCGGCGGGCGTGAAGTTGCCGATGCTGGAGCCCGGGAAGAAGCCGACGCGGCGGCTGCCCTCAGAACAGGGCGGCAGGGTGTGGGGCCGCGTGAAGTCGGCCACCAGGGGCTGGATGGCCAGGCCGGGATAGTCGCCTGCCAGGCCGTCGCAGGCGGCCAGCAGATGCGGGCCGGAGATGTCCACCGGCACAAACTGCACGCTGTCGCGCGGGATGGCGTCCAGCAGCAGGCGCACCTTGCGCAGGGCGCCGGCGCCGTATTCGACGAGCTGCACGCCGGCGCCGAACTGGGCGGCCATGTCGCGGGCATGCCTTTGCAGCAGGGCCAGCTCGGTGCGCGTCGGGTAGTACTCGGGCAACTCGCAGATCTGCTCGAACAGCCGAGAGCCCGCCTCGTCATAGAAGTACTTGGGCGAAATGGCCTTGGGCGCGCGGCTCAGCGCGGCATGCAGGTCGGCCGCGAACTGCTCGTTGTCGGCGGCCGCCCGGGGCTGGCGCCATTCAATTCCTGGTTTCATCTTGCAAGCCTCAATCCACTGAACTGCCAGCGCGCGGCTGGCGGGAAGAAATTGCGGTAACTCGGGCGCGCATGGCCGGGCGGCGTCGCGAGGCTGCCGCCGCGCAGCACCTGCTGCCCCACCATGAACTTGCCGTTGTATTCACCGACGGCGCCCGCTGCCGGCTTGAAGCCGGGGTAGGGCGCATAGCTGGAGCGGGTCCATTGCCAGGCTTGGTCGGCGGCCTGCTCGAAACCTTGCAGGGCCGACGCGACCTCCCACTCGAATTCGGTCGGCAGCCGGGCGCCGGCCCATTCGGCGAAGGCGCAGGCCTCGTAAAAGCTGAGCTGCATGACAGGGGCGTTGGGGTCCATCGGCTGCACGCCGTGCAGGCCGAAGACGCTGCCGTCTTCCTGCCAGTAGGCCGGCCGCTGCCAGCCCTGGGCTTGCACCGTGGCCCAGCCGTCGGACAGCCACAGCAGTGGCTCGCGATAGCCGCCGGCCTCGATGAAGTCGGCGTATTCGGCGCAGGTCACGAGGCGGTTGCAGATCTCGAAGGGCGAGATGAGCGCCTGATGGCGTGGCCCTTCGTTGTCGAAGGCGAAGCCGTTGCCGCCATGGCCCACGTCGACGATGCCGCCGGCATGCTTCAGCCAGCCCTGCTGGAGCGCGGCGGCCGGCTGGGGCGCGGACATTTCATAGGCCGGCAGCAGCGGGTTGCAGGAGAAGGCATGCAGGATGTCGGTCAGCAGCAGCTCCTGGTGCTGTTGCTCGTGATGGCAGCCCAGCTCGACAAGCCGGCGGGCGTCGTCAGTGGCGTGGGGCAGCAGGTCGGCCAGGGCCGCATCGACGTGGCGGCGGTAAGCCTTGACCTCGTCGAAGGACGGCCGACTCAGCAGGCCGCGCTGCGGGCGCGCATGGCGGGGGCCGAGGCTTTCGTAATAGGAGTTGAAGAGGCGCGGCCAGCGCTCGTCGAAGACGCAGTAGTCGGGCAGATGGGGCGCCAGCACTAGGGTCTCGAAGAACCAGGTGGTGTGCGCGAGATGCCATTTGGCCGGGCTGGCGTCCGGCATGGACTGCAACTGGGCGTCCTCATCCGACAGGGGGGCGGCCAGGACCAGCGAATGGGCACGGGTGGCGCGAAGCAGCTCGGTCAACATGGGAGGCACCGTATCGCAAACTGCTGCCAACGGTATGTCAGTGCAGGGTTATTGACTGTAGGACGGCATCCCTAGGGTGTCAGCCGATCTGTCGGGGTCTTCACTTCCCCTAGGATCGCCGCCACACAACAGGAGGGAGACCCGGCATGAAAGCTGCCGTCCTCGCCGCCGCCCTGCTCGCCGCCACCGCGGTGCAGGCGGCCGAGCCCATCATGCTCAAGGTGCATCATTTCTGGCCGCCGGGCGCCATGCCGCCGACGCAGATCCTGGCGCCCTGGTGCGACAGGATCGCGGCCGACTCCGGCCAGCGCCTGAAATGCCAGCTTTTCCCGGCCATGCAGCTCGGCGGCACGCCGGCCCAGCTCATCGATCAGGTCAAGGACGGCGTCGTCGACATCGCCTTCACGCTGCCGGGCTACACGGCCGGGCGCTTCCCCATCATGGAGGTCTTCGAGCTGCCCTTCATGACCAACTCGGCCGAGGCCGCCTCGCGTGCCGCCTGGGACTTCTACGGCAAATACGCCGTCAAGGAGTTCGCCGCCGTCAAGCCGCTGATGTTCGCCACGCACGACGAGGGCTATCTGCACACCCGCGACAAGCAGATCAAGACCCTGGGCGACTTCAAGGGGCTGAAGCTGCGCGCGCCGACGCGCCAGACCAACCGGCTGCTGGCGTCCCTGGGTGCCTCGCCGGTCGGCATGCCGCTGCCGGCCGTGGCCGATGCTGTCAGCAAGGGCACCATCGACGGCTTTGCGCTGCCCTGGGAGGTCATCCCGTCGGTGAAGCTGCACGAGATGGTCAGGTACCACACCGAGACCGACACGAGCCGGCCGGCCCTCTACACCGCCGTCTTCGTGCTGGCCATGAACCCGGCCAGGTACGACAGCCTGCCTGTCGACCTCAAGGCCGTCATCGACAGGAACTCGGGTGCAGCGTTGTCGCAGGCCGCCGGTCGCACCTGGGACGCCAGCCAGGCGTCGGCGCGCAAGCATGCGGTGGACCGCGGCAATGTCTTCTACACCGTGCCGGCCGCCGAGGTGGACCACTGGATCAAGGCCAGCCACCCCCTCTACGACGACTGGACCGCCGACATGGACAAGCGCGGCCTGCCCGGCAAGCAGATGCTGGCCGAGGCTCAAGGCTTGCTGGCCAAGTACAGGAAGTGAAGTGGCTTGAGAAGCTGGCCGCTGGCTTCGCCCTGCTCGGCGGCCTGTGCGCCTTGCTGGTGGCATGCATGGTGCTGTACAGCGTCGTCGGCCGCAATCTGTTCGCCCATCCGGTGGCGGGCGACATCGAGCTGAGCCAGATCGGCATCGCGCTGTCCATCGCGCTGTGCCTGCCCTGGTGCCAGCTCAGGCGCGGCAACATCATCGTGGACTTCTTCACCCAGCACGCCCCGGAGCGCGTCAACGGCGCCCTCGACCGCTTCGGCGCGCTGCTGCTGGCCGTCATGCTGGGCCTGCTGGCCTGGCGCACCGGCGTCGGCGCCCTGGCCATGGACGAGGCCGGCGAGCAGACCATGATCCTGGGCCTGCCGATGTGGTGGTCCTATGCCATCCTGGCGCCGGGGTTGGCGCTGACGGCTGTCATTGCTGTCGCGCAGGCGGTCAGGAGGCGCTCAGCATGAGCGGGCGGGCCGAGCGACGGGCCGCCCCTAGCCGGGCCGCCATCCCCTCGGGGGATCGTCCGACGCTCCCGTCGGACGAGGGGCTGACATGACCGTCGGCCTGACCATCTTCGGCCTGATGCTCTTGCTGATGGCCCTGCGCGTGCCCATCGCCGCGGCCATGTTCATTCCCGGCGCTCTCGGCTATGCCTGGATGAGCAACGACGCGGCCCTGCTCAACCTCATCAAGGGCTCGGCGGTCGCGCGGCTGACGGTCTACGAGCTGTCGGTCATCCCGCTCTTTCTGTTGATGGGCCAGTTCGCGACTCAGGGTGGCCTGTCCAAGGCGTTGTTCCGTGCCGCGTCGGCTTGGGTCGGCCATTGGCGCGGCGGTCTGGCCTTTGCGGCCATCCTCGCCTCGGCGGCATTTGGTTCGGTCTGCGGCTCGTCCGTCGCCACCTGCGCCACCATCACCCAGGTGGCCTACGGCGAGATGAAGGCGGCCGGCTATCACGGTCGGTTGTCCACCGCGGTGCTGGCGACCGGCGGCACCCTGGGCATCCTGATTCCACCGTCGGTGCCGCTGATCGTCTACGCCATCCTGACCGAGCAGAACATCGCCAAGCTCTTCGCCGCGGCCTTCATCCCGGGCCTGATCGCGACGGCGGGATATCTCGCCGTCATCGCCATCACCTGCCGGCTGCGGCCCGAGCTGGCGATGCCGGGGCGGCGCCACGGCTGGGGCGAGCGCTGGCGAGCCCTGCTGGGCGTGTGGCCGCTGCTGGCCATCTTCGTCGTGGTGTTCGGCGGCATCTATGGCGGCCTGTTCAGCCCGACCGAAGGCGCGTCGGTCGGCGCGCTGGCAACCTTGAGCAGCGGCCTGTTGTCGGGCGAACTGCGCCGTGAAGGCATCCAGCGCGCCCTGCTCGGCACGGCCGAGACGACGGCCATGGTCTTCATGATCTTCCTCGGCGCCGACATGATGAACTCGGCCCTGGCCCTCACGCAGATGCCGACGCATCTGGCCGAGTGGGTGGGCGGCTTGGCCGTGCCACCGCTGGCCATCGTGGCCGGCGTGCTGGCCTTCTATGTCGTGCTGGGCTGCGTGATGGACGAGCTGTCCATGCTGCTGCTGACCATCCCCGTCATCTTCCCCACCATCATGGGCCTGGACCTGTGGGGCCTTGCGGCCGAGCCCAAGGCCATCTGGTTCGGCATCCTGGTGCTGATGACGGTGGGCATCGGCATGCTGGCGCCGCCGGTGGGGCTAAACGTCTACGTCGTCAATGGCATGGCACGCGACGTGCCGATGAACGAGACCTACAAGGGCGTCATGCCCTTCCTCGCCAGCGATGCGCTGAGGCTGTTGCTGCTGCTCTTCGTGCCCGCCATCAGTCTCGGCGTGCTGCGCTGGCTGTGACGGGCCAGGCGAGCAGCAGACCCAGGGCGATGCCGACGCTGTCGGCCACCACGTCGTGCCAGTCGGCCTCGCGCGGCGGCAGGAAGCTCTGCGCGATCTCGATGCCGATTCCGTAGCCGACCAGGACGAGTGCCAGCCAGATCCATTGGCGCGGCCGCTGCCAGACGGCCCAGACGCTGCTGAAGGCCAGCGAGGCGAAGGCGAGGGCATGGTTGGACTTGTCCCAGCCGGTCGTGATGACCTTGGGCGGCGCCGGGATCAGGGCCAGCCAGGTGATGACGACAAGCAGGACCGCGAGCAGGACGCGCCATTGGAGGCGGCGCTCGGGAGCGGTGCAGAGGTTCAGGATGATGCGGGGCATGGCGGGCAGCATTGTGGCGCCGCCGCCAGCTTCACTTCATCTGCCGCATCCAGGTTTTCGCTTGGCGAAGGTGGGCCACCAGTTGGGCTTGCGCGGGCCCAACCGCGGCATCGGCCGGATTGAGCTTCTCCAGCAGGGCCGCATCGATCAGCTCGCGCGAGGCCTGGTTCAGCATCCAGTTCATCGAAGGCTGGCGCTGGCCCGGCACGGCGGGCAGGCGCAGCTCGGCCACCTGACCGCAGCCGCCGATGCGCTTGATGAGTTCGACGGCCGAATCGCGACCACGGGC
Source organism: Roseateles sp. FW305-36 (assembly GCF_058787015.1). Taxonomy (NCBI): domain Bacteria; kingdom Pseudomonadati; phylum Pseudomonadota; class Betaproteobacteria; order Burkholderiales; family Sphaerotilaceae; genus Roseateles; species Roseateles sp. FW305-36. The sequence continues at coordinate 109,078 of NZ_JBYSZK010000021.1, read as the reverse complement.
GCTGTTGCTGTTCAGGATGCCCTGGGCCGGCGCGACGACTTCGTTCAGGCCCATGTGGGTGGCACGGTAGCGGCGGCCGTCCAGGGGCTGGGCGTCGGCGGCCGTGGGTGCGTCGCGGCACAGCCAGTCGTCGACCTGGGCCGGCGTGTTGACCAGCAGCAGCAGGCGCAGCCGCGAGCGGTCCAGGATGCCCTGGCGGGCGCAATCGTCCTCGGGCTTGCAGGTCTTGATGCGGCCGCTGGCCTCGAGGTCGCGCAGCAGGTCGGACAGGGTCAAGGTCGCGCTCGCCTCCACATAGCCGCCGTCGCCCAGGCGGTCCCAGACGCGGCCGACATCGCTGTTCTCCTCGTCCTTGTGGGCTTCCTTGAAGATCACCGCCGCGGCCGGGCTGATGTAGGGGAAGCGTGCGCTGTTGTGCACGGCCTGGGCCAGGGTCATGCGATCGACATCCAGGCCGAGGGAGGGGTCGAGCAGGTCGATGCCGTCGCCGCTGGGCAGCAGGAAGTCGGACTGGTAGACGCGCTGGCCGCGCGACAGGGCCGTCGTGTTCAGGGCCAGCAGCGGCAGCCACTCGGCTTCGGTGGCGCGGCCATGCAGGGCCGTCATCGCCTCGCCCCAGGGGTTGGGATTGGCGTTGGCGCGCAGGGGGCATTGCCGCGCCAGGCTGCGCGGCCAGTCATGGGTCCAGACCTTTTCCAGGCCCAGGGACCGGTCCGTGCCTGCGATGGCCACGGGCAGCAGGCGCTGCACCAGGTCGGGGTAGAGCAGGTCGCCCACCGGCGTGGCGAGGTGGTCGCGGCCGGTGAAGTCACGCACCAGATTCCAGGGTGTGCAGCGGGCCGTATCGATGGCCTGGCGGCGCGCGTCCACGGCCGCCACGAAGCTGGCCGCGCCCAGGGCGCCGCCCGAAGTGCCGCTGATGGCGAACACCGAGTCGGCGAAGTTGACGCCCTGTTCCTCGCCCAGGTCCTGCAGGCGCGCCATTGAGGCGCTGCCCCAGTAGGCCGCCCGCGAGGCGCCGCCGGACACGGCCACCAGCACCAGGGGCCGCTTGCCGTCGGCGCCGACGGTGCGCAGCCAGGTCTGGATCCAGGCATCCGCCGGCTGGCGCTGGGCGATGGCACTGGCCGCGCTGCGCTCGGGGTTGGCAACGCGGTGGTTGTCGTTCAGCGGCGCAAAGGCGACGAAGAGCAGCACCGGCAGGGCGGTGAGCGGCATGCGGATCAAGGCCTTGGGCACATAGGTCAGCAGCACGCCGCCGAAGACGATCCAGCTGCCCATGGCCAGCAGCACCAGGGCCGGCGAGCCGAAGGCCCGCGCGGTGTCCTCGGGCGCGGCCACCAGGGCGACAAAGAGCGCCCACTGCAGCAGCAACACCAGGCCGACGAGCACGCGCGACGGCGTGCTCATGCGGTCCTCGCGCTCCATCTGCGCGATGGCCTCGCGGCGGCCGTTGAGGGCCAGGATGCGTGCCAACCAGGAGTCGGTGCCGAGCCTGAGCAGCCAGGCGCGGCGCTTCCAGGCAAAGAGGTAGAGGCCCAGCGTCACCGCCAGCAGGCCGACGCCGATGAAGCGCTCGCGCTGCTGCATCAGGAAGAAGGCGGTGATGGGCAGGCCGCCTCCGAGGATGAGGCCGCGCGGCAGCCAGCGGCGCAGACCCTCGGCAAAGCCGGCATGGGTGCACTCGCCCAGGGTGTCGGGCGTGAAGCGGCGGTCCAGCAGCAGGCGGCTGACATACCAGGCCATCAGCAGCCACAGGCCGAAGGCGAAGACCAGGAGGCCCGTCTGCACGCTGCCCACTTCCAGCGACAGCAGGGTCTCGCGGGCCTGCTCGAGGCCCAGCAGCACCACGACGCCGGCGATGACGATGCCCACGGGGAAGGCGCACAGGGCCAGCACGCGCAGCAGATAGAGCATGCGCGGCACGTCCCCGCCAGCGGCCGCCGGCGGCGCGGCGGGCGGCTCGGGCGGTGGGGGCGGGGCGGGCTCGGGCGAACCGGGCGGGGGCGGCGGCGGGGAAAACTGCGGCGGCGGCGCGGGATCGTGGGGTGGGTAGACGACCGGAATCAGCATGGCCCGCACTCTAGCCGGGGGCTGTTGTGCGTCCAAGACGGGCAGGGGGCCGCCGCACCTCGTGAAAAACCCTCGCCGGGCAGACATTGCGGGGCGGGGGGCATACAGTCTTGCCGGACAACGGTGTCGAGGGAGAAAAATATGGACAACGCTCAATTGCTGCCCCTGCTGGGTGGCTTCGCGCTGGGGGCAGTGCTCGCAGGTGTCGCCGTCTATCTCTGGGCGGCCAAGAAGGTCAAGCGTGAGCATGAGCGCGTGACGCACGTCGAGCAATCGCGCCAGCAAGGCGCCCAGCAACTCACCCAGGCCCGCAAGCAGGTCGAACAGCTGCAGCGCGAGAACCACGAGTTGCGCCTGGCCGTGCGCCCCGCGCCGCGCCCGGCACCCGCGCCGGAAGTGCCGGCGGTGGACCCTGCCGAGGCCGCCCGCCTGTATGCCGAGTCCAAGCTGAATCCGGCAGCGCCCGAGGAAAAGCCCAAGACCTTCAAGGACACGGTGGTGATGCCCCGTTCTCAGTACTAACTAGGGGGCTTTTCGGTCTTGTCACTGCCGGGACAAGACTGCGGAGAGAGCGCTGCCTAGAATCGAACGGTCGTTCTATTCTGGGCCGTCCTGCTGGAGACGCGGCATGGCCCATCAACCGAGGTCGTGCCCATGACAGCCCATTACGAAGTTCGCGGCAGCGTCGCCGTGATCACGCTCGACAACCCGCCGGTCAACGGTCTGGGTTTCGCCACCCGCTCGGCCTGCGCTGCCGGCATCGAGCGCGCCGAAGCCGATCCGGCCATCACGTCCGTCGTCATCACGGGGGCCGGCAAGGCCTTCTCCGGCGGCGCCGACATCAAGGAGTTCGGTTCGCCCAAGGCCCTGGCCGAGCCCAATCTGCTCAGCCTGATCGCGGTTGTCGAGAACTGCAGCAAGCCGGTCGTTGCTGCCATCCACAGCGTCTGCATGGGCGGTGGCCTGGAACTCTCCCTGGGCTGCCACTACCGTGTCGCCCAGACCGGCACCAAGGTCGCCCTGCCTGAAGTGAAACTGGGCCTGCTGCCCGGCGCCGGCGGCACGCAGCGCCTGCCGCGAGCACTGGGCGTGGAGCCCGCGCTGAACATGATCGTCAGCGGCGAGCCGGTCGAGGCCCAGATGCTGGCCATGGTTCCCGGCCAGAAGCTGTTCGACAAGATCGTCGATGCCGACGTGGTCGATGCCGCCGTCAAGTTCGCTCAGGAAGTCTCCGAGAAGCGCCCGCTGCCCAAGGTGCGCGACCTGAAGGCCCGCCACCCCAACGCCGACGCCTACTTCCAGTTCGCCCGCAACATGGTGGGCGGCATGAGCAAGAACTTCCCGGCGCCGCTGCGCTGCCTGGAGGCCGTGGCCGGTGCGGTCAAGCTGAAATTCGACGACGGCATGCGCGCCGAGCGCGAAGGCTTTGCGGCCCTGATGCAGACGCCCGAGTCCAAGGCCCTGCGCCATCTGTTCTTCGCCGAGCGCGTGGCCAGCAAGATCGCCGATGTGCCCGAGGACACGCCGCTGCGCACCATTGCCAAGGTCGGCGTCATCGGCGCCGGCACCATGGGTGGCGGCATCTCGATGAACTTCCTGAACGCTGGTCTTCCCGTCACCATCCTGGAGACCAAGCAGGAAGCCCTGGATCGCGGCGTCGCGACCATCAAGAAGAACTACGAAGCCCAGGTCAAGAAAGGCAAGCTCAAGGAAGACAAATACGCCCAGCGCATGGCCCTGCTGAGCACCACGCTTAGCTATGACGACCTCAAGGACTGCGACCTCATCATCGAGGCGGTGTTCGAGGAGATCGGCGTCAAGGAAGCCGTCTTCAAGCAACTGGATGCCGTCGCCAAGCCCGGCGCCATCCTGGCCTCCAACACCTCGACGCTGGACGTCGACAAGATCGCGTCGTTCACGAAGCGTCCGCAGGACGTGGTGGGCATGCACTTCTTCAGCCCGGCCAATGTGATGAAGCTGCTGGAAGTCGTGCGCGGCAAGGCCACCGCCAAGGATGTGCTGGCCACCGTCATGGCCATTGGCAAGAAGATCAAGAAGACCGCCGTCGTCTCGGGCGTGTGCGACGGCTTCATCGGCAATCGCATGATCGAGCAGTACAGCCGCCAGGCGGGCTTCCTGCTCGATGAAGGCTGCAGCCCGCAACAGGTGGACAAGGCCGTCGAGAAGTTCGGCTTCGCGATGGGCCCCTTCCGCATGGGCGACCTGGCCGGCAACGACATCGGCTGGGCCATCCGCAAGCGCCGCGCCGTCGAGCGCGCCAACATGAAGTACTCGGCCAGCGCCGACCGCCTGTGCGAGCTGGGCCGCTTCGGCCAGAAGACCGGCGCCGGCTGGTACGACTACCTGCCCGGCAAGCGCGACGCGATTCCGTCGGCCGTCGTCGAAGAGATGCTGGCCAAGCACCGGGAATCTATCGGCGCCAAGAAGCGCGACATCAGCGACGAGGAGATCGTGCACCGCCTGGTGTTCGCCCTGGTCAACGAGGCTGCCCATCTGCTGGAAGAAGGCATCGCCCAGCGCGCCTCCGACGTCGACATGGTCTACCTGACAGGCTACGGCTTCCCCATCTTCCGCGGTGGCCCGATGTGCTACGCCGACACCCTGGGCCTCTTCAACGTCGTGCAGGCGATGAAGCGCTTTGCCAAGAACCCGATGGACGACGGCGCGTTCTGGACGCCGGCTCCCTTGCTTGCTCGCCTCGTGGCCGAAGGCAAGTCGTTCACTTAATCGCGCCAAGGATCAAGACATGAGCAACGCACTGATCGTCTCCACTGCCCGCACCCCGCTGACCAAGAGCTGGAAGGGCGCGTTCAACATGACCCACGGAGCCACTTTGGGCGGCTGGGCTGTCCAGGCGGCCGTCGAACGCGCCGGTATCGAAGCCGGCGCCATCGAGGACGTGCTGATGGGCTGCGCCAACCCCGAAGGCGCCACCGGCGCCAACATCGCCCGCCAGATTGCGCTGAAGGCCGGCCTGCCGGTCACGGTGAGCGGTGTCACCATCAACCGCTTCTGCTCCAGCGGCCTGCAGACCATCGCCATGGCGGCCCAGCGCATCATTGCGGGCGAGGGCGACGTCTACATCGCCGGCGGCGTCGAAAGCATCTCCTGCGTGCAGCAGGAAATGAACAAGCACATGCTGGCCGACCCGGCCCTGCTGAAGATCAAGCCCGAGATCTACTGGAACATGCTGCAAACCGCCGAGAACGTGGCCAAGCGCTACAACATCTCGCGCGAGCGCATGGACCACTACGGCGCCGGCAGCCAGCAAAAGGCCTGCGCCGCCCAGGCCGCCGGCAAGTTCAACGACGAGATCATCTCGGTGACCACGACCATGGGCGTGGCCGACAAGGTCATGGGCCTGATGAGCAAGGAAGTGACCGTCAGCGCCGACGAAGGCCTGCGCGAGGGCACGACCTACGAAGGCATCAAGGATCTGCGCTCGGCCGTGCCCGGCGGCCTGGTGACGGCTGGCAATGCCAGCCAGTTCAGCGACGGCGCGGGCGCCTGCGCCCTGGTCAGCGAGCAGTACGCCTCGGCTCACAACCTCAAGCCCCTGGGCCGCTTCCTCGGCTTCGCCGTGGCCGGCTGCGAGCCCGACGAGATGGGCATCGGTCCCGTCTTCGCCGTGCCCAAGGTGCTGAAGAAGCTGGGCCTGACGGTCGCCGACATCGACCTGTGGGAGTTGAACGAAGCCTTCGCCGTGCAGGTGCTGTATTGCGCCGACACCCTGGGCATCCCGATGGACAAGCTCAACGTCAACGGCGGCGCCATCGCCGTCGGCCACCCCTATGGCGTGTCGGGCCAGCGCCTGACCGGCCATGCCCTCATCGAAGGCAAGCGCCGTGGCGCAAAGCGCGTCTGCGTGACGATGTGCATCGGCGGCGGCATGGGCGCGGCGGGCGTGTTCGAGGTCCTGTGACCCCACAGGAGTTCGTCAAGCGCGGCGCGGAAATCCTCGCCGCGCAGCCCTTCAGCCGCCTGCTCGGCGTGGAGATCGGTGCCGTGACACCGGGCCGCGTCGAGCTGCGGCTGGCGATGAAGCCGGAGTTGCAGCAGCAGCACGGCTTCGCGCACGGCGGCGTGCTCAGCTATCTGGCCGACAACGCGCTGACCTTTGCGGGCGGCACGGCGTTGGCCTCCGACGCCTTGACCAGCGAATACAAGATCAACTATCTGCGCCCCGCCGTCGGCGAACTGCTGATCGCTCGCGCCGAAGCGGTGAATGCCGGCCGCACCCAGGCCGTCTGCCGCTGCGATGTGTTCGCGGTCAAGGATGGCGCCGAGAAGCTCTGCGCGGTGGCCCAGGGCACCATCGTCAAGCTCTCGCAGGACGCCTGAGATGCAGGTCGATCTCAAAACGCTGCGCGGCTTCTTCCGCTCGGCGCCGTTCATGGCTGACCTGGGCGTGGAGCCCACGGCCGTGGAGTCGGGGCGCGTGAGTACGCAGCTCGTCATTGCCAAGCGCCATTGCCAGCACACGGGCGTGGTGCATGCCGGCGTCATCGCGGCGCTGGCTGATCACACGATGGGCGCGTCGGCCCAGACCATGGCCGCGGACGGCCACTGGGTGCTGACGGCCGAATTCAAGACCAGCCTGCTGCGCGGCGCCAGCGGCGAGCGGCTGGAATGCGAGGCCTGGGTCGTCAAGCCCGGCCGACAAGTCTCCTTCACCGAGGCCGAGGTGTACGCAGTGCAAGGCGGCGAGCGCAGGCTCGTGGCCAAGGCCAGCGGCACCATGGCCGTGACCAAGGCGGAATAGCTCTCATGCGCGAAACCCTGGACTTCCTGCTCTACGACTGGCTGCATGCCGCCGACCTGACGGCGCGTGAACGCTTCAGCGACCACTCCCGCGAGACCTTCGGTGCGGTGCTCGACACCTGCGAGCGCATCGCCCGCGAGAAGTACGCGCCCCATTACCGGTTGATGGACACCGAGGAGCCGCGCTTCGATGGCGAGCGCGTGCACCTGCCGGCGGCCACGCGGGAGGCGGTGGATGCGCTGGTCGAGTCCGGCATGCTGGCCGCGACGCACGACTACGACGTCGGCGGTATGCAGCTGCCCTGCCTCGTCGAGACGGCCGCCAACACCTTTGTCAGCATGGCCAATGTGCATATCGGCTCCTACGGTGTGCTGACGACCTGCAATGCCAATCTGCTGATGGAGCATGGCAGCGAGCGCCAGCGTGAGGTCTTCGCCAAGACCCTGCTGTCCGGGGAATGGTTCGGCACCATGTGCCTGTCCGAGCCGCAGGCGGGTTCATCCTTGTCCGACGTTGTCACGCGAGCCGAGTTGGAAGACGAGGGCGACCCTCTCGGCGCCCGCTACCGACTGCGCGGCAACAAGATGTGGATCTCGGGCGGCGAGCATGAGCTGCGCGGCAACATCGTGCATCTGGTGCTGGCCAAGATTCCCGGCCCCGACGGCAAGTTGATTCCCGGCACCAAGGGCATCTCCCTCTTCATCTGCCCGAAGCAGATGGTGGGCGAAGACGGCCAGTTGACCGGCGAGCGCAACGACATCGCGCTGGCCGGCCTGAACCACAAGCTCGGCCATCGCGGCACCACCAACTGCCTGCTGAACTTCGGCGAGGGCAAGTTCCAACCCGGCGGCAAGGCCGGTGCCGTCGGCTATCTCGTCGGCAAGCCCGGCGAGGGTCTGCGCTGCATGTTCTTCATGATGAACGAGATGCGCATCGGCGTTGGCCTGGGTGCGACGATGCTCGGCTATGCCGGCTATGAGGCCAGCCTCGAGTACGCCAAGCAGCGCCCGCAGGGGCGAGCCATGACGGCGGCCGGCAAGGACGCTGCCAGCCCTCAGCGGCCCATCATCGAACACGCCGACGTGCGCCGCATGCTGCTGGCGCAGAAGAGCTATGTCGAAGGCGGCCTGGCCTTCGAGCTGTACTGCGCCCGTCTCGTCGACGAGCTCAACACCGGCGACGCCAAGGCCGAGGCGCAGGCCCTGCTGGACGTGCTGATTCCCATCGCCAAGAGCTGGCCCAGCGAGTGGTGCCTGGAAGCCAACTCCCTGGCCATCCAGGTGCTGGGCGGCTATGGCTACACGCGTGACTTCCCGGTCGAGCAGCTCTGGCGCGACAACCGCCTGAACATGATCCATGAGGGTACGCACGGCATCCAGGCCCTGGACCTGCTGGGCCGCAAGGTCGTGCAGCAAGGCGGGGCGTCACTGGCTGCGCTGGCCGCCCGCGTGCAGCAGACCATTGAGCGCGCCATGCAGACCGAATGGGCGCCGCAGGCCAATCAACTGGCTGCCGCACTTGCGCAGGTTGGCGGTGCCACCAAAAAGGCCTGGAGTACCGGCGAGCCCGAAGAGGCGCTGGCCAACGCCACGCCGTATATGCAAGCCTTCGGCCACACCGTGCTGGCCTGGATCTGGCTGGACGTGGTGCTGAGCGTGACCGGCGACAGCGACTTCGCCCATGGCAAGCGCGCCGCGGCTCTTTATTTCTTCGCCTACGAGTTGCCCAAGATTGGCGCCTGGCTCGATGTCGTTGCCCGCCGCGAGCCACTGTGCCGCGAGATGAAGCCCGAATATTTTTGATGACCTTGCGGGTCGGACCGCTCGCGCAGCGAGTGCTCTGACCCTAACCGAATAGGAGACAAACCATGAGCACCAAAGTCCAAGACCTCTTCGACCTCAGCGGCCAAGTGGCCCTCGTCACCGGCGGCTCGCGCGGCCTGGGCCTGCAGATCGCCGAAGCCCTCGGCGAAGCCGGCGCCAAGATCATGCTGACCTCGCGCAAGGCGGCTGACCTGGAAGAGGCTGCCGCGCACCTGCAGGCGCGCGGCATCGATGCACGCTGGATCGCTGCCGACGCGGCCAAGGAAGAGGACGCCCAGCGCGTCGTCATGGAGACCATGGAGCGCCTGGGCCAGATCGACATCCTCGTCAACAACGCCGGCGCCAGCTGGGGCGCCCCGGCCGAGGAGCACCCCATCGAGGCTTGGGACAAGGTCATGGACCTCAACATCCGCAGCCTGTTCGTGTTCGCGCAGGCCGTGGCCAAGGCCAGCATGATCCCGCGCAAGTCGGGCCGCATCATCAATGTGGCTTCCATCGCCGGCCTGGGCGGCAACTCGGCGGTCATGAAGACCATCGCCTACAACACCAGCAAGGGCGCCGCCGTGAACTTCACGCGCGCGCTGGCCGGCGAATGGGGCCAATACGGCATCACTGTCAACGCGCTGGCGCCGGGCTTCTTCCCGAGCAAGATGACCAAGGGTCTGCTGGCGGCGGTCGGCGAGGAAAAGATGGCTGCGCATGCGCCACTGAACCGCATCGGCGATGACGACGACCTCAAGGGCGCGGCCCTGCTGTTCGCCTCGCGCGCCGGCAAGCACATCACCGGCCAGATTCTGGCGGTGGACGGCGGAGTCTCAGCGATTCACGGGGGATGATCGGGGCATGGAGTTCCCAGTTCACATCCCCTTCGTCAAGCAACTCGGCTTCACGCTGCATTCCGTCGGCGACGGCGAGGCCGAGCTGAGGCTGACGATCAGCGAGCAGCACCTGAACTCCTGGCGCGTGGCTCACGGCGGCGTCGTGATGACGCTGCTGGACGTGGCCATGGCGCATGCCGCGCGCAGCGTGAACCGGCACCTGCCCGACCTCGGGCCGGGCGTGGTCACGGTCGAGATGAAGACCAGCTTCATGCGCCCCGGGGAGGGCGAACTGCGGGCGGTGGGCAAGCTGCTGCACCGTTCCACGACCATGGCCTTCTGCGAGGGCTCGGTCTTCGGCGCGGACGACAAGCTCTGCGCCCATGCCACGGGGACGTTCAAGTACCTGCGGGCCCTGCCGGCCGGGCGGCAACTCAAGCCCCTGGGTGGGGAAGGCGACTGAAGGAATCCCCGCATCGCTCTCGGGATTGAGCGGAGATTCTGAAACGACGTTCCAATATTTGGCACAATAGCGCCAGCGTCTGCGTCCCTCCCGGGGCGCGCGGTTGGCCAGGTGGACGCGGACCATGCCGTCCCACCCCGAACACCTGGCATGACGGCCTGCGCTCGAGCCCCTCTGGCTTGAGCGACCCGAGCCCCTGCACCGGGCGGTCCCTGAGCCGCCTTTGCCCTCATTCCGCCCGAAAGCCACCCGCCATGAAGATCGCCCTCATCATCGAGAACAGCCAGGCCGCCAAGTCCGAGATCGTCCACAACGCCCTCAAGACCGTCGCCGAGCCGCTGGGCCACAGCGTCCACCACTACGGCATGTACACGCCCGAGGACAAGGCCTCGCTGACCTATGTGATGAACGGCCTGCTGGCCGGCATCCTGCTGAACTCCAAGGCCGCAGATTTCGTCGTCACCGGCTGCGGCACCGGCATGGGCTCCATGCTGGCCTGCAACTCCATGCCCGGCGTGTTCTGCGGCCTGGTCATCGACCCGACCGACGCCTTCCTGTTCGGCCAGATCAACGACGGCAACTGCATGTCCATGCCCTATGCCAAGGGCTTCGGCTGGGCCGCCGAGCTGAATCTGCAGGACTGCTACCGCAAGCTGCTCGAGAACGAGCGCGGCGCCGGCTATCCCAAGGAGCGCGCCGCCATCATGGCCAAGAACCGCGGCATCCTGAAGGACCTCAAGGCCGCTTCCTGCAAGGACATGCTGACCACGCTGAAGGCCGTCGACCAGGACCTGCTCAAGGCCGCCGTGTCGGGCGAGAAGTTCCAGGAACTGTTCTTCACGAACTGCCAGGACGACGCCATCGCTTCGCACATCAAGACTGTCCTGAAGTCCTGATCTGCCTCGCGACGGTCTCGCGGGCTGCGAGACTGTCGCGATGCCTGCTGCTCCACCCCACCTCACGCTGCGCACGCTGACGCGCGGCGACGGCCTGCTCGGGCTGCGGCCGCGCGGCCCGCTGGGCCCGCGGGGCGAGCAGGTGACGGTGGCAACGCTGGCCGCGCGTGATGCCGACGCCGAACAGGTATTGCTGAAGCTCGGCCTCATCGCCCTCGACCCGGCGCTGCTGCAATGGCGGGGCTCGCCGCCGGTGCTGGGCGGCGCCTCCCTCTGGACCCTGGTCCAGGAAGAATTCTTCGGCGATTTCCACGCCGACAAGCTGCCCGAGCTGCAGGCCTTGGGCTGGCAGGTCACGACCGAGCCGGGCTTTGCCCATCACAGCCAGTTCGTCAGCGGCTGGCAACTGGGTCTCACCGAAGAAGCGCAAGAAGAAGCCCCCAAACCCAACCGCCGCGTCGAAGGCCTGGGCCTGGAGCGCCGCACCGGCGCCTGGCTAGTCAGCCTCGGCATGGAGGTTGACGGCCAGCGCATCGACCTCGCGCCTTTGATGGCCAACCTGCTGCGCCGCGACAAGCGCTGGCTGGACGCCGTCGCCATTGGTGCTATCGAGGACGACGCCATCATCTCGCTGCGCGCGCCCGGCGGCCGCCGCTATCACGCCGTCGCCGCGCCGCTCAAGGCCATGATGTTGGCCCTGCTCGACCTGCTGAAGCCGGTGGAACTGGAGAAGGGCAAGCCGCTTAAGCTCAATGAATGGGACGCCGACCGCATCCGCTGCATCGAGGACGAGTCGCGCGGCCGCTGGCAGATCCATGGCGACGCGGGCTTGAAGGCGCTGGGCCAGCGTCTGCTGGCCGCCGGCGCGCCGACGTCGATGCCGCAGCCCGAAGGTCTGGGCTTGCAACTGCGCCCCTACCAACTGCACGGCCTGGCCTGGCTGCAATACCTGCGCGAACAGAAGCTCGCCGGCATCCTGGCCGACGACATGGGCCTGGGCAAGACGGCCCAGGCGCTGGCCCACATCTGGACCGAGAAGCAGGCCGGCCGCCTGGATCGAGCCGCACTGGTCATCGTGCCGACCTCGCTGCTCTTCAACTGGCAGCAGGAGGCTGCGCGCATCGCGCCTGGGCTCAAGGTGCAGACCTGGCACGGCCCCGACCGCAGCGCCGTTCAGCTCGCCGATGCCGATGTCGTGCTCAGCACCTACAACCTCGTCTGGCGCGATCTGCGCACCCTGTCGGCCCAGCCCTGGCATCTCCTCATCCTCGACGAAGCCCAGGCCGTCAAGAACGCCCAGGCCCGCGCCGGCCGCGCGCTGCGCCGGCTGAACACCAGGCACCGGCTGGCGCTGACCGGCACGCCGCTGGAGAACCACCTCGGCGAGCTGTGGTCGCTGTTCGATCTGCTGATGCCGGGCTTCCTCGGCGACTCGCGCAACTTCGCCCGTCACTGGCGCAAGCCCATCGAGGTGAATCGCGACGGTCCGCGTGCCCGCCTGCTGGCGGCGCGTGTGCGGCCCTTCATCCTGCGTCGCCTCAAGACCGAGGTCGCAACCGAGCTGCCGCCGCTGACCGAACTGGTCAAGCGCGTCACGCTGGTGGGCCAGCAGAAGCAGCTCTACGAGAGCGTGCGCGTCGCGGCCGACCACATGGTGAGGCGCATCCTGGCCCGCGACGGCTTCACGCCCACGAGCCTCATCAGCGTGCTGGACGCCATGCTCAAGCTGCGCCAGGTCTGTTGCGACCCGCTGCTGCTGAAGGCCGTCGAGACGCCGGCAGGTGTGGAACGCGCCAAGCTCGGATGGCTGCGTGAGCACCTGCCTGACTTCGTCGCCCAGGGCCGGCGCCTGCTGGTGTTCTCACAGTTCACCGAGATGCTGGACCTGATCGCCGCGGAGCTGGACGCCTTGAAGCTGGCGCATCTGCGCCTGACCGGCCAGACGCCCGCGTCGCAGCGCGGAGAAGTCGTGCGTCGCTTCCAGGCACGCGAGGAGCCCATCCTGCTGGCCAGCCTCAAGGCCGGCGGCGTCGGCCTCAACCTGACCGCTGCCGACACCGTCATCCACGTCGACCCCTGGTGGAACCCGGCCGTGCAGGCCCAGGCCAGCGCGCGGGCCCACCGCATCGGCCAGGATCAGCCGGTCTTCGTCTACCAGCTCGTCGCCCAGGGCAGCATCGAGGAGCGCATGCTGGAGCTGCAGGCGCGCAAGAAAGCGCTGGCCGACGGGCTGCTGGGCAGCGACGACGGCGCGATGCTGGCCAAGTTCACGGCGCCGGAGCTGGATCTGCTGCTGGCGCCGCTGCAGGACGAGGGCTGAGCGCCCGCTGCCGCTGATCCCTTGGATGCAAGTGATCAGGCTTTGACTTGACGGAAATCAAAGGGCCTTGGCTGCCCCCTCCTCAGAATCTGCATACCAAATGCATGTTCAAGAGGAGCAGTCATGGCATTGACGAGCTACGGCACCAAGATCGACCTGCGCCCGCTGGCCCCCCGCGAGCGGCATCCTTTGATCTTCAACACCTTTCGCAGCCTGGACGCCGGTGAATCGGTCGAACTGATCAACGACCACGACCCCGGGCCGCTGCTCGACCAGTTCCGCGCCGAATGGCCCGGCCGTTTCGCCTGGGACGACGTGCAGCGCGGTCCCGACGTCTGGCGCGTGCGCATCGTCAAGCTCGCCGCCCACGGCGACGGCCGCTGCTGCGGCTCCTGCGGCGGCGCCTGATCGCAAGCAATTTCCCCCACTACAAGGGCACATCATGAAAAACGCAAGCAGGCTCTGGCGCTGGCTAGGCCTCATCTTCGTCCTGTCGTTCGGAGCCTTGGGCTACCTGGGCTGGCAGATCTATCTCTCGGCACCGCCCATCCCCAAGCAGGTCGTGACGACCGAGGGCGAGGTGCTGTACACGGCCGAGCAGATCCAGCTCGGCCAGCAGGCCTGGTTGTCGGCCGGTGGCCAGCAGCTCGGCACCGTCTGGGGCCATGGTGCCTATGTCGCACCGGACTGGTCGGCCGACTGGCTGCACCGCGAGGCGGTGGCGCTCGGCGCCCTGCGCGCGGCTGAGCAGCAGCAGGGCGGCAAGGCGCTGACCGGCGTCGAGCAGGCCGCTGTCGAGCAGGTGGTGCGCGAGGAACTGCGCCGCAACACCTATGACGACAGCAACGGCACCGTGAAGGTCACGCCGGCGCGCGCCAAGGCCATCCGCGAGGTGGCGGCGCACTACGAGGGCCTGTTCGGCACCGATCCGCGCCTGGACAAGCTGCGCGAGCAGTACGCCATGACCTCGGGCAGCCTGCCTGACGCCGAGAACCGCCAGGCCCTGACCGCGTTCTTCTTCTGGTCGGCCTGGGCCGCCGTGACGGACCGCCCGAACGAACCCGGCCTGTCCTACACCAGCAACTGGCCGCATGAGCCGCTGGTCGGCAACACCATGAGCGCCTCGGCTGCGATGTGGTCGATGGTCAGCGTCGTGCTGCTGCTCGCCGGCATCGCCGCCATGCTGTGGCTGCACAAGGGCGATTCGCACGAGGACGAAGCCGCCGTGCCCAAGGCCGACCCGCTGCAAGGCGCCAAGGCCACGCCGTCGATGAAGGCCACGCGCAAGTACTTCTTCATCGTCATCGCGCTGATGCTGCTGCAGATCGGCATGGGCGCCATCACCGCCCACTACGCGGTGGAAGGCCAGTCCTTCTTCGGCCTGCCGCTGGCGCAGATCCTGCCCTACACCATCAGCCGCACCGTGCACACGCAGATCGGCGTGTTCTGGATCGCTACCGCCTGGCTGGCGACCGGCCTCTACGTCGCGCCGCTGCTGTCGGGGCGTGAACCCAAGCTGCAGAAGCTCGGTGTCGACGCGCTGTTCTGGGCGCTGATCATCGTCGTGCTCGGCTCGACCATCACCGGCTGGCTGGGCACGCTGCAACACCGCGGCGTCGACTTCAGCTTCTGGTTCGGCAACCAGGGCCTCGAGTACACGAGCATGGGCCGCTTCTGGCAGATCCTGCTCTTCGTCGGCCTGCTGTTCTGGGTCTTCCTGCTTGGCCGCGCGCTGTGGCCGGCCCTGAAGAAGCCTTCGGAAACCCGCGGCCTGATCGCCATGGTCTTCCTGTCGGCCACCTGCATCGGCGGCTTCTACGCTACCTCGCTGGCCTGGGACCAGCACACCCACTACTCCATGGTCGAGTATTGGCGCTGGTGGCTGGTGCACCTGTGGGTCGAGGGCTTCTTCGAGGTCTTCGCCACCGCGGTCGTCGCCCTGATCTTCACCAACCTCGGCCTCGTGCGGGCAGCTTCGGCCAACCGTGCCATCGTCGCGGAGACCATCGTCTTCCTGTTCGGCGGCATCCTGGGCACGCTGCACCACCTCTACTGGACCGGCACGCCCACCTCGGTGATCGCCGTCGGCTCGGTGTTCTCGGCCCTGGAAGTCGTGCCGCTGACGCTGATCGGCCTGGAGGCCCTGCAGACCTATCGCCGCTCGAAGAACGTCGCCTGGCTGGGTGCCTACAAGTGGGTCATCATGTCCTTCGTCGCCGTCGGCTTCTGGAACACCGTCGGCGCCGGCCTGCTGGGCTTCGCCATCAACCCGCCCGCCTCGCTGTACTACGTGCAAGGCCTGAACATGACGGCAGCCCACGGCCACGCCGCCCTGTTCGGTGTCTACGGCATGCTGGGCATCGGCCTGATGCTGTTCTGCCTGCGCGGCCTGTATGACCGCGCGCTGCACGCCGACAAGTTCCTGAAGCCCGCCTTCTGGAGCCTGAACATCGGCCTGGCGATGATGGTCTTCATGTCGCTGCTGCCGGCCGGCATCTACCAGGCCTACGAGAGCATCACCAAGGGTCTGTGGTACGCCCGCTCGCCCGAGGTCATCCACTCCAAGCTGATGGAGACCCTGGTGTGGCTGCGCGTGCCAGGCGATATCGTGTTCGCCGCCGGCAGCGTCTTCCTCGCCGTCTATGCCCTCTACCTGCTGCGCCGCCCGGCGAGCCAGCAGCTGCCGACGGGCGCCGCCACCGTGGCGACCCGGCGCTGACCGGCTCGGGGAGGCCTCGGCCTCCCCGTCCAAGGGAATCGGATCATGAAACTCACTGCTTTCACCGACTACAGCCTGCGCGTGCTGATCTACCTGGCCGCCGAGCCCGGTCGGCGCGCCACCGTCGCCGAGATCAGCTCGGCCTTTGCCATCAAGGCCAACCACCTGACCAAGGTCGTCCACCACCTGGGCCGCTGCGGCTGGGTGGAAACCAGCCGCGGCAAGGGCGGTGGCCTGCTGCTGGCGAAACCGGCCGACCACATCAGCGTCGGCAAGGTCGTCCGCGACACCGAAGGCGCGGCCCAGCCCGCCGAATGCTTCTCCGAAGAGCCGAGCGATTGCGCCATTGCCCGCTGCTGCCGGCTCAAGGGCGTGCTGGCCGAGGCCGTGCAGGCCTTCTACGCCGTCCTCGACCGCTACAGCCTGGCCGACATCACGCGCAACCGCGCGGTGCTGGCCGAGGTGCTGCACTTCCACCCGATGGCGGCCGCATGACGGACATCGCCACCTACACCTACGACGGCCCCGAGACCCTGCGCGCGCCCGTGCTGCAGGCGCTGAGCCGCGTCGTCGATCCCGAGGTCGCGATGAGCATCGTCGACGTCGGCCTGGTCTACGGCGTGACGGCCACGCCACGACGCCTGCACGTGGTGATGACCATGACCTCGGCGGCCTGCCCGGTCACCGACGTCATCCTCGACGACACCCTGGCCGAGCTGGACGACATCGCACCGGACGGCATGTCCGTCGACGTCGAGCTGGTCTGGGAGCCGGCCTGGACGACGGACCGCATGAGCGCCCGCGCCAAGGCCTTCATGGACTGGTGAGGGGAGGCCGTCCATGCGTCGCCAGGCCGCACGAATCCACGGGACGGCCACCGTTTCGGGCCTGCGCGCCGGCCTGGCTCTCCTGGTGCTGGTCTCCCTGGCCTGCGGCATCGCCGGCGGCCTGCTGCGTGCCGGCGTGGCCCTGCCTCAGGCCAGCGGCGCCTGGCTCGGCAATGCCGTGGCCGGCCATGCCTTCCTGATGATCTGCAGCTTCATGGGCAGCGTCATCGCCATCGAGCGCGCGGTCGCCGTGCGCCATCCGCTGTGCTTCGCGGGGCCGCTGGCCTCGGGCGCCGCCGGCGTGCTCCAACTCAGCGGCGCGGCGGCAGCGGCGGCCTGGCTGGTCGCGGCGGCTTCGCTCGCCTTCGTCGCCGTCAACGTCGTCATCGTCAGGCGCCAGCGCGCCGACCACACCGTGCTGCTGCTTGTCGGCGCGCTGGCCTGGGCCATCGGCTGCGGCCTGCATGCCGTCGGTGCGGCGGCGCCTGCCGTCGTGCCCTGGTGGTTCGCCTTCCTCGTGCTGACCATTGCCGCCGAACGCCTGGAGATGACACGGCTGATGCGCCGGCGGCCAGGTGCGGCGGCTTCGCTGTACGCCGTCCTTGCGGCCCTGCTGGCCGGCGCGGCCCTGTCCCCGGTGCTCTATGGCCTGGCGCTGGTGGCCCTGGCCGCCTGGCTGGCCAGCTTCGACATCGCGCGCCGCACCGTGCGCGCCCATGGCCTGAGCCGCTACATGGCCCTCTGCCTGCTGCTGGGCTATGCCTGGCTGCTGGTCGCCGGCCTGGCCTGGGTGGCCACGTCGCTGGGCTGGCCGGCGCGCGACGCGGCCCTGCATGGCCTGGCCCTGGGCTTTGTGTTCGGCATGGTGTTCGCCCATGCGCCCGTCATCCTGCCGGCCATCGCCCGCATCAAGGTGCAGTTCGGCTGGGCCTATTACGTGCCGCTGGCCCTGCTGCAACTCTCGCTGGCAGCGCGCCTGGCCGGTGGTTTCGATCAACCCCGCCTGCTCGCCCTTGGGGCGGCGGGCAATGCGCTGGCGATCGCGGCCTTCGCCGCGGTCGTCGCCGGCTCGGCACTGGCCTGGCGGCTGGGCCACCCGGCCGCGCAACCCAAGACTGGACCCTCGCCTTGATGCTCACGATCGAAGAACCTCCGCGCCCCCCGCAAGCGGGTTTCGCGCTTTTCGCGCTGGGCTTCCGCCCCTTCTACCTGCTGGCCAGCGTCTTCGCGGCCCTGTCCATTCCGCTGTGGGCCCTGCAGTTCTCCGGCTGGCTGGGCCACCCCTATCTGGCCGGGCCGCTGTGGCATGCCCACGAGATGCTGTTCGGCTTCACGCTCGCCGTCATCGTCGGCTTCCTGTTCACGGCCGGCGGCAACTGGACCGGCCTGCCCACCCCGACAGGCTGGAAGCTCGGCGCCCTGGCCCTGCTGTGGATCGCCGCCCGCGTGCTGGTGCTGACCCCCTTTGCCGTCGCGGCGGCCCTGGCCAACGTGGCCTTCCCGCTGGCCGCGGCCGTCGCGCTGGCCGTGCCCTTCTTCAAGTCGGGGAACCGGCGCAACTACTTCTTCGTCGGCCTGCTGGTGCTGCTCGCGGCCGCGGCCGCGGCCCTCCATCTGGGGCAGCTCGGCGTTGTCGACGTGCCGGCCTTTCTCGGCGTGCGCGTGGGCCTGGACATCGTGCTCTTCATCCTCGCTGTCATGGGCGGCCGCGTGATCCCGATGTTCACCAACAACGGCGTGCCCGGCGCGGGGGCCGCCAAGCATGCGGGGGTCGAGAAGGTCGCCCTGGGCTCGGTGCTGGGCCTGTTGGTGGCGGATCTCGTCGGCCTGGAGGGCTGGGTTCTCGCGGCGCTGGCTGGCGTCGCCTGCGTGGCGCATGCCTGGCGCTGGGCGCTGTGGCGGCCGTGGAAGACCCTGCGCGTGCCGCTGGTCTGGGTGCTGCACCTGGCCTATGCCTGGGTGCCGCTGCATCTGCTCTTGCGAAGCCTGGCGGCGCTGGGTGTGGTGGCGCCGTCGCTGCCCACGCATGCGCTGACCGTCGGCGCCATCGGCGGCCTGATCATCGGCATGATGACGCGCACCGCCCGCGGCCACACCGGCCGGCCGCTGCGCGCCGACCGCTTCGAGACGGCCTGCTATGGGCTGGTGGCGCTGGCCGCCGTGCTTCGGGTGGGCCTGCCGCTGCTGCGGCCCGAGTCGACCGTGGCCGCCGTGCTGGCCTCCGCCGCGCTGTGGTCGGCCGGCTTCGCGCTCTACGCCGTGCGCTACTGGCCCGTGCTGTCCCGGCCGCGCCTGGACGGGCGACCGGGCTAGCCATGGACTACTTCACCGTCAAGCTGGTGCACCAGTCCGCCGTGGCGCTGTCCATCACCGGCTTCTTCGTGCGTGGCGCGGCCTCGCTCGCCGGCGCGCGCTGGGTCAGGGGGCGGGCAGCGCGCAGCCTGCCGCATCTGGTCGATTCGCTGCTGCTGGCCTCGGCGCTGACGCTGGCATGGATGCTGCGCCTGACGCCGACCCAGGCGCCCTGGCTGCTGGCCAAGATCCTCGGCCTGCTGCTCTACATCGGACTGGGCGTCGTCGCGCTGAAACCGGGCCGGCCGCCGGCCGTTCGGGCCACCGCCTGGCTGGCGGCCCTGGTCGTCGTGGCCTGGATCGTTTCGGTGGCCGTGACCAAGGACCCGTTCGGCTTTTTCGCCGTCATCAAGCGCGCCGCGCCTTGATCAAGCTCAAGTCCGCAAGTCCCGCTGCGCTTGAACATTCCCTATCCCCGCTGTGCTCGCTCCGCCATGAACATGCCGCAATTCTTCGATGAGGTACCCCGACTCCGGGTGCAGGACCCCTTGGCGCGGCTGCTGGGCTGCGCCGAGGACGGCGAGCTGGAATACGGCTTCCGCGATGCCGTCAGGCTGGCGGGCCATGCCTGCCCCACTGTCGCCACGGCCTACTGGCTGACCTATCTGGCGCTCGAGCACCTCTACCCGGGCAGCCTGCCGCAGCGCGGCGGTATTAAGGTCGAGTTCCGTGACGACGCCAGGTCGGGCAGCGTCGGCGTCATCGCGACGGTCGTGCAGATGCTGACGGGCGCGGCCGGCAACTCCGGTTTCAAGGGCATCGCGGGGCGCTTCGGCCGGGCCGGCCTGATCCGCAGCAAACCCGAGCTGCTCGACCTGTTGCGCTTCACGCGGCTGGACACGGGAGAGTCCGTCGATGCCGGCGTCGACATGAACCAGCTGCCCGCCGACCCGGCCCTCGAGCCCCTGCTCAAGCGTTGCGCCGACGGACGTGCCAGCAGCGCCGAGGAAATCGAGCTGGCGCGGCTCTGGCTGGAGCGTGTCCGTCATCTGCTGCTGGATTGCGCGCGCGACCCCGCCGTCTTCATGCTGCGGCCCGTCAAGCGGCACGCCGCCGCGGGTGCGCTGGCCAGCTGACCCTCAGCGCCCTGTGCCGGCGTCTTGCGCCGGCTTGCCGTCTTCAGCGTCCAGTCCCCAGTCCATCCAGTCGTCGCCGAACAGTTCCGACGGGTGGGGCGTCGCGACGCTGCCGTTGCCGCACTGCAGGGCATCCGCCGCGCAGTATTTGTCGCAGCCCCAGCAGATGCGCTCGGGATTGGCGGGCTTGATCGGAAACTTCTTGGCCATGCCCCAGCGTGCCATCGCGGCGCCCAGGGGACCTTGATGCAAGGCAAACCGGCTCAAGGTTTGAGGCGCATCAAGTCGCGCGGGACGGGCCCTGCTCAGAATCCCCGGCATGTTCATTCCCTGGAACCGCGCCCGTCTCGCCACCAAGATCGGCATCGTTGGCGCTACGCTGCTGACCATCGGCCTGACCGCCATCGGCCTGACGCTGTGGATAGGCTGGCAGCTGGAGGGCGGCGCGGCGGCGGTCAACGAGGCCGGGCGGCTGCGCATGCAGACCTGGCGCATGGCCCATCTGGCGGCCACCGGTGACCGGGGACAGCTGCAGTCGCAGGCGCGTGCCTATGAGTCGGCGCTGCGGCAGCTGCTCAGCGGCGACCCCGCGCGGCCGTTGTTCCTGCCGCGCGACGAGAGGACACAGGCCGCCTACCGCGCCGTGACCGAGGACTGGCGCACGCTGACCGCCGCGGCGACGGACGGGGTGCCCGCGCCGAGCGGCGAACAGGCCGCAGCCCTGGTGGGCCGTGTCGACCTGCTGGTCGATGCCGTCGAGGCCCGCATGGCGGCCTGGAGTTCGCTGCTGTCGGCGGTGCAGCTGGCCCTCGTCGGTCTGGCCATCGCGGCCTCGGTGGTGTTTCTCTTTGCCTCGCATCTGGTCGTGTTCGCGCCGGTGGACCGGTTGCGCCGTGGCCTGAACGCCCTCGAGCAGGGCACGCTGGGCACGCGCATTCCCGGTGACGCCCAGGACGAGTTCGGCGAGCTGGCGCGGGGCTTCAACCGCATGGCGGAGAGGCTGCAGGCCGTCTACCGCGGCATGGAGGATGAAGTGCGGGCCAAGACGGCAGACTTGCGCCAGGAGCAGCACCGCCTGGCCGCCCTCTACGAAGCCGCGGCCTTCGCGGCCGGCGCCCATTCGCAGCGCGAGCTGGCGGCCGGCTTCGGCGAGCGCGTGCGCCGGGTGGCCTGCGCCGACGCCGTCGCCGTGCGCTGGCTGGACACCAGCGAGCAGCGCCTGGTTCTGCTGGCCTCGCA
The DNA here is from genome assembly GCF_058787015.1 of Roseateles sp. FW305-36. Classification (NCBI taxonomy): domain Bacteria; kingdom Pseudomonadati; phylum Pseudomonadota; class Betaproteobacteria; order Burkholderiales; family Sphaerotilaceae; genus Roseateles; species Roseateles sp. FW305-36. Next base: position 87,689 of record NZ_JBYSZK010000021.1, on the reverse strand, counting down.
GGGCCTGCCGCCGGCCATGGTGGATGCCGAGCGCTGCCTGGTGCCCGGAGCCTGCCATTGCGGCAGCCCGCCGCCGCGGGCCCGCGTCATCCCCATCGCGCTGGACGGCAAGGCTGAGTCGCATTGCTCCAAGGCCAGCTTCGTCGCCCTCGTCAACGTGGCGCTGACGGTGCAGGGCCGCACGATGGGCGAGATCGACCTGCTCTACCGCGAGACGCCCAGCCTCGCCGCGGCCGACCGCGAGCTGCTCGACAGTCTGGCCAGCCATCTCTCCAGCGCCATGGACAGCCTGCGCAATGAGGCCCTGCAGCGCGAGGCTGCCGTGGCCGACGAGCGCGGCATGCTGGCCCGCGAGCTGCACGATTCCATCGCGCAGAGCCTGGCCTTCATGAAGATCCAGCTGCAGCTGCTGAAGGACGCCCAGCAGGGCGGCCAGCCGGCCAAGGCCGCGAGGTTGCTGGAGGAGCTGGAACTGGGCTTGAAGGAAAGCACGGCCGACGTGCGCGCGCTGCTGATGCATTTCCGCACCCGCACCGATGGCGACGACCTGCTGCCGGCTTTGCAGCAGACGCTGCAGAAGTTCCGCCTGCAAAGCGGCGTGCAGGCCGAGCTGGAGGTCGACGGCCACGGCGCGCCGCTGCCGGCCGATGTGCAGGTGCAGCTGCTGCACGTCGTGCAGGAAGCCCTGTCCAATGTGCGCAAGCATGCGCGGGCCCGGCAGGTGCAGATCCGCCTGGCCCATCAGCCGCACTGGCAGATCGAGATCCACGACGACGGCTGCGGCTTCGATGCCGAGGCCGATGCCCCCGACGACAGCCATGTGGGCCTGCGCATCATGAAGGAGCGCGCCGCCAAGGTCGGCGCCGCCGTGCAGCTCGATTCCCGTCCCGGCGCCGGCACCCGCGTGCGCGTCTCCCTTCCCGAATCCGAGGCCGTCACGCCATGAGCAGCGCCAGCAGCGATCCCATCCGCGTCCTCGTCGTCGACGACCACACCCTGTTCCGCCGCGGCCTCATCGCGCTGCTGGCCACGCAGCCGCGGCTGCTGGTCGTCGGCGAAGCAGGTGACGCCGGTGCCGCCGAGCGGCTGGCGACGGAGCTGCAGCCCCAGGTCATCCTGCTGGACAACCATCTGCCCGGCGTCAGCGGCGTGCAGGCCCTGCCGGCCTTGAAGGCGGCCGCGCCCGGCTGCCAGGTGCTGATGCTGACGATGAGCGAGTCCGAGGCCGACCTCGGTGCGGCCCTGCGCGCCGGCGCCTGCGGCTATCTGCTGAAGACGGCCGACAACCAGGAGCTGACCCAGGCCATCGAGCGCGCCGTGCGAGGCGTGTCCAGCTTCAGCGCCGAGATGGCCGGCAAGCTGGCCACGGCCTTCCGCCACGAGGCCGAGGCCGTCGCGCCGCCGCCGCCCGATCCGCTGGCCACGCTGTCGCCGCGCGAGCGCGAGATCGTCGACCTCATCGCCCGCGGCGATTCCAACAAGCAGATCGCCCGCGAGCTCGGCATCGCCGAGACGACGGTCAAGATCCATGTGCAGCATCTGCTGCGCAAGCTGGACCTCGACTCGCGCGTGCAGGCTGCCGTGCTGGTCACACAGCAGCGCACCTAGTCCTTTCGGACGAGGCCGCCAAGGCCCTCGTCCTCCCAGCGACGGGTGTCGCGCTGATCCTCCGGCGAATGTGCGGCGTGCTGGCCGCGCGGGACAGTGGCTCATCGCCACTGAGGAGGAAATCGCATGACTGCGCCCCCCGTCGACCGCAAGGCCTGGTCGGTGCTGATCGTCAGCACCCTGGCCTTCACCGTCTGCTTCATGGTGTGGATGATGTTCGGCGTCATCGGCATCCCGATCAAGAAGCAGCTGGGCCTCAACGCCACCGAGTTCGGCCTGCTGACGGCCATGCCGGTGCTGACCGGTTCCCTGGTGCGGGTGCCGCTGGGCATCTGGACGGACCGCTACGGCGGCCGCATCGTGCTGGCGCTGCTGATGCTGGCCACGGTGCCCGCCATCTGGCTGATGGCCTATGCCACGCAGTACTGGCACTTCCTCGCCATCGGCCTCTTCGTCGGCCTGGCGGGCGGCTCCTTCTCGGTGGGCACGCCCTATGTGGCGCGCTGGTTCCCCAAGAGCCGCCAGGGCATGGCCATGGGCGTCTACGGCGCCGGCAACTCGGGCTCGGCGGTCAACAAATTCGTCGCTCCGGTGCTGCTCGTCAGCTTCGGCTGGACCTTGGTGCCCCAGGTCTACGCGGCCATCATGGCCGGCACCGTCGTGTTGTTCTGGCTGTTCAGCCACAGCAACCCGGCCCACCTCGTCACTAGCAACGTCAGCTTCCGTGATCAGCTCAAGGCCCTGAAGGATCCGCGCGTGCTGAAGTACTGCCAGTACTACAGCATCGTCTTCGGCGGCTACGTGGCGCTGGCGCTGTGGATGGTGCAGTACTACGTCGGCGAGTTCAGTCTCGACATCCGCGTCGCCGCGCTGCTGGCGGCCTGCTTCAGCCTGCCGGGCGGCGTGCTGCGCGCCATCGGCGGCCTGCTGTCCGACAAGTTCGGCGCCCACAGGGTGACCTGGTGGGTGATGTGGGTGAGCTGGATCTGCCTCTTCCTGCTCAGCTATCCGCAGACCGACTTCACCGTGATGACCGTCGCCGGCGCGCGCACCTTCCACATCGGCCTGAACGTCTACGCCTTCACCGGTCTGCTGGCCGTGCTGGGCGTGGCCTTCGCCTTCGGCAAGGCCTCGGTTTTCAAGTACATCAGCGACGACTACCCCGGCAATATCGGCGCCATCAGCGGCATCGTCGGCTTGGCCGGTGGCCTCGGCGGCTTCGTGCTGCCCATCCTCTTCGGCGTGCTGCTGGACCTCACCGGCGTGCGCTCCAGCGCCTTCATGTTGATGTACGGCGTCGTCTGGGTCTCGCTGATCTGGATGTACTGGACCGAGGTGCGTCGCACCGACGTCATGGGCCATGGCGTACAGCCGGCCTGACTCCCACGAGGACAAATCATGAGCAAGAACCCGAACGCGGCCGTTCCGACGAGCGGCGCGGATATCCAAGACTGGCGACCTGAAGACGACGCCTTCTGGGAGAGCACCGGCAAGCGCATCGCCTACCGCAACCTGTGGATCTCCATCCCGGCCCTGCTGTGCGGCTTCGCCGTCTGGGGCATGTGGGGCATCATCGCCGTGCAGATGCTGAACCTGGGCTTTCCGTTCAGCCAGGCCCAGCTGTTCACGCTGACGGCCATCGCCGGCATCTCCGGCGCCACCATGCGCATCCCGGCCTCCTTCCTCATCCGCATGGCGGGTGGACGCAACACCATCTTCCTCACCACCGCCATGCTGCTGGCGCCGGCCATCGGCACCGGCGTGGCCCTGCAGCACCCGGAGTGGCCGCTGTGGGTCTTCCAGCTGATGGCGCTGTGGTCGGGCGTGGGCGGCGGCAACTTCGCGTCGTCGATGTCCAACATCAGCACCTTCTTCCCCAAGCGCCTGCAGGGCACGGCCCTGGGCCTGAATGCGGGCCTGGGCAACTTCGGCGTGACGACGATGCAAATCGTCATCCCGCTCGTGATGACGATGAGCTTCTTCGGCCTGACCGGCGACTCGATGACGCTGGTGAAGGCCAGCGGCTGGATCTTCGGCAAGATTCCCGCGGGCACCGCGACCTGGATCCAGAACGCCGGCTTCGCCTGGGTGCTGTCCCTGGTACCGCTGGCGGCGCTGTGCTGGTTCGGCATGAACAACCTCAAGACAGTGACCCCGCAGTCCGGCTCGCCGCTGGTGGCCTTCCTGAAGATTACCTACCTGTATTCGCTGGCCTTCGTGCCGTCCATCGGCATGCTCTATCTCTACCTGCCGGCACCGACGGGCCTGGGCCTGCTGAACATGTGGGTCGCCATCCCGCTGGACATCGTTGCGGCCCTGCTCGTCATGCGGCTGGCCGCCTTCGGCGCCATGAAGGAGAACGTCGCCAAGCAGTTCGCCATCTTCCGCAACAAGCACACCTGGAGCCTGACGGCCCTCTACGTCGTCACCTTCGGCAGCTTCATCGGCTTCTCCATGGCGCTGCCGCTGGCCATCACGGTCATCTTCGGCTTCCAGCATGTGCCCGATGCCGCGGGCGTGCTCACGCACACGCTGAAGAACCCGAACGCGCCGTCCGCACTGACCTATGCCTGGATCGGGCCCTTCGTCGGCGCCGCCGTGCGGCCCGTCGGCGGCTGGATCTCGGACAAGGTCGGCGGTTCCATCGTGACCCAGGTCATCTCGGCCGTCATGGTGTTCGCGTCGGTGGCCGTCGGCTACGTTATGCAGCAGGCCTATGGCTCGGCCACACCGGAGCAGTACTTCCCGGCCTTCATGGGCCTGATGGTGCTGCTGTTCGCGGCCAGCGGCGTCGGCAACGGTTCGACCTTCCGCTCGGTCGGCGTCATCTTCGACCGCACCCAGGCCGGCCCCGTGCTGGGCTGGACCTCGGCCGTCGCCGCCTACGGTGCCTTCATCGCGCCGGTGCTCATCGGCGAGCAGATCAAGGCCGGCACACCCCAGCTGGCCTTCTACGGCTTCGCGGCCTTCTACGCGGTCTGCCTTGTCCTGAACTGGTGGTTCTATCTGCGCGGTGGGGCGGAGATCCGCAACCCATGACGTGCGCTGCACCAGTCGTCGGTCATTGCAGGGCAGTTCACCGGGGGGCGCTCAGGCCTCGCCTTTTTGTTCCTTGCACTTGGCGGGCGTGTCGTGGATACGGTAGGGCCGTTATGCAGCGGCTCGCCTAAGTGCGGGAACCAATGCCAAGTGCAGTTTTTCCACGACGGTCTCCAGCGGTTCTGCATCGAGCCCGTTCTTCTTTACAAACGACAGCCACATCGTCTGGCGCGAAGCATCCTCAGCGAACTCCTCAGTAAGTCCGACCGGCGGCTCGGTTGGCACAGCCATGCCGCGCCTTTCGAAGGTGGCTTTGATCGCCTGCGCCAGCAGGCCGGCGTCGAGCGTTTCTCGCGTCAGCAGCACCGACAGGTCGAAGTAGTCCTTTAGTCGGCTGTTCGCCATACCTAGCAGCGCGATCGCATGCAGTTTCTCTGCAACGACGGTGTAAGCCGGATAGACCCGGAGCCGAGGCGCCGGCAGGTCGTCCAGCAGAACCGGGTAGACCGCTTCCACTGGGCCAGGCGTCACGGCATCACCGAAGCCGATGTCTATCTGCACCTTGCAGCGCGCCTTTGCCAGATCGCCAATGACGAACACGCGGACGCCACCGTAGCCGGCCTCCTTGCGAATATCCTCGACGGCGACCGAGGCCGGATCGAACACGATGCCGTCATCGACGACGACGGCAGCGATCTCGCGGAACCGCTGTGCCACCGATTCCCGGTCGCTGGCGCCGAAGCCCAGCAAATCGGCGTCGCGTGTCGCCCGGTGCGGCATGTGGTACCAGAGAGTGAACAGCAGCGCGCCCTTGAGCAGAAAGCAATCCGCGTGTGCCGATTCGGCCAAGCGGTAGAGCATGCGCTCAAGGGCAAAGCGAACCAACACCTGGTTGAAGTCCGAGCCCTGCGCCTTGGCGACGTTGAGGAGGCGGGCACGCACCGACGCTGCGACCTGACTCATGCCACCGCCTCCAGGTACGGACGCATCACATTGGCGACGCGGCACAGCTTGGCGTAGCGCCACAGCTCGTCCGGCGAGGCCAGCTGCTTCGCGTGTACTTCCTTCAGCGCCTCCAGCGCCACGTCCAACCCGATCTTGTTGCGGTGCTTGAAGCAGTCCGCCACGGTCTTGGCGATACCGTAGACGCGTAGGCTGATGCCGTCGCGTTCGACGGTCTCTATGCCTTCGGCATAGACATCACCGGTCATCTGCACCATCCTGATCGGCGGGTGGTCGATGCGCGGGGCATGGCTGCCGCGCGGCATAGCGATCCAGACCTGCCGTGGCAGCTGCGTGGTCAGTTCGTGGAACTGCAGAGCGCTCAGCAGGCAGAACACGGCCTGCGGCACCTTGGTTGCCACCGCAGCCAGGCCCTCATGTTCGGAGCCTGGATGGCTGGGCAGGCGGTAGAGACCGCGGCCCACCCTGTCGAGCAGGCCAGCAGCAGTCAGGCGTGTCAGCATGACCCGGGGAGCGTCGATGGCTTTCAGGTCGCCGGTGCGAAGCAGCCCCTTGCGTTGGGCAAGGTCAAGGATGCGTTGCGTATGGGTATCGGCAAGCATGGACGGTAGTTTGTTCCGTTTTTTCGCTCAATTCAAATCGTCGACGAAATATAGGAACAAAGGGTGCCCGCTGCCGGTAGTTCTGACGAACGATGGCAGCCCTCTGGGGGCTCATCCTTCCGCGCCACCTCCCCCCGACCGGTGGTGGATGGGCATCAGCCGCCCCGCCGCAGACCATGCTCTTCGTGAGCAAGACCCTGTCCCTGCCCCTTCACTGGAACCCGGAGGATCCCGACTTCTGGGTCGACCGCGGTCGCGCTGTGGCCTTGCGCAACCTGGGCTTCGCCATCCCCTCGCTGGCGCTGTCGTTCGCGGTGTGGATGCTGTGGTCCGTCCTTGTCGTGCACCTGCCGGCGGCGGGCTTTCGCTACAGCACCAACCAGCTGTTCTGGCTGAGCGCGCTGCCGGCCCTGTGCGGCGCGACGCTGCGCATCTTCTACGGTTTCGCCGTGCCCTGGTTCGGCGGCCGGCGCTGGACGGCGCTGTCGACGGCCAGCCTGCTGCTGCCCACCAGCGGCATTGCGCTGGCGGTGCAGGACCCCGCTACGCCCTATGAATGGATGGTGGTCCTGGCCCTGCTGTGCGGTCTGGGCGGCGCCAACTTCGCCAGCGGCATGGCCCATATCAGCGCCTGCTTCCCGGCCCGCGAACAGGGCGTGGCCCTGGGCCTGGGTGCCGGCTTCGGTCATCTCGGCGTGGGGCTGGTGCAGTGGGCCGTGCCCCTGGTCATCGGCAGCGGCGTCTTCGGCCTGCCGGCCCTGGCCAATGCCGGCCTGGTCTGGCTGCCACTGATCGTGCTGGCCAGCCTGGCCGCCTGGTTCGGCATGGATGACCTGCCGGCCAGCGGCGTCGGCATGACCGAGCAGGCCCAGCTCTTCACGCGCCGTCACAGCTGGCTGATGAGCTGGCTCTACCTGGGCAGCTTCGGCAGCTTCATCGGCTTCGCAGCGGCCTACCCGCTGCTGCTGCGCAGCCAGTTCCCCGGCCTGGACAGCGCCCAGCAACTTGTCTGGATGGGGCCGGTGCTCGGCGCGCTGGCGCGGCCGCTGGGCGGCTGGGCGGCCGACATCTGCGGCGGCGCCCGCATCAGCCTGGCCTGCTTCGGCGCCATGGCCCTCGGCATAGGCGGCGTGCTCGCCAGCCTGGGCGGGGAGGGCGGTGCCGCCCTTTTCGTCGCCAGCTTCGTGCTGCTGTTCGTCGCCGCCGGCATCGCCAACGGCAGCACCTTCCGCATGGTGCCTCTGGGCTTTCTGCGCGAAGCGCGCTGGGGGCGCGGCTCCTTGCGCGAGGCCCAGGCCCAGGGCGCCGCGGCCCTCGGCCTGTGCTCGGCCGTCGGGGCCTACGGCGGCTTCTTCATCCCCAAGAGTTTCGGCAGCGCCATCGCGCTGGCCGGCGGCCCGCAGGCCGCCCTCTATTGCTTCCTGGCGTTCTACCTGAGCTGCATGGCCATCTGCTGGTGGTTCTACGGCCGTCGGGGCGCCCCCCTGTCTTGCTAACGGAGAAATCGATGTCTCATTTCCTGGATCGACTGACGGCCTTCCAGCTGCCCAAGGAAGTCTTTGCCGGCGGCCATGGCGTCAGCACCGGTGAAGACCGCACCTGGGAGGACGCCTACCGCAACCGCTGGGCCCACGACAAGATCGTGCGCAGCACCCACGGCGTGAACTGCACCGGCTCCTGCTCGTGGAAGATCTACGTCAAGGGCGGCATCGTCACCTGGGAAACCCAGCAGACCGACTACCCGCGCACGCGGGCCGACCTGCCCAACCACGAGCCACGCGGCTGCGCGCGCGGCGCGAGCTACAGCTGGTATCTCTACAGCGCCAACCGCGTGAAGTACCCGATGGTGCGCGGCCGGCTGCTGAAGCGCTGGCGCGAGGCCCTGGCCGTGGCCAGGAGCCCGGTCGACGCCTGGGCGCTGATCCAGGCCGACGAGTCGGCGCGGCGCGACTACCAGCAGATGCGCGGCATGGGTGGCTTCGTGCGCTCGACCTGGGACGAAGTCAACCAGCTGATCGCCGCGGCCAATGTCTACACCATCAAGCAGCATGGTCCGGACCGCGTCATCGGCTTCTCGCCCATCCCGGCCATGTCCATGGTCAGCTACGCGGCCGGCAGCCGCTACCTGAGCCTGATCGGCGGCGTCTGCATGAGCTTCTACGACTGGTACTGCGACCTGCCGCCGAGCAGCCCGCAGATCTGGGGCGAGCAGACCGACGTGCCGGAGTCGGCCGATTGGTACAACAGCAACTACATCATCGCCTGGGGCAGCAACGTGCCGCAGACGCGCACGCCGGACGCCCACTTCTTCACCGAGGTGCGCTACAAGGGCGCGAAGACGGTGGCGGTGACGCCCGACTACTCCGAGGTCGCCAAGCTGGCCGACCTGTGGCTGCATCCCAAGCAGGGCACCGACGCGGCCCTGGCCATGGCCATGGGCCACGTCGCGCTCAACGAGTTCTATTTCAAGCAGCGCTCGCCGTACTTCGACGACTACGCGCGCCGCTACACCGACCTGCCGCTGTTGGTGCTGCTGGAGGAGCACACCCTGCCAGACGGCCGCAAGACCCGCGTGCCCGGCCGCTATCTGCGTGCCAGCGACCTGGCCGGCCAGATGGGCCAGAGCAACAACCCCGAGTGGAAGACGCTGGCCTATGACGCCCGCGGCTGCCTGGTGCTGCCCAATGGCTCCATCGGTTTCCGCTGGGGCGCCGAGGGGCGCGACGACGCCGGCAAGTGGAACCTCGAGGCCAAGGAGGCGCAGGGCGGTGGCGACGTCATGCTCAAGCTCTCCCTCGTCGAGGACGGCGAGCAGGCGCACGAGATCGTCGACGTCGCCTTTCCCTATTTCGCCGGCAGCGCCAGCGAACATTTCACGCCCAACCCGCAGCAGGACGGCGTCAGCCACCGCGCCCGCGTGCCAGCCACGCGGCTGAAGACCCAGGACGGCGAGGCCGTCGTCGCCACCGTCTTCGACCTGCAGGCCGCGCAGTACGGCATCGACCGCGGCTTCGGCTCCGGTGCCGCCAGCTACGACGACAACGCCCCCTACACGCCGGCCTGGCAGGAAGCCATCACCGGCGTGCCGCGCGCCCAGGTCATCCGCGTGGCGCGCGAGTTTGCCGAGAACGCGCACAAGACCCGCGGCAAGTCCATGATCATCATCGGCGCCGCGATGAACCATTGGTACCACTGCGACATGAACTATCGCGGTGTCATCAATCTGCTGATGATGTGCGGCTGTATCGGCCAGAGCGGGGGCGGCTGGGCGCATTACGTGGGCCAGGAAAAGCTGCGCCCGCAGACCGGCTGGACGGCCCTGGCCTTCGCGCTGGACTGGATCCGCCCGCCGCGCCAGATGAACAGCACCAGCTTCTTCTACGCCCATACCGACCAGTGGCGCTACGAGAAGCTGGGTGTCGACGAGGTGCTGTCGCCGCTGGCGACCGAGGCCGAGCGCGCCGAGTTCAACGGCAGCATGATCGACTGCAATGTGCGCGCCGAGCGCATGGGCTGGCTGCCCAGCGCGCCCCAGCTCAAGACCAACCCGTTGCAGGTCGCCAAGGACGCCGCCAGCGCTGGCATGGCGCCCAAGGACTATGTCGTGCAGGGCCTGCGCGATGGCTCGCTGCAGCTCAGCTGCGAGGACCCCGACGCGCCGCAGAACTGGCCGCGCAACATGTTCGTCTGGCGCTCCAACCTGCTGGGCTCCAGCGGCAAGGGCCACGAGTACTTCTGCAAGCACCTGCTGGGCACCGAGAACGGTGTGCAGGGCAAGGACCTCGGTGCCGATGACGCCAAGCCCCTCGAGGTGCGCTGGCATGCCCAGGCGCCGCAGGGCAAGCTGGACCTGCTGGTGACGCTGGACTTCCGCATGAGCACGACCTGCCTCTATTCGGACATCGTGCTGCCGACCGCCAGCTGGTACGAGAAGAACGACCTCAACACCAGCGACATGCACCCCTTCATCCACCCGCTGTCCGCGGCGGTGGACCCGGTCTGGCAGTCGCGCTCCGACTGGGAGATCTACAAGGGCTTCGCCAAGGCCTTCAGTGAGGTCTGCGTCGGCCATCTAGGCGTCGAGAAGGAAGTCGTCATGGCTCCGCTGATGCACGACACGCCGGCCGAGCTGGCCCAGCCCTTCGACGTCAAGGACTGGAAGAAGGGCGAGTGCGAGCTGATTCCCGGCAAGACGGCGCCCACCATCGCCGTCGTCGAGCGCGACTACCCGGCCACCTACGAGCGCTTCACCTCGCTCGGCCCCTTGATGGACAAGCTTGGCAACGGCGGCAAGGGCATTGGCTGGGACACCAAGACGGAAGTCGCCCAGCTCGCCGAGCTCAACGGCGTGGACGCCGCGGGACGCGCCCGCATCGTCAGCGACATCGACGCCTGCGAGGTCATCCTGCAGCTGGCACCCGAGACCAACGGCCATGTCGCCGTCAAGGCCTGGGACGCGCTGTCCAAGTTCACCGGCCGCGACCACGAGCACCTGGCCCTGCACCGCGAGGACGAGAAGATCCGCTACCGCGACGTGCAGGCCCAGCCGCGCAAGATCATCAGCTCGCCGACCTGGAGCGGCCTGGAGAGCGAGAAGGTTTCCTACAACGCCGGCTACACCAACGTCCATGAACTGATCCCATGGCGCACGCTGACCGGCCGCCAGCAGTTCTACCAGGACCATGCCTGGATGCGGGCCTTCGGCGAGGGCTTCACCACCTACCGCCCGCCGGTGGACCTGAAGACGACGGCCGGTATCCAGGGCATCAAGCCCAACGGCCACCCGGAGATCGCGCTGAACTTCATCACGCCGCACCAGAAGTGGGGCATCCACAGCACCTACAGCGACAACCTGCTGATGCTGACGCTGAACCGTGGCGGGCCCGTGATCTGGCTGAGCGAGGACGACGCCAAACGAGCCGGCATCGAGGACAACGACTGGGTCGAGCTCTTCAACATCAACGGCGCCATCGCGGCCCGCGCGGTGGTCAGCCAGCGCGTCAACCCGGGCATGACGCTGATGTATCACGCCCAGGAAAAGATCATCAACACGCCCGGCAGCGAGATCACCGGCGTGCGCGGCGGCATCCACAACTCGGTGACGCGCATCGTCACCAAGCCCACCCACATGATCGGCGGCTACGCGCAGTACAGCTACGGCTTCAACTACTACGGAACCATCGGCACCAACCGCGATGAGTTCGTCGTCGTCCGCAAGATGAACAAGGTCGACTGGCTCGACACGCCGCGCGAGCAGGCGCTGGTCGACAACCGCTGAACGAGGAGGACGCAATGAAGATTCGCGCACAGATCGGCATGGTGCTGAACCTGGACAAGTGCATCGGCTGCCACACCTGTTCGGTGACCTGCAAGAACGTCTGGACCAGCCGCCCCGGTGTCGAGTACGCCTGGTTCAACAACGTCGAGACCAAGCCGGGCATCGGCTATCCCAAGGAGTGGGAGAACCAGGACCGCTGGAACGGCGGCTGGATCCGCAAAGCCGACGGCACGCTGGAACCGCGCCAGGGCGGCAAGTGGAAGCTGTTGATGAAGATCTTCGCCAACCCCAACCTGCCGGAGATCGACGACTACTACGAGCCCTTCACCTTCGACTACGACCACCTGCACTCGGCCCCCGAGATGAAGCACGCGCCGACGGCCCGGCCGCGCAGCCTGATCACGGGCCAGCGCATGGAGAAGATCGAGTGGGGTCCGAACTGGGAAGAGATCCTCGGCGGCGAGTTCAGCAAGCGCAGCAAGGACAAGAACTTCGACGATGTCCAGAAGGACATCTACGGCCAGTTCGAGAACACCTTCATGATGTATCTGCCCAGGCTGTGCGAGCACTGCCTGAATCCGGCCTGCGTCGCGTCCTGCCCCTCGGGCTCGATCTACAAGCGCGAGGAAGACGGCATCGTGCTGATCGACCAGGACAAGTGCCGCGGCTGGCGCATGTGCGTGTCGGGCTGCCCCTACAAGAAGATCTACTACAACTGGAAGAGCGGCAAGGCCGAGAAGTGCATTTTCTGCTACCCGCGCATCGAGGCCGGCCAGCCTACCGTCTGCTCCGAGACCTGCGTGGGCCGCATCCGTTACCTGGGTGTGCTGCTCTACGACGCCGACCGCATCGCCGAGGCCGCCGCCACGCCCAATGACAAGGACCTCTACCAGGCCCAGCTCGACCTCTTCCTGGACCCGCATGACCCCGAAGTCATCGCCCAGGCACGGCGCGACGGCATTCCCGACAACTGGCTCGAAGCCGCGAAGAACAGTCCCGTCTACAAGATGGCCGTGGACTGGAAGGTGGCCCTGCCGCTGCACCCCGAGTACCGCACCCTGCCCATGGTCTGGTATGTGCCGCCGTTGTCGCCCATCAGCGCCGCCGCCAACGCCGGCCAGCTCGGCGCCGTGGGCGAGCTGCCCGACGTCAAGCAGCTGCGCATCCCGGTGCAATACCTGGCCAACCTGCTGACGGCCGGCGACACCTGGCCGGTGGAGAGGGCGCTGGAACGCATGCTGGCCATGCGCGCCTACCAGCGCGGCAAGCATGTCGACGGCGTCGAGAACCGCGCCGTGCTGGACCAGGTCGGCCTGCTCGCACCCGACGTGGAAGAGATGTATCGCGTGATGGCCATCGCCAACTACGAGGATCGCTTCGTCATCCCGACGACCCATCGCGAATACGCCGAGAACGCTTTCGACGTGCGCGGCGGCTGCGGCTTCAGCTTCGGCAACGGCTGCTCCGACGGCGAGACCGAACTGAGCCTGTTCGGTGCGCCCAAGCGCCGCACCATCCCCATCAAGGTGAACGGCTGAGGAGGGCATCACCATGTTCAACACACCTACGCCCGCCGTCTACACCCTGCGCGTGCTCGCTGCGCTGCTGCGCTACCCGGACGCCGACTTCCGTGCCGCAGTGACCGAACTGCAGCAGGCGCTGAAGTTGGAGGCTGCGCTGCCGGCCGCTCGCATCGCCGAGCTCTGCGCGCTGCTGCAGCGCCTGCAACGCGATGACCCCTTCACCGTCGAGGCCGAGTTCGTCGACCTCTTCGACCGCGGCCGCGGCACCGCCCTGCACCTGTTCGAACACATCCACGGCGACTCGCGCGACCGCGGTCCGGCCATGGTCGACCTGCAGAAGACCTATGAAAGTGCCGGCCTCTTCCTCGCGCCCGGCGAACTGCCCGACCACCTCGCCGTGGTGCTGGAGTACGCCAGCACCCAGCCGCCGCGCGAGGCGCGCGACTTCCTGGCCGAGACGGCCCACATCGCCCGCGCCATCTTCAGCGCGCTGCAACGCCGCCAGACGCCCTATGCCGCCGTACTCGCTGCCCTGTTGGAGCTGGCCGGCGAGCGTGCCGAGGCCGTGGACATCCCGCCCGAACCCGAGCTCGACGAGGCCTGGGCCGAGCCGGAGGCCTTCGGCGGCTGCTCCAGTGCCGGCCAGTCGCGGCCTGACGTCCAGCCCATCCATTTCGTGCGCAAGCACGCCAGCACCAATCAACCGGGAGCCCAGGCATGAGCGCCGTCTACAACTTCCTGTTCGTCGTCTACCCCTACATCTGCCTGGCCGTCTTCCTGCTGGGGAGCCTGGCCCGCTTCGACCGTGACCAATACACCTGGAAGAGCGACAGCTCCCAGCTGTTGCGCGGCCGCGGCCTGAAATGGGCCAGCAATCTCTTTCATGCCGGGGTGCTCTTCCTGCTGGTGGGTCACACGGTGGGCATGCTGACCCCGCACGCCGTCTACGAGCACCTCATCAGCGCCGGCAACAAGCAGATGCTGGCCATCGTCGCGGGTGGCATCGCCGGCACGGCCTGCTTCATCGGGTTGAGCATGCTGATCTGGCGCCGCATGACCGATGACCGCGTGCGCCTCACCAGCCACCGCAGCGACCTGGCCCTGCTGTGGATCCTGTGGCTGCAGCTGACGCTGGGCCTCCTCACGCTGCCCTTCTCGCTGGCGCACAGCGACGGCTCGGTGATGCTGGTGCTGTCCGACTGGGCGCAGCGCATCGTCACGCTGAGGCCCGACGCCAGCGGCCTGGTGGCCCTGGCCTGGCCCTACAAGGTCCACATGGTGCTGGGCATGACGGTCTTCCTGGTCTTCCCCTTCACCCGCCTGGTGCACGTCTGGAGCGGCCTGGCCTCGGTGTTCTATGTCTTCAGGCCCTACCAGGTGGTGCGCGCGCGCCGCCTGACGACCCGCAAGTGAGGTCTGCCATGGCTCACGTCAACGACATCGAGATCGCTACCGCCACCGAGGCCCTGGACGCCGAAGCGCTGCGCCAGCGCGCCTGCACCGAACTGCTGCGCCAGCGCGCCATCGAGCTGGGCCTGCTGGCCGATGACGACCCGACGCCACGCGAGGGGGCCGTCAGCGAAGCGGCCAGCGCCGCCATCGAGGCCTTGATCGCCCGGGAGCTGGCCGGCCCCGATCCCGACGAGGCAGCCTGCCGCCGCCACTACGCCGCCAACGCACGCCACTACGCCGAGGGCGAACGCCTGCAACTGCGCCATGTGCTGTTCGCCGTCACGCCCGGCGTGGACGTGGGCCTGCTGCGCCAGCGCGCCGAGGGCCATCTGATCCGTCTGCGCGCCAGCGACATGGCGGCCTTCAACCAGGCCGCCAAGGAGCTGTCCAACTGCCCCAGCGGCGTCGACGGCGGGCGCCTGGGCTGGCTGACGGCGGCCGACTGCGCACCCGAGTTCGCCCGCGAGCTGTTCGGCCGCAGCGAGATCGGCGTGCTGCCGACGCTGGTGCACAGCCGCTTCGGCCTGCACATCGTCGCCGTCGACGCCCGCGAGCCGGGTCGCCTGCCGGCCTTCGAGCAGGTGCGCGAGGCCGTGGCCCAGCGCATGCGCCAGCTGCACCAGATCAGCGCGCTGCGGCAATACCTTCAGACGCTGGCGGCCGATGCCCGCCTGCAGGGCGTGGAACTGCAGCAGGCGAGTTCACCGCTGGTGCAGTGATGCCCGACGAGCTGCTCGAACGGCTGCGCCGCTTCCAGACGGACGCCTTTCCGCAGCAGCGTTCGCTGTTCCGGCATCTCGTCGACGAGGGCCAGCATCCGCTGACGCTCTTCATCGGCTGCTCGGACTCGCGCCTCGTTCCCTACCTGCTGACGGGCGCCGGCCCGGGAGAGCTCTTCCTGGTGCGCAATGTCGGCGCCTTTGTGCCGCCGTACGACCAGAGCCAGGGGTTTCACGGCACCGCCGCGGCCATCGAGTACGCGGTGCTGAATCTGCAGGTGCAACGCATCATCGTCTGCGGCCACAGCCACTGCGGCGCCATCCGCGCCCTCTACGGCGAAGTCGCACCGGCGGCCCAGAACCTCGCCCGCTGGCTGGACCTCGGCCGCGAGGCCGCGCTGCCAGTCGCCGAGCCCGGCCCCGAGGTGATGCGCCGCACCGAGCAGCGCGCCATCGTGCTGCAGCTCGAGCGCCTGATGGCCTATCCCATGGTGCGCGAGCAGGTCGAGGCGAGGGCGCTGACCCTGCATGGTTGGCACTACGTCATCGAGGACGGCGAGGTGCATGTCTTCGACGTCGCCGTTGGCGCCTTCGTGCCCGCCTCGCGCGCCGACAACGCCGGCACCGGCCCCTACCGCCTTGGCGACGAGGACAGCGGCTTCGATCCCAGCGGCATTCCCTTCGCCCGCTCTTGACTCAGTTCAAGGCGCCGCGACCCTGACCCACCTAGTCTGCGAACCATGAATACGCCCACCTACGACATCCGCCCCCTGGCCCCCTTCGAACGCCACC
Source organism: Roseateles sp. FW305-36 (assembly GCF_058787015.1). Lineage (NCBI taxonomy): Bacteria > Pseudomonadati > Pseudomonadota > Betaproteobacteria > Burkholderiales > Sphaerotilaceae > Roseateles > Roseateles sp. FW305-36. The sequence continues at coordinate 71,713 of NZ_JBYSZK010000021.1, read as the reverse complement.
AGCTCGCCTTCCAATGCTTCGACGCGCTGGCGCCGGGCGAGGCCTTCGAACTGCTCAACGACCATGAGCCCCGCGGCCTGCTGATGCAGTTCGGCGTCCGCCACCCGCTGGCCTTCAGCTGGCGCATCGTGCAGGCCGAACCCGGCGCCTGGCTCATCCGCATCGGCCGTGTCGTCGATGCCTCCGAAGCCACTGTTCCCGCCGGCGCGGGCGGCTGCGGTTGTGGCTGCAGCCAAGGCTGATGTCGGTCGAATCCTGCCCGCCGCCGCGCAAGCCCCAGCTGGTCTGCCCGGCCGGCTCGCTGCGCGCGCTGCAGCTGGCCCTGGACGCTGGCGCCGATGCCGTCTACCTGGGTCTCAAGGACGCGACCAATGCGCGCAACTTCGCCGGACTGAACTTCGACGCCGCTCAGGTGCGCGAGGGCGTGCAGCTGGCCCACCGCCGCGGCCGCCAGGTGCTGATGGCCCTGAACACCTTCGCCGACGCGCGTGACAGCCAGCCCTGGCAGCGCGCCGTCGACCATGCGGCGGAGCTGGGCGCCGACGCCCTCATCGTGGCCGACAGCGCCGTGCTGGCCGACGCCAGCCGCCGCCATCCGCAGCTGCGCCTGCACCTGTCCGTGCAGGCCTCGGCCACCAACCACGAGGCCATCGAGTTCTACCGCCAGCGCTACGGCATCGCGCGCGCCGTGCTGCCGCGCGTGCTGACCCTGCAGCAGGTGCAGCAGCTGCTCAAGCACTGCAAGGTGCCGGTCGAGGTCTTCGGCTTCGGCAGCCTGTGCGTGATGGTGGAAGGGCGTTGCGCCCTGTCCAGCTACGCCACCGGCCAGTCGCCCAACACGGCCGGTGTCTGCTCGCCGCCTGGCGCCGTGCGCTGGGACGAGGCGGCCGACGGCGTGCGCGCCCGCCTGGGCGGCGTGCTGATCGACCACTACCGGCCCGGCGAGCCGCGCGGCTACCCGACGCTGTGCAAGGGGCGCTTCGAGGTGGGCGAACTGGCGAGCGACTACGCGCTGGAAGAGCCCACCAGCCTCAACACCCTGACCCTGCTGCCGCAGCTGATCGCCTCCGGCGTGGACGCGATCAAGATCGAAGGGCGCCAGCGCAGCCCCGCCTATGTGGCCGAGGTCACCAAGGTCTGGCGCGCCGCCATCGACGCCGCCTGGGCCGCCCAGGAGGGCCGTGGCCGCTACAGCGTGCAGCCGTCCTGGGACGGCCAGCTGGCGCGCTGGGCCGAAGGCCAGCAGCACACATTGGGCGCCTACGACCGCCCCTGGAGATGAAGTGAACAGATTCCCCCGAAGCGCTGCGCGCCTCCCCCCAGGGGGCGCCGCCAGTGGCCCGGCAAAGCCGGTTCCACGGCGGCCGCTTGAGGGGGCGCCTCGGCTGACGCCGGGCGCCGCATGGAAATGGACGGAGCAGTTTTGATGATCGATCTTTCGATTGGTCCGGTGTTGTACTGGTGGCCGCGTGAGGCGCTGCTGAATTTCTATGCCGACCTCGCCGACGCGCCGGTGCGCAGCATTGTGCTGGGCGAGCTGGTCTGCTCGCGGCGCAACGAGATCAAGTTCGACGACTGGCTGGCCATCGCCCGCGAGCTGCGCGCCGCCGGCAAGGACGTGCGCCTGGCCACCATGGCCCTGGTCATGAGCGAGGCCGAGCTGCGCACGCTGCGCCGCGTCTGCGAGCAAGACGAGTTCCCCGTCGAGGCCGGTGACGCCGCCGCGCTGCAGGTGTTGTCGCGCGCTCGCCGCCGCCCCTTCACGCTGGGCCCCCATCTCAACATCTACAACGCCGCCGCCCTCGGCGAGCATGCCGCCCTGGGCGCCGACCGCTGGGTGGCGCCCGTCGAGCTGCCGCTGGATGCGGTGGCGCGCATCAACGCCATGCCGTCGGCCCTCGAGACCGAGGTCTGGGGTTTCGGCCGCCTGCCGCTGGCCTTTTCGGCGCGCTGCTTCACGGCCCGCCATCACCGGCTGCAGAAGGACGATTGCCAGTTCCGGTGCCGCGACGATGCCGATGGCCTGCTGCTGACGACGGGGGAGGGCGAGGACTTCCTCGCCCTCAACGGCATCCAGACCCAGAGCGCGGCGCTGCAATGCCTGATAGGCCACGGCGAGGCGCTGCAGGAGGCCGGCGTCAGCCTGCTGCGGCTGTCGCCCTGCGGCCAGCACTTCGGCCGCGTCATCGAGATCTTCGACGAGGTGTTCGCGCGCGGCGGCAATGCCGCATGGGCGATGGAGGAGTTGCGCGAGCTGCGCCTGCCCGGTCGCCTCGTCGACGGCTTTGCGCGCCGCCAGCCTGGCCTGGCGGAGGCAGCATGAGCCTGACCCTGCCCAGCCTGCCGTCGCCCTGGCGCGAGCGCATCGCCCGCCTGCCCAGCCGTCCGCCTTCCACCGCCCTGGCCCTGCTGCTCGACCGCCTGCTGCTGCCGCGCCTGGACGCGTCGCAGTGCCAGGCCCTGCAAGGCCAGACCGTCGAGATCGAGCTGCAGGAGCTCGGCGCCCGGGTGCGCCTGCGGCTGACCGAGCGCGGCTTTTGCGCCGCCGGTGAAGGCGGCACACCCCATCTGCGCCTGCGCGCCCGCGCCGATGCTCTGTGGCGGCTGCTGCGTGGCGAGGACGATGCCGACCGGCTCTTCTTCGACGGCGCCCTCGTCATGGAAGGCGACACCGAGTACGGGCTGATCCTGAAGAACACCCTGGACGCGATAGGTCCGCTGTGGAGCACGCCATGAACCCAACCGCAACCCTGGCCCAGCGCCTCGTCGACGCGCTGCTGGCGCGCGGCGCGCGCGAAATCTTCGGCATCCCCGGCGACTTCGCGCTGCCGCTGTTCCGCGAGATCGAGCGCGACGGCCGCCTGCCCATCCTGACCCTGGCCCACGAGCCCGGCGTCGGCTTCGCGGCCGATGCGACGGCGCGCGTGCGCGGCGGCCTCGGCGTCGCCGCCGTCACCTATGGCGCCGGCGCGCTCAACCTCGTCAACGCGGTGGCCGGTGCCTATGCCGAACGCGTGCCCCTGGTCGTGCTGTCCGGCGCGCCGGCCGCGCACGAGGCCGTCAGCGGCCTGCTGCTGCATCACCAGGTCAAGCAGCTCGATTCGCAATGGCGGCTCTACGAGGAGATCACCGTCGACCGCGCCCGCCTGGACGACCTGGAGCGTGCGCCCCAGGCCATCGCCCGCGTGCTGGACGCGGCCCTGGCCCGCTCGCGGCCGGTCTATCTCGAGATCCCGCGCGATCTGCCGGGCCGGCCCTGCGCCGAGGTGCCCGCGCCGGCGCCGCGACATTGGGACACCGAGCGCGTGGCGGCCTGCGCCGACGAGCTGCTGGCGCGGCTGCGTGCGGCGCGCGACCCGCTGCTCGTCGTCGGCGTCGAGGTCAGGCGCTACGGGCTGGAGGCGCGCGTGGCCGAGCTGGCGCGGCGACTGGGCCTGCCGGTGCTGACCAGCTTCATGGGCCGCGGCCTGCTGGCCGACGCCGACATTCCGCTGGCCGGCACCTATCTGGGCCTGGCCGGCGACCCCGAACTGAGCCGTCGCGTCGAGGGTTCGGACGCGCTGCTGCTGCTCGGCGTCATCGTGTCGGACACCAACTTCGCGGTGTCGGCCCAGCGCATCGACTTCCGCCACGCCCTGGTGGCCTATGACGACGAGGTCCGCGTTGGCCACCACGTCTATGCGGAGCTGCCGTTGGCCGCCCTGGTCGACGCGCTGCTCGAGCGCTGCCCGCTGCCGCGCACCGCCGTCGCGGCGCCGCCCGCACCGCCGTCCTACCCGCAGGGCCTGGTCGAGGACGCCGCTGCGGTCGAGCCCGCCGACATTGCCCGCGCCATCAACGACGTCTTCGCCCGCCACGGTGCGATGCCCATCGCCTGCGACGTCGGCGACTGCCTGTTCACGGCCATGGCGGTGCGTCCGACCGCGCTGCTCGCGCCGGGCTATTACGCCACCATGGGCTATGGCGTGCCGGCCGGCCTGGGCCTGCAGCGTGCCAGCGGCCAGCGGCCGCTGATCCTGGTCGGCGATGGTGCCTTCCAGATGACGGGCTGGGAGGTCGGCCACGCGGCCCGCCTCGGCCTGGATCCAATCGTCCTCGTCTTCAACAACGGCGGCTGGGAGATGCTGCGCAGCTTCATGCCCGAGGGCGGCTTCCACGACCTCGGCGGCTGGGACTTCGCCTCCATGGCCGCCGGCATGGGCGGCGACGGCTACACCGTGCAGACGCGGGCCGAACTGGGAGCGGCATTGCGCCAGGCCCTGGCCACGCGAGGCAGCTTCCAGCTCATCGACATCCGCCTCGCCCCCGGCGCGCGCTCGCCGACGCTGCAGCGCTTCGTGCAGGCGGTGCGGCGCCTGTCCATGCCCGAGGCCGTCGCCACTTCTTGACCTGGTTCAAGGACGAGGCCGACCCTGCTGGCCACACTGCCTGCCACTAGATGTAGCGCTTGTCTGCGCTGCGAACACCATAGGTAGTGGAATGAGTCTCTATCCCCAGCAGGTGATGAAGCGCGATGGCCGCCTGGAGGCCTTTGACGTGGGCAAGATCGCCCGGGCCCTGGCCAGCGCCGGCCGCGCCAGTGGCGAGTTCGGTGAGGACGAGGCGCACTGGCTGACCGAGAACGGCGTGCTGCCGGAGCTGATGGCGCGCACCCTGCCGGGCATCGAACAGATCCAGGACGCCGTCGAGTCCACGCTGTTTGGTGCCGGCTGGCGCCGCACGCTGCGGGCCTATACCGTCTACCGCGAGCAGCACCGCCGCCTGCGCGATGCGCGCCAGACCCTGGTCGACGTGCAGGCCACCATGGACGAGTACCTGCAGCAGCGCGACTGGCGCATCCAGGCCAATGCCAACCAGGGCTGGAGCCTCGGCGGGCTGATCCTCAATGTGTCGGGCAAGGTCGTCGCCAACTATTGGCTGGACCATGTCTATCCCCCCGAGGTCGGCCGCGCCCACCGCGAGGCCGACCTCCACATCCACGACCTCGACATGCTCAGCGGCTATTGCGCCGGCTGGAGCCTGCGCACCCTGCTGCACGAGGGCCTCAACGGCGTGCCGGGCAAGGTCGAGGCGGGGCCGCCCAAGCATCTCTCCAGCGCCGTCGGCCAGATCGTCAATTTCCTGGGCACGTTGCAGAACGAATGGGCCGGTGCCCAGGCCTTCTCAAGCTTCGACACCTATCTGGCACCCTATGTGCGCAAGGACGGGCTGAGCTACGAGCAGGTGCGCCAATGCATCCAGGAGCTGATTTACAACCTCAACGTGCCCTCGCGCTGGGGCACGCAGACGCCCTTCACCAACCTGACCTTCGACTGGACCTGTCCGGCCGACCTCGCCGAGCAGGTGCCCGTCATCGCAGGCGAGGAGCAGCCCTTCTGCTATGGCGAGCTGCAGGTCGAGATGGACCTCATCAACCGCGCCTACATCGACGTGATGACGGCCGGCGATGCCAAGGGTCGCGTCTTCACCTTCCCCATCCCGACCTACAACATCACCAAGGACTTCGACTGGGCCCATCCAAACACCGAGGCCCTGTTCGAGATGACGGCGCGCTACGGCCTGCCTTACTTCCAGAACTTCCTGAACTCCGACCTCGAGCCGCAGATGGTGCGTTCCATGTGTTGCCGCCTGCAGCTGGACCTGCGCGAGCTGCTCAAGCGCGGCAACGGGCTGTTCGGCTCGGCGGAGCAGACCGGCTCGGTGGGCGTCGTCACCGTCAACTGCGCGCGCCTCGGGCATCTGCATGCCGGTGACGAGGCTGCGCTGCTGGCGCGCCTGGACCGCCTGCTCGAACTGGGTCGCGACAGCCTGGAGATGAAGCGCAAGCTGATCCAGCGCCTCATCGACCAGGGCCTCTTCCCCTACACGCGCCGCTATCTGCGCACTCTGCGCAACCATTTCTCGACGCTGGGCGTGAACGGCATCAACGAGATGGTGCGCAACTTCACGCGCGGCCAGCACGACATCACCAGCGCCGAAGGCCACGCGCTGGCGGTGCGCCTGCTCGACCATGTGCGGGCCCGCATGGTGGAGTTCCAGGAGCAGACCGGCCATCTCTACAACCTGGAAGCGACGCCCGCCGAAGGCACGACCTACCGCTTCGCCAAGGAAGACCGCCGCCGCTGGCCCCACATCCTGCAGGCCGGCAGCGAGGCCAACCCCTACTACACCAACAGCTCGCAGCTGCCGGTCGGCTTCACCGACGACCCCTTCGAGGCGCTGGAGCGTCAGGAGGAACTGCAGCGCAAATACACCGGCGGCACGGTGCTGCACCTCTACATGAGCGAGCGCATCAGCTCGGCCGCCGCCTGCCGCGAACTGGTCAAGCGCGCGCTGTCCCATCACCGGCTGCCCTATGTGACGGTGACGCCGACGTTCTCGATCTGCCCCACCCACGGCTATCTGAGTGGCCACCACGAGTTCTGCCCCCAATGCGACGAAGAGCGGCTGGCCGCCAAGCGCCGTCAATCCGAACCCCAACCTGCCTGAAGGAGATCCCCATGAACGCTGTCATCGAACGCCAAGAACAGGACATCACGCTGCGCGAAGAGGAACGCCAGCGCTGCGAGGTCTGGACCCGGGTGATGGGTTATCACCGGCCCGTCGCGTCCTTCAACATCGGCAAGCAGGGAGAGTTCGCCGAGCGTGTTCACTTCGAGGAGGCAAGCGTCGCGTCGTGACCGCCGACGCCCTGGCTGTCGCCGGCCTGCAGCCCTTCAGCAGCGTCGACTTCCCCGGCCGCCTGGCGGCCGTCGTCTTTCTGCAGGGCTGCCCCTGGCGCTGCGGCTATTGCCACAACGCCGAGCTGCAGCCGCGCGGGCAGGGCAGCGGGCCGCGCTGGCCCGAGCTGCGCGACTGGCTGGCGCGTCGCCTGGGTCGGCTCGACGGGGTTGTCTTCAGCGGCGGTGAGCCCACGCTGGACCCGGCCTTGCCGGCCGCGCTGGATGAACTGCGGGCGATGGGCTATGCCCTGGGCCTGCACACCGCCGGCCTGGCCCCGCGCCGCCTGGGCACGCTGCTGCCGCGGCTCGACTGGGTGGGGCTGGACATCAAGGCGGCGCTCAGCGACGAATCCTTGCTCGACCGCATCACCGGCCGGGGCGGCAGCCCGCGCGCGGTGCGCGACTCACTGGCCCTGCTGCAGGCCAGCGGCGTGGACTTCGAGTGCCGCAGCACCGTCCATCCGGATTGGTTCAGCAACGCCGACCTGCTGCGCCTGGTGCGCGAGCTGGCCGGCGTGCCCCGCCATGTGCTGCAGCTGGCACGCCTTCCCGACGCGAGCGGGGTTTTGCGTCCTCCGCTGGCCTGGCCTTCCGCGGCCCTGCTGGCCGAGGCGCGCGCTATCAGACCCGGGCTGCAGCTGCGGGGCTGAGCAGGTCGCGGCAATGCGCCAGCAACGCCTCGGCCTGGGCCGGATCGAAGTCGCCATGCTGGACCTTGCGCACGCCCTGCTCATGCAGGCGCAGCTCGGTGCTCGCCGTCACGCCGACACGGGCCAGGCAGGCCCGCACGCAGGCCAGCGGGCAACCGTCGATGGCGAGGATGGGCCGGCCGCTGACGGCGGCGCGCTGGGCGGTGCGCACCAGCGCCTTGACGCCGCCGCCCACGCCGGCGATGCAGGACATCTCCGCGTCGCCGGCACGGTCCAGGCGCACGGCCAGGTGATTGGCCAGCTGGGCCGCGCTGGAGCAGCCCGAGCAGGCGTAGACCAGGGGCAGCTCCTGCACGGCGTCTCAGCCGATCAGCACCGCTTCACCGTCGGGGTTGAAGGGCAGCAGGCCGCCGAACTCGCCGCTCTCGACGCGCTTGACCAGCAGCTCCAGCATGCGCTTGATCTCGCTGGCGGTCGTGCGGCCGGCCAGGGCGGCGGTGAACATCAGCTGCCAGGCTGGCCCGGCCTGGCGCGCCTCGGCAGCCAGGCTCTGGAAGTCCTTCAGGTCGGCAGGGTCCTTGTCCACGCACATCAGCGGCCGCAGCACGCCGCCTTCACCGGCGGCATGGGCGGCACGCTGCTCCGGCGTCGCGTCGGCGTCGCACTCGGCGGTGGTGAAGACCATCAGCAGATGCTGGGGTTCGCGTTGCCTGCGGGCCATCACCAGCAGATCGTCAAAGTGTTCGATGTTCATGAGCCCCAGTCTGAGCCGCCCGCGCCGCCGTCGGCGCATCCGACGGAGGAGGGCGGTATCGGCCGAAAGGACTAGGTGGCCCGCTGCCGCCTCCTGCCATGGCCGGATGGGCCGTGGCGCGGCGGCCCTCAAGAATCCACCGCATGGAAGACAACGTGCACTGGACGGGCGCCGACGGCGCGCTGCGCGACCGCCGCCAGCGCCCGTGGCGCGACCTGCGCATCTCGCTGACCGACCGCTGCAACTTCCGCTGCGGCTATTGCATGCCGCGCAGCAAGTTCGGCCCGGGCCACCGTTTCCTGCCGCAGTCGCGGCTGCTGAACTTCGAGGAGATCGCCCAGGTGGCGCGCCAGGCCCTGGCCCTGGGCGTGCGTACGCTGCGCCTGACGGGCGGCGAGCCGCTGCTGCGCCGCGACCTGCATCAGCTCATCGGCCAGCTCGCCGCCTTGCGCACGCTGGACGGCACGCCGCCCGATCTGGCGCTGACGACCAATGGCAGCCTGCTGGCAGCCCAAGCCCAGGCCCTGCGCGACGCCGGCCTGAACCGCCTCACCGTCAGCCTCGACGCGCTGGACGACGCCGTCTTCCAGCGCATGAACGAGGTGGGATTTCCCGTCGCCGAAGTGCTGCGCGGGCTGGAGGCGGCGCAGCTCGCCGGCTTCAAGTCCATCAAGGTCAACATGGTGGTGCGGCGCGACGTCAATGACGCCGAGGCATTGCCGCTGGCCGAATATTTCCGCGGCAGTGGCATGACGCTGCGCTTCATCGAGTTCATGGACGCCGGCCGCCACAACGGCTGGAAGCTCGGCGAGGTGCTGCCCAGTGCCGAGCTGCGCGCCCGCATCGCCGAGCGCTGGCCGCTGCAGGCGCTGCCGCCGACGCGCGGTGGCGAGACGGCCGAGCGCTGGCGCTATGCCGACGGCGCCGGCGAGATCGGCTTCATCAGCAGCGTCAGCAAGGCCTTCTGCGGCGATTGCACGCGTGCCCGGCTGACGGCCGAAGGCCAGCTCTACACCTGCCTGTTCGCGTCCCGCGGCGAGGACCTGCGGCCGCTGCTGCGCGACCCGCATGGCAGCGAGGCCCGGCTGCGCGAGCGCCTGGCCGCCATCTGGGCCGCGCGCAGCGATGCCTATTCCGAGCAGCGCGAACGCCTGAGCGTGATCCGCATCGAGCGGGCCGACATGCATGTGCTGGGCGGCTGAATCGCCGCACCTTGCCCTGCATCAAAGCGGCGTCGCCGCGTTGACGCCAGCATCGACACCTTCGCCTTCAACCCCAACGCCGTCATGACCTCTTCTTCGCTGATCGAACGCATGGCGGCCGCCGGCCTGCGCCCCCTGCAGCTGGCAGGCCGCCAGCTGCTGCCCATCGTCCAGGGCGGCATGGGCGTGGGCATCTCGGCCCATCGCCTGGCCGGCAATGTCGCCGCCTTGTGCGCCTGGGGCACCATCGCCTCGGTGGACTTGCGCCGCCACCATGCCGACCTGATGGCGCGCAGCGAGGGCCTGCGCGATGGCGACGAGAAGAAAGCCGTCATCCAGCAGGCCAACCAGGAGGCGCTGTCGCGCGAGATACGCAAGGCTCGCGAGATCGCCGGCGGGCGCGGACTGGTGGCCGTGAACGTGATGCGTGCGGTCACCGACTACGCGGCCTCGGTGCGCACGGCGCTGGAAGAGGGCGCCGACGCCCTTGTCGTCGGTGCCGGCCTGCCGCTGGACCTGCCCGACCTGGCTCAGGACCATCCCGACACGGCCCTGGTGCCCATCCTCAGCGATGCCCGCGGCGTGGCCCTGCTGTGGCGCAAATGGGAGCGCCGCCAGCGCCTGCCCAGCGCCATCGTCATCGAGCACCCGGCCCATGCCGCGGGCCACCTCGGCGCGGCCCGCGTGGCCGACCTGGGCGATGCGCGCTTCGAATTCGAGACCGTGCTGCCGGCAGTGCGCCAGCATCTGCGCGATGCCGGCGTCGAAGGCCAGGTGCCGCTGATCGCCGCCGGTGGCGTGCGTCGCTGCGAGGACATCCAGCGCCTGCAGTCTCTTGGCGCTGACGCGGCCCAGCTCGGCACCGCCTTCGTCGCGACCGAGGAATGCGACGCCCATCCCAACTTCAAGCAGGTGCTGGCCGAGGCGCGCGACGAGGACCTGATCGAGTTCACCAGCGTCGCCGGCCTGCCGGCCCGCGCCGTGCTGACACCGTGGCTGAAGAAATACCTGAAGGCCGAGGAGCGGCTACAGGCCGTCGCCCAGCTCAAGCAGCGCTGCACCATGGCCTTCGACTGCCTGGCCCAGTGCGGTCTGCGCGACGGGCTCAAGGGCTGGGGCCAATTCTGCATCGACCAGCGCCTGGCCGCGGCTCTGCGCGGCGAGATGAGCAAGGGACTGTTCTTCCGCGGCCGCGGCGAGCTGCCCTTCGGGGTGCAGATCGCCAGCGTCAGCCAGTTGCTGGAGCGACTGCTGACGCCGGGCGTACCCCTGGGCACACCCGCCACGCCGGCATGACGACAGGGGCTGCGGGGCCCTGGCGGCCGGGGCGGCTGTTGAGCGCGCCGCATCGCCTCGGCTTTGCCATCGGCGCCGCGGCGATGAGCCTGTTCGCGCTGTGGTGGCTGCTGGTGCTGCTGGCTCCCCGTCTCGGTGTCACGCCTGCCTGGGCGGTGCCGCCGACGCTGGCCCACGGCCTGCTGTTCACGCTGGGCTTCATGCCCGCCTTCATGAGCGGTTTCCTGTTCACGGCCGGCCCGCGCTGGCTGGGCCAGCCCGGCGTCGACGCGCGCACGTTGCTGACCGCCTTGTTGCAGCTGGCCGGCGGCTGGCTGCTGGCCCTGGTCGGCATGCATGCCAACCTGTGGCTGGCCGCCTTCGGCGTGGCCACCGCCGCCTGCGGCTGGCTGCGCCTGAGCCTGCGCTTCGCCGCCCTGCTGCGTGCCAGTCGCGTGCCGGACCGCCTGCATGCGCGCTGGGTGCTGGCGGCCTGTGGCGTCGGTGTCGCCGCGATGCTGCTGGCCTGTCTGGCCCTGCTGCAAGGCGACGCGACGCTGCTGCGTGCGGCCGTCCACCTCGGTCTGTGGGGCTTCATCGCGCCGGTCTATGCCGTCGTGTCCCATCGCATGATTCCCTTCTTCAGTGCGGCGGCCCTGCCGCAATTGGACGCCTGGCGGCCGAATGCACTGCTGCTGCCCGTGCTGGGTGGCCTGCTGCTCGGCGGCGTGGCCGAGATGGGCTGGCTGCCGCCGGTGCTGCTCGCGCCGCCGCTGGCCATCGCCGCGCTCGCGCTGCTTGCGCTGGCGCTGCGCTGGGGCCTGGTCCAGAGCCTGAAGGGGGAATCCCGGCGTCTGCTGGCCATGCTGCATGGCGGCTTTGTCTGGCTGGGGTTGGCGCTGGGCCTGCAGGCCGCCTCGCAGGCGCTGCTGGCGATGGGGCATGGCAGCCTGGGTGCGGCGCCGCTGCATGCGTTGACGCTGGGCTGGCTGGGCTGCACGCTGATCGCGATGGTGACGCGCGTGGCGGCTGGGCACAGCGGTCGGCCGCTGGCCATCGACCGCCTGGGCTGGGCGGTCTACCGGCTGCTGCAGCTCGGCGTGCTGTTGCGCGTGGCGGCGGCCCTGGGCCTGGCGTTCGGATTGCTGCCGGCCGCTGCCATCTGGGCGGCCGTGACGGCCGCCTGGGGCTGGCGCCACGGCGACTGGCTGGGACGTCCGCGCGTCGACGGCCGGCCCGGCTGAACATGGAAGCCGTGCCCATCGAACGCTGGCTGCAGCGCCTGCCCATCTTCAGCGAGATCGATGCGGCCTCGCTGCAGCGGCTGGCCGCCGCCGCGCGGCTGCGCCCGCTGGAGCGCGGCGCCTTCGCGCTGCGGGCGGGCGACGGCTGTGACGCCTTCTTCGTCAACCTCGGTGAGCCGGTCAAGCTCTTCGTGCTCGCGCCCAACGGCAACGAGAAGGTCATCGAGCTGGTCTCGGCGGGCCAGAGCTTTGCCGAGGCGCTGATGTTCCTTGGCCGGCCCAGCCCCGTGAACGCCCAGGCCCTGGGCGACACCCGACTGCTGGTGCTGCCGCGTGACGCCATGCTCGAGGCCATGGCGGCCGATCAGCGCCTGGCCCTGCGCATGCTGGCCGGCCTGAGCCGGCGCCTGCACGGCCTGGTCGGCGACGTGCAGGCCTACGCGCTGCAGTCCGGCGTGCAGCGCGTCATCGGCTATCTGCTGCGCGATGCCGGCGACGACGGCGCCAGCACGGTGGTCCTGCCGGTCAGCAAGGCGACGCTGGCCTCGCGGCTGTCACTGACGCCCGAGTACTTCTCGCGCGTGCTGCGCGAGCTGGAGGAGGGCGGCCTCATCACGGTCGAGGGCCGGCGCATCCATATCGACGACGTCAAGCGGCTCGCGGCCTATCCGCGGCCCTAGGTGTTGAACAGCAGGGCCTGATCGCGCGGCTGCTCGATGCGCAGCGGCGCGCTGGCGTCCGGCGCCGCGGCCAGCCCGGTGGCGGCGAGGCGCTCGCGCCAGGATTCCGCGCCCAGCTGAGAGTTGGCGCGCAGCACGACGCTGAGACGCCATGGCCATTCCTCGCTTCCCGGGCCTTCGATGACGCGATCGATGCCGCGCTGCTCGCGCAGCCTGGCCAGCAGCTCGGCCGAGGGTTCGATGCGCCGCCACAACGCCAGCACGCCGAGCTGGGGTACCGGCGTGGGCGGCGGCTTCAGCACCAGGCCTTCGAGCTGTCCCCGGCGTCGCCAGGCGCTCAGGCTGGAAAGCACATGGTGCTCGCTGCAACCCAGCTGGCGGGCGCATTCGGCGAACGGCTTGGAGCAGACCTGCAGGCCCTGCTCCACGCAGGCGGCCAGGCGTGGGTCGTCGCAGCACAGCGTGGTGTCGAGCGCAGGCAGGCGCAGGCGTGCCAGCGGCGCCAGTGCCAGGCGTGAGAGTTGGCGGCGCAGCGAGCCCTCGTCCAGGGCTTCGACCTCGGCCCAGACCGTCGGCAGCCCGGCGCCGGCGTCGGCGCGTTCGATGCGGAAGCAGCCCGGCAGCGTGGCCAGCGCGGCGACGAAGCCGGCGGGGGCGTCAAAGGCGAGTCGCCAGCGCTCGCGCCGAAGCGTGGCCCCCCAGCGCACGCGGATGGGCTGCAAGGCGCCGCTGCGGTTCAGTTCGCGGCAGGTGCTCAGCAGTTCCCGCGGCGTCGCGCCGCTGCGCGCCGCCATCTGGCGGAAGGGCGAGGGGTGCAGCGGAAAGTCCTGCTGCCAGCCCTGGATCAGGGTCTGGCGCAGGCCGGCGCAGCAACTGGGCGGGGGCGCGGGAATCGGCATGGTGGCCCATGCTCGGCTGCCCCACGAGGCCCGGCCTTGATCTGGTTCAAATTGACCTGGGCCGGAGTTTGAGCGGCGTCAAGCTTGATGCGGTCGCGGCGGCCAGGTGCGCCCGCCCGCCGATCAGTCGGCGTCGGGCTGCAGCGCCGGCGCGGCGTCGCGGAAGGCGGACATCTGGGCACAGGTCGCGTCGACCTCGGCAATGCAGGGCCAGTGCTGCAGGTCGATCTTGAAACGCCGGGCGCTTTCGACCTGGGGCACCAGGTAGACGTCCGCCAGGGACGGTGCGCCGCCGAAGCAGAAGGCGCCCCGCTGCGAGTCGCGAGCGAGCATGGACTCGATGGCGTCGAAGCCCGCCGTGATCCAGGTTGCACACCAGCGGTTCACGGCCGCCTCGTCCGCACCTAAGTCATGGCGCAGCGCCTGCAGGATGCGCCGGTTGTTGACCGGGTGGATGTCGCAGCCCACGATGGCCGCGAGAGCCCGGACATGGGCGCGCGCCTTGGGATCGGCCGGCAGCAGCGGCGGCTCGGGGTGGCGCTCTTCCAGCCATTCGAGGATGGCCGGCGACTGGATCAGCAGGCCGTCTGCCGTGCCGGTCTGCAGGGCCGGCACCAGGCCCTGGGGGTGGATGGCTCGGTAACCAGCAGCGAGGTGCTGTTCGCCCCGCAGGTCGACGGGCTCCAGCTCGTAGGTCAGTCCCTTGAGGCTGAGGGCGATGCGCAGCCGGTGCGAGGTGCCGCTGCGGAAGAAACTGTAGAGCTTCATGGTTGTTCAGGCAGTGCGGTGCAGGGACCTGGGGGTGGGCTGCGCGGCGCGCTTGGGTGCCGGTGCCGGTGCCTGTGCCGGTGCCTGTTGGGCCCGTGCCATCGGCACCAGCAGGGTCAGCAGGGTGCCCAGCAGGCCCAGGCCCGCGAGCACGTAGAAGATCGAGTCCAGCTGCAGGCCGGCGCCGATCAGCGTGCTGCCCAGCATCGGCCCGCCGATGCCGCCCAGCCGGCCGAAGCCGGCGCACCAGGCCACGCCGGCGGCGCGGACGTTGGTGCGGTAGTAGTTGGCGACGAAGCCGTAGATCAGCGTCTGCGTGCCGCTGGTGCCCAGGCCGACGACGGCGACGATGGCCAGCAGGGCGCCGAGCGGGAAACCCAGCGTCAGCAGCACCAGGGCCACGCCGCCCGTGGCGAAGCAGGCCGCCACGACGGGCTTGGGGCCGAAGCGGTCGGCCAGGCGCGAGGCGGCCAGCGCGCCGAACAGCGAACCGCCGTTGAGCACGGCCAGGAAGGACAGCGAGCCCTTGGCGTTGAAGCCGGCGCGCAGCATGACCTCCGGCAACCAGGTGTTCAGTGAATACACCAGCATCAGTCCGGTCGCGCTCATCAGGCCCAGCACCAGGGTCGGGAACAGGTAGTCGCGGCTCAGCAGGCCGGCGAAGCCGACCTGCTCGCCCGTGCCCGACGTGCCCACCAGCCGCGTCACGCTCGTGTCGGGCAGGGGGACGCCGGTCCGCACCGACAGCGCGCGGGCCTCGTCCATGCGGCCGCGCGACACCAGCCAGGCGATGGATTCCGGCATCTTGAACCAAGCCAGCGGCAACAGCGTGATGGCGGGCAGGGCGCCGATCCAGAACATGCCTCGCCAGCCGATCTGCTGCATCGCCATGATGGCGATCAGGGCCGCAAGCAGGCTGCCGAGGGGGATGCCGCCGTTGGTGATGGCGTTGATGGTGTTCTTCTTGCCGGGCGGCGCGTACTCCGCCACCAGGGCAGCCGTGGTGGCCAGCAGCGCGCCTATGCCCAGGCCGGTGGCGAAGCGCAGCCAGCCGAAGGCCGTCGTCGTCGTGACCATGGCGGTGGCGGCCATGCCGACGGAGAACCAGGCGTAGGACATCAGCATGACCTTGCGGCGCCCGAGCCAGTCGCCCACCAGTCCGGACAGCAGGGCACCGACCATCACGCCGAACAGTGCATAGCTGCCCAGCAGGCCGGCGGTCGCGGGTGTCACCTGGCCGAGGTGGGAGGGGTCGCGCAGCAGGGTGGACACCACCGCGCCATAGACGACGAGGTCGAAGCCGTCAAAGATGAGGCCGACCATGGCCAGGGTCACGATCCAGGTCAGCGTGTGCCTGCGCCTGGCCTCGGGCGTGGATGCGGGGATGGCGGTCATGTCTTGTCTCCGATGTGTTTTTGTGGGGCTCTTTATTCGGCAGCGCCGACGTACAGCACGATGTCGCCGAGGCCCTCGATGCGGCCGTCAATGCGGTCGCCCGGGTTGACGGCGCCGACGCCCTCGGGCGTGCCCGTGAAGATCAGGTCGCCGGGCTGCAGGTGATAGAAGAGGGACAGGTCGGCGATGAGCTCGGGGATGCTCCAGATCAGCTTGTCGATGTTGGACTTCTGGCGCGGCCGGCCGTTGACGGTCAGCTCGATGTCGGCATGGCCGATGACCTGCCGTGGCATGGCCACGATCTCGGACACGACGGACGACTGCTCGACGTCCTTGCCCAGGTCCCAGGGGCGGCCCTTGTCGCGGGCCACCAGTTGCAGGTCGCGGCGCGTCATGTCCAGGCCGCAGGCATAGCCGTAGACGAGGGCCGGTGCGTCCGAGGCCTGCACGCGGAAGCCCGGCTTGCCGATGACGACGACGAGTTCCATCTCGTGGTGGTAGTTGTCGGTCTCCGGCGGGTAGGCCACAGTGGCGCCGGACTCGACCAGCGTTGACGGCGACTTGGTGAAGTAGAAAGGCCGCTCGATGGCCTTGTCGACGGGACGGCCCATCTCCACGGCGTGGGCGTAGTAGTTGCGGCCGACGAAGAACAGGCGGTTGACCGGCAGACGTTGCTCGCTGCCGCGCACGGGCAGGGAGTGGACCGGCGGCGGGTTCCAGAGGTAGGAGGAGGTCATGGTGGGTTTCTCGGGTTCGGGGTTCAGGGACGGACCTCGAAGACGCCCAGCTTCTGATGCAGCGGGGTCTCGTCGGCGATGAAGAGGAAGGCCGGCTCGGTGGCCGACGCGTTGGCGAGCGTGACCGGCGTGTAGCCTGGTGCGCAGCAGGTGTCGGCCGTCGCCAGGTGGAAGTGCTGTGCCGCGACCTGGGCCGTGGCGGCGCCTTCGATGACGTGGAACACGGCGGTCGGGCTGCGTGCGGGCAGGGCCAGGGTCTGGCCCGGGCGCAGCATCAGTGCGTGGAAGCCCAGGATGTTCTGCGCATGCTCACCCGTCTCGGGGTTGGTGTAGGTGAGCTGGACGGCCTCGGAGGCGGGCAGGTTTGCAGCCAGCGATTGCAGAGCGACCCGTGCCGCGGCCCAGGGGTAGCGCAGCATCGGGTAGGGCTTGCGGGAGCGCTCGAAGACGGGCGTGGGCACCAGGCCGCCCCGGGCGTAGGCGCGCTCGCTGCGCTGTGGCGTCACCGCCTGGCGGGCGCCGTCGACGTGGTAGCTGGCCTCCAGGTAGTGGACGAGGGGCAGGTCCAGCACGTCCAGCCATACGACGGGGTCGCTGCCGTCGTGGCCGTGCTCGTGCCACAGGCCGGTCGGCGTGAGGATGAGGTCGCCGCGCTCCATCCGGCATTGCTCGCCGTCGACGGTGGTCCAGGCACCTTGTCCCTCGACGACCATGCGTACCGCATTGGGTGTGTGGCGGTGGGCCGGCGCCCATTCGCCGGGCAGCAGCAGTTGCATGCCGAGGTAGACGGCGGCGCTGGCCTGCATGCTGTCCGCCCCGAAGCCGGGGTTGGCCAGCACCAGCACGCGGCGCTCGGCCTTCTCGATCGGCGTCAGCTCGCCGGCGCGCAGCAGCAGCGGGCGCATCGCTTCGTAGGACCAATGCGTGGCCCGGGTGCGGGGGCGCGGCTTCTCCGGGGGCAGCAGGGCGCGCAGGCTGGGCCACAGCGGCACGAGGTTCTGGGAGGACAGGGCCATGCGGTAGTCGTCGGGCAGGTCTTCGAGGCGACCGAGGTCGGTGCTCATTGCGGGGTCTCCGTGTGGTTCAGGCAGGTCTCGACAGTCCAGCCGTAGAGCCACTCCATCGCGTCGTAGAAGCGCTCGGGGCTGCGGCCCTTCCAGAGCTCGTTGCGTACCAGGCGCTCGACGCCCTTGGCATGGAAGAGGCGGCCCATCTCGCGGGCGGACAGCACGACGCGGGAGGTGCGGGCGACGCGGGCTCGCTGGTAGAGGTCGAAGGCGCGGCCGTGATCGCCCGGGTGGCGGGCCAGGGCCTCGCCCAGCGTCACGGCGTCTTCCAGCGCCATGCAAGCGCCCTGCGCGAGGTATTGCAGCGTCGGGTGGGCGGCGTCGCCCAGCAGCACGGCGCGGCCGTAGGCCCACTGGGCGATGGGTTCGCGGTCGGCGGTGGCCCAACGCTTCCAGTCCTTGGGGAGGTCGATCAGCTGGCGGGCCTTGGGACAGATGCCTTCGAAATAGCTCTGCACCTCGGCATGGCTGCCCTCGCGCACGCTCCACTCCTCGCGCTCGCGGCTGTGGAAGGTGACGACGACGTTGTACTGCTCGCCGCCGCGCAGCGGGTAGTGCACAAGGTGGCAGTTGGGGCCGACCCAGATGCTGGCGGCATTCCAGCGCAGGTCCTCGGGGAAGTTGCGGCGGTCGACGACGGCGCGGTAGACGACATGGCCGGACACGCGGGCCTCGTCTCCGACGTACTGGCGCCGCACGGCCGACTTGACGCCGTCCGCGCCCACCAGCAGCTGGCCGCGGTGCTTGCGGCCCTGGGCGTCGTGCACGGTGACACCCTCGTCGTCCTGCTCGACGCGCTGCACGGTGGTGCCGGTGTGGACGCGGATGCGGTCGCTGGCCTGGGCGCCTTCGAGCAGCGACTGGTGCACGTCGGCGCGGTGGATGACGGCGTAGGGGTTGCCAAAGCGCTGGCGGAAGGCTTCGCCGGTCGGGATGCGGCCGACCAGGCGCTCGTCGAGGGCGTCGTGCATGACCATCTCGTCGGTGTAGACGGCTCGGGCTCGCGCCTGTTCGCCGACTCCGAGCGCATCGAAGGCGGCGAAGGCATTGGGGCCGAGCTGGATGCCGGCGCCGATCTCGCCGAGCTGCGGGGCCTGCTCGAGCACCGTGACGTCGAAGCCCTGGCGGGTCAGGGCCAGGGCGGCGGCGATGCCGCCGATGCCGCCACCGGCGACGAGGATGGGAAGCGCCTTGTTCATGGCTTGTCTCCTGGTGTGATGGAGGCAAGTCTGGAAGCGATGCTCTATTGCGTAAAGGTGAAAACCGATATACACCGCATATCGTTTTTCAATAGAGGGGCGGGCAATGGCCAAGCTCGATGTCGACTGGCTGAACGTGTTCATCGAGGTCTATCGCACGCAGAGCGTGTCGCGCGCGGCCGAGCACCTCGGCCTGGCCCAGGCCAATGCCAGCATTGCTCTGAACAAGCTGCGCGTCCACTTCGACGACAAGCTCTTTGTCCGCACGGCGCGCGGCATGGAGGCCACGCCCTATGCGGTGCAGATCTATCCCGACGTGGCGGCGGCCGTGCAGAAGCTGGCCGAACTTGCCGGTGCCCCCCGCGTGTTCGACCCGGCGACGGCCCAGCGGGTCTTCCGCATCTGCATGACGGACATCAGCGAGATCATCGTGCTGCCGACGCTGGTGAACCATCTGCGGCAGGTGGCGCCCGGCATCGTCATCGAGGCCGAACGCACCACCAGCGACAGCCCGCGGCGCCTGGAGGCCGGCGAGATCGACCTCGCCGTGGGCTTCATGCCGCAGCTCGAGGCGGGCTTCTATCAGCAGGTGCTGTTCCGCCAGAACTTCGTCTGCCTGGCGGCGCAGCTCCACCCGCGCATCCAGGCCAAGCCGACGCGGGCGCAATTCCTGGCGGAGGGGCATATCGTCGTGACGACTTCGGGCACCGGTCATGCCATCGTCGACAAGGTAATGGCTCAGAAGGGCTACGAGCGGCGCATCCTGCTGCGCGTGCCGAGCTTTCTGGGCGTGGCGCGCCTGGTGGCGCAGACGGAGTTGCTCGTCATCGTACCGAGGCGGCTCGGCGAGGCCCTGGCACAGCAGGAGAGGGTGCAGTTGCTAGAGCCGCCGGTGGCGCTGCCGGCCTTCGCGGTCAAGCAGCATTGGCACGAACGCTTCCATGCCGACCCGGCCAATGCCTGGCTGCGCCAGGTCATGGCCGAACTGCTGGGGCGGCTCTGAGCGGCACAATACGTGTCGGCTCTGCTAAGCTGCGGCGAGCTCCTCAGGGCTCGTGGGAAATCAGGCTCGATCGGCGCACGCCAGCCTTATATGCAGGCGCTGGCTAGGCGAGCACTGGCGCCGGCTGAGGGGAATGCACTGCACAACCTATGAGCGGATCGTCGGCAGGATCGTGGCGTGCGAAGAGGCGAGGGACGCGGCGCTGATGGTGTTCGCTAAACGCTTGGAGCTGTTTTAAGCGGCCGGCTACACCCGGCCAGGTTCAGGCAGCGGCGACTGACCGTTATGGCGTTGCTGATTCGAAGCGGTTTACCAGCCAAGCAGGAAAACAGGCAGCGCGGCGGTCGCCAATGCCAAAGCCTGGGCAGCAAGAATGGTCGCCGCCTGTCGCGGCGCCGGGCCCATCCACCGATATGCGAAGACCGCAATCAGCGGAAGTTGCGCGCCCATCAATAGCTGCCACAGGTGCGCGAGGGCACCTTCATCTGCCGGCGTGCTGACCCCGTGAAACGCGATTTGCACGGCGACCAGGGCCAAGGCGGCAAGTGACATGACTACGGGAATCCAGGCACCTGGTCTTCTTCCGATTTCGATTTCCATGAGCAAGTTCCTCATTGTTCGAGAGACGCAGACCAAGGGGCAGCAGACGCAGTGTTCACTGTATGGAAAGCCCCACCCTACGACATGCAGGTCTGGGTCTGCAGGGCAACGCGCGCTCGGGTGATCGTCACCCACAAGGACGGCGCCTCAACCTTCAGTTGGGATTTCTAGTGCTCAGGACAGCTTTCTATATCTTCTGCGCGCTCTTCAGTGGGTCAGGCGGTCGAGCATGTCGCGCAGCGTGATGTGGTGAACCACGCGCAATAGCCGACCCTCGACGCCGAAGTTCGCAGCTCGGTCGGCCGGCGCATTCTTGGCGAGCTCTTCGTGAGCGGCCAGGATTTTTCCGAACTCCTTTTCAGCGCCGTTTGTCACCTGCTTCACGATGCGCTGTGCGATAGGTCTGGGCAAGCCGAGCACGTCGGCGGCAGCCAGGACAGCCTCCAGGGTCACCTCGCCAAAGGTCTTGGCGCCTGGCAGCGGGAAGGCCATCGGCACCTGGTTCCATTTGCCGTTCTCGTCTGCAAACGCCTTGGTGTGGTACGCCCCCGTCGACAAGAGGTCGTAGTGCGGGGCGAGCTCGATCGCGTCGTGATGTACGTGGAACGACAGATTCTTAAGATGGCAATCGTCATTGCCCACCAAGATGTTGAACACCAGCCAGGTGAACAGCTTGGCGCGAGTCTGAATCTTGACGGTTGTGGCTTCGACGATCAGCACGAGCGCTTCAAGCGTGGCGCCTGAGTGCTTGAAGGTTCTTGCCTTGTTCAGAAGCTGGCACGCATCGATGACATGAAGTCTTTGAACTTCTGGGGGGGCGAGGGGGGCTGACCTTCCCCGCGGCCACTTGACCTTGCGGTCGAAGCGTTCGATGAGATAGACCGGCTCGGGCACGTACCTGATGTGCACCTGCGGAACCTTGAGGCCTGCAGCATCCGCCAAGCGCATGGTGAAGTACTCGTTGAAGACCGAGGCCGGATAGTTCCCCGCTTCAGGATGGTCAGGCTTGAGGATGTAGGTCGAGGGGGTGGCTCCCACAGGCTCGTAGAGGTCATCCTTCCTGAGCACCACCATCAGCTTGTGTTGTGCTCCGGCCAAGGACATGCGCTTGGGCGCGCTCTTCGAGAGCGTCTGCTTGGGCAAGGACTGAATCCGTTGGCTGAGCATTTCGTCGGAAAGCTCGCGCAGTTCATTCTTTTCGGGAAGCTCCTCTCCCTTTGGGAGAAGCGTCAGGGAGCCGGCCGATTCCGCGCCAAGGTACTCCAGCAGAGCGAAGGCATCCTCATAGTCTTTGATGTCCGCTTCTTTGGCGATCGCCTGCCGCAGGAGCTCTTCGGGAAGGAGGTTGTCGAAGTACCACTGCACGGGGCGGAGCGTGCCGCCGTCCTCATGGCGCAAGGTGTGACGAGGCAGTGCGGGCGACAGGTCAAAGCTGCGCTCCATGGCAACCCACTCGGGGGCGTACTCAAAGACCCAGAGGTTGTTCTCTTCGCTGAGGGTCCCGACCGATGTGCGGTCGACATAGACCTGCAAGCTGCGCATGGTCATCGATCCTGGTCGACGAATCTCAGCACTGAGGTCGTTGACGTCTCGTTGGCATCCGGAGCTGCGTTTGCTCGCTCCTTGGCTTCCTGCTGAGCCTTGTTGAGGGCCGGCAAGGCCGACTCGGGCAACTCGACCGTCAATGTGAGCCCCATCTCGTTGAGCAGACGGATGACCGTGCCGAGCTGGACAGTGGATTTGCCCTTCTCGACGTTGACCGTGGTCTGTTTGCTCACGCTGACCGTGCGAGACAGATCGTCCAAGCGCACCTTCGCGGTTCTGCGCGCCGCGCGGATCAAGATGCCAAGATCTTCTGGTGAGCGGATTGTGTACTTCATAAATTGACTACTCTGGTAGTCACTGTATCCACCCAAACCATACAAATCAAGAAAACGTCTACTTTGTTAGTCACTATTTGGAAGAAAACAGATCGGAGCGCCAAATGCCTACTACGGTAGGCACTTTAGGAAATTTAGCTCTGAAACCTTCAGAATGACTACTGAGCTAGTCACTTCCTATCTGGGTGATCAACAGCTTTTCAGCTGCACGACCGCGAGCTCGCGGCCGATCGCGCCGAACGCGACCGGGCGAGGGCGATTGTGAAGAATGGCGTGTGTCCGGCCGACGCCAATCGCGCTGCGAAGATCGAAGCACAAGCCGAGGTCGAGGCACCGTCGCGATGGCTGCCCAGTGGCACATGCGGTGACGACGCACGAGCACAGGACTCACCCGGCGCCGCATGCTGAAGCCGCGCTTGGCCGCCTCGCCAGTTCGCTACGCAGCGCCTGCACCAGCGCTTGCGCCGGCCCGCCCAAGCGCCGGCCCTGGCGGGTGATCAGGCCCAGGGTGCGCTCGATGCGCGGCTGCTTGAGCGACACCCCCACCAGAGCCGCCCCGGGCCGCATGGACAGCGCCAGCCGCGGCACCACCGCCACACCCAGCCCCGCCTCCACCAGGCCCAAGGCGCCGGCCACATGATTGGCTTCGAACTGCACCACGGGCCGCTGCTTCAGGCGCGACAACGCCTGGTCGATCAACACCCGGTTGCCACTGTCACCTGCCACCGCCACCATGGGTTCGGCCAACAGGTCCCGCCAGCTCAAGGTGGCGCGCTGCGCCAAGGAGTGGTCTGTGCGCAGGGCCAGCACATAGTCCTCGGTCAATAGCGGCTGGAAGTCGATCTCGGGGTGCGAAGCGCCGGTGAAGCTCAGGCCTAGCTCGGCCTCGCCCGACTGCACCGCGCGCAGGACCTCGGGTGCCCCCTCGTCCAGCATGCGCAAGCGCAGCTCGGGGTGGTCGGCGGCTAGCCGGGCAAAGGCTCGCGGCAACAACGCACTGGCCACGGTGGGGATGCAGGCCACTGTGAGGTGGGCAGCACGGCGCGCCATCCGCGCCGTGATGGTGCAGACCCACAAGGACATGGAAGGCCGCGTGGGTCGTGAAACCATGCAGGCCTTGTACAAGGCGACGGAATTCAACGTCGGCAAGCGCTGATCCATCGCACCGAGGTGCTTCAGTGCTCCCGGTCATCGGTTCTTGAGCAGGATCCCAAGGGTGCCGAGATCGCGACGGCGCTAGAGCGGGGCAAGCACGCAACTGACTTGGGTATCGACGACTCGTCGTCCGGTTCGAAGGCGCTTGATTCGATCCAGACGTCAAAGGCCCTCCTGTGGAGCCCAAACGGCTTCTGCTCGGCCTCTGGCGTGCCAATGGGCCCAACCATCACGCAACTGCAATCGAGCTGCGGGTTGTCGCGGGACAACTCGGCCGTCAAGGCCGGCAGTCCCGCGGTCTCCCACGCGGCCCAGTACGCTTCGCCGATCGCGGCAAGCCAGGCGCGCACTGCTTCGGGCATGGCGCCCGACTCGCAGACATATCGCTTTCCGGTGGCCAGCGCGGCCTGATGGGCCGCGACCACATTGGCGGCGCCGAAGTGGCGGTCCAGGATCTTGCGTGCGACGTCGCGAGCCGCTGGCTCGGTGTCCACGCTAAAGGGGCTGAGCTCAAACCAGAGGGCGTACGGCGCCTGTGGGTCCGCAGGGCAGGGCGATGCTGATATGGAGGGCGAGGTCGGTCGCAAGGCGTTGCCATTGCCATACCCGAGGCCGTACCAGAGCTCCAGCGCTTCATGGCGGCGATTCGCGAGGAACTCGGCGTACTTGTCTTCGCCCATCTCGCGCTTCAGGCGAGCGCACTCGTCGGCGTAGTGCGGGGATTCGACCGCTTCCCACACGGGCACGTTTCCCATGTCGATATCGGGGTGGATGGTGAAGCCCAGACCGGACGAATGCACGGCCTGCGCCCGGGCGCTTTCGTCGACGTTCATGGCCCAGTCGGCGCGCCATGGCGCTCTGGCATCACTCTTTTGCGGCGAGAAGTCGGTGTATCCGCGCTCGCGCCACAGCTGGCGGAGTTGGCGCGTGAGCTCGGACCTGAACGCTTTGAAGCCCGGCTCACCCATCTCCTGGACGAGCTCCTTCTCACGGCTCGTCGACACGTCAGCGGGCCCATGGACCCACAGGATGTCGTCGTACTCGATCTGGAAACACAGGCCGGATCGGTGCCAGGCAACTGGCACCTCGACGCTGTTGACCTTCTCGTCGATCTCCCAGTCCTGACGCCATGAAGCTTGCGAATCCATGTTGGTACCTCGCTGTGTTGGTTCGAAGTCTAGGCCGCGAGCTCTAGGTGCTGCAGTTCGTTCGCGCCGAGCGTCTCTCTGAACGCGGCGTCGTGCTGCCGGGTGCGCTGTTCCACCTGTCTGAGCAGACCGCCAAGCACTGGATTTGCGGCGATGCGACGGCGGGCCTCGCAGATCGCCGGGGCGAATTCAGGGCTGGCCTTGAGCTTGTAGGTCAAGAAACTGTCGTGCCTCTCTGGGAACACCTGCCACCAGGCAATGATGCTGTCGGGGTCGGTCAGTTTCAATTCCATGGTGTGGCTCCCTGAGCGTGCGTTTGGGGTACGAGGCGATGCAGCTCGGGCGCTGGCCTTTGCCGATTGCCACCCGCGGCTCTGCTCGATTCGAGAGCCCGGCTGCGGGCGCGGTAGCCGTTGCGGATCTGCTGGTCGGCCGCGGCGATCGGGCATGCACCAGGCGCGGCGGTGAGCCAATGGCGCGCGGCGTTCAGCGCTTGCTCGTGCGACTCGCAGTGATCGCTCATGCCGAAGTGGGCGGTGAACACAACGAGCCATTCATTGGGCGTGTACGCGTAGTGGGCGGCTGGAATGACGTCGATGCAGGCCTCGTCCAACTGCTCGAGATCTTCGATCGTGGCCTGACGTGGAGGTTCGGCCTTGAATGCGGCGTTCAGTGCCGCCTGGGTTGCCGTGGTCCAGCGCACGATGCTTGGCAGGTGGTTGCCGGCCCAGTACGCCGGCAGCCCGCCCGCTTCCTCGAAAGCGGCTTTGGCACCGAGGACCTGCCAGGCAACGCCCAACTGGTCTTCCAGCGCTTTCCTGGCCGCGTCCATGGCTTGGTTCGGCACGTCCTCGCCATAGGGGTTGATGGCGAAGTAGGCGACGTAGAGCGGCTTGCTCATGTCCTTCTCCTGGGACTGGCCAGCTGGCGCTGACCGGGTGCCAGCGTGCTGGCTGGGTGGGTGGGATGAAGCAATTTCGGGCGCTTCGCTGAATACTGTGTATTTATACAGTACACCATAAAACGGGAGGCGTCCATGCCTTCGGCTGGCTTGGTGAGCTGGGCGAGCCTGGCCGGCGTTGCCGGCCGTCCGGGCTCTTGCGGGTTCGCGCCGGGCGCTCATCCATGCGGCGCCTGGACTGCTGCGCAGCCCTGTCGATCCCTCTCGCCGGCGCCTGGCGGCGCTGAAGCGCACCGCTGCGCGGTGTGGGTGCGCAGCGGCCCCGTGGGGCCCGCCGCGCGCTGCCGCGGGTGGTGAGGGCGAATCCCACGGTCCCGCTCGCAGTTTCTTCATGGGCGGTGGCCTGCCTCCTGGGCCGTCCCTTTCTCGACGGGTAGCGCAGCGCCCACCGAAGGCAACGGTGCAGCTGCGCTCCGTGTCCTCACCCGGTCCCGGCGTGATGCGCCGGGCTGCGGCTTGCGGGCCGGCCATTGCCTTCGGTGGGCGCCGCGCTGCTGGTCCGTCGAGACGGCTCCAGGAAGCAGGTTTTCCCACCACCAACGCAGAAAGGCGTGAACCATGAGCAAGACCGAAACCCTCACCACCCGCGGCAGCAACAGCCTCGAAGCGGACGTTCCCTCCGCACCTCCCGAGACTCACCAAGAAGCAAGCATTGCCCTGCGGGCAGGAACCGAAGAAGCAAACCTCCAGTACTTGACCCTGCGGTGCCTGCGGCTGGACGAGCGCAACGTGCGCAAGGACGAGCCCACCGAGGCGGAGATCGACGAGCTGGCTGACCTGATCGATGCGCAGGGCCTGCTGCAGAACCTGTCGGTGCTGACCTATGACGGCCCACGGCGCGGCAAGGGCCGAGAGAGCAAGCGGCTGTTCACACACGGCGTGATCGCTGGTGGCCGGCGTCTGCGAGCACTGAACGTGCTGGTCAAGCGTGGGCGCATCACGCCGGACTTCGAGGTGCTGTGCGCGGTGGTCCCGGCCGAGCGAGCCATCGCGGTCAGCATGGCCGAGAACCAGGGCCAGAAGCCGATGAGCATCGCGGACACCGTGCGCGCGTTTGCGGACATGGTTGCTGCCGGTGCCGGCATCGAGGACATCGCCGTGTGCTTCGGGCTCACACCGCTGACCGTCAAGCGCCGCCTGAAGCTCGCCACCGTGTCGTCCAAGCTGTTCGCGCTGTACCGCGCGGGCGACATGAACATGGACCAGCTCATGGCGCTGTCGCTGGCCGACACGCACGAGAAGCAGGAAGGCGCCTGGGAATGCCTGCCGGCCTACAGCCGCAGCCCCAGCGCCATCCGCAACGTGATCCTCGGCGACAGCGTGCGTGGCTCGGTGGTCAAGTTCGTGGGCCTGGACGCCTACGAGCAGGCGGGCGGCCACGTCATCCGCGACCTGTTCAGCAACGACCAGGGCGACGCCGAGCACATCGGCGACCCGGAGCTGATGCAGCGGCTGGCGATGGAGCGCCTCACGGCCCTGGGGGCGGCCGAACAAGACAAGGACGGCTGGGCCTGGGTCGAGGTGGCCTTCGAGTACGACTACGAGGTCAGGCAGCGCTACTGCGAGGCACCCACGCAGCGGCACGAGCCCTCGGCCGAACAGGCGCATGCGCTGGGTGAACTGCAGCGTGCGAAGGACGACGCCGAGGACAAGCTGGAAGCCCTGTACGACGCGGATGATTCCGACGCGGACAGCGCCGACCTCATCGAGGCGCTGGAAGAGCAGACGCAGGCCTATCAGATGCAGATCGACGCCATCGAGTCCAAGCTTGCCTACTGCCCTGCGGAGGTGATGGCGATGGCAGGCGCGCTGCTGACGCTGGCCCCCGACGGCCGTGTGATCGTCAAACGCAACCTGATGCGCCAGGAGGACTACAAGGCGTGGCGCGCCAAGGCGGCGTCTCCTGCGTCCCGAGGTGCGGCTGCCGATGGCGAAGGCGCGGGCGACCATGAGGCCCCGACCAAGGGGGTGTCGTCCATGCTGCGCATGGAGCTGACTGCCTACAAGACGGAAGCCCTGCAAGTCGCGCTGCTGCGCAAGCCGCAGGTCGCCCTGGCGGCGCTGGCTCACTCGATGGCCGTGCCGCTGCTCTACGAGAGGGTTTCAGCGCAGTACGAGTCGCCGACCGCCCTGGGCGTTTCTGTACGCAGCCCGAACTGGCAGCTTTTGCAGATCGCGCCCGCGATGGCAGACAGCCCGGCGCACAAGAGCTTGCAAGCCGTCGTCGACGCATGGCGAGAACGTCTGCCGAGCGACCCGAAGGACCTGATGTCCTTCCTGCTGGATCAGTCGGTTGAAACTCTCCAGGAGCTGCTGGTGGTCTGCACGGCGCTGACGACGCATGCGCTGCACGGGTCGGCCCATGCGAAGCCGGCCCAGATGCTGGCCCAGGCTGCTGCGCTCGACATGGCCGATTGGTGGGAAGCCACGGGCGCCACCTATCTCGGCCGCGTGCCCAAGGCACTGATCGTGCAGGCGCTCACGGAGGCGGGGCAGGGCGACGCCGTGGGTGAGGTGTCGAGGCTCAAGAAGGCGGAGGCGGTCGGAATGGCCGAGGGTCTGCTGGCGGGCAAGCGCTGGTTGCCGGAGCTGCTGCGGACCGAGGTCTGAGGGGGCAGGGCAGGGGGCTTTCCCCCTTGCCCGTTTTCCGGTGTTTGAAATTTGCGCCGCCGAGGCGTTGCCTGGGCGGCGCGCGGCCCGTTCCCGCGCCGGCATTGCCGATCTGGCCGCAGGCCTGTTCGGCTTTGCCGGCGCCCGCCACGCCCGTAGCCGGGCCGCTTGAAAGCCAGACCGCTACGCGGTGTGGCGGCCGGCGCGGGCGGCTCTTCCAGGCGTCCCCCCTGGGCCGCCGGGGCAACACTCCCGCGAGCGTCGCTGCGCGACCTGGCGAGGCGTGCTGCGCACGCTTGGTTTGGGCGGCGCGGCCCGGCGACAACTAGCCGGCACCTGTCCACAAATTGCGCGCGGGAAAGGTGAGCGGACTAGATAGGGGGTTAGCTAGTCCGCTGCTGGGATCAATCTTTGGAGCCGCTGCCTCCGATTGAACTGACCGTCCCGGCGTCGCCGGGTGGCTCGCCATTAACCCAAACCACGAAAATGCCGGTCGTAACCCAATACGATCTCGTGCCAATATATTCACCGTCCCAGTACCAGTCCTGGTCCTTCCAGTAACCGTCTACGGTGAGGTTATAGGTGCTCGGCGAAACACTGCTTCGCAATGTCTTCGAGCCAGCCGAGCTTGTTGCGTTAATAAAATTGTGCGCCCCTGCAACATTGTCGTATGCAGCGCGCGTAACTTGCCAATAGCCTCCTGCCCACGCCAAATCGATACATCGAGCCAAGTCACATACAGTTATTGAATCCCCAACTGCATATATGCCTGGCTTTGCTATTGGGCTGACAACTGTGTAGATGAATGAGCCAACATCGCTGGCACTAGCCATCTTTTGGTTCTGGCTTATGTATCCTGCGTTGTAGTCGTTGGTAATGCATTTGCCATCCCCAAATTTCACGCAAGTCCATGAGCCGTAATTTGTGGCGTGCGCCGACGCCGCAGAAACAAACAGCAAAGCTGCAAACAGTAGTCGTTTCATTTTTTCCCTTCCCTAATTTCATTAAGAAGCTTGTTGGCAAGTTGAGCGGACGCTTGCACCTCCTCTGGGTTGAGTTGAGATATTGAATCGAGCTGTTTTAGACGAACGTTTGCATTGGCGGGGTCTTGTAAAGTCCATAGCACTCTCTGGTATGCATATGAACGCACTACGTCTGCGGGGCCTATGCCCTGCGCCGAAAGTGCGTCCCTAAGCGTTCCGATCGCTTCCAAATCACCACGCTTGGCTTCACCTTCGAGAATTTCGAGGGCGCGAACTTTCCACTCGCGCACAAGGAGGTCGTCTTTCCGTTGATAAAGGTCAATCACATTTCCATTGGGGCCATTGGCCAGAAATTCCGATCCAGCGCCCGGAATTCGGGCCTTTACAGCTGATTCGACCCATTCCATGCGCATTCGCGCATGGGTAGGACTGATGCGCTGACAGTAGCCTGGGACAATTGTGTTGGGTGCCGCGCTCTTGAGTAGCTCGGACGACGCGCACACCCTGAGAATCTTTGCTGCTTCTAGCAAGCTAACAGTTGTCCCTTCTCGAACTAGGCTTTCGAGTTTCTGAATCTCAGGGAAGGATGCGCCTATTGAAGAAGAGGCTGCTTGGGAAGGCAAGTTCGGATTCGCAAGCTGCGTTTCCTGCGAGCTATTTGTATTCGCTTGCTTAGGAAGTGGCAGATGGTGCTGCGGATTTGACGTTTCGCTTCCAGCGTCCTTCGCGGCGGGCACGTTCCCGAAGAACTTCAACGCCGTGATGGCAGCCATGACCCCGAGCGCAGTAGCAAAGACCAACTTATTTTTCATCTGATACCACGGTCAATAATCGATAATCGACGTCCGATGAGGACGTTATAGCAAATGCTTCGTGCGCCATCTGCTTTATGCCTAGAGAAAACCCGCAGTTGGCACGTGAAAAATCCCCTGCCAAGGGGCATTCAATTTTATCCAGTAAATCATAATTTGGCGCATCGTTCGAATATTTCAGTAATTTTCTGAAGATGAACCGCCCCGGGTTTCTCGGAGGCTCCAACTCTGGAGAATGGAGCCATGAGGAAGTCCCCGAAGTTTTCGCCTGAGGTGCGTGAGCGCGCCGTGCGCATGGTGTTCGAGCACCGAGACGAGCATCCCTCGCAGTGGGCCACTGTCGAGTCCATCGCAGCCAAGATCGGCTGCGTGCCGCAGACGCTTCACACCTGGGTGAAGCAGCATGAGGTCGATGCCGGCCAACGCGAAGGCGTCTCAACGGCCGAGGCGCAGCGCATCAAGGACCTCGAACGCGAAGTGCGCGAGCTACGCAAGGCCAACGAGATTCTGAAGTTGGCCAGCGCGTTTTTCGCCCAGGCGGAGCTCGACCGCCGCATCAAGTCCTAAAGGCCTTCGTCGACCAGCATCGCCAGCAGTTCGGGGTCGAGTCGATCTGTCGCGTCATGCAGATCGCCCCGTCGGCGTACTGGCGCCATGCGGCCCGGCAGCGCAACCCGGCGTTGTACTCGCGTCGGGCGCAGCGCGATGCGAGCTTGGTGCCTCAGGTCCAGCGCGTGTGGCAGGCCAACATGCAGGTCTACGGAGCTGACAAGGTCTGGCGTCAGCTCAACCGCGAGGGCTTAGTGGTGGCGCGCTGCACCGTTGAGCGGCTGATGCGCCACCAGGGCCTGCAGGGCGTGCGCCGAGGCAAGGCAGTGCGCACCACCGTCCCTGACCCCAAGGCGCCATGCCCGCTGGACCGAGTCAACCGTCAGTTCCGTGCAGAGCGCCCCAACCAGCTCTGGGTCTCGGACTTCACCTACGTCTCGACCTGGCAGGGCTGGGTCTACGTGGCGTTCGTGGTGGACGTGTTCAGCAGGCGCATCGTGGGCTGGCGCCAAAGCAGTTCGATGCACACCGAGTTCGTGCTCGACGCGCTGGAGCAAGCGCTGTACGACCGCAAACCGTCTGACGACGGCAGCCTGACGCATCACTCCGACAGGGGCTCGCAATACCTGTCCATCCGCTACAGCGAGCGTTTGGCCGAGGCCGGTATCGAGCCATCAGTCGGTTCCAAGGGCGACAGCTACGACAACGCGCTGGCCGAGACCATCAACGGGCTCTACAAGGCCGAGGTCATCCACAGGCGCGGGCCATGGAAGACAAAGCAGGCGGTGGAACTGGCGACGCTGGAATGGGTCGCCTGGTTCAACCATCACCGACTGATGGAGCCGCTGGGCTACATCCCGCCTGCCGAGTTCGAGGCCAACTACCATCGACAACGCGCTGGTCAGGCCGCAACCGTCTGACTTAAACCAACGGGCCTCCGCAATTGCCGGGGCGGTTCACACCCCCCGCCCGCCCGTGGGCGGGTGCGAGGAGTCCAAGTGAAGGATCTTCATTCAGGGCAACCAACCGGAGCCCGGCTGATCTTTCACGACAGGAGATTGGTCATGGCCAACGTTCAAGTCATTCAACGCAATGCCCACCTCGCGGGACCGGTGGTGGTTCCTCGATATGGCAGGCGCCTGCTGGAGATGCTGCCGCCGCGCCGAGCGCCAGCCGGTCAGATTTGTCCCTGGCGCACGAACAGATCCCAGAGGAAGTTCGCCGCAGCAGTGGCGTCCAAGTTCTCTTGCTTTTGCCGTTTCAGGCCATGCCCATTGCCGTGAAGTGCAGGGCGTGGTCCCCAGCTTAATCGTTCAACTTCTCTTCGAAGCTGCCGGGACCAGTTGATGCTCAGCGGGGCAAGTGCGGCACAAAGGGCCGCGTCATGACGCGGCTGCATAGGACGCAGCGGGACGGTATGAACGGTATGCGTGCCGGGTCAGGCTCTCAGAACCTGCAAGCCCGGCGCCGGTGTACCCCTGGGTGTACCCCTGGAGTCAAAATCGGCTGCCAGAAGGACAAACGGCTTAGCTGCCGAAGCTGCTAAGCCGTTGATCTACTTCAATAAAAATGGTCGGGACGGCGGGATTCGAACTCGCGACCCCTTGCACCCCATGCAAGTGCGCTACCAGGCTGCGCTACGCCCCGACTGAGCCAATCAGTATAACCTAGGATTCAGGGCTTCTTGCCCGACAACCCTCGATTTCTCGCTCTGTCAGCCGAGAAGGGTAGCTCGAATCGCCAGCAG
The DNA here is from genome assembly GCF_058787015.1 of Roseateles sp. FW305-36. Lineage (NCBI taxonomy): Bacteria > Pseudomonadati > Pseudomonadota > Betaproteobacteria > Burkholderiales > Sphaerotilaceae > Roseateles > Roseateles sp. FW305-36. The sequence continues at coordinate 39,673 of NZ_JBYSZK010000021.1, read as the reverse complement.
TTCGGCGCGCACCTGCTCGAGAGTGGTGATGTTCTCGATGGCCAGCACGGGCAGGGTGATGGACGCCTCGGCGGCTTTCAGCGGCCGGGCGTGCGAAGCTGCGGGCCGGGAGGTCGGCACGAAGGCAAGTTCGTCCGGCACGTCCAGGTCGTCGTCACCGTCCAGTTCACCGTCGAGGACATCGAGAGCCTGGGCCGCTTCGGCCTCGTCACGGAAGTTCTGGGCGCCGGTGGGTGGCAGGCCTTCGCTGAGCTGGTTGCGCGCGCCACTGATGGTGAAGCCCTGGTCGTAGAGCAGGTCACGGATGCGGCGGATCAGCAGGACTTCGTGGTGCTGGTAGTAGCGCCGGTTGCCGCGCCGCTTCATGGGCTTGAGCTGGGTGAACTCCTGCTCCCAGTAGCGCAGCACATAGGGCTTCACGCCGCACAGCTCACTCACCTCACCGATGGTGAAGTAGCGTTTGGCGGGGATGGCGGGAAGCGCCTTTTCCATTGCAAATCAACAAGTTCGCGAGGGGAGGGGAGACTCTACTCGAAGTCTTCCCCGGCGGGCGCATCGCCTTGCACGACCCCCTTGAGTTTGTGGGAGGCGTGAAAAGTCACGACGTTGCGCGCCTTGATGGGGATGGATTCGCCGGTGCGCGGGTTGCGCCCCGGGCGCGGTGCCTTGCGGCGGATGTTGAAGTTGCCGAAGCCGGAGAGCTTCACGTCCTGACCCTTGACGAGGCTGTCGTGCAGGATGTCGAAGAAGGCCTCGACCATGTCCTTGGACTCGCGCTTGTTCAGGCCCAGCTTGTCGAACAGCAGCTCCGCTAGTTCGGCCTTGGTCAGCGTGGGCGTCTCCAGGCTGCCAATGACGACCGCAGCGGCTTCGGATTTCTTGGCGTCGTTCGCGTCCATTCCTGTTCCTGTTCCTGGGTTCAGCTGCGCAGGCGCGCGCCGAGCTGGCTGCTGGCGGCGGCCACGATGGCGGCCACGGCTGCCTCGATGCGCTCGTCGGTCAAAGTGGCTTCGTCGTCGAGCAGTTCCAGGCGCACGGCCAGGCTGCGTTCGTCGGCCTGCAGATCGGTCGTGGAACCAGCCGCGGGCTTGAAGACATCGAAGAGCTTGGCCGAGCGCAGCAGCGCGCCACCGGCGGCCGTGATGGCAGCCATCAGCGCGTCGTGGGGCGTGCTGTCCTTGATCACCAGCGCCAGGTCGCGCTGCACGGACTGCTGGCGCGGCAGGGGCTGGCCTTGCGGCAGCGTTCGGGTCAGGGCGGCGTCGAGGTCCAGCTCGAAGACGACGGGCGCGCCACCGCTGATCTCGTAGGCCTGGCGCCAGCGCGGGTGCAGTTCGCCCACGATGCCGATGACGGCGCCGTTCAGGCTCACACGGGCGCTGCGGCCCGGATGCAGGGCCGGGTGCTCGGCGGCTTCGAAGGTCAGCGTCTGCGGCGCGAACAGCGCTTCCAGATCGCCCTTGACGTCGAAGAAATCGACGGCGCGGTCGCGCTGGCTCCACTGCTGCTGGTCCGCCGGGCCCCAGGCCAGGCCGCCCAGGCGCAGCGGTTGCTCGATGCCGGCGACCGACAGCGGGCCGTTGGCCACGGTGGCGTCGCGCTTGAACACGCGGCCCAGCTCGAAGACGCGCACGCGGGTCGCGCGGCGGGCCTGGTTGTGGCGCAGCACCTGCACGAGGCTGCCGATCAGGCTGGTGCGCATCACCGACAGCGGCGCGGCGATGGGGTTGAGCAGCTTGATCGGGTCGGTGACGCCGGCCAGCTCGCGCTCCCAGCGCTCTTCGACGAAGCTGAAGTTGATGGTCTCGAAATAGTCGCGTGCGGCCACAGAACGGCGCAGTGCGTGCTTGGCCTGGCGCGACTCGGAACCGGTGCGGCCGACGATGGGCGCCAGCGGCGCGGTCGATGGCAGCGTGGGATAGCCCATCACGCGGATGACTTCCTCGATGAGGTCTTCCTCGATCAGGATGTCGAAGCGCCAGCTCGGCGGGGTCACCGTGATGACGCCGTCAGCAGCCGTGAAGGGCAGGCCCAGGCGGGTGAAGACGCTCTCGCAATCAGCCTGCGTGATGGCCATGCCGATGACCTTGGCGGCGCGGGCGACGCGCAGGGCCACGGGCTTGCGCACCGGCACATTGGGCGACTGGTCGTCCATCGGGCCGACCTTCGTGTCAGCCGTGCCGCAGATGTCGACGATGAGCTGGGTGATGCGCTCGATGTGCTCGACGGTCTGCGACGGGTCAACGCCGCGCTCGAAGCGGTGGCCGGCGTCGGTCGAGAAGTTGTAGCGACGGCCGCGGCCCATGACGGCCTCAGGCCACCAAAAGGCGGCCTCGACGTAGACGTTGCGAGTGTCGTCGGACACGGCGGTGTGGTCGCCACCCATGATGCCAGCGAGGGACTCGACCTCGCGCGCATCGCTGATGACGCCGACCTTGTCGTCGACGGTGATGGTGTTGCCGTTCAGCAGCTTGAGCTGCTCGCCGGCCTTGCCCCAGCGCACCACCAGCTCGCCGCTGATCTTGTCGAGGTCGAAGATGTGGGACGGGCGGCCGTACTCGAACATCACGTAGTTCGAGATGTCGACCAGAGCTGTGACCGAACGCTGGCCGCAGCGCTCGAGGCGCCGGACCATCCACGATGGCGTCTTGGCCTTGGTGTCGATGCCCTTGACGATGCGGCCCGAGAAACGGCCGCACAGGTCGGTGGCTTCCACACGCACGGGCAGCTTGTCGTCCAGCGTCGGCTTGACGGCCGGGAACTCGGCCTTCAACAGCGGGGAGCCGGTCAGCGCAGCGACCTCACGCGCAACGCCGAACACGCTCAGGCCGTGACCCAGATTGGGCGTCAGTTTCAGCGTGAACAGCGTGTCGTCGAGGTTGAGGTGCTTGCGGATGTCCTCGCCGATGACGGCGTCCGCCGGCAGTTCCAGCAGGCCGCCGTGGTCTTCGCTGAGCTTGAGCTCCCGGGCCGAGCACAGCATGCCGAAGCTCTCGACGCCGCGCAGCTTGCCGACACCGATCTTGAAGGGCTTGCCGTCTTCACCGGGAGGCAGCTCGGCGCCGACGGTGGCCAGCGGCACCTTGATGCCAACGCGGGCGTTGGGTGCGCCGCAGACGATCTGCAGAGGTTCGCCGCCGGCATTGACCTTGCAGACGCGCAGCTTGTCGGCGTTGGGGTGCTGCTCGGCTTCGAGGATTTCGGCGACGACGATGCCGTGGAAGGGCGGCGCGACGGGTCGCAGCTCTTCGACTTCCATGCCGGACATGGTCAGCAGCTCGGCGAGCTGTTGGGTGTTGAGCGGCGGATTGCAGAACTCGCGCAGCCAGGACTCGGGGAATTGCATGGTTCTTCTGGATTACTTGAACTGCGAGAGGAAACGGAGGTCGCCATCGAAGAAGGCGCGCAGATCGTTGACGCCATAGCGCAGCATGGCCAGACGGTCGATGCCGGAGCCGAAGGCGAAGCCGATGTAGCGCTCGGGGTCCAGGCCCATGTTGCGGATGACCTGCGGGTGGACCTGGCCGGAGCCTGACACCTCCAGCCAGCGGCCTTTCAGCGGACCGCTCTCGAACATGATGTCGATCTCGGCGCTGGGCTCGGTGAAGGGGAAGTAGCTGGGCCGGAAACGCAGCTGCAGCTGGTCGGTCTCGAAGAAGGCGGTGATGAAGTTCAGGTAGACCGCCTTCAGGTCCTTGAACGAAATGTTCTCGCCCACCCACAGGCCTTCGACCTGGTGGAACATCGGCGAGTGGGTCGCGTCGCTGTCGACGCGGTAGGTGCGGCCCGGAGCGATGACGCGGATCTCGGGCATCGTCTCCTGACCGGCGTAGCGCTTGGCGTGGGCCTGCGCGTAGCGGATCTGCATTGGACTGGTGTGCGGGCGCAGGTTCAGCCAGGAACCGTTCTCGTCCTTCATGTCGACGTAGAACGTGTCCTGCATGGAGCGGGCCGGGTGGTTCTCGGGGTTGTTCAGCGCCGAGAAGCTGTACCAGTCGGTCTCGATCTCGGGGCCGTCGGCGACGTCGAAGCCCATGGAGGCGAAGATGGCCTCGATGCGCTCCATGGCGCGCGTGATCGGGTGCAGGCCTGCAGTGCCGCGCTGGCGGCCGGGCAGGGTCACGTCCAGGGCCTCGGCCTTGAGCTGCTTCTCGAGCTCGGCGGCGGCCAGCGCGTCGCGGCGTGCGGTCAGGGCGGCTTCGATGGCCACCTTGGTCTGGTTGATCTCGGCGCCGCGGGTCTTCTTTTCCTCGATGCTGAGGGCGCCCAGGCCCTTCATCAGTTCGGTCACGCGACCGGACTTGCCGAGAAAGCGCGCCTTGGCGTTTTCCAGTTCGGCGGGCGTCGGGGCGGAGGCGAAATCAGCCTTGGCCGCTTGCAACAGGGCGTCGAGATCAGACATCAGGAATTTGGAATGAAAAAGGGCCGACCCAGTGGGGCCGGCCCTGAAAGTTTGCGTATCCCGACGAGTCGGGATGGTTCGCAATCAGGCGAGCGCGGCCTTCACCTTGGCGAAGATGCTGGCGAAGCCAGCCGGGTCGTTGACGGCCAGGTCGGCGAGGACCTTGCGGTCGATCTCGATCTGGGCCTTCTTCAGACCTGCCACGAACTTGCTGTAGGACAGGCCCAGGCCACGCGAGGCGGCATTGATACGGGCAATCCAGAGCTGACGGAAGACGCGCTTCTTGGTGCGGCGGTCACGGTAGGCGTATTGGCCCGCCTTCATCACCGCCTGCTTGGCGATGCGGAAGACGTTCTTACGACGACCGCGGAAGCCCTTGGCCAGGGCCAGGACCTTCTTGTGACGGGCACGAGCGGTTACACCACGTTTGACGCGAGGCATGTGTTTCTCCTTGAGTCGTTAGTGGATTACAGACCAGCAAAGGGCAGCATCTGAGCGATGTGACCCATGTTGGTTTCGTGCACGTTCACAGCGCCGCGCAGGTGACGCTTGTTCTTCGTGGTCTTCTTGGTCAGGATGTGGCGCTTGAACGCCTGACCGCGCTTGACGGTGCCACCCGGACGAACGCGAAAACGCTTTTTCGCGCTGCTCTTGGTCTTCATCTTGGGCATGTGAATGCTCCTTTTAAGTATGTCCCTGGGGCGGTGCCGGAGATTCCGACACACTTGTTGGCCTCAGGAGACTTGTGAACGGGCCGGCGACCAAACCGACTCGTTAAACCTCGTTGGGTTTCAGCGCTTTTTGGGCGCCAAGACCATGATCATCTGCCGACCTTCGAGCTTCGGCATGTTCTCGACGATCGCCACATCGGCCAGTTCGTCGCGGATCCGCTCCAGGAGGCGCATGCCGATGTCCTGGTGGGTGATCTCACGGCCCCGGTAGCGCAGCGTGACCTTGCCCTTGTCGCCGTCTTCGGCGATGAAGCGGCGCAGATTGCGCATCTTGATCTGGTAGTCGCCTTCGTCCGTGCCCGGACGGAATTTGACTTCCTTGATTTCGATGATCTTCTGCTTGGCCTTGGCTTCGGCGGCGCGCTTTTGCTCCTGGTACTTGAACTTGCCGTAGTCCATCAGCCGGCAGACCGGCGGATTGGCGGTGGCAGAGATCTCGACCAGGTCCACATCCATGTCGCCCGCCATACGCAGGGCTTCCTGGATGCTGACGACCCCGATGGGTTCATTCTCGGGACCGTTCAGACGGACTTCGGGAGCCATGATTTCGCGGTTCAACCGGTGCTTGCGCTCCGGAATCGCACGACGGTCGGCAAACGTAGCGATGGTGTAGACCTTTCAGCGGGCCCCAGGCGACGGGGCCCCAACAAAAACAAATCGCGCCCGGGTGGCTTTCAGACCTTGTTGGTGATGTCTGCGGAGATCCGATCGAGGAAGTCCTGCAGGGGCATCACGCCGAGGTCTTGGTTGCCACGGGCGCGGACCGCAACGCTGCCATTCGCCTTTTCCTTGTCACCCACGACGAGGATGTACGGCAGCTTTTGCATGGAATGCTGGCGGATTTTATAGGTGATCTTCTCGTTGCGCAAATCTGCCGAGGCCCTAAGCCCTTGTTTTTGCAGCGATTTCACAATTTCAGACACGTAATCGGCCTGGGCGTCCGTGATATTGGCCACCACGACCTGGGTCGGTGCCAGCCAGACGGGCAGGGCGCCGGCGTGCTGCTCGATCAGGATGCCGATGAAACGCTCCAGGCTCCCGACGATGGCACGGTGCAGCATCAGCGGGCGCTTGTGCTCGCCGTCCTCGTCGACGAAGGCCGCGTCCAGGCGCTCCGGCATGTTGGGGTCGACCTGGATGGTGCCGCACTGCCATTCGCGGCCCAGGGCGTCCTTCAGCGTGTATTCGATCTTGGGGCCGTAGAAGGCGCCTTCCCCCGGCAGATAGGTGAAATCGCAGCCGGAGGCACGCAGGCCTTCGGCCAGGGCGTGCTCGGCCTTGTCCCAGCTCTCTTCGCTGCCGATGCGCTTCTCGGGGCGCGTCGACAACTTGTAGATGATCTCCGTGAAGCCGAAGTCCTTGTAGACCTTCTGCAGCAGGGCCGTGAAGGCCGTGACTTCACCCTGGATCTGGTCTTCCGTGCAGAAGATGTGGCCGTCGTCCTGCGTGAAGCCACGCACACGCATGATGCCGTGCAGACCGCCCGTGGGCTCGTTGCGGTGGCACTGGCCGAACTCGCCGAAGCGCAGCGGCAGGTCGCGGTAGCTCTTCACGCCCTGCTTGAAGATCAGGATGTGGCCGGGGCAGTTCATCGGCTTGAGCGCGTAGTCGCGCTTTTCCGACTCGGTCACGAACATGTTCTCGCGGTACTTGTCCCAGTGGCCGGTCTTCTCCCACAGGCCCTGGTCGAGGATCTGCGGACCCTTGACCTCCTGGTAGCCGTTGTCGCGGTAGACGCGGCGCATGTACTGCTCCACCTCCTGCCAGACCGTCCAGCCCTTGGGGTGCCAGAAGACGACGCCGGGGGCATGCTCGTCGATGTGGAAGAGGTCCAGTTCCTTGCCGAGCCTGCGGTGGTCGCGCTTCTCGGCCTCCTCCAGCATAGTCAGGTACTTCTGCAGATCGTCCTTGCTTGCCCAGGCCGTGCCGTAGACGCGCTGCAGCATCTCGTTGCGATGGTCGCCGCGCCAGTAGGCGCCGGCCACCTTCATCAGCTTGAAGTGCTTGAGCTTGCCCGTGGACGGCACGTGGGGGCCGCGGCACAGATCCTCGAACTTGCCTTCAGCGTAGAGGGACACGTCCTGGTCGGCGGGGATGCTGCCGATGATCTCGGCCTTGTAGGCCTCGCCCATGGCCTTGAAGTGGGCCACGGCCTCGTCGCGCGGCAGCACGCGGCGCACGACCTTCTCGTCCTTCTTCGCCAGCTCGGTCATCTTGGCTTCGATGGCCGCCAGGTCGTCGGGCGTGAAGGGACGCTTGTAGGCAAAGTCGTAATAGAAGCCGTTCTCGATGACCGGGCCGATGGTGACCTGGGCGTCGGGGTAGAGCTCCTTGACGGCGTAGGCCAGCAGGTGGGCCGTCGAGTGGCGGATCATGTCCAGGCCGTCGGCGTCCTTGTCGGTGACGATGGACAGCTGCACGTCGTGGTCGATGACGTGGCTGAGGTCAACGACCTTGCCGTCGACCTTGCCGCCCAGGGCGGCCTTGGCCAGGCCGGCGCCGATGCTGGCGGCGACATCACCGACCGACAGCGAGGCCGGGTACTCACGGCGAGAGCCGTCGGGGAGTTGAATCGAGATCATGGGGTGCTCCAGGAGCGAGAAACAAAAAAGCGCGGCCGGTGCCGCGCTTTGTTTGGGTGCTTGAAAGGCGTGACGAGCCGCGGCCGACTATTCCGAGGTGGGGGTCGGGGTAGTTCGCGGTGTCATAACCAGGGTGCCTTTCTCGCTCTTGTGAGGGACGGGAGCGCAGATTCTAGTCCACGCTCCCGGCCGCCTCAGGGCAGGGTGTAGCGGGTGGCCGTGTAGGCTTGTTCCAGCACCTGCTGGGCAATGCTTCACGGCGCCGCGCTCGCCTTTCAATTGTCTCGCTCAGGCGCCTGGCATCCGCAAGCCTGAGGATGGGCCCGCCCGCATGGGCGGAGGCTTCACAGGGCTTGGGCCTGGACGCTGGCCTGCCGGGTGAGCACCTCAAAGGCCTCGGCCAGGCGCTGGCTTTCCGCCACGGCCACGCGCCAGCGCTTGCGGCGCTCGTTGGCCTCGAGCGCCATGAAGTCATTGCGGTCTGGCAGCTTGGCGCCCGGCAGCTGGGCGATGAACTCGGGCGAGGGGCAGAGCAGCACGACGTTGTCCAGGAAGCTCGTCGAGCGATGGCGGTGCTTGAGGGCCTTGTCCAGCCAGCCCGGGACGACCTGGCGCTGGAAGTGCGGATAGAGCACCAGCGGGGCGCTCGCCGTCTGCAGCGCTCGGTAGTCCAGATGCAGATGGTAGTCAGTGATGCCGCCGTCCCAGTAGGCGCCCCGCGGGGCGCCGGGCAGGTCGTGCTGGGCCTGCAGCCAGAAAGGGATGGAGCAACTCGCGAGCAGGGCGCCGCGCAGATTGGCGCGCGACAGATGCACCTCGCGGCTGGTGAAGTCGGACAGCTTCAGCGGCAGCCGGTCGCGTGGGTCGGAGAAGACGACGCGTTCCAGGAAGCGGCCCAGCAGCGGCCGCGACACCGCGTTGGCCGCGAAGGCGCCGAGATAACCCAGCGGCGTGCGCAGCCTGCCCTCGCGGGCCAGCAGGCCCAGGCCCTTGTTCTGGCCGCGTGAGGTGACGACATGCAGGCGCAGCCGCGGGTGGCTCAGTACTTCCGCTTCGCGGCCCTGGAAGATCTCGCCCAGGATCTCGCCGAAACGCTTGCTGACGCCCTCGGGCCGCGGGCGCTTGTCGCCCGGCAGCACGTCGTACTCCTGCGTCACATAGGCCTCGGCCATGGTGTTGAAGGCTTCGGCGACGTCGCGATGGGCCAGGGCGGCCGTGGCCATGCGCCAGGCGCCGATGCTGGCGCCGACGAGGTGGACGGTCTGGTGGCTCTGCGGCAGCCAGTCGCCGAAGACGTAGCGGTCCAGGCCGTTGAGGATCAGGCCTTTGGGGCCACCGGCGGCGGCCGGCATCAGGCCGACGTCTTCGGCGCGCAGGCCGCGCTCGGCCAGGCGCGCGCGCGCGGCCGGTCCGGCAAGGACTTGAAGGGCGGGAGAGGAACTCATTGCCCGACAAGATAGCCGAGACCGGCCGCGCGGGCTGACGCGGCCGGGACGCCATTCTTTCGGGCCGAGCGCTGGGCCGCTCCCGAGCCGGCCCGCCTGGCGATGTGCTTGCGGCTCAATGCTGCAAGCATCGCCGTCCCCTCGGGGGACCGACCAGACTCGCGCGCGTTCAGCGCCGCGAGCTGGGCGAGGGGCGTCTGT